>NZ_CAJXTC010000035.1 GCF_913060805.1 uncultured Draconibacterium sp.
TTTCTTTTTAATATGTTTTGTTTATTTCAAAATTACATCTTTGCTATATTTGAAACTATAGGTGTAAATCTAAGGTAAAGGACGGTGCAAAATGGATTGTTTGAAAAATGATTGAGGGTATTATTAAAAGGAATAAAAAAACCGTCTTTCAAACGAAAGACGGTTTCATATCTTTTGGGATCGGAGGTTTTTAACCTCCGGATTTTATGCGGTTACAAACCGCAGATCCCTACTTCTTATAGATTTTTTTGTATCCGTAGATGGCGCTTGCACCCAGTTCTTCTTCAATACGAAGCAGCTGGTTGTATTTTGCCATACGGTCTGAGCGGCTCATAGAACCTGTTTTAATCTGACCAGAGTTGGTAGCCACTGCAATGTCGGCAATGGTTGAGTCTTCAGTTTCACCCGAGCGGTGAGAAGTTACTGAAGTGTAACCGGCACGGTGTGCCATTTCAATTGCGTCTAACGTTTCAGTTAAAGTACCAATTTGGTTCACTTTAATAAGTATTGAGTTAGCAGCACCCAACTCGATACCTTTTTTCAGGTACTCAACGTTAGTTACGAAAAGGTCGTCGCCAACCAACTGACATTTGTCGCCAATGGCAGCGTTTAGTTTTACCCATCCGTCCCAGTCGCCTTCGTCCATACCGTCTTCAATTGAATCGATAGGATATTTAGCAATCAATTCAGCCAGGTAAGCAGCTTGCTCTTCCGAACTGCGTTTTACTCCGTTTGGCTCGAAAATGCTGTAATCGTAAACACCATCTTTGTAGAACTCAGATGAAGCACAGTCCATCGCGATAGAAACATCGCCACCATCTTCTGCACGACCAGCTTTGTAACCTGCATCTTTAATGGCAGTAAGAATTGATTCGATTGCTTCTTCTGTACCACCTAAAGCTGGAGCGAAACCACCTTCGTCGCCAACTGCAGTTGACAGGTTTTTAGCAGCCAATACTTTTTTCAATGCGTGGAAAACCTCAGCACCCATACGCAAACCTTCGCGGAAAGTAGGAGCACCGATAGGGCGGATCATAAATTCCTGGAACGCGATAGTTGCATCAGAGTGTGAACCACCGTTAATAATGTTCATCATCGGAACAGGCAATGTTTTTGCGTTTGTTCCGCCAATGTATTTGTATAATGGAAGCTCAGAGTACTCGGCAGCTGCTTTTGCAACAGCCAACGAAACACCTAACATAGCGTTTGCACCTAAGTTAGATTTTGTTTTAGTACCGTCGAGTTCCAATAATTTGCTATCAACAGCCACCTGATCGGTAGCGTCCATACCAATAATTTCTTTTGCAATAACGTCGTTAACGTTTGCTACTGCTTTTAAACAGCCTTTTCCTAAGTAACGGCTTTTGTCGCCATCACGTAATTCAAGTGCTTCGTTTTCACCGGTTGACGCTCCTGACGGAACGGCCGCACGGCCAAAAGCACCACTTTCGAGTGTTACATCAACTTCAACAGTTGGGTTACCACGAGAATCGATAATCTCTCTTGCTTTTACGTCGCTAATTAACATTGTAAGTAGTTTTTATTTATTTAACTTTTCTAGATTGCTAGTGCAATTACTGCAAAGTAAACGTCGTGACGCTTAAATTGTTTCACGAAATTACGAAGATTAACGAATAGTTTACTCCTTTTTTATGTGAATTTAAGGTCATTACTATGGTTTACAATATAATGTGTTCAACGGGCAAGGATTTTATAGTATTAAAATCTATATGAATGTCTTTGGTAGGAGGAGTCTGAACGTTACCCTGAATTTAGTTCAGGGTCTTATGATGATGGACTGTTTTTAGGAGAAACAAGATGCTGAATCAAGTTCAGTATGACATGAAAGTGGAAGGAGAAGAGCCTGGCTATATTTCGTTATTTTCTTTCAGAATATCATAAACAAGGGCAGTAGCATCTCCTACAACTTTTCGGCAAATAATTTTGTGGTGTTTGCGGTCTTTAACCTCAGCTTCGGTAGCATGTTTAATTAGTAGCTGTCGGCAATTTGTTGTTCCGTGAATATCCTCAACCAGTTTGCTTAATTCTCGAACTTTTTTGTAGCTGTTCAGTTTGGTGTCCATGTCTTTCGGTTTCTCGTTACCGAATGCCAGTCCCATTACCATAAAACCTCCGGTTACAGCTCCACAGGTTTCGCGCAAACGTCCCATTCCACCACCAAATGTCGCTGAAATACGCTTGGCCATGGTTTTGTCTAATTTAAAATGATCGGCAAATGCTAGCAATACCGATTGCGAGCAGGCATAACCTTCATCGAAATGTTTTAGTGCTTCTTCAATGATAAATTCTTTTGTAGTACTTGTTGTCATTTGCACATATGATTAAAAAAAGAAAGGCACAAAGCTATAGATTTCTCCTAAACTTTGTGCCTAAAGTATATCTTTTTCACAACAAATGTTGCGAATGCTATCTGAATTATGCTTGTGAAACTGCTACTGCAACAGCAACAGAAGCACCAACCATCGGGTTGTTACCCATTCCGATCAATCCCATCATCTCAACGTGAGCAGGAACTGAAGAAGAACCTGCGAACTGAGCGTCAGAGTGCATACGTCCCATAGTGTCAGTCATACCGTATGAAGCAGGTCCGGCAGCCATGTTGTCTGGGTGAAGTGTACGACCAGTACCACCACCAGAAGCAACTGAGAAGTATTTTTTACCTTGCTCTAAACATTCTTTTTTGTACGTACCCGCAACAGGGTGCTGGAAACGAGTTGGGTTAGTTGAGTTACCGGTAATCGATACATCAACACCTTCTTTATGAAGAATTGCAACACCTTCGCGTACATCATCAGCACCGTAGCAGTTAACTTCGCCACGAGTACCTTCAGAGTATTTCTTACGGCTAACTTCAACAACCTCGCCAGTAGCGTAGTCGAATTTAGTTTGAACGTAAGTAAAACCGTTGATACGTGAGATAATTTTTGCAGCGTCTTTTCCTAATCCGTTAAGGATTACACGTAAAGGCTCTTTGCGAACGCGGTTTGCGAAATTGGCAATTTTAATTGCACCTTCAGCAGCAGCGAATGATTCGTGACCTGCCAAAAGAGCGAAACATTTTGTCTCCTCGCGTAACAACATTGCAGCCAGGTTACCGTGACCTAAACCTACTTTTCTGTCGTCAGCAACCGATCCCGGAATACAGAAAGCCTGTAAACCTTCACCTAAAGTTGCAGCAATTTCAGAAGCTTCAGTCTGACCTTTTTTAATGGCAATTGCAGCACCTACAATGTAAGCCCACATAGCGTTTTCGAACGCGATAGGCTGAGTGTCTTTAACAACGTTGTATACGTCAACACCTTTGTCGTCGCAAATTTGTTTTGCTTCTTCTACCGAAGCAATTCCGTATGAATTTAAAACAGCTTCAATCTGTTTAATCCTTCTATCGTAACTTTCAAATAATGGCATAATTCTTTCCTCCTATTCTTTACGTGGGTCAATGGTTTTTACTGCATCGGCGAAACGTCCGTAAGTTCCGGTAGCTTCTTTCAATGCTTCGTTAGCATCTTTGCCCGACTTAATCATGTCCATCATTCTTCCAAGCTGAACAAACTCGTAACCGATAATTTCGTTATCAGCATCTAAACCGATTTTCGATACATAACCTTCAGCTACTTCAAGGTAACGAGGTCCTTTTGCCGATGTTCCGTATAATGTACCGGTAACACCACGCAAACCTTTACCTAAGTCTTCAAGACCTGCACCAATTGGAAGACCACCTTCAGAGAAAGCAGTTTGTGAACGACCGTATACGATCTGCAGGAACAACTCGCGCATTGCAGTGTTAATAGCATCACAAACAAGGTCGGTATTTAATGCTTCAAGGATTGTTTTTCCGGGAAGGATCTCTGAAGCCATTGCAGCCGAGTGAGTCATACCGGTACAACCGATAGTTTCAATCAACGCTTCTTCAATAATTCCTTCTTTAACATTCAATGTTAATTTACATGCACCTTGCTGTGGCGCACACCAACCAACACCGTGGGTTAAACCCGAAATGTCTGTAACTTCTTTGGCTTTAGTCCAACTTCCTTCCTGTGGAATTGGAGCCGGGCCATGATTTGCTCCCTTAGCAACGCAAACCATACCTTCAACTTCGTGTGTAAAACTCATATTAATATATATTTTCGGTTTTTTGCTGAAACAGCTAAATAGGCTCGTTATTTCGAGCTTTTAGGTCTGTCATTAACTGCGGCGTGAAAATATCAAATAATTGTTCTACAGTGCCCTCGGAAAATGTTTAGAGGATACAATATTTTGTTTATTAACGTTTAGTTAAAGTGTTGAATATAAAGGATTAAAAGGTCTTGAATTGCTTATTGTTGTTTGGGTTTCATGGAGTTAACATGCGAGACTAAATTGAACTAATCTGCTTCTGCTGAAGTGTAAAATGAGGATGGGGGAGCGTGTTGATTATCAATGATATTCTTCGCGGTATTTTAAGCCTTTTTCGTAACGAACAACATCCAGCTCCTGAAAGGTTACCAATCCTCCCCGTTGGCTATTGTCTAATATCTGGTTGAGCTTTTCGATAAATTGATCGAGCTTGTCGATGTTATCGATAATTTCAATGGTAACCGGCAAATCACTCGACAAGGCAAAGATTTTCATGGTGTGTATGCTGTGGCTGGCACCAAACGACATTACTCCCTTATAAACAGTGGCACCTGCCAGACCGGCGTTTCGTGCTTCAAATACAATTTCTTCGAATAACACCCGACCATTTATTTTATCCGATTCTCCGATGTAAATCTTCAGAATTCCTGTTTTTTCTGTTGTCTTCATAGCGCTGTTAATTTTAGGTTTTACACTACAGGGTTTTACAGAAAAATGCGGGAATTGGTTTCAACTAATGGCTTGAAACTATACAGGAAAAATTGGTCGGATAATGTTACCAAATAAGGCGAACGAGAATCATTCCGAGGTAAACAGCAAGCAAACCAAAAAACAAACTTCCGCCAACGTTCAACACAAACTGTCCGTAAGCCTGTTCTTTTAACATGGTGAGGTTGTTGTACGCAAACGATGAAAAAGTGGTAAAACCGCCGCAAAAGCCTACAGCCAAAAACATACGCCATTCGGCATTCAACAGGTTGCCTTTTTGCGCCAGCGCGAACACCATACCAATAATAAAACTTCCGGCCATGTTGGCTACAAATGTTCCCCACGGAAAAGTGGTGCTCATACCTTTCTCAACGAAAATCTGAACCAGGTAGCGCAAAACACTTCCTAAAAAACCTCCGGAACCAACTATTAATATTGTTCGCAGCATTTTATTGTTTTTTGATATTAATTGATTGAATTTGTCATACAAATTAATTTCGATTTGTACAGCCAAGCCAAACAATCTGTTATTTTTAGGCTTTCAAAAATAATAAAAAATGCAGGTACGTTATTTCTCTCTACTTTTTCTTTTGATTTTTAGTGGGCAAATCCTTGCTCAAAACAGTTTTAAATCGTCAGTAGAAAAGCTGCTTCAGCAGGACAATTACAAAAATGCGTCGGTTGGCATGAATGTGATCGACCTGAATTCCGGCGAAACTGTTTTTAGCTTAGATCCCAATAAATTATTGGTTCCGGCTTCAACCATGAAGATGATCACTTCAGGAACCGCTTTGGAAATTCTGGGTGCTGAGTACCGCTTTAAAACACAAATTTCGTACACCGGAAAAATCGATAAAAATGGCGTTTTAGATGGCGATTTGGTATTGATTGGCGGAGCCGATCCGGCTTTGGGATCGGAATATTTTCAAGATCATTATTTTGAGTTTTTGAAAAACTGGGCCAGGCAGGTAAAAGCCTCGGGTATAACAAAAGTAAAAGGCGATTTAATTCTTGATGACGGAATATACGATACGGAACGTATTCCCGACAGCTGGGTGTGGGGCGATATTGGTAATTATTACGGCGCCGGACCCAGTGCTTTTACGGTTTTCGATAATATGTACCGAATAACATTTTCGTCGCCAAAAAAGGAAGGTAAGCTTACAAAAGTGATTCAAACCTATCCCAAAATTGACGGATTGCAAATTGATAACGAAGTGCTTTCGGCAGATAACAATAGCGACAATGCCTATGTTTTTGGCGGTCCATTTGACAAGCACCGGGTAATTAGGGGCACTATTCCTCGTAATCGCAGTGCTTTTACTATTAAAGCATCAATTCCTGATCCAGAAGAAGTATTGGCGAGTGCGTTTTTGCAAAGTCTTTCAGCCGAGGGTGTATTTGTAGACGGGGATTCACGTTTTGAGAAAAGTGTGAGCAAAAAAACAAAGTTGATCTATATGCAGGAATCACCAACTCTGGCGGAAATTGCAGAAGTGCTAAACCATGAAAGTGTAAACCTGTTTGCCGAGCATTTTCTGAAACAAATTGCCGTAGAGAAAAATGGATTAGGAAACCGAAATGACGCGATTGATTTGGTGAAAGAATATTGGGAAGAGCAGGGATTAGGCATGGAAAACATCTTTATGGAAGATGGTAGCGGCCTTTCGCATTTTAATGCTGTTTCTCCGGCATTCTTTACCCGCTTTTTAACACGAATGGCTTCGAACGATGCTTTTGTTGAGTCGTTACCAGTTGCCGGGAAAGGGACTTTTAAACGTTTCGATTCCCAAAAACTACCGGGAAAAACATTGCAGGCAAAAAGCGGCTCAATGACACGTGTACGTTGTTACTCGGGTTATCTTTCAACCGATAAAGGAAACAAGCTGGTATTCTCGTTTATGTTTAACGATTTTGGCGGTTCGCACAGTGCATTGATTAAAGAAATTGAGCAACTTTTTATCCAGCTAAAACAAAATTATTAGCCACAATCCTTTCTTAATAATAGTCCCTTGAAAATTACAGACATGTTGTAACTGGTTGTCTAGTAATTGCTTATAAGTATGGTCTTATTTAGATTTAATTTAAGTGTTGACTTATGTATCTTATTGTCGTAACTTGTATTCACCATTAAACGATTGAAGTTCCTAAAAGCTTCATCAAATACAGAAGATAATAACCACAGCCCTTTTCATTTATAGGATTTCCTTTTTTAAGGACGCAAAAATCTATGTTTTACTGTAAGTAGTAGAAACTGAAAAGGTGATTATGATTTACGAAGCTCTTCAAATTCTCAAAGAACAACTGGATAACTATCTGGACGATGCCGGATTGGGCAAAATTGTTGTTTTGGAAAATCTGGCACTGCTGGATTCCGGAACCGATAAAGCCAAAAACCTTGACGGAAAGGTGATTATCTCATTGTTGAGCGTTCAGGAAGAATCAACATTAAAAAATCAGCCAACAAGTCGGGTGGTTAATAATAAAGCCGAATATTTTAATCCGGCCGTAAATATTAACCTCTTTTTTATGGTTAGCGCCAATTGTGATAGTTATTCCAATTCGCTGATCAGCATTACAAAAACACTTGAATATTTCCAGGGGAAAAAAGTTTTTACAGCACAAAACACCGTGTACAACCGCTCGAATTTGTCGATGCAGGAACTCGATGATTTTAAGTTCGTTGTTGATCTTTATACGCCGGGTTTCGAAGTGTGGAATCACATTTGGGGAACCCACGGCGGACGACAGTTACCCTCGGTAATTTACAAAGTGCAACTGCTACAGGTAGATCGACGCAAGAAACAAGCAAACACAGAACTTATAACAAAAATTAAAGGAACCCTTAAGGATATAAATTAATGAGCTTTTCAACCACATATAAGCCTTTATTCGCTGTAAATATTTTGCACAAATACTTCCTGAATAAAGGAACTAACGATTATTTCAGTATGTCTGATGTTGAAAAAGAAAAACAGTTGGCCGGCTATCCTCTCTCCGACCTCTTTTCTATCGTTCCTTCAGCAACAACTAACCAAAAACTTCAAGGTCATAAATTAATCCTCAAAAACACCGACCGGGGTTTTATGGTATGGACAAAAGTATCAGAGATCGATTCTAACAGTCCCTTTATTCCATTAAGCGACTCTCTGCACTTCACTTTTTTGCTGAAAACTTTTAACAGCACATTCAATCACTTTACACAAGTCGGGTTGGTAAATGCTGGTCAATTGTTTTTCTTTTCCAACAATCGTTTATCTACTGAAGATCCGGGATTTCCTTTGATTAAAAAATCGAATAGCAATGCTGAAATCGACGATACTTACCGCTTAAACTCGGACAGTATCAAAAATGAACTGCAACAGCTTTTGCCTGAAGAACAAAACAAACTGATTGGTATTATTAGAATTGGAATGATGGGCGAAAACGGTTCGTATCATGTAATTAAACCAAACGGGACCTTGCGAAACGAAGCACGCGAATTCAATATTGTATTTGCTAACCGTAAAACAACCTGGCGCTACTTTTTTAACAGCAACCAGCAAACGCATAACAGCGACGATGTTAAAAAAGAAAACGGAAACGCCCTTCAGTTGGTAACGAAAACCGAACATCCGCTAACCGCACGAGGCTTTATAAGCATAAAATTAGGAGACCAGGAGTTACCTAATCCCGATGCGAAACTAATAAAGCCCAATGCGGCTGATAACAAAATATACTCAGAAATATACATGTAACACATTAAATCAAAACAGTTATGGCAACAACTTACAAAACACCCGGCGTTTACGTGGAGGAAATATCCATTTTTCCGCCCTCGGTTGCTCAGGTAGAAACCGCGATTCCCGCCTTTATTGGCTACACCGAAGAGGCTGTGGTTGATGGCGTCGACTTTCACGCCGAAAGTATTATTAAACCCATAAAAATAGGCTCGTTAAAAGAGTACGAGTTCTTTTTTGGAGGTGCTCCCGATCCAACTACCATTGAAGTAGCATTGAAACCCGATAATTCAGTGAAATCGGTTGTGGTAAACGGCGAATTCTTAATTTACGATTCATTGCGAATGTTCTTCGCTAACGGTGGCGGCGATTGCTACATCGTTTCCGTGGGAAGCTATGATGATGATCCGTTTTCCAATGCCAATCTTTCATCAACAAAAGATGCATTATTAGATGGACTTGCAACGCTTGAGAAAGAAGACCTGCCCACATTATTGGTTATTCCTGAATCGGTTCACCTGGCAGAAGCCAGCGCCGGTGAGGTACATGCCGCCATGTTGGCACAATGCAATAAATTACAGGACCGCTTTTCGGTGCTCGATATTGTAAACGGTAACAATGAAGCTACTCCAACCGACGATCCTGTGGCCAAGTTCAGAAACAACGTGGGTATGAATTACCTGAAATACGGCGCAACATATTATCCGTGGCTAAAAACCACATTGCCTTTTAAAATTGATTACGATGCAATTGTTGCGGGTACGTTCACAAAAGGCGGTTCACCGGTGAGTCCTGTAACTTCGCTTTTCAACAGCGACTTGGTTACGATCATCGGACACCTGGATAATGATATTGCAGCAAAAGCCACACCTGCCGCTTTAGGGCCAATTACCTCCCGGCCGCAACTCGTTACTCAGGCTGGTGTTATTTATGACGCTTTTGAAGCATTTTATATCTTGACTTTTACTGACGGTGATACTGCCGATCCAAAATCGGCTGCCAGTTTGCATGCCAAGACAATTGCAGAAGATGCACCGTTTCATAAGTTGCTGAAAGTATTGTACGATTACGTTTATTTTAGCGATGCGGCAAACGGAAGTGTTCCGGCCGGTCCTCCTTGGGACAGTCCGATTTTAACGTTGGCAGATTTCGATACTAATTTCTCTGATTACACTTTTGCTGCACCAACAACTTCAGCAAACGATATTTATTCTGATACCAGCACGGCTTCGAAGGCTGCTCCATTTTTCACCGCACTTTACGACAAATTAAATGCATTAATTGATGGATTCTACTCGGAACTTGCAGCTACTCGCAAAGTCAGGACCGACACGCTGAAGCAGATCGATCCGGTTTACAGCGGAATCATCGCAGCAATAAATAAACAAGGTGTGGTTCTTCCGCCAAGTGGAGCAGTGGTAGGAGTTTATGCCGCGGTCGATTCTAACCGTGGCGTTTGGAAAGCTCCGGCAAATGTTTCCATTACTGCAGTAAAAGGACCTGCTGTTAATATTACCAGCGAAGACCAGGAAAGTCTTAATATCGATACAGAAGCCGGAAAATCGGTTAATGCTATTCGGGCATTTACCGGAAAAGGCACCCTTATTTGGGGCGCGCGAACTTTGGCCGGAAACGATAACGAGTGGCGTTACGTTCCGGTACGTCGTTTCTTTAACATGGTAGAGGAGTCGGTTAAAAAAGCTACCGGAATCTTCGTTTTCGAACCTAACGATGCCAACACCTGGGTGAAGGTAAAAGCCATGATCGACAATTACCTGGTGAACCTGTGGAAAGCCGGTGCATTGGCAGGATCAACACCTGATAAAGCCTTCTTTGTAAAAGTAGGTTTGGGAGAAACCATGACCGCACAGGATATTCTCGACGGTTATATGATCATCGAGATCGGAATGGCAGCCGTTCGTCCGGCAGAATTCATCGTTCTGCGATTCTCTCACAAAATGCAGGAGGTTTAAATCAATAACACTTTAAAAGAATAAATTATGGCAACTACATATCCATTACCAAAGTTTCATTTTAAAGTGAGCTTTGGCGACACAGATTTTAACTGCACCGAAGTTTCAGGCCTCGATTTCGAACGCGAAGTGATCGAATACCGCGCTGGTGCCGATGCCGAATACCACAAAAGCAAACAACCCGGTTTGTCGAAATACAGCAACATTACTTTGAAACGCGGAACCTTTGCCGACAAAGGACGCGAGTATTACGAGAAATGGGTGAAAACGGTTTATTTCCAGGAAGGTGAAGAGAAATACCGAGGCGACCTGGTGATCAGTTTGTTGAACGAAAGTCACGAGCCGGTGGTAAGCTGGAAGGCGATAAATGCCTACATCACCAAAATTCAGGCGACTGATTTTAAAGCCGATGGCAACGAAATTGCAATCGAGACCGCCGAGTTCGTACATGAAAAACTCACCATGATAGAATGAGCGAATTCCATCCACCCATAGGATTTCATTTCAGTGTTGAGTTTCCGAATATCTCATCCAGTAGCGGCGATCAGCGTTTTCAGTCGGTTGCAGGACTGACTGTTGACGTGGATACCGAAGAAATTGCCGAAGGGGGAGAGAACCGCTTTAAACACAAAGTTCCCGTTCGGACCAAGTATCCTAACCTGGTTCTGAAACGCGGACTACTCGTGGATTCGGAGGTGATAAAATGGTGCCGTGATGCAGTTGAAAATTTTAGCTTTAAACCCACCAATCTGATCGTAAAACTGCTGAATGAAAAACATGAGCCGCTGATGAGCTGGAATGTCGTTCATGCTTACCCGGTAAAATGGAGCATGAGCGATTTTAATGCCGAAGAAAGCAAACTGGCCATCGAAACACTGGAATTGACTTATAACTATTTCAACGTAATATAATTATGCCGATAGAAATTAAGGAATTACACATCAAAATCAATGTTTCCGGTGAATCGGAACAGCGACAAAACAGTGGTGGCGGTGAGTCGGAAAGCTCAAAAGAGAAGATTATTGAAGCTTGTGTGGAGCAGGTGATGGACTTATTATCGAAAAAAGAAGAACGCTAATATGACGGGAGAACTTACAAAACTGCAGATAAAAGCATACCGCGACGAACAGTTCAATAACGAAGTGGCTAACGGCGAATTTCAGACTTTGCTGAACCCGGAAAAGTATGTTTTTAAGTACAAAGTGGAGCAGAATGAACAGCAGGCGTCGGGAACAAGTTCTTCTTCGCCGCGCTATAACCGCACACCGCCCGAAGACCTGGAACTGGAGTTTATTTTCGACCGGACAGGAGTTTTGGTGAATTACGGTGATCCTTCTACTGCCGATGACAACGAACTTTCGGCAGATGAAGGAAACGGTATCATGGAAGATATCGATCAGTTTAAAAGGGTGGTTTTCGATTACAATGGCGACGAGCATCGTCCTAATTACCTGGTTATTTCGTGGGGAACGCTTTTGTTCAAAGGTGTTTTAACCGAAGTGGATATCACCTTTAAACTGTTTAAAGCCGATGGTACGCCACTACGCGCAACGGCCAATGCAAAATTTAAAGGTTTTGTCGAGGATACCTTGCGGGTAGCTACCGAAAACAATAATTCGCCCGATCTTACTCACATTCGGGAAGTGAAAGAAGGCGATACTTTGCCTTTGATGACGCACCGGATTTACGGCGACTCGAAATATTACCTGGAAGTGGCAAAAGCAAACCGCATCACCAATTTTAGAAAATTAGAGGTAGGACAGAAAATATTCTTTCCACCAATAGAAAAAGTCTCATAAATATGCCTGAAACGCGAGTCATACCAACAGCACGGTCGGCTGATCTGGTTACCTACAAAATTCTTGTAGAAGGGGAAGAACTGTCTTCTACTAACCAGGTTTTGAGCATTACGGTGCAAAAGGAGATCAACCGGATTCCCTGGGCAAAAATTGTACTGCTCGACGGCGATCCTGCGGCCCAGGATTTTGTGCTGAGCAACGAAAGTTTCTTTGTCCCCGGAAAGGAAATTGAGATAAAAAGCGGTTACCATTCCGAGGAAGAAACGATTTTCAAAGGGATTGTAATTCGGCATAATCTGAAGATTCGGTCCGACAAAGCACAACTGGAAATTGAATGCAAAGACAAAGCCGTGAAAATGAGCATCGGCCGCAAAAGCAAATATTTCTACGACAGCAAAGACAGCGATATTCTGGAAGAAATTATTGGTGCTCATGGTTTGGAAACCGATGTGGAATCCACTAACGCTGATTATCCTGAAATGGTGCAGTATCGTGTTAGCGACTGGGATTTTTGCATTACACGGGCTCAGGCAAACGGCAAAGTTTGTGTGATCGATGATGGTAAATTTTCGGTGCTTGCTCCTGATTATTCGCAGGAAGAAAAAATGACGCTGGTTTACGGGGCTACTATTCTTGATTTTGATGCGGAGATGGATGCCCGAAACCAGTTTGCCAACGTAAGCAGTTTTGGCTGGGATGTGGCGAACCAGGAAATTGTGGAAAAGGAAGCCAATAATGACGATGTTGAGCTCAATGGAAATATTTCACCCGATGAACTGGCTTCGGTAATTGAGTTGGATAAACTCGAATTACGCGATGGAAGCGCCAGTACCGATGCCGGTTTACAAGATTGGGCCAATGCCAAAAAATTATTTAATCAGCTGTCGAAAACACGCGGACGGGTGCGCTTTCAGGGCGTTCCTGATGTGAAGCCAAATACTACAGTTGTCTTGTCAGGAGTAGGAGACCGCTTCAATGGTAAAGTGTATGTTTCTGCCGTTCGTCATCAGATTACCGAAGGCAACTGGACCATTGATACTCAGTTCGGAATCAATCCAAAGTGGTTCTCCGAGACGGTTGATATCAATGAAATGCCGGCAGCCGGATTGCTTGGTGCCGTTAGTGGATTGCACGTGGCAAAAGTCACGCAAATTCACGACGACCCGAATGGCGAATACCGGGTTCAGGTACGCATGCCAATTATTAACAACGAAGAACAAGGTGTTTGGGCACGCGTGGCAACACTTGATGCCGGCGACAGTCGCGGATCGTTTTTCCGTCCTGAATTGGATGATGAGGTGATCGTTGGTTTTCTGAATGACGATCCAAACGATCCGGTGATTTTGGGCATGTTGCACAGTAGTGCGTTGCCATCGCCGCTTGAGCCTGAAGAGCCGAACAATGAAAAGGGATTTGTAACCCGCAGCGAACTGAAATTCCTGTTCAATGACGAGAACAAATCGATCATTCTGGAAACACCTGGCGGAAAAATCATAACGGTTGACGATGATGCCGGAACCATTAAAATCGAAGATGAATCGGGAAATGTGAGCACTTTCGATTCCAGTGGGATAACACTCGAAAGCAACGGAGATATTTCGATAAAAGCAACGGGCGATGTAAACATTGAAGGGATGAATGTTGGCATTACAGCCAATGCTGAATTTAAAGCCGAAGGAGGCGCCGGTTCGGAACTGGCATCATCGGCCATTACAAAAGTTACAGGATCATTAGTACAAATAAATTGATATGCCACCAGCAGCAAGAATAAATGATATGCACGTCTGTCCGATGGTAAATCCGAACGGAGCACCACATGTTGGAGGACCGATTTTACCTCCCGGCGAACCGACGGTTATGATTGAAGGGTTGCCCGCAGCGCGCGTAGGCGACATGGCTACTTGTACCGGGCCGCCCGATACGATTGCAATGGGATCGGGAACCGTTTTTATCGGAGGAATGCCGGCCGCCCGGGTTGGCGATCTTACTGCTCACGGCGGATCAATAGTAATGGGAAGTGCAACCGTAATAATTGGAGGTTAACATGCAGGAATACAATTCATTTTTAGGACGCGGATGGAGTTTTCCCCCTGAATTCAAAAAGGGGACAAAAAGCGTGAAACTGCTTGAGAACGAAGAAGACATTAAAAGCAGTCTGGAGATATTGTTGTCGACCCGTTTGGGCGAACGAATTATGGTTCCCGGTTACGGCTGCAATCTCGATGAACTGCTTTTTAAACCCTTAAATCTGACGCTGAAAACCTATGTGATCGATTTGATAAAAAGAGCGATCCTGTATCATGAACCACGAATCGATGTGAATAAAATCGCCATCGATCCGATCAATGAACTGGAAGGCGAACTGCTGATCAATATCGATTATACCATCCGGTCGACCAACTCGCGAAAAAACATGGTATTCCCATTCTATAAAACCGAAGGCAGCGAAACATAAACGACATTTAAATGGCAAATTGCGGAAAAGACATATTACTACCCCGTGAGGGAACCGAACAACAATCGCGGTTTATTGAAGCGCTCGATCCGGCATGGGTAAAACTGAACGATTTTGGGCTGGAAGAGTGGATGAAATTTGCCTGGGATTTTGCGGATCATGTTAACTATTTCGATACCAAAAACGACCAGGTTCCAGCCGGTAACTGGCAGGACTTTTTTATCGCAAAAGATGAATTGACCAGTTTTCTTAAGGAGCTCGAAAACGGTTCGGAAATAACACCGCACCTGGCTTTGTTCGTCTCCTTTATAAAACTGCTCGATACCACGAAGAAACACTTTAATCGCTTAACAAAACGACACCTAGATTTCTATTACAAAAAGGTACTGAAACTCGAGAAACAAGCGGCAACTCCCGATACCGTTCATGTTTTATTTGAGCTGGCCAAAAATGCCGAAGCTGAAATCGTATCCGAAGCAACAGCATTGGATGCAGGGAAAGACGCAAACGGTAAAAAACTCATTTATAAAACAGAGCAAGACCTGGTAGCCAATCAGGCCAAAGTGGCGGCACTAAAAAGCGTTTACAACGATCATGAATACCAAAAAATAAAAGCTGCCGATGTGGCCAATTCTTACGATGGCGCCGGTGCTGATTTCCCGGATAAAAATGTAAAATGGTGGCCGTTTGCCTACTACGAAGTTCCTCCTGAAACGAATGAGCCTGATCTGCGCGAATACCCTGAATTGCCGGATGCCACAATTGGTTTTGCGGTTTCGGGCGAAATTCTTGAACTGCAGGAAGGAGAGCGCTTCGTACAATTGACACTCGATTTCGAAGCGGCACTTTCAAAAACGTATTCGTTTGATGATTTAAAAGCCAACCTTGAAATTCTGGTTACCGGAGAAAAAGGCTGGCTCGATTCCGCAGAAATCATCGACACTTTTAAGAACGATGCTATCGGTACTAGTTTTTCATCGGGCTCCGATGCCACAGATTTGAGTATTATTCGCATTCTTTTCCAGATTCCAAAAGATGAAAAAGCCGTTGTGGCTTACGATAAAAAAATACACGCCGAGAATTTCGACACTGAATTTCCGGTTTGCCGGGTACTCATCAACACAAGCAACGAAACAGGACACGAACTTTACCGCGATCTGGTGGACAAACAACTAAACGAATTCTCGATCGATGTGGCAGCGGTTGGTGTTGAAAACCTGAATCTTTACAACGATATCGGTGCAATAAATGCCGCAAAACCCTTTTATCCGTTTGGTACACAGCCGGTAAAAAAATCGAAGTTTTATGTGGATTATGCCGAACTGTACAAAAAGAAATGGAACAAACTGAACATTAATATTGAATGGAAAAATACGCCGGATGACTTTAAAGACTGGTATTATGCATATCGTCAAAATAAATTGGCACGTTTTTCCGGAAAGAATTATATAACCGGTATTTACGATATTCCGGAAGTTGATTCCTCTTCTGATTCAGGTGATGAAACTTCAAATAGCGCAACCTTTCCAAATGTGCAATTGAACGCAGTTTCGGGGCAATTTAATTTTTCTGGATTGGGAAATATATCTCAATTCAATTTTCTGACCAAAACGCTTATCGTTAAAAACAACTCGTACTTTACTGCAGCTGTAGAACTAAATCAGCAAGAGGTTTGGACCGTACAAAGCGAGTTGAAAGAGGTTTCGCTGTTTGATGAACCGGTGGAGCAAATCTTTTATTTTTCGTTTGATTTGTCAAATCCCGATGCAGAAAATGAAAATGTTGGTCCGGTTCGACTTTCATTAAATACACCATTTCTGCATGATATGTATCCACGCTTGTATGCGTTGGCCATGAGTAATGAGGATAAAAGCGTAATTGTTCCCAACGAACCTTACACACCGTTTATCGAAAAATTAACGCTGGATTATTATGCTTCAGCGCAACTAAAACCGGAAAAAGACACTTACGAATTTAAAGACTTTAAACTTTACCACGAGCATCCATTTGGTCAGGCCTTGGAAGATATTGAGCAAAAGATTGCCAATAAGATTTTGCCCGCAGATGAAGCAAAAATACAGCATGCAGTACCCACTTATTGTAATGGCGGAGAACTTTACATCGGACTTGAAAATGCACAGCCACAACAAAATGTGTCGCTGTTGATACAGGTGCTTGAAGGCAGCGAAAATCCGGAAGCAGAATCGTTTGTGGGAAAACAAAAAGTGGAGTGGTGGATGTTGTGCAGCAACGAATGGAAACGGCTGGAACGTTCTTCCATTATTTCCAACCAAACCGACAACTTCCTTAAATCGGGCATTTTCAAGTTCAAGATTCCAAAAGAAGCCACCAGCGACAATACTTTGCTGCCTGGCAGAATGATGTGGCTGAGAGCGAGAATACACAAAAAATACAACGCGGTTTCAAAAGTTATTGGAATTCATGCACAAGCTGTAGAAGCCAAATTTGAAAATAATAATAACAAGCTGGATCATCTGAACGACGGATTGTCCTCCGGTACCATTTCGAAAATGTTAGTAAGGCCGCCAAGAATTAAGTCGCTTTCGCAACCTTACAGTTCTTTTGGGGGCCAACCAACGGAAAGTGATTCAGCTTTTTATCGCCGTGTTAGTGAGCGATTGCGACATAAAAACCGGGCCATAACTTTATGGGATTACGAGCATCTGGTGCTGCAGGAATTTCCTGAAATTCATAAAGTAAAGTGCCTGAATCATACCTCAACAAAAGTTGAGAATGAAAAACGAAAAACAAGCTACCTGGCCCCCGGAAATGTGGTGTTGGTAGTCATTCCCGATATCGTTAACCGAAATGTATTCGACATTTATAAACCCAGGGTGAGCAAGGCAACACTGAATCGTATTGAGAATTTTATCCGGAAATTAAACTCTCCATTGATCAGTACGAAAGTGATCAATCCGGAATACGAGGAAGTACGTGTCGATCTGAAGGTACAATTTCACGAGGGATACGACGAGGTTTATTACAAATCAGTACTAAAAGAAGACTTGACGCGCCTGCTTTCACCCTGGGCTTTCGACAGCAAAGCACTTATACAATTTGGACTTTCGTTGCACAAAAGCATTGTTATCGATTATGTCGAAAAACTGAAATACGTGGACTTTGTAAGCGATTTAAAACTGTTTCAAACCAATGCAGCAACCGGTAAAGAAACAGAGGTGAAAATTGCGAGCCCGAACAGTCCCGAAGCCATTTTAGTATCATCGAAAATGCACGGAGTTTACGATGTCGAAAATAATTGTTCAAACATCAAAATCGAACCCGCAGAACCATGTCAGAGTTAAACGAACATATTACCATTCCTAAAAAGGTGGCAACAGGCGACGACCTGGATTATGCTTTCCTGCGCCAAAAAGGACAGGAATACATCGAAAAACTCGCCGGAAATATCTGGACCGATTACAACGAGCACGATCCCGGTATCACCATACTCGAAATGCTGAGTTATGCCATTACCGATTTGGGCGCCCGCGTTTCTATGCCGCTCGAAAACATTTTAACACCCGCAGGTTCGGGATCGTTGAACGACCAGTTTTTTGACGCCAAACAGATTTTGCCTTCAAACCCGGTAACCGAAGCCGATTACAGGAAGTTATTCATCGATATTGATGGCGTAAAAAATTGCTGGCTGAAGAAATTTGAAAAGACAGTTCATGTGGATTGCAAACACGATTTACTGAGCTACGATCCAAAAGATTTTGAAGATCTTGATGATCAGGAGCAAAAGCAGTTCATTATAAACGGATTATATAAAATCATTGTGGATTATGATGAACGCGTTCTTGAAAAAGTGGATGATAAGGAAGCCAAGATTGAGGAAATTGATCAGAAAATAATTACCACTTACCATGCCAACCGTAACCTTTGCGAAGATCTGGTGAAGGTAAAAAAGGTGGAAACGCAGCCGATTCAGGTGTGTGCCAGCATTGAACTCGATCCCGAGGTGGACGAAGAAAAAGTTCATGCACAGGTTTTACGCGCCATCGATGCCTATTTTTCGCCCAAGCTCTGGTTTTATTCGTTACAACAAATGTTTGACAAAGGGTATTCAAGCGACCAGATTTTTGAAGGACCAATTCTTGAGCATGGTTTTATCGATCCCGAAGAATTGGAAAATGCCCGTTTGCGAAAAGAAATTCGCTTGTCGGACCTTGTTCAGCTGATCATGAAAATTGACGGGGTAAAACTCATCAAAGACATTTCGATAAACGATTGCAACAATCCCGAGGAAGAAAAGGATGTTTGGCTGGTTTGTGTGGATGAGGGAAAGAAACCCGTTCGCTGCCACCTGAGTGCTTTTAGTTACTACAAGGGCGTGTTACCGGTAAATGTAAACGGCAGAAAAGTAAAAGAATACATGGCTGAAATGGATGCCGAAGAAACCGACCGGCAGGAACTTTCAGCGTTGGACAAAGATATTCCCGTTCCTGAAGACGAGTATTTGGGAACCGGCGAAACAACTACCATTCAAAACGATTTTCCGGAGACCTATGGAATCGGGCAGGTGGGATTGAATTCAAGAGCATCGGTAGCGCGTAAAGCGCAGGCGAAGCAGTTAAAAGCTTACCTTTTGTTTTTTGATCAGATATTTGCCACCTACTTTGCACATTTGGATAAGGTGAAGGAAGTGCTTTCGGTAGACAACAGTTTGAGCAGTACCTATTTTACGCAGGCAGTGAAAGACATAAAAGGTTTTTCAGATCTGGTGGAAGGCTACCCGGAATCAGATGATGAACTCCTGACCAAACAACTATTGGACGATCTAGATGATAATATAGTTCGCAAAAATCAATTGCTTGATCATTTGCTGGCACGCTTTGCCGAAAACTTCACTCAGTATTCATTTTTAATGAAACAACTGTACGGGAATTATGCCGGACAAGCCGTGGTAAATGCCAAGCAAACTTTTCTTTCGGAATACGGCGAGATTGTGAAAGAAAACGGTGGAAAAAAAGAAATTGTAAACAAAGGCATCAGTAACTGGCGTGGAAGTGCGTTCAATTATTTCGACCAGGAACCTACTCAACTTTGGGATACAAAAAATGTAGCAGGAGCTCAAAAGCGAATAGCCCGCTTGTGCGGCGTTCAAGATTTTAGCCGGAGTGATCTGTCCGGTTCGTATGCCGAGATTTACGACCTGAAAGATGCCGATGAAAAAACGGTTTATCGCTGGCGGATCAGGAACGATGAAGGCGAGGCTGTGCTTTCGGCAACCGTAAACTACAAAGCACCGCATTCTGCCCGAGAAGAAATGTATCAGTCGATCGTTAAAGTGGTGGAAACCGATCCTGAAGTCATTGAAGAAGGTTTTACGATAACCATTAATGATGAAGCCGAAGTTGGCAATTTTGAAATACAAAAAGCAGAGAGCGGCAAGTATTCCTTTGATGTGATCAACCTGAATGCCGATCCCGACAGCACCGACCGGATTATTGCACGGCAATTTCTTTACTACGATACACAGGAAGAGCTGAAACAGGCAATCCTGGATTTGATCCAATTCCTGCGCGAAGATTTTAAAGAGGAGGGAATGTACATTGTTGAACACATTCTGCTGCGCCCCGATGTGACTGCCGAAGAGGGATTAAAAGATGAGTTTATGTCGGTGTGTACCGATAATTGCGAAAGCTGCGAACCCATCGATCCGTATTCGTATCGTGTTACGGTGATTTTACCCGGCTGGACATATCGCTTTGGAAACATGGATTTCAGAAACTTCATGGAAGACCTGATCCGCAGAGAATTGCCCGCTCATGTGTTGGCACGCGTCTGCTGGATTGGAGAACCAAAAGGCTGGGTTGATGATGACAAGAACGACATGGTTCAGTTTGAAAACGCATACAAAGATTTTCTGCTTTCGAAAACAAAATCGGGGCAGAAACAGGTAAAGACTAAATTGAAAAAGCTAATAGAATCGCTCGAACAACTGAATTCGATTTACCCCGCAGGCCGGTTGATCGATTGCGATGATGAAGAAGATTCGTTGGAAGGCCGGATGATTCTGGGCCGAACAAATATTGGAAACCTTTAATTACAGAAGTGATGGCATCGAAATTAACAGAAATCACAACCAAGTATCATACTTTCGTCGATAACCAGGTATTGACTGAAACCCAGTTGAATGAGTTTATAACTTACTTCGACGACCAGGACCGTTTAACGCGTGTTTTCCTGAATGGCGTTGGACTGGTTTGCGGATTCAAGGTGAGTAAGAGTGGGGCGAATATTACCATTTCGCAAGGTGTTGGAGTGACTACCGATGGCGATCTGATTCAACTGCAAAAGGCTGTTGACAATTCGCCATTGAAGAATATTGTGACTGGTTCGCTGACGTATTCCATGTATAAGAAGTTTAAGGACGATGCTGCTTCGTACGAACGTTTTCGAAGACTTACAGGTGGTGATGACATGGGCTTCGAAGTGCTTGATTTGTATGAACTTTATCCTCCGGATACACAGGTTGAAGATGTAACGTCATTGAGCGACTTGCCTAACCTGAATAATATGGTAGTGTTGCTCTATCTCGAGTCGTTTGCCGATGCAGGAGATCTGTGCACAGCTATTGATTGCGACAACCAGGGAATTGCCCAGATTAATCGCCTTCGGGTGTTGCTGGTCTCAAAAGCCGATGCCGAATTTATTGCTTCCAACGATGTAATTTATACCAACCACGACCGCTTCGAACAGTATTTTAATCTGCCCGAACCGGCAGTGAAACGAGTGGTGCTCAATCAAATCAATACCTCGAAATACGAAGAATTAAAACGGGCTTATTACGATGCGATTAAAGGGAGCACCTTAAGTAAAAACAATACGGTTTCGCAACTTGGACAGGGGATTAGTTTGATCGTAAAAAACTTTGGCAAATTGTTGCAGGTTAGTATTTCCAAAACTTCGCTGAGTTCTACGCTTTCAAAACTGAACAGTTATTATGCCTTCAGTCCGTATGGCGTGCCTTTCGATATTCAGTACCGTTACGATCTGCTAAAAGATCTGGTGGATACCTACAACGAATTAAAAGATTTGCTGCTTCAGCTCAAAAAGCTTTGCCTGCCCGACATCACTGCTTTCCCAAAACACCTGATGTTGGGATTGCTGTCGGAAGTTAGTAGCGAACCCAAAGATCTTCGTCACGATTTTTATCCTTCGCCGGCCTCGGGCTGCGATTGCAAGGAAATTGAAAAAGCCAGAAGTCTTTTGCTGAAATTGTTTGAGTTGATCAACAATTACAACATCAAGTTGGGTGAGATCAGGATCACACCATCAAATAAATTGCCTGAATTGAGCCAGCGAAGCATTCCATTTTATTATAAGCTGGATACCAATTTTTTGAAAGCCTGGAGTTATTCAAAAACGAAATTATTTAAATATAATTATAACCTTGGATACCGGATTGAAAATCTGGCATCGGCGCCGCAGGTTCAGGATCCGCTAAACTACAATATGGATACCTCCGATTTTTACCGGATCGAAGGTCACCAGGGAAAAGACTATCGCGATGTGCTGGAAGAGCTTGACGATCAGAAGAAAAAGTATGGCCTGTCGTTCGATGTAAAAGCACTGTCAGTCAATCTCAGAACTGATAATCTCGACATTGATGATTACGAGTGTGAATTCGAGGATCTGAAAGTGATGCTGAAAGCGTGGACTAAAGAGCAGGACTGCATTCTTGCCGAAGTGGCCGGTTTCTTTTCGGCGTTCAGTACCAAAATTCCCGGGGCAAATGTTAAGGAAGCCGAACTCGATTTGAAAAGGCCGATGGAGCTCAATACGAATTTTGATGTGAATTATACAGCCGCCAGAGCGTACCAACCTGTTTATTACAAATCGACGATTGGAACGGCTTCGAAAACCTTGTATGAAGAGGCCGACAAAGGTAAGGCAGTTGAAGAGAATATTACAACTGTAGAAGATACCATTGGCGTTGAAATGATCAAGGCGATTGAAGAGACCAAAGGCGGATCGGTAAACGATATTATTGCCAACGCCAGCAAAAAGTTAGCTGACAAGGTTGATACCGAAGAATGGAATGCCGAGCCCGATTTAAAAGAATTTGTGGTGGATAAATCGGTGGAACTGATGGCGCATACTTATGTGCTGACTCAGCGAATGCCGGTTGCTGTTAACCTGGTTGATGTAAGTCGTGTAAACGATTATAAACTGTCGTTAACGCAATTGTGTAGCCTCGTGAAAAAGCTGAAAGCGAGATACCAAACTACGAAACTATCGGTTGGATTACAGTCGTTTACAGGTTTGCTGATCAACCAGTTATCAACGGTGTGTTGCTCGGGTAAGAAGCTCGAAGTTTTGCTCGACGAAGTAAATGCACGCAAAGAGCAGATCCTGTTGCGTTTACAGCTTTCGAAATTTATTGAACAACATCCCGGGCTGGAGCACAAAGCCGGTGTTGAGCCGGGCGGAACTCTCGTTCTGGTTTACAAAAACAGCGAAACAACTCGCGATGTAACCAATGTACTTTCCGACGCTGTACTTTCAAGATCATCAATTGCCGCCGAGGAGTTGATGGCTTCGAAGGCGATGATCTCCGATAAAATAATGAACCTGGAGAAGCTTTCTTTATCGGAGCGATCAACCGTTTTGAAAAGCGCTACTGAATTGATTAAATACGAGGATTATACATCCCGTTTAAAAGAAATTAATGTGCTCGACCGCTTGATCCCGACCACTCAAATTGCTGACAATACTGTTGTGGCCGATTTTGCATTGCCTTACATGTGTTGCTCGGATTGTGCTCCGATCAATTACATCATTTCCAAACCGCCGGCAACATTGCGTCTTTCGCGCGACAGGTACTGCCTGCTGACGGATACTGATCCGATACTTTATGAAGTTTCGCCTGCAGACGGAACAATTGGAATGAATCCTGAAGTTTCGGGAGTGAGTGTTGCAGATGGCAAAATAAGTATCGTAGCGGATAATTTCCCGGAAGAAATGTTAGGACAGGCGATTCATTTTACGGTTGACAATCAGGTAACTGATGCCGTATTGACGGTTTACCAGGGAATTCAGGTTGATTTTGAAGTTCCGGCCGAACCAACGACCGAGGCAACTCACCGCTTTGTTCCTACCGGAGACTTGGAAGGCACAAACTTTTTCTGGGAGTTTGGTGATGGCACGACCGCTAACGTTCAAAATCCTTCACATACTTATAAATTGCCGGTGAATGATGAGAACAAAGTGACAGTACGATTAACCGCTACTGCGGCTAACGGCATTTGCAAAACAACCGTTGAACACGATATTGTTTTTGCCGAAATAAAACCTGAAATAAGTCTTGACGCCGATACATTCTGTGCCAGCAAAAATGAGGAATATCCGTTTAAAGTGACGCCTGAAGGAGCTAAAGTTGAAATCTCGGGCGATGGCGTAATTCCGAATAATGCAGGAGGATTTAGTTTTATACCTGCAGCTGCAAAAATTGGATCAAACACCATTTTGCTGAACGGCGAAGATTCCGGATTGTCTGTAACAGTTCATGCGGCTCCTTTAGCAGCATGTACGCCAAAACAGGTTGAAAATCAGAATCTGGTAGTTATTACCAACGAATCTAAAAACGCTTCAACTTTTGAATGGACGATAAATGGATCACCACGTACAACCACGAACCTTGAGCCGATATCGATCAAGATTAATCCGGATGATCCTTCAACATGGAAAATTACCCTGATTGCAGGAGGTGCAGATGTGTGCCCGGTATCTCGAATGAGCACATCGGTAACAACAAAGTATATCGAGGAAGCGCCGGTGAATACTTGTGTTGAAGAAACAAAAGCAGCAATATTGAGCGATGCTAAAATTTTGTCGACGATTAAAACGGATGTAAGTAGAGTTTTGGCAAGTATTCTGAAACAAACGCTAAGTATTTATGGTGGTACCGCTGATTTCAAAGAAGGCGTTCTCGACCGTGTCGACGAGTTCCTAAAAGGTGATGCCAATGCCGAACTGGAGGTTATGTTCCCTAAACTGTTGAATGATACTTCGGGCATGGTAATGGAGCTGGCAAATAATCCGGAACTGCAGAAACAGGCTCTGACATTGCTCGAATTGCAATTGCGACTCTTTTACAACATCTTGGGTTGCCAGGACAACGAAGTGATCAAAAAATTTGGTGATCTCATCGACAGTATACTCAATCAAATACTTAATATGCTAAAAAGGCTGCAGGGAATGCGCATCATCTTCAGCGATACCATGAAAAAGTTTGTTGAGATTTACGCAAAAAAGGTGGTAGATATGCTACTTCTGGCCGACCATATGAAAGTTATCATCGAGAATAAATTTATCTGATTTTGAATGCCAGCCGACATATCATTGACAAGGTTTTTCTCGATATTGAAACGATAAGCGAGAAAGAAGCCTACTGGTTAAAAGATCACATCAGTGCATTTTTGAACGATCAGGTTTTTCCGGGGCTGGAACAATTGTTTAATGATATGGGAGCCGACGACAGCATTTTACGTTTTGAACAGATCGATTTGGATATTTCGCTGGATAGCTGGGAAAATCCCGATACCTTACGAATTGAGATCGAAAACCAACTTCGGGAAAAACTGGCAATTGCGGCCATTGAAAAACGCTATCCGGTAAATGGTGAGAAAAACCGGTCAAACGGTATTTTTGAATATCGAGAGTTTAGTAATATCTCAGGAGAACAGAACCTGCAAAGTATATTTTTATTTTTTCTGAAGAACGGGCATTTGCCGTGGTATGGGCATAAATCGGATATAGACCGAATTCTGTCAGAAAAGGAATGGACAAAACGTATTGAAACGGAGCGTTTTCTCACCGAAGTAAAAACGCTTATAGAATCGGATGAAACGGCTTTGGAAAGGTTTGTGTTGCAACTTCCGGTTCCAAATATCATACAGTTCATAAACTCATTGAATACTTTTGACTTGTCAACTGATTTCGCCCTGAACACCTTTGTCGAGAGTCTAACTACTAATCTCAGAAATCAGTTTGTATCCATTTTACTGAAAATTGGATTGCAACATTCTGAATCAAAGTGGAAGTCGGATTTAATTCATTTTTATGCTGCTTACTTAGCTGCGCATTACGCCGAAGAATCAATAGAAGAGCAAATTCATCAGCTTAAAAATATTTCTCTACACACAAGTTTAATGCTCTCGCAAAAAGAATGCGATAAGGTTTTGGTTCTGTTAGGAGATCAGAAACAGAATCGGCCCTTGAAAAAGGGATTAAATCAGAAAGGGGTAAAAATTGAAGATAGCCCAACCATTATTTCACATAGAGATAGCTATACAGTTGAAAAAGAACCGCTGTTTTTTGAGAGTGAGGCCGGCGAAATAACCGTTCAAAATGCAGGGCAGGTTCTTTTTCACCCCTTTTTGAAATTGTTTTTTCAGCAGTTTAACTGGCTCGATAAAAACGGAAACATTAAAGATGTGTATCGTATTCAAGCTTTGCAGGCACTTCATTATTGTGCCACCGGCAACGAGCATTTTTTTGAAGGCGGTTTGGTACTGGAGAAATTTCTGTGCGATGTTCCGCTGCAAACAACACTCCCAGCTACAAGCTTACTGAATGAAACCATCAAAAATGAGGCTGACAACATGCTTCGCGAACTTATTAAAAACTGGCCGGCTTTAAAAAATACTTCGCCTGCTGGTTTGCGCGAAATGTTTGTAAATCGAAGTGGCAAACTCATTCAAAAAGACCGGAATTATAAGCTGATCGTAGAACGAAAAACACAGGACATCCTGTTGGAGAAATTACAATGGAACATTTCCATTATTAAACTGCCGTGGAAGAAGGAATTAATATTTGTAGAATGGTAAGCGTATGAAAGCAAATGCAATAAAACATGATGCTGTAAAGAGTAGTGAGAACCGAACTCCTTTTTTTACAAATGCAAAGACTGACTCGTTTTTTGCTTCGTCGGATATAAACAGTCAAATGGCTGTTCAAATGCAATCGGAAGAGGAGAAAGAAGCCATACAAACACAAAGTATTGGAAATCTTCAGTTGCAGGAAGAAGAGGAGGAAGTTGTTCAGACTCAATCCGAGGAGGAGGAAGAGGAAGAAATGGTTCAGCCAAAGATGCAAAGTGCTCAAACCGGTAATCAGATACAACAAACTGCCCGAACAGGATTTATGGGGAGTCCGGTAGCTTATCCATTTTTCCATAAAATTCAAACGTCGTTCGGGAAACATGATATTTCAGGCATACAATCTTACCGAGACTCAAATGCCGGGAATGCAAATCGTAAGATGGGATCTTTGGCTTACGCTGCAGGAAACAAAGTGGCGTTTCGAGGGGCGCCGAGTCTTCACACTGCAGCACACGAAGCGGCGCATGTAGTGCAGCAACGAAAGGGAGTGAGCCTAAAATCGGGTATTGGAAGGCCGGGTGATTCGTATGAACAGCATGCCGATGCGGTGGCCGATAAAGTAGTTCAAGGAAAAAGTGCTGAGTTAATTCTGTCAACTATTCCGGGAAATGCCAGTGCCAGTTCTGGATCTATTCAGTTTGATGTTGAAAGTGGAAGTGATTGGCTCGGTGAATTTTGGGATGCCTATGTTTATCCCGGACATCAGCCTGGGACAGGACAGGGATTGCGCGATGTGGGACGACAGGTCAGGTCGTTTCAAAGGCTGAGCAATCGTTCAGCACATGAAGAAGGAGGACAAACTATAATAGATGTAAATGACCGTGGGCTTAGAGGTGGACAAAGGTTGAATGATACAGAACAAATTGCCAGACCTGCAGCCAGCGGCCCGAGACAATGGACTATCGATTTAACTACGCATGAATTATTTGATCCTCAGCCGGCTTTGGCCGATGTGATACAAAATGCAATTGGAGATTGTTATTTGCTGGCAACGTTGCAAAGTATGGCTTCCAGAGGAGGAGGGCGTACACAGCTGGTAAACGCTGTTAGTGAATCAGGGAATGGTTTTAATGTTGAATTTTATCGAATAAAAATAGTTGGCAACAAGGCGCTCGTTGACCCAAACTCAAAAATACGTGTCGCTTTGGGACGAAATCATAATCCCAATGGAGTTCAATTGCGGGAAAAAACAGGAACAATGACACAGGCACAGGCACGCGAGCTTTTACAGAACAGCAGTTACGCTTCGCAGGTTCAGGCAGGAGATTCCTTTAATGTGAACTGGACGAAAAGGATAGTTTGGCCATGGGCCATTGAACGTGCTTATGCTGCGGTGGCCGGTGGATTTAACCGTATTGAAGGTGGTTTTTCAGCATTGCCGATTATGGCTTTAACCGGTGAAACTCCATTTCAGGTTTTCAACTTAACCTCATACAGTCTGGCGCAACTTGCAAGTGTTTTAGCTTTGCTGAATATTGCAACTGATAATGATACTATTGTAACGTCGTGGACATATAACACGTTGGATACGATTTATAATAGGAGTTTTGTTGTTGATTCTGCTGACAGAAGACGTGGAATTCGACTTATCGGAAATGATGGCGTAACAACAGCCTGGATACCATGGCGAGAGATTGCAAATTACATTTCAGATTTTGTTATTCTCGATCCATTTGGCCCGCTTAATGGAAGACCTGTTCTGACAACTAAAGCCGACCATCCGAATTGGATACAGGCAATTATTAATGCTTCGACCACGCCAGGAGCAATCATAAGTGGAACTTTGTCGACAATCTGTCTGGGGCAGGGATTATTACTGGCCCCGGCTCATATTTATTCAATTACATCCTTGTCGGCTGCCGGAGCGCAAACTTCTAATCCATGGTCGATATTGCATCCGGGATTGGTTTCTCCGGCGCAAATGCGGAAGGCTTTCGGAAGACTAACATTTAAACCATAAAGTTACGATAGAAGAACAATAATGATAAAAGCCGTTTTAGAATATCTGGATAAAGTTATCCGACTTCGTTTTGATGACGAAATGAATGGAAGTGAGTCAGTCATCCCTGCGTTTGTTCCTGGCGACGACGTTGAGAGGCCCTTGCAGAAGTTTATACAGGAAAATGAATTAGGCGAAGCCGAAACAATTGTTCTTTTTATTGCCTTGGTACCTCACATGTCTCCCGAATTTTTCAATAATATAATTGCCGAATACCTGCCAAATGGCGGCGATTTTCCCGAGTTTGGAGGGGTAAAAGGAAAGAACCACCGCGGAATATTACCTACCGGTGAAACCGTGCTTTATATTCTGGCCGGGCGAGACATCGAAAAACGTATGGAAGTGGCAAGACTGTTTGATGAGGAGCATCTGTTTTTCCAAAAGAACGTGCTGAATATCGGGCCGGTTCCGGCAGGCGAACCCAGAATGAGTGGTCGACTGGTGCTCGATGATGAATATGTAGATCTGTTCACTTCAGGAAAAGTTTCGAAGCCCAAATTAAGCAGTGATTTTCCTGCACAGCGAATTACCACTAATCAGGAATGGGGTGACTTGGTGTTGAAAGAAAAGACACTGGAAGAAATTAAAGAATTGGAAACCTGGTTGAATTTCAACGAGCAGTTAATGGGAGAGTGGGGCATGCGCGATAAAATAAAACCGGGATTTCGTGTGTTGTTTTATGGGCCGTCGGGAACCGGGAAAACAATGACGACTTGTTTGCTGGGGAAATATACCGGAAGAGATGTTTATCGGGTTGATTTGTCGATGGTGATTTCGAAATACATTGGCGAGACGGAGAAAAATCTGTCAGGATTATTTAACAAGGCAGAACATAAAAACTGGATATTATTCTTTGATGAGGCCGACTCGCTTTTTGGCAAACGTACCAACGTTCGCGATGCTCACGATAAGTACGCCAACCAGGAAGTTTCCTACCTCTTGCAGCGTATTGAAGCCCACAACGGACTGGTAATATTGGCGTCGAACATGAAAGGAAATATCGACAGTGCTTTTACCCGCCGTTTTAATGCTTTCATCGAGTTTGATCCTCCCGGAGTTGCCGAACGTTTGAAACTTTGGCAGGTATATATGCCCCCAAAAAATAAAATGCATAAAGACATCGATTTAAAAGAGCTGGCTAAAAATTATGAGTTAACCGGGGCGAACATCGTCAACTCAATTCATTATGCGGGATTGTTATCCATACAAAAGGGAAATGCAGTATTGAATCAGGAAACTCTGTTGGCCGGAATCCGAAAAGAGTACAAAAAGGAAGGCAAAATCTTGCAGCAATAATCTCATTTCATGCCATTTCCATTATTGGAAATCCAGTTCTTCTGTTTTCGGAAAATAAAAATTCGCAGAAACCTTTGGCATAACACCTACAATTTGCCAATTTTAAAGGGTTATTGATTCAATTCACAGTTATCGACCATGAAAAAACTCATCTTGTGCCTGCTCTTTTTTGCTTTTATGTTTAATGTGTCAGCCCAGTTTGACGCCAACTACGACGAAAGTAAAGTTCCTGAATTTAAATTACCTGATCCGCTAAAAATGTTTAATGGAAAGAAGATTCGGAATTCAAAAAAGTGGGAAGATAAACGTCGCCCCGAATTGCTCAGTTTCTTTACGGAAAATATGTTCGGCGAAGTGCCCGGTAAACTGGAAATTTCGTCGGTTGATATTTTGGAAGAAAGTAACAATGCGCTGAACGGAAAAGCAATTAGAAAACAAGTTGACCTGGTATTTAAAAACCACGGGAAAACACTTGATTTTACCATCTTGATTTATCTGCCCAAAACCGAAAAGCGAGTGCCCTTATTTGTGGGGTACAATTTTTACGGAAATCATACGGTAACAGAGGATGTTGAAGTTATTATTTCGGAGGCTTGGGCGGCAAATAATCCGTCGTTCGGAATAATTAATAACCAGTTAACTGAACAGTCGAGAGGGGTGCGAACCAATCGGTGGTGCGTTGACAAAATAATTGATGCAGGATTTGGATTGGCAGTAATTTATTATGGCGAAGTTGATCCCGACAAAGATGATTTTTCGGATGGTATTCATCCTTTATTTTATATCGACGATCAGCAACAGCCTGCAGCCAACGAGTGGGGAGCAATTGCAGCGTGGTCGTGGGGATTAAGTCGGGCAATGGATTATTTTGAGCGTGATGAGGCTATCGACGAATCGAAAGTTGTTGTATTTGGCCATTCACGACTTGGAAAAACAGCTTTGTGGGCCGGTGCCAGCGACGAGCGTTTTGCCGGTGTAATTTCAAATGAATCAGGTTGTGGAGGTGCTGCGTTATCGAAACGTCGGTTTGGCGAAACTTTATGGCGCATCAATAATAACTTTCCACACTGGTTCTGTAAAAACTTCAGAAATTACAGCAAAAATGAGGAAGCATTACCGGTTGATCAGCACGAACTGATTGCCTTAATCGCACCGCGTCCGGTGTATATTGCAAGTGCCGAAGAAGACCGGTGGTCCGACCCAAAAGGTGAATTCCTTGGAGCTTTATATGCCACTCCGGTGTTTGAGCTTTATGGCAAAAAGGGAATCAAGCAAACGGAAATGCCGGAAGTTAATCAGCCCATTCAAAACACAGTGGCTTATCATATCCGAACTGGAGAACATGATGTTACCGAATTCGACTGGGAACAATACATAAAATGGGCTACAGAATTTATTAAATAGAATGTATGGAAATGGGATTTTGGCCTCCTGAAATGGCGGCGATCAGAAAATCCTAAAAATAAAAAGGGCTGCATCAATTTGATACAGCCCTTGCAATTATAATCGATTAATTGGATTACATATCCACATCAACTTTTGCAATCTCACCGGTACGGTATTCGCCGGCAACCAGTTTTTTACGGGTTTCTTTAAAGGCTTTCAAAGTAATTTCTACATCCTCTAAAGTATGCATTGCAGTTGGTATTAAACGCAGAAGGATTTCACCTTTAGGAATTACCGGGTAAACTACCATAGAGCAGAAAATTCCGTAATTCTCGCGCAGGTCGTAAATCATCTGAGTAGCTTCTTCCTCGCCACCTTTCATATAAACCGGAGTAACCTGAGTGTTGGTTTTTCCAAGATCGAAACCGGCTTCTTTTAATCCGCCTTGCAGCGCATTAACGATTGTCCAAAGTTGTTCGCGCAATTCTGGCATTGTACGAATCATATCCAAACGTTTCAATGCACCAATTGTCATTGGCATTGGCAACGATTTCGCAAAAGTTTGCGAGCGCATATTGTAACGTAAAATGTAGCAGATATCAGTTTCGCAAGCAACAAAACCGCCAATTCCGGCCATCGCTTTTGCAAATGTTCCGAAGTAAATATCGATTCCATCCTGAACGCCAAAATGCTCACCCGAACCAGCACCTGTTGGTCCCATAGTTCCAAAACCGTGTGCATCGTCAACAAACAAACGGAAATCGAATTCTTTTTTCAGTGCAACAATTTCATCAAGTTTTCCAACCTGTCCAGTCATACCGAAAACACCTTCAGTAATTAATAAAATACCACCACCTGTTTCGGCTGCACGTTTTGTAGCGAAGCCTAACATTTTGCGACATTTCTCCATATCGTTGTGTTGGTACACAAAACTTTTTCCACCTTTTGCTTTATGAAGGAAAACTCCATCCATAATACAAGCGTGCGATTCAGAATCGTAAACAATAACATCGTTACGGCTGGCAAGCACGTCGATAGCAGAAACCATACCCTGGTAACCGTAGTTCAACAAAAATGCATCAGGTTTGCTAACAAATGCAGCTAACTCACGCTCCAATTGTTCGTGTTTAACTGTTTGTCCCGACATCATTCTGGCTCCCATAGGATAAGCCATACCGTATTGTGCCGCAGCTTCCGCATCAGCTTTTCTTACCTCTGGGTGGTTGGCCAATCCCAGGTAGTTGTTCAAACTCCATGTTAATACTTCTTTACCACGGAAATTCATTCTGGCAGAAATTTCGCCTTCCAGTTTTGGAAACGCAAAATACCCGTGAATTTGGTCCATCCACTTGCCAATATCACCTTTATTATTTCTGAATTTATCAAATATATCCACGATGATTTGTTTTTAAGTTTAAATTATAAGGATGCAAATGTAATCTTTTTTAAAATCTCAGCAAATGTGTTAAATAATACTAACACATCAACTTAACGTAATGAATTTGCCTTATTTTCACACACCATAATTCGAGGTGTTATAGCTATACAATTGTTAATGAGTGAAATAACATATTTGGTAAAAGCTGTTAATTCCTTAAATTTTGAGGGTTAATTCGTTTCAATTAATTAAAAAAAGTATATTTTTGCGCCATGTTTATGAAAATGAGATTTTTGGGGATTGGATTACTAGCCATTTTATTGATTACAGCTTCGTGCGGTGACTATAACAAAATTGTAAAAAGTACCGACTACGAGTTTAAATACAAAAAGGCTGTTGAGTATTACGAAGACGGTGAATATGTTCGTTCAGCAACACTCTTCAGAGAATTGGTGAACATTTACCGTGGAACCTCTCGAGCCGACAAAATTTATTATTACTATGCTAAAAGTATGATCGGTCAGAAAGACTATTTAATGGCAGGTCATTATTTTAAGTCGTTGGTAAAAGAATTTCCAACAAGCGACTATGTTGAGGAGGCACAATTTATGATTGGGTACTGCTCGTATTTATTGTCGCCAAAACCAAGACTCGATCAGCAGGTAACACAAGAGGCTATCGATGCGTTGCAGCTGTACATTAATTTGTATCCGTACAGCGACCGTGTTGATGAAGCCAACCGCTTAATCGACGAACTGGAAGATAAGTTAGTGTATAAGTCGTATTTAAGTGCTAAATTGTACTACGATTTTGAACAATACAAAGCTGCAGTAATTGCGCTAGGAAACAGTTTGGAAAAATATCCTGACAGTAAATACCGTGAAGAATTGAAGTATATGTTGTTAAAGGCAAAATACTTATTGGCTTCCAATAGTGTTATGGATAAACAAAGTGAACGATATACAAATGCACTCGACGAATATTTTTCATTTATCGATGAATATCCGGACAGTGAACACAAAAAAGAGGTAGAAAAGTTTTATGAAAAAGCCTCTGAAATATTGAATTATAAAGAAGAAGAAGATTTAAACATTAATTAGAATATGGATTACAAGAAAACAAAAGCAGCTCCGTCAACTATTTCGCGCGACCTTGAAGTTTTAACTCAGGAAACCGGAAATATTTACGAAACCGTAATGATCCTTGCTAAAAGAGCAAACCAGATCTCATCGGAATTAAAAGAAGAGCTTAACCAAAAGTTGCAGGAATTTGCTTCGTACACTGATAATTTGGAGGAAATCTTTGAAAACAGAGAACAAATCGAGATCTCTAAATTTTACGAGCGTTTGCCAAAACCAACTCTTATTGCGTTTGAAGAATTAAAAGAAGGTGAAATTTATCACCGTAATCCAACGCGCGAGAACAAAAAACGCATCTAATTTTTTGACGCCCTTTTATGAGGCTCAAAGGAAAAAATATTATACTCGGAGTAACAGGAAGTATTGCAGCTTATAAGGCCGCAATGCTTCTTCGGCTTTTTATAAAGGAGGGTGCCGAAGTGCAGGTTGTTATAACACCTGCCGGAAAGCAATTTATTACACCCGTAACTTTATCAGCATTGTCGGACAAACCTGTTGTTAGCGAGTTTTTTGGTGCAAACGATGGTACATGGAACAGCCATGTTGACCTGGGTTTGTGGGCCGATGTAATGGTAATTGCACCGGCAACCGCATCAACCATGGGAAAAATGGCCAACGGAATTGCCGATAACATGTTGATTACAACCTATCTGTCGGCGAAGTGCCCGGTAATGGTAGCTCCTGCCATGGACCTCGATATGTTTGCGCATCCTTCAACACAACGAAATATTTCTATTCTGAAAGAATACGGAAATATTATTGTTGAACCCGGTGAAGGAGAATTAGCCAGCGGTTTAACCGGCAAGGGCAGGATGGAAGAACCTGAAAAAATTCTCGAAGCCGTTATCAAACAGCTCGGGGTAAAAAAAAAACTTCTGAATAAAAGCTACCTGGTAACCGCCGGTCCTACTTTCGAAAAAATCGATCCCGTTCGTTTTATTGGTAATTATTCTTCGGGGAAAATGGGTTATGCCATTGCCGAAGAACTGGCCGAACAAGGTGCTGAAGTAACTTTGGTTTCCGGACCGGTTTCCGTTACTACAAAGAAACCCGGTGTAACAGTGGTTCCGGTTGAATCGGCCGAAGAAATGTACAAAGCATCGGTTGAGCATTTTAAAAGTGCTGATGGTGCAATAATGTGTGCTGCAGTTGCCGATTTTACTCCTGCCAAAATGGAGGAGGAAAAGACAAAACGCGGCAAAGAAAACTGGCATATCGAGTTGCAACCAACAAAAGACATTGCTGCCGAGTTAGGTAAACTAAAAAACGAAAAGCAACTTTTGGTAGGTTTTGCCTTGGAAACCAATAACGAACTGGCAAATGCAGAAGGTAAATTGTTGAAAAAGAACCTCGACTTTATTGTGCTGAATTCGTTGAAGGACAAGGGAGCCGGATTTGGTGTTGATACCAATAAAATAACCATCATCGAAAAGGGCAATAAACAAACCGATTTTGAGTTAAAAGATAAAGCTGAGGTAGCAAAAGATATCGTAGCAAAAATTATAGAATTGAACCATTAGCATATGATAAAGCAAATCGTAATAGCGCTTTTATTTCTGTTTATTTTCGTTGGAGAAGGTGTGGCTCAGGAACTTCGTTGTAACGTAACCGTTTCGGCACGAGGGATTCAGGGGGCAAACCAAAACCTGTTTCGTACCATGCAGTCCGATCTGTATGATTTTATGAATAACCGAAAATGGACCGATCATGTGTACAGTTACGATGAAAAAATCAGATGCAACATTCTGATCCGCCTCGACGAACAGATTTCGGCCGACGAGTTTAAAGGATCGATACAGGTACAATTAACGCGCCCGATATTTAATTCAAGCTACACCTCAACAGTACTAAACATTAAAGACAATGATTTTCATTGTAAGTATGTTGAGTTTCAGCCGCTGGAGTTTAACGAAACTTCGAACCGCGACAACCTGACGAATATTATGGCCTTTTATGCCTATGTTATTTTAGGTTTCGATTACGATACATTTTCGGAGGAAGGTGGAACCGAGTTTTTCGAGAAAGCACAGGGTATTGTAAATAATTCGCAGAATGCACGTGAGCGCGGATGGAAAGCTTTCGAAAGTGAGCGAAATCGTTACTGGTTGATCGAAAATGTGATGAATAAATCGTACTCGTCGTTTCGCACCTGTATGTACAATTATCATCGTAACGGATTGGATTTAATGTCGGACAGGGTAGAAGAAGGTCGTGCCAACATTGCTGAAGCCTTGCGCGACATTCAGAAAGTATTCCGCCGTCGTCCGTCTACCTATATTCTGCAGATGTTTTTCGATGCAAAATCCGACGAATTGGTTAACATCTTTTCAAAATCATTTCCTGACGAGCGAAATCGTGTTATGGCCATTCTAAACGAGGTTGACCCATCAAATGGCCGTAAGTACGAGAAGATCGCCGAAAACGAAGGCTTTTAGCCAGCTCGGCTAAAAAGATATCCCCATTTTTTCCAGAAAGTAATTCTGTATCCTCATTTTGGCTATTTTAGCCAAAGAATTAATTCATGAAGATCTTTTGTCATTATGCTATCCAGATTATCCATTTCGAATTACGCACTCATAAATAAATTGCAGGTTAATTTCCATGCCAATTTAAACACCGTAACGGGTGAAACCGGTGCCGGTAAGTCGATTATTTTGGGGGCTTTAAGCCTTATTCTGGGTAATCGCGCCGATCTTTCGGTGCTAAAAGAAAAGGATAAAAAATGCATTGTTGAAGGGCAGTTTGAAGTGAGTAACTACCCGGTGAAACGTTTTTTTGAAACCTACGATCTTGATTACGATACTTCTACAATTTTGCGACGCGAAATTACGCCGTCAGGAAAATCCCGGGCTTTTATAAATGATACTCCGGTTAACCTGAAAGTAATGCGCGAACTGGGGTTGCAGCTGATCGATATCCACTCACAACACCAAAACCTGGAGTTAAGCAACCAAAAATTTCAGCTCAATTTAGTTGATTCGGTTGCTGGTGCCGCTGAGGCTTTAGCGAAGTATAGAACTCAGTTCGCAGCCTACAAAAGCGCAAAAAAGGAGCTCGAGCAACTGCAGGAAAATGCAGAACAGGCGCAGGCCGATCTGGATTATTTCCAGTTTCAGTTTACTCAATTGGAAGAAGCGAGTTTGGAAGAAACGGAGCAGGAAGATCTGGAAGCAGAATTAGAGCAGTTAAACCACGCTGAAGAGATTAAAACTGCACTTACGGAGACGGTGGCCTTGCTGGATAACGAAACATTTTCGGCATTACAGAGCATAAAAGACAGCCATCGTACATTGAACAAAGTTACGGGCTACCTGAAAGATGCGGAAAGTTTTGCCGAGCGTTTGGAGAGTGCAGCAATAGAGTTGAGCGATATTCACCAGGAACTGGAAATGCTGGCTGAACGGGTGGAGTTCAATCCGGCACGGATTGAAGAGGTGAACGATCGGTTGAATTTATTGTATTCGTTGCAGCAAAAACATCATGTGGCTACAGTTGCCGAGTTAATTGTTTTGCGAGACGAGTTCGATCAGAAAATTAATAAAGCGGTGGGTTATGACGACGAGATCGAAGCCCTGAAAAATAAACTGGACAACCAGAAAACTGAACTGGAAAAGCTTGCACAAAGTTTGAGTAAAACGCGACAAAAAGCTTTTAAAAAGATCGAGAGCTCGGTAGTTGGCGATTTAAACCAGCTGGGAATGACGAAAGCTAAACTGCAGGTTGTGCATAATTATATGGAGGATTTTCAACCCGAAGGAAAAGATGAAATTGCATTCCTGTTTAGCGCGAATCCGGATTCAGCACCTGACGAGATTTCGAAAATTGCATCGGGCGGTGAAATGTCGCGGTTGATGTTGGCCATTAAAAACTTGCTTCGTAGCTCAAAAGCACTGCCAACCATCGTATTTGACGAAATTGATACCGGTGTGTCGGGCGAGATTGCACTTAAAATGGGAACCATTATTAAATCATTCTCGGCCAATACGCAGATTATAAATATTACGCACTTGCCACAAATTGCCGCAAAAGGCGATACGCATTTTCGAGTGTACAAATTCGAAGAAAAGGGAAAAACCTTTACTTCGATTAAAGCACTCGATGCCGCTGAACGCGTGGAAGAGCTGGCAAAAATGGTTGGTGGGGAGAATCTTACGGAAACAACAATTAAAGCAGCAGAAGAACTGTTGCGAATTTGACAAATTCACTCATGGCAGAAATAGGAAAATTTAATACCCTGGAAATTATCCGGGAAACAGACAACGGTGTATACCTCGACGGTGGTGAACACGGCGAGATTTTAATGCCGCGAAAGTATGTTGAGGAAGAAATGAAAGAACGTGGAACTGCCGGGGTTTTTGTTTATACCGACTCGGAAGACCGTTTGGTTGCCACAACTGAAAAACCTTTGGCAACAGTTGGTGAGTTTGCCCGGTTAACCGTAAAAGCAACCGCTAAATTTGGCGCATTCCTCGACTGGGGTTTGGCGAAAGATCTGCTGGTTCCGTTTAGCGAACAACGCGTAAAAATGCAGGAGGGAAACAGTTATTGGGTATACGTTTATCTCGATCTTGTAACAAATCGCGTTGTGGCATCAGCAAAACTGCATAAGTTTCTGGACAATACGCCGCCGGAATATACCAAAGGGCAGGAGGTTAGCCTGATTATTCTGGAAGAAACAGATTTGGGTTATAAAGCCATCGTTAATATGGAGCATACCGGAATGCTGTATAAAAACCAGGTGTTTCGGAAACTGGAAATTGGCAGTCAGACAAAAGGTTACATTGCAAAAATAAGAAGCGACGAAAAGATCGACTTGATGTTGGAAGAGCCGGGATACGAAAAAGTTGATGCAATTTCGGAAAAGATTTTGGCGGAGTTAGAAGCAAATAATGGTTTTATGGCGGTGTCGGATAAATCGTCGCCCGAGATGATAAAAGCGATGTTTGGTATCAGTAAGAAGAATTTCAAAAAGGCAATTGGCGGATTGTATAAAAAACGACTGATTACTTTCGTTTCTGACGGGATTAAAATGTTAAAAAGTTAATTTCCTTTTTTAAAACATAAGTTTGAATTTGGAACTTTGCACTAAAAAGTTCTAATTTTAAAACAACAATATTTTCATGTTGTGATTTTTGGTTAAATATGGAGGGGAACAGTGGTTTCCCTCTTTTCTTTTAACCTATTTCCCGAAAGAAACTTATTGATCTCCAAATTGCCGCTCCAGGAGTTTCATATCGGCTTGTCGGGTACTCAGTACTCTGATGTATTCCATACAGTGTTCTGCATGAAGCTCATTCTTGGGCCCAAAAATATGGTACGATTCAACTACCCATGCCAAAGCAGCTTCAAGGTCGCCCTCCATTTCGCAAGCCAAACCAAGGTTATACATACATTTGGCCACAATGTTCTGGTTCTCATTTTTTAGCTGCTTGTGCCATAGTTCTGCTGCTTCCATCCATTGAGCATTCTGAACAAGCTCGTCGGCTTGCTGCAGTTCCACATGCCCCGACGAGTAATACATTCGCTGTACCTGCACCCAATGAGGAACAATTGTTAGCGCAAATTTCTCTGCCGATATTTCTGCTGCATTGTAAATGGCGTCGGTGCGGGGAGGCAAAACGTCAGTCGCTTTCTTATGGCTCAACGCGTACTCCATCCAATTAACAGTGTCGAGTTTCGAATAAGCCAACACGTATTTCATGTCGATAAGATCGTAAAAACTCCATTGCGTCCAGTTGGTAACCTGCTCGCTGCCAAGTTCAAGCTGGCGATCGAAATAGCGGCCATCACTTACGCCGTAATAATCAAGCGAGAGTAGTAGATCGGCACCGGTGTTATTTCGAATATCTTGAAGTTGATCAGGACTGTACAAACCATATTGCGGATTAACAAACAACGAATCGTTTTTTAGTTGAACCGGCGTTGTATTACTCCGCAGAAAATAGCTTGAATTTAACACGTTGATTTGTCCGGGAGACATTGTTAAACGAGTAGCTGAATCTTCGCGAAAATAAGGGGCATAATTAATTGTGTCAACAATTTTCGTTGAGGTATAGTTGCGTTCGTTTAAGGAGTTTATTGTATCGAAAAATGCCTGATTGTTAAGCTCCGCAATAAAGTGCTGAAAATAAATATGCGAGGCAATACTGTCGGTGTTTTCTTCCTCGGTTTTTCGTTTCCCAAATTCTTCGTACTGGTTTAAATACTGGTTTGGCGAGCAGTTTACATTGTTGTACTGAATAGCAATATTCCTGAATTTAGAGGCGACACTCATTGTTGAAGGCTCAACAATTTCGATATCAATGGTTTTTACATTGTACAGCGTATTACAACTTGCGAAAACAATAAGTGCCAAAACGCCGAACAAAAACACAGGGCGGTTCTTCATTTGTTATTGGTTTAAACGCAATATATCTCTTTTTCTTTTAGCCAGTAACTGTTGGTATTGAAAAATCATTTTTAGCTCTTCTTTGCTGTGGTAGTCGGCTGCAATTTGTTGGGCTGCCAAAAGCCATTTTTCGGCCGTATCAAAATCGTCTTTCATTTCATAACCCAGTGCCAGGTTATATCGCGCGTTAATGGCCATTTTTCCGTTGCTGTCGTCGGCATAGCGTTTCCAAAGCATAATGGCATTGTCCCAATCACCTTTTTGTACGTATTCGTCGGCCATAGCAAAGTCGGGTAGTGGTGGAACTGAATACATCCGATTTACGTTCTCCCACGATGCAAAAAATCGTTTCGAATAGTTTTCACCAGTCATTTGCGAGGCGATCTTCAGCGCGGTGATACGTGGTGGTAATTTGGCTTTCCGGTTATAATTTCCGCTGGCATCGTAGCCGTTCCAGAAAATGGTGTCGATCATTGTTTTGCGCTCAATCAATCGCTGCTCAAAAGGACTGTAAACGGCCCAAACTGCTGCAGTAATTACTTCGTTCGATTTTGTAGGCATTTGCTCTGTTGACGAATATTCGGAGTAAAAACTGGAATACGTTTCCAGCGAAATTACAAGATCGGTATTGGTTTTTTGCGCCAGTTGCTGCACCATTTCCATATTTAGTGCCGGAAGTTTTTTGCCTGTATGCGGCTCGAAAAGCTCGGGAAATATCCGTATTTCTTTGAAAGCATTTTTCTCTTTCAAATTTTTCGCCAGTTCGCTCATGCTTAAATTTACCAAAATGCTGTCGAGGTTTTCCGGATCGTTTTTGGCTTTTTTCAGGCGAAAATCATCCTGGTAATAGTGAATCAGCGTATCGCCGCTGTATTTAAAATTGCGGTAAACGATGGCTACATTCTCCGCATTTGCCGGATAAGCGATCTCTCCGGGTGTATAAATTTCTATCGGGTAATCTTTGTACACCGTGCACGAAACTGTGCTCAGTAAAAGTAAAGTCCATAAGGTTAATCGGTTCATTTCGTGTTGTTTTTCTGTTGTTTTTTCCTGCTTTCAAGCAATTCGAGGTACTGGTAAGTGACGGGGTGGTAGGCGGTGTTGTACGATTCGAGAGCGTACTGAATGGCACAGTCGATATCTCCCTGTATTTCGCAGGCAACTGCAAGGTTGAATAAAGCTTTACTCTTCTCTGATTTCGAACCTGAGTCACTCGCAATGTTCTGCCAGGCTTCAATTGCTGGGGTCCAGTCACCGTCGTTGGTAAGTAAGGCTGATTCTTTTAATGCGGTACTTCCTTTATCGAATATTACACGGTATTCGCTGCGCCAGCTGGTACTTATTTTATCCGAAAAATCGAGAGCCACGGCAATTCCAGCTTCTGTAAGCGCTTGTTTTACGGGCGTAAAATCCGTAAAAAGACTTCTGACATCAAAGGCTGTGTTCTCCCATAATAAGGTGTCTTTAAATGCTTCCCGAACTACAACCTGTTGTTGTACCGGATCGTAAACCCGGAACAGCACATTGTACACAACTACCATTTGCGCGCCCACGGCCGATACAAAAACGCCTTGCAAAGGATCGAAAACTGTTTCGTCTTCAAGATTGGTGGCAACTTGTGTTTCAAACATATCAACCGCAACCACCGCATCGGTTTGGTAAAGGTCGCAAAGTTCTTTAACCTCTTGCCAGTCCATTGCGTTGGCAAAAAAAGCGTTTCTCGAAGCTCGTAAAAATCGGTTTTCAGGAATTACGTAATCAAATCTTCCCGATTCAAAAAGTAGCTGGCCAAGTACCTTTATTGTAGTATCGGCTGCTGTAAGGTCGTTAATTACGGTATCGAGTTGGAAGTCTTTTTTATAAAAAATTCGTTGAAGCGAGTCGGCTGACAAATCAGTATACGTATTATCAACTGCACGATTTACGATTAGCAGGCTCTGGATATCCTGCGAAATTTCGTTTTTTGGCTTCTGCGGAAATTCAACCATAATCCGCTTTGTAGAACTGCAAGCATACGACAAAAGAACAATGCTAACAAGTAGAATGTAATTAGTTTGTTTGAATATGCTCATCGTAAAATGAATGTTGTTTAATAAATTCCCCAGTACTTTCTCAAAAACCATTCCGTACTTAACAGCAACAGTAAAACAATAAATAACCAACGAAGGTTTATGAGCTGATTTACCATCTCCTGAAAGTAAGTAGTTGCCTTTAATTTACTGGTTTGCTCCAATTCGTTAACCAAATCGCTGGCTTGCGATGGCTGGTAGAATTTTCCACCGCTTAAAGTGGCGAGTTGGTAAAGCAGGGTGTGGTTAGCCTGTGTAATAACATTCTCAACATTAACCGGTACCACTGTAAAACTGCCTGTTTCGGTAAAAGTTTCGTTGCCGATAGTTACTTCGGCTGTAAATGAATAATCGCCCAATGGCAGGTGCCCCGCGTTGAGGTAATAATTTTTATCCTGCACATCGAAAGTCAGGTTGTATTCTTCGTCGTTGTCGTTTTGCAGTTTAATATTTACTTCTTCCGAACCAATTCGCTCAAAAGCATCGTTATAAACTTCGGCTGTTAAAACCACATCATCCACTTCTGTGTAAACCGGGTTGAATTCAACGATAAAATTATCTTCGTTTTCGCGTAAAGCAAGGTATTGCACCAGTTGATTTATAAGCTCGTTAAAATGGGTGTGTTCCTGATTCTGGTAATAATCGAACAGTCGCCAGCGCCAAATTCCTTCGCCAAAAATATAACCTCGTTTCTGGCCTTCCAGTTTTCCTGTTGCAATCAGTGGTTTGCCGGTGGTTATTCCTTTTAGCTTTTGATACAACAGCGGTGAGAATTCCGGATTTAACTCGTAATTGGCAAACGGAACCTGCACCGGAGGAAATTGTGGAATTATTTCGATCAACTCTTCCGACAGGTTGAATGTGGCATAATTCGAATTAAAAACCGGTTGTGCTTCTTCTCCGCTTCCTGCCAGTGGTTCAATTTGTGCGCCCTGACTCAGAATATTCAGCTGCGGTAAAAACGTTTGGTTGCCAACGATAAAAAGGATGGGCAAACGGCTGTTGTTTGCTCTTTCAATAATCTCGGCCATCGACTTGCCTGTACTTGGCAGCTGGTTTAAAATAAGCAGATTGTACTCGCCCAGATCGTTAGGATACGGTTCGTCGGTAAATATTGAGACCTCGTATGTTTTTTGCTGGTCGAGCGTATTTTTTATGGCGCCAATATCGGGGTGCGATCCGTTGGAAATGATCAGTATTTTTTGTTTGTTTTCCAGCACATTGATCACAAAACCGGCACTGTTGTTTTTTGTATTTCGTTCGTTGGCAGCAGCCTGAATTTGCAACGAATAATGTTTTAATCCGGCAGAACCGGCCTCCAGAACAAATTCTTTTGTATCAAAAAAGTTATCGTTCGATGGAGTGATCATCACACTTTGCAGCTCTTCATCGTCCTGAAGAAGCGAAAGTTTGAGTGGCGTGTTTTTTAGTTTCGAAAACATCATATCCACCTCAACCGGAAATTTATTTCCCGAAAAAGCGGTACGGTTAACACGAATATTTTGTACGCGGGCATCGGCAATAACCGTGGTATCGCCAAGTCCGATGGTATAAATCGGGAAACTCACCTGATCGAGCATGTTCAGCGGATTTTTTCCCTGGTTATAAATACCGTCTCCGGCAACGATCAGCGCTCCGATATTCTGGTTAAAATGATTGTTCGTTATTGTGGCAATTAAATCGCTGTAATTCGATCCTTTTTCAGTGAAGTTTAAATTGTCACCGGTTTGTGTTTCTTCGCCAAAAGTGTAGCTGATCAATTCAAAATCGGCTCCTAATTTCTGTTCAATCTCGGCTTTTTCATCGCTAATTGCTTCAGCAAGTTGTAAGGAGTCGGCATGCGAGACAACCGATCCCGAATTATCCCATGCGGTAATGATCACAGGATTTTGAGTCACTTTTTTCAGATTACGGATAAACGGCGATAAAAGTAAAAAGGCAATAAGGAAGAAAGCCAGAAACCTTAGCGCCATTAACAGGCTTCGCTGAAGTTTCGAAAGTTCTTTTAGCGCTTTGTTTTTATAGTAAAGTAAAACTACCACACCAGCCGATGCAACGGTGATGGAGAGTAACAATATAAACCAGTATTTTATGCCGAATGAGATCAAAATGTTTGTTTTTTACGAAGTGGTAAATATACACATCTACTTTTTTTATATCACGTTTTATAGCTATAATTGCTATGTATTTGTCGATTCTTTAGAAGTGTGTACAAAACATAAAACCAAAAATATTCCTCGATGTTTTCAAAACCAAAAATAAATTTCGTGTTTATGAAGAATTTCGTATTTGCTGTGCTTGTAATTTTAATGGCGGCTTGTGGCCCCAAATTCAACAAAGAAATAACGCTTGATGATATTCGTGACAATATCGATTACCTGGCTTCCGATTCATTAAAAGGGCGCAAATCGGGCGAGCAGGGAGATTTGTTGGCGGCACAATACATTGCCGAAAAATTTGAATCTGCCGGTTTGGAACTGTTGTTCGATAAAGGTTTTCAGGAATTTAACCTGGTAACATCAGCAGAAATTGCCGATGGAAATCAGTTGCAGGTAAACGACACGGAATACGAAGTTGAAACTGACTTTTTGCCTTATGCTTTTTCGGCCAATACAACTGTTAATGCAGAAGTTGTTTTTGCCGGTTTTGGTTTGGAGGTTGACCGCGACTCACTGAAATGGAACGATTTTAACGGTGTTGATGTGAGCGGAAAATGGATGCTGGTTCTTCAGGGCGATCCTGATTTGGATAATCCAAACAGTCCGTACCTCGAATTTTCGAGCGAACGCGCAAAAGCGTTAAAAGCATCGGATAAAAATGCGGCTGGAATAATTTTGGTGGCTGGTACAAAATTCAGTGAAGAAGACGAATTGTCATCGTTGTTTTTTGATAAAAACAGCAGCCGGTTTTCTATTCCTGTTATTCAGGTAACACGAAAAGTGGCTAACGAAATTTTAAAGGTAAAAGATCAAACGGTTGAAAAACTGGAAGCCGAAATATTGGAACAAAATGCAGGTTTAAACCTGGAGGTTCCGGTAACGGTTAGCGCCACAGTAAATGTGGGATTAAAAGAAACAACTACCCGAAATGTGATTGCAATGTTACCCGGCAACGATGAAACATTAAAAGATGAATATGTGGTTGTGGGCGCTCATTTCGATCATTTAGGAATGGGCGGTCCGGGATCAGGATCGCGTGCAATTGATACTGTTGCAGTTCACAACGGTGCTGATGACAATGCATCGGGAGTTTCTGCGGTTATTCAGCTGGCAGAGAAATTGGCCGGTGAAAAGAGCAATAAACGCAGCGTGATTTTTGTTGCATTTGGCGCAGAAGAAATGGGATTGCTGGGCTCGAAAGAGTTTACAATGAAACCTCCGGTTGAAACGGATAAAATGGTGGCCATGTTTAATTTTGATATGATTGGCCGCTTAAAAGATGATAATAGTGTGAGTATCGGCGGAACAAAAACCGCTGAAGAAACTGAAGATTTATTAAATGAGCTGAATCCGGATTTTACGCTGGCATTTACCGGCGAAGGAATCGGACCATCGGATCATGCATCATTTTATCTGCAGGATATTCCGGTAATTTATATTTCTACCGGCGCTCATCCCGATTATCACACGCCGCTGGATGATGCAGAACTGATCAACTTTGAAGGCGCACAAAAAGTAATGGACTATTCAGCAGCATTGCTTGACGATGTGGTAAATCGTTCTGAGAAATTAACGTTTCAGGAAGCCGGAAGTAAGTTTCAGCGCAGCCGAGGAGGACGTTTTAAAGTAACGCTGGGAGTGATGCCGGATTTTGCAGGTGTGGAAAAACGCGGAATGCGTGTTGATGCGGTTTCGAAAGGTAAACCTGCGTATGCTGCCGGAATGAAAAAAGGCGATATTATTATTGCTATCGACGGAAAAAAGGTGGGTAATATTTATGAATACATGGATCGTTTGCAAAAACTGGAAGCCGGTGCAACAATTTCGGTTGATATTTTGCGCGATGAGAAACCAACTGTTTTAATCGTTCAGCTTTAAAATTTAAATCCAGCCCCGAAGTTTGTAGTAAGTAAGTGCTACCATTTCGCGGGCAATCAGAATTTCATATTTTAGGTGGTTCCACATTTGGTAGCGCATATTTATGTTGTTGCCAACATCGGGAAGTAGGATTGAATTTCCGCCCAGTTCATCGTCGGTAAACGAAAAATCGGCTTCGGCAGCATTTTCGAAAGCGGGTAGGGCGTTTACTTTTTCAAATCCAACTTTTTTGAATGCCAAAACGGCGCGGCGCATGTTTTCGGGAGAAGTGACCAACAAAATGGGATCCTGCATTTTTATTATTCCCTGGCAATTTAAAGCCTGCGAGCGGGTGTTTGTTCCTTCAGCTTCAAAAGCGATTCGTTCAGCAGAAACACCTCTCAATTCGAGTTCCGATTTCATTAACTGAGGTGTGCTTAAACTGTCGCTTAATAAACCGGGCATGGCTACAATTACTTTTGATTCGGGAAATGATTTGGCCGCTTTTTCTGTGTACCAGCTGCGCATCAGGTTGCTTTGGCTTGGCATTCCTCCGCCGCCCAGCAAAATAATTGTTTTGGGTTCCCATTTTAATTCCGATTTGCTTGTACCCAGCCAGTGATAGCCCCAATATGGTTGTTCGGTGAATGAAAAGCCGAGGCAAACAACAAAGAAAATTCCAATCAATATCAAGAATTTTCGTAGTAATCTCAAAAAAAGGATATTTTTGATTTTTGTTTTAAACATAGCTCACGTTTAAGACCATAAATGTAAGTTTAATTTAAAAATTCGATCATTGAATACTTCAGAAAAAAACGAAATAGTCCAACTCTTTGAGAGTCATTTTAACGAAAAAGTAGAACGTTTTGAATTGTTGCCTCCGTCGGGCTCGTACCGCCAGTACTGCCGTTTGGGAAACGAACACCGAACAATAATCGGCGCCACGAATAACGATGTAAAAGAGAATACGGCTTTCCTTTCGTTCAGTAATCACTTTTATAATAAAGGAATTAAGGTGCCGAAGGTGTATGCGGTTAGCTCCGATTTGAAAAAGTATTTGCTGGAAGATTTGGGTAACACCACACTTTTTGAATACCTGACGAAAACGCGTGAAGAGGAAGGATTTTCGGAAAATATAATTTCGGTGTATAAAAAGGTGCTTCAGGCGCTGCCTAAAATCCAAATCATTGCCGGAAAGGAAATGGATTATTCGGTGTGTTACCCGCGCGAAGCATTCGATAAACAATCGATGATGTGGGATTTGAATTATTTCAAATACTATTTTCTGAAGTTGGCAAAAATACATTTCGACGAACAGGCACTCGAGGATGATTTTCAATTATTCAGTAATTATCTGCTTAGTGCGAGTTCCAATTATTTTCTTTACCGCGATTTTCAGTCGCGCAACGTGATGCTTAAAGACGACGATGTATATTTTATCGACTACCAGGGCGGACGTTTAGGTGCATTGCAGTACGATTTGGCATCCTTACTTTATGATGGTAAAGCGGATATTCCTGAAAGTGTGCGCACTCAACTTTACGACTTTTATATTGCGGAGCTGAAGAAATATATGAAGGTTGATGAAGAGAAATTCTCAGCCTATTTTAAAGGTTTTGTGCTTATCCGTATTATGCAGGCGATGGGTGCTTACGGTTTCCGCGGCTTCTACGAGAAAAAGGAACATTTCCTGAAAAGTATTCCATATGCATTGAAAAACCTGGAAGTATTGCTTGCCGATCTGAATTTGCCGGTTGACTTGCCGGAACTGACAAGCGTATTAAAACAGCTTACGAATTCCGAAGTTTTAAAGGAAATTGGCCAGGAGAAATCGAATCTCACCGTACGAATTACCAGTTTCTCGTATAAAAAAGGTTATCCTGAAGATCCGTCAGGAAATGGTGGTGGCCATGTTTTCGATTGTCGTGCTATCAATAATCCGGGGCGTTACGAGGAGTACAAAAAGCTAAGCGGCAAAGATATGTCGGTGCAGGAATTCCTGGAGCAAAAATCGGAGATCCGACTTTTTATCGATGCAGTAAAAGTTCTTGTCGATCAATCCGTGAAAGTTTATCTCGAACGTGGATTTACACATCTTTCACTTGGTTTTGGTTGTACCGGCGGACAGCACCGTTCGGTATATTCGGCTGAGAAAATTGGAGAGTATTTGCAAAACAATTATCCTGTTAATGTTGTTGTAGTACATCGTGAACAGGAAAGTTGGAGATGAGCAAAAAAGCATGTAAAAAAAAGGATTTTCAGGATAAAGAAGATCCAAAATACAGCTGCAAAAAATGTGGCGCCAAAGTAAAAAAGGAAGACAAAGTTTGTAAACCGAAGAAGATTTCGGTTTAGGTCAATTGTCGTACTATATTTCTCTTTTAAAATCGAATAGAAATTGTTACCAGAAGCGGAATAAAGCTAAAAACACCCGCGCTGTTTTTGGTAATTAGGTTTTCTGTATTTATTTTCGCACAAAATTTCAAAACAGACTTATTCATGGGAAGAGCATTTGAATACCGGAGGGCAGCGAAGGAGAAACGCTGGGATAAAATGTCGAGAGTTTTTCCAAAACTTTCGAAGAAAATAACCATTGCAGCAAAAGAAGGTGGCCCTGAAGCGGATTTGAATCCTGCACTACGTACGGCTATCATGAACGCCAAGGCGCAAAACATGCCAAAGGCGAATATTGATGCGGCTATTAAACGTGCATCGGGAAAAGATGCAACGGCATATATTGAAACCACCTACGAGGGAAAAGGCCCGCACGGCGTATTGGTTTTTGTTGAAGCAGCAACCGATAATACAACCCGCACAGTGGCTAACGTTAAAAGTTATTTTAACAAAGCCGGTGGTGGACAGGTTCCTAACGGTTCGCTTGAATTTATGTTTTCGAGAAAAGCTGTTTTCGAGTTCGATATGCCCGAAGGAATGGAACTGGAAGATATTGAGCTGGAGCTGATTGATGCCGGTTTGGATGAAATTGAAGAGAACGAAGGAACGTATTATGCTTATGGCGAATACACCAGCTTCAGCGACATGGCGCATAAATTTGAAGAGCTGGAGATTAACGTTAAGAAAGCTGAATTGCAACGTATTCCAACAACTCCGGTAGAATTCACCGAAGAACAAATGGAAGAAATTGAGAAGATGTTGGATAAAATGGAAGAGGACGAAGACGTTCAAGCCGTTTACACTAACATTGCATAATAACCTGCAAGTATCATTTCATGCGGTACTGAATCCAATTCAGCGTTTGAAATGATACTTACAGTTTCAAAAACCCATTTAACCCTCAAAATTCCCACGATCATCTAATAAATTGCACGCATCTCTTTTGTTTCACCTATTTTCGGGAAAAACAAAACTTATGCTATCTGTTCAGGATTACATCAACCATTTTAAAGAGATGTGGGACAAAAGTCCCGATACTTTCCCGCAATTTCAAAAAACTTACTCAGCAGAAGAAAAATTTGCGCACGAACGCAACTTCGATGGCTTTCAGAAAAAATTGAAAGAGCTGCAGAATGTTAGCAAAGTTCAACAGGTTAAGAATGATCCTGCAAAATCGTTTTTTCCCATGTTTCGGTCGTTTCTCGAGACAGTTTTTGATTTTGAAAGCGGACATCTTGAGATTATCCTGTCAGAAGAATTCAAAGATGTGTCGAAAGATTTTTTCTACCGGGCACGCGCTTTTGGTCCTGAATTAGATCCTGAAGATATTTACCAGGGAATGCGAAATGTTTGGATAATGAATGGCTTGCAGCTAATGGCTAAAAAGCCGGTGAATATCACGCCGTCGGTTTTTGCCTATTCAATGATCTATCCGTACAGCGATAATTTACTGGACGATCCGGAGATTAATAAAGAAGAGAAACAAGCTTTTTCCGTGCGTTTTGATCGTCGTTTGCACGGCGAGCCAGAGTTAGCTGCAAATCATACCGAAAAGCAGTTATTCCACTTAATCAGCATGTTTGAGGAAGAATTTCCACGCAGCGAATTTCCAAAAGTTTATGAAAGTTTATACGCCATTCAGCAGGGACAAACCAATAGTTTGAAGATGATAACGCAGAACGGATTGTCAGATGAAGAGATTTGCAATATTTGTTTCGAAAAAGGTGGGGCATCGGTTTTAGCCGATGGTTACCTGGTAGCCGGAGAATTGACACAAGAACAGGAACAAGCACTTTTTGGTTACGGCATTTATTTGCAGTTGCTCGACGATATTCAGGATGTAAAAGAGGATTCATTAGCATCTACTAAAACCATTTTCTCTTGTTTGCCGGAAAAGGATTTAGGTCGCTTTGTAAATAAAACCATCAATTTTGGACGTCTGGCGCTTGAAGAAATGCGTTGTTTTAAAGGTGTAAAAAGCGATGATTTTTTAGGCCTGATGAATCGCAGCATCGAAATGATGATCGTAGAATCGGTGGGCTTAAATGAGACATGGTATAGTTCTGAATATTTAGAAGAGATAGAAAAAGTATCGCCCCTGCATTTCGCATATTTGCGTAAGAAACGCACTCAGAGCAAATCGCAACGCTTTGTATTATTTCAAAAATATTTCGATTTGCCAAAAGCAAAGCAAATGGCAGTGTAAATTCTGCCGTCAGGCTTTCTGAATTTTTATTTAGTTTGTACATTTAGCCTTCAAACTAAATCGAAAAATCATGAGTAAAATATACAATTGGGCAGTATTAGGATGTGGGAAAATTGCCAATAAGTTTGTTAACGATCTGAAATTGTTGCCAAATGCAAAACTGTATGCGGCAGCCTCACGCGATTTAACTCGTGCGCAGGATTTTGCCAACGAACTGGGATTTGAAAAAGCGTATGGCAGCTACACCGAAATGGTTGAAGATCCTAACGTTGACGTGGTTTATATTGCAACGCCTCACTCGCATCACTTTGAACATACCATGTTGTGTCTTTCGCATAAAAAAGCAGTGCTTTGTGAAAAAGCATTTGCCATGAATCAACACGAAGTAGCACAAATGATACAATGTGCAAAAGACAACAATACTTTTCTGATGGAAGCTTTCTGGACGATGTTTCAGCCAAGTTTTCAAAAAGCGCTTGAAATTGTTAACTCCGGTGAGTTAGGGAAACTGAAAATGGTTCGGTCGGATTTTGCTTTTAACGCCGAATTTAATGTAGACAAACGCCTGTACAATGTGAAACTGGGTGGCGGCTCGCTTTTGGATATTGGTATTTACCCCGTGTTTGCAGCGTTGTCTTCTTTGGGTGTGCCTGACCTCATTAAATCTTATGCTGATTTTAGCCCCACCGGAAGCGAGGAAAGTATCCAAATGATTTTCAAATACAAAGGGGGAGAAATGGCCAGCCTGTCCTCAAGTTTTGCGGTACATTCGCCGGTTCAAACCGAATTTTGTTGCGAAAATGGCTATGTTATTCTGCATCCGCGCTGGTTTACACCAACCGATTTAACCGTTTGGAAAGATGGTGAAGAGCAACAGTTAATTCCAAACAAAACAAAAGAAGGTGCGGGTTATCAGTACGAAGCCAAACACGTAATGGAATGTTTGGATGCAGGATTGATTGAAAGTCCGAAAATGACTTGGAAAATGAGTGAAGATTTGATTCAAACGCTTGATCGGATTCGAATTGATGCAGGCATATTTTTTCCGGATCACGATGAGAAAATATTTTTCTGAATTCTGTAAATCTCGAGTTATTGATTTACGAGTTTCTTCTGATTTTTAAATCGGCAGCTAAACCTTTCATCGATTAGGAGATTGTGTTTAATGAATTTTGCACCATTCTTTGTAAATTGCAAACTGCTCTTTGCAATTGGAAATCAGTAAGATTTATATGTTAATATTAGGTAAATAATCATAGAATATTAATAAAGAAAAAATTCTCTAAATTGAGTTATTGCTAAATTTAAAGTGAACTAAATGACAAAAGCTACAAAAGTGATCGCATTAAGAAAAAATAGAAAACAAGTTCCGGAACCAACTTTAAGAAGGTTACCGGGCTACTTATTTTTTCTTGAAAAAGTTCGTGAGCAGGGGGTGATGAATATTTCGGCACCGTCGATCGGAAAACAACTAAAATGCGATCCTACACAAGTAGTAAAAGATTTGGCATTTACCGGGGTAAAAGGAAAACCCAGGGTGGGGTACAATACTTACGAATTGTGTCATGCGCTGGAAGACTTCCTTGGATTCAACCATGTAAACGAAGCTTTTCTGGTTGGAGCCGGTAATTTAGGTTCAGCTTTAATGGCTTATCAGGAACACCAAACGCTGGGACTGAAGGTGATAGCAGCTTTTGATGTTGATGAAAAGAAGATTGGGCAACACATTGGAAATACTCCGGTTTTGGAGTACAATAAGTTGTTCCATTTGTCGAACCGGTTAGATGTTGAGATTGCCATTTTAACCACACCAAATAATGTGGCGCAAGAAGTAGCTGAAGATTTGGTGAACTGTGGTGTAAAAGCGATCTGGAATTTCACCCATGAAATATTGGATTTACCGGATCATGTAATTATTCAGAATACATCGATGAGTTCGTTTGCCGCTGTTTTATTACAACGCTTGAACGACTCAAAGAAATAACTCAAAAAAGGAGAAAAAATGAAAAAGATTAATTTATTCTTTAGATGCGCAGTCGATCAAATAAAGAAAAAATTCTTTAAAGGCAGAAAAAATGACATTAATCATGCATGTGCAGAGCTGCAAAATATGGAAGAAGAAAGCAAGGTAACAGCCGAAGAAAAGGAGCGGGAAGAGTACGCTCAAAACTACAACATAACAACGCGCTGGCAAACTGTATAATTGCTCATTATTTGCTACTTCAAATGCGATCAGTTTTCATTGATTGATCGTTTCCGGGTGTCATAAATTGCCCGGATATAAACTCGCGTAATTTCTCAAACACGTACCGCTATTCTGATCTGTGCCGTATTCGATTAATTGTTACATTTGTTTTTCTGAAACAACTAAATTTAATACGATGAATAAATCAGCGCTTTCTTTTCTACTAATATTGTTATTTACCCTTTCGCTAACTGCGCAGGAGGTAAAACGCCCCGATCCTCAGCCCGCACCAGAAACAAATGAATCGTTTAAGCTCGGAATGGCCGGTTATACTTTTGTGCATTTCGATTTGCAAACCACATTGGAAACCCTAAAACGCTGCGATGTTCATTACCTCTGCATAAAAGATTTTCACTTGCCGGTTAACAGCACTTCGGCAGAAATTGAGGCATTTCATAAAAAATGTACCGAATACGGAGTTACCGGTTATGCGGTTGGTCCACTTTATATGAAAAGTAAAGAGGATATCGACAAGTATTTCGATTATGCGAAACGAGTGGGAGTTAAGACGATTGTTGGTGTGCCCGATTACGAGCTGCTTCCCTACGTAAACGAAAAAGTGAAAGAGACAGGCCTATATTTTGCCATTCATTTGCATGGCCCGGATATTGACATTTATCCGGATGCGGAAGATGTGTGGGAACATACGAAAGATCTTGATCCGCGAATTGGTATGTGTCTCGATATTGGTCACGATACCCGAAACGGAAAAGATCCGGTAGCCGACTTGAAAAAATACAAATCGAGGGTTTTTGATATTCACTTGAAAGATGTTACAGGCCGCACCAAAGAAGGTTACTCGGTAGAAGTTGGAAGAGGAATAATTGATTTTCCGGCTTTTATAAAAATGCTTCGCGAAGTGAATTACACTGGAGTTGTAAGTCTGGAACACGAACGAAATATGGATGATCCGTTTATGGGAATCGCCGAATCGATCGGTTATTTCAGAGCAATGATCGCCGCAACAAAATAGAATCAACGAAATAAAATGAAAAGAGTTTTCCAGCATTGGGGAACTCTTTTTTTATGCATTCATCCCGAATAATTATCAACATAAATAAATTAGTATTCTCTTTGAATTCCGGCTTATATCGCAGCTAATTTTATATTTTTGCTGCAAATGAAGATTGGAGAGTTATACAGAAGAAATGTTTATGGAGTAATCGGTACGCTGGTTTTCCATATTCTATTATTTTCTGCGTTTTTGCTGGCCGACGTTAATATGAAGGGCAATCCAAAAGAGGAGGAGATTATGATCGAATTTCCTGCCGAAATACTCGAGCCAGAAATTATTGAACCTGAAACGGCAGAGGAAGAAAATACCGATCAACCCGATATCGAACAAACTACCAATACACGAACAAATGTTGCTTCAAATCGGTCGGCAACGGAAAATACCACCACTTCAACCGACGAGTTTTTCGACGATGACTACTTAAAAGAAGTGGAAGCTGCCAGACAACTCTCTCAGAATGTCAATAAAAACCTGGCTAAAGAAACAGTCGATTTAAGCGATATTGAAATGCCTGTTGAAACAACGGAAGGCATGGAGCGCGACTCGATAAAGAACGTAATTTACGCCGGAGAAAGTAATATCGTATACTACCTCGAAAATCGTTATCATTTGCGTTTGCCGGTTCCGGTCTATCTGAGCCAGGGAGGAGGAACAGTAATTGTTGATATTGTTGTAAACCGCCAGGGAAAGGTTGTTGAAGCCGAACCTCGCGACGACAGATCTATCCGCGATAAGCAGTTATTTGACTATGCAAAAGAAGCCGCAAGCCGAACTGTTTTTAACAGCGACAACTCAGCGCCTGCGCGCCAAAAGGGAACAATTCAATACACTTTCGTAGCACAGTAAATTCAATGTTAATTGTTGTGGGGTTTAACACCATTTAACATCTTTTTCTTGTCGGATTTACAATATGCCTTTATATTTGCGGTACGTTTATTTTCATAAGTTTAGGTTTAGTTAGGTTAGTTAGTTTAATGAGAAAAGGATGGGTTG
>NZ_CAJXTC010000036.1 GCF_913060805.1 uncultured Draconibacterium sp.
GCTGCCGCTATTGCTGCAAGAGAAGCAGAATTAGCTGCCGAAGCCGAAGCTGCTGCAAAAGAAGCTGAAGCTGAAGCTGCTGCTGAAGAAGCAGAAGAAGAGGCAACTGCTGAAGTTGAAGAAACTCCTGAAGCTGAAGCACCTGCTGCTGAAGAGGAAGCTTCGGAAGAAGAAAAAGGTGCGGAATCTTAAGAAAGACAACTCATCTTATTATAGAAAACCACTTGCCTTTAGGCAGGTGGTTTTTTTGTGTTTATACACTTCGTTTAGCCTCTTGGTACAAAAATTATGTTGCAATTTTTTGGAACTTTCTACTTATAACTACCGTTTCATGTGAAAATGCCTTACTTTTGAAGTATGGAAACGATACCAAAAACCGATTGCCAAAAAGTTGGATTCTTCAGAAAGACGCATGGCGTACACGGAGAAGTAGTCCTTGAGTTTGACGAACAGTTTGAATATTCAGTGGAAGAATGCGACCGCTTTTTTGTAGAACTGGATGGTTTGCTCGTTCCTTTTTTTGTGGAGAAAGACGGTTTCCGTTTCCGTTCATCCAAATCGGCTATCGTAAAGTTCGATTGGGTAGATGACGAAAAATACGCCAAACGACTAATTGGTGCCAGTGCCTATTTATTTCATTCCGAAATTATTGATGAGCAGGAAGAAGGCGAATCGACCTTTGAAGGATTGATGTTAATTGATAGTAAACTGGGCGAAATTGGAGTAATCGATCACGTTGATGATTATTCCGGGAATATTGTTTTTACGGTTTCGTACCGGGGCGAGGAATTGTTAATTCCGTTTCACGAAGAGATGTTGGTTTCGTACAGCGAAAATGAAAGTTCGCTAACTCTTAATTTACCCGAAGGGCTGATCGACGCTTAAGTCAGGCTCAAAATCCGCAAATTTCTTTCTCCAAACTTCCGGAATGGGTTCCGAAACTCTTGCTTTCATATCAAAGCAAACCATTACCGACTTGCAAATTGCAACCGGCTCCGAACTATTTTCTTTGTATACAGCTTGCCTCATTTCAAGACTTTTTTCGCCAAGCGACGATACCGAAGTCTGCACATGAATAGTATCCTCCAAAAAGGTTGGTTGCATGTAATCCACTTTTACCGAGGCAATGATCAAGCCTTTGTGCGTCCAGCTGATGAGATCACCCAAAACGGTCCCGAAATATTTTAGGCGTGCCAAATCGAAAAATTCCTGGTATTTGGCGTTGTAAACATGGCCCATCAGGTCGATGTCGTTAAACCGAATCTGCACCGGTACAATGTGTTCCTGTTTCATGAAATGCTTTCTTTATGCATTTAAAAGTGCAATTTTTTTTGTGTCGTGTGCAACTTTATTCCGATTGTCACGTCATTAAAACGTAATAATAATATTGGTCGGATCGACCATTGGTTTTAACCGATTTTAAGCACCAATATTATTCCTGACAGTAAAGAAATTAAATTGGAAATATAAATAGTATATCATGAAAACCAGATTTTTAGTATTGAGCCTTTTGGTAATGGGCTTATTTATGGCCTCAACAGTTCAGGCAGAAGACGAAATCCGCGATGTGTCAAGTTTTTCGGAGATAAGTTTGCGAATTCCGGCAACTGTGCATCTTGAACAAGGAAGTCCACAAAGTGTACGGATTGAGGCCAAGCAGTCAACTCTTGAAGATATTATTACCGAAGTAAACGGCAGTAAACTGATTATTCGTTTTCCTGGGAAAAGTATCTTTCAGCGCAATTACAAACCCGGTAAAATAGATATTTACATTACTGTGCCGGATGTGAACGGACTTGGAGTTTCGGGCTCGGGAGATATTTTAGCCGACGAAATTAAAGCACGAATTATCGATTTGGCCGTTAGCGGCAGCGGAAATATTGAAATTGATGACCTGACATCAGACAAAGTAAAAGGAGCGATTTCCGGTTCGGGTAATATTCAAATTGAGGGCGACGGCGTTGCCAACGAACTTTCGGTTTCAATCTCAGGCTCAGGTAACTTTAAAGCCGAAGAATTCGAAGCTGAAGATGTTACTGTGAGTACATCGGGATCGGGCAATTGCACGGTTCGATCAAACGGTTCAGTAAAAGCACGAATCGCCGGATCAGGCAGTGTATATTACAAAGGCAATCCAACTGTTGATGCTTCGGTAGCCGGCTCGGGCAGGGTGAAAAATATGTAATCCAGCCGGATTTAAAATAGTTCAGGCCGTCTGATTTTCAGGTGGCCTTTTTATTTTCTGAGAATATCGATTTGTCCGCTCGGCCCCAGTTTTATAATGCTCGATGGTTTTGAAGCGGTATGATCATCCTGTCGGTATTCCACTATGTAATCAACAGCATCCTTAATCTCCTCCGAAATTTCATCGAAGAAAGCCGGCGATTTCTCACCACTTATATTTGCCGAAGTAGAAACGATTGGCCGGCGGAAACGTTGCAGCAACTGTCGCGTAAACTCTTCTTTGGTAAAGCGAATACCGATGCTCCCGTCTTCGGCAATTAAATTGGCAGCCAGATTTTTTGCGCCCGGGTAAATAACGGTTAGCGGAGTTGTACTTACCTCAACTAAATCCCACGCAACTTCCGGAACTTCATCAACATAACGATCGAGCAAAGCCGGATTTTCCATTAAAACCAGCATGCTTTTCGAGTCTTCGCGTTTTTTTATATCGTAAATGCGTTTTACTGCTTCTGCGTTGGTGGCGTCGCAGCCAATGCCCCAAATGGTGTCGGTGGGGTAAAGAATTATCCCACCGCTTTTCAAAACCTCAACTGCCTTTTTTAAATCGTCGTGCATCTATTTTATCCTATTAATTCAGCGTACAAAGAAATCAATTTTTCAACATATTTTTTTGGTTGAAATTCATTTGCTCTCACACGCCCTTTCATTATTAGTTCTTTCCGAAAATTGGTGTCATTAAGTATCTTTTCAATTTTGTTACCCAACTCTTCAATATTTTGTGGCGAACAGAGCACCGCAGCATCGCCGGCGGTTTCCGGTAAACACGAAGCGTTTGATGTAATTACCGGGCAGCCGCAAGCCATCGACTCAATTACCGGCAATCCAAAACCTTCGAATACCGAAATGTAAATGGATAATTGTGCCAGTTGATAAATGCCGGCCAAATCCTCTTCCGGAATATTTTTCAGGAAAATTACCCGGTTATGAAGTTGCTTTTCGGCAATGTATTTATGAATGTCGTTACAATACGAAGTTGGATTTCCGACCAAAACCAGTGGCATATTGATATTTTTTTCTACCAGCGCTTTTATGATCGAAAGCTGATTCTTGCGTTCCTCAACCGTTCCAACCGCCAAAATAAATTCGTTGGGCAGTTTGTATTTTTCCTTGATTAATCCGGTGTTGGCATTTTCAAAAAACAGTGGCGAGATTGCCTGGTGAAGTATTTCTATCTTTTCCGGATCAACATCTACAAAATCAATAATGTCGTCTTTGGTTTGCTGGCTGATAGCTAAAATTTTAGTAGCAGCATTGCACGCATATTTGGTTTTTCGGAAATAAATAGCGCGGTCGAGTGTTTTGTAAAACTCGGGATAACGAATAAAGATCAGGTCGTGAATCGTTACCAAAGTTGGGATGCCGGTTTTATGAATTCCCTTTGGCAGTTCGTTGCTCAATCCATGAAAAAGATCGAGGTTGTGGTCCTGGATTTCGTCGCTTAGTTGCATCGAACGCCAGATTGCTTGTTTTAATCCGGAGTGCGCATTTTCCGGTGCAACTACCTCAAACTTATCCTGTTCCTCAAGCATGGCGGCTTTAATCTCAGGAGTGAACAAAGTGTAGTCGTGATCTGGGAAATATTTCTGAAGGGCATTCAAGGTATTCCGGCTGTAGTTGCCTAGTCCGGAGGTGTTCAAAAAAGCTCGTTTTGCGTCGTATCCTATTTTCATCGTCTTCTGTTTAGTGTGCTTTTAAAAATACAAAAAAGGCCGGGTTTTGTTGCCCGGCCTCAATAATTTGTTGTATCGTTTTACTATTTCTGTACGTGTACATCCATTTGTGGGAAAGGAATATTGAGACCTTCTTTTTCGAATGTTTTGTAAACTTTCTCTTGAAGATCGAAATAAATTCCCCAATAATTGGCTGCTTCTGCCCAAACACGAACCACTAAATTTACCGAGCTGTCGGCCAGTTCGCTAACTGCAATAAACGGTTCGGCCGGATCATTTATAATTCTTTCGTCAGCTTTTATCAGCTTCATTAAAACTTCTTTGGCTTTGTCAACATCATCGCCGTATGCAATGCCAAAAGTAAAATCAACACGGCGTTTGGCTTCAGTAGAAAAGTTAGTCATTGCCCCGGTTGATAATCCGCCATTCGGAATAATAATCGTTTTATTATCAGGTGTTTTAAGTATCGTATTAAAAATCTGGATTTCGTTTACAATTCCGGCGTGTCCCTGTGCACTAATAAAATTACCCACTTTAAATGGTTTGAAAATCAGGATCATTACACCGCCTGCAAAATTCGATAGCGTGCCCGAAAAAGCCATACCAATGGCCAAACCGGCAGCACCAAGAATGGCAATGAAAGAGGTCATTTCAACACCCATCATTCCAATTACTGCAATCCACAACATGGCTTTTAAGCCAATTCCTATCAGGCTGTTCAGAAACCCCCGAAGTGAAGGATCAACTTCTTGTTTCTCAAAACGTTTGCGTACTGCACTTCTGATTAATGAGATAACCCACAAACCAATTATCAGTGTGATGATTGCCCCAATTAATTTGGGACCATAAGTCATTACTAAATCGTAAAGTTTTTCGGATAAATTGTTTACTTCTTCCATTTGTTTGGTCATTTAAATTTGATATAAGATACAAACTTTCATTCGAAAAGTTCAAATAAAAAAGGGAATCAAATTTATTGAATCCCTTTTTCGTTCATTTCTGTTTCGTCTGCCTAATTACTCGAATAAACCAATTCTCCACGTAAGTACAGGAGCGTATCGTTTACATTCGAAAAACTATTTAGCTCGTCATCATTAATCCGAATGTTAAAGACGCGCTCTAAATAGTGAATAAAAATTGTCCAATCGATGTTGTCGAAATTCAGATCCTCATAAAACGAGGCGGTCAAACAAATGTTATCTCTGGTAACACCTGTTTTGCGCAACACCCGGTAGAGGTTTCTTCGTAGCGACTTTTCTGTAACTGTTTCTGTTTCCATTGTATCTGTTTAAAATTCGAACAAATGAATTTACGGGTCAAATATATAAATTTTCAATGAGTTCGTCTTACTGAACGGCTAATAATCTGCATTATAACCCATGCTTAACAATTATATTGACATGAAAAACCGGTTGAGGTTGCAACTATTCCACAATTTCGTGTTTCAGTTTGCTGTAAATTTTAAGATTTACATAGCCGGTGTTGTGGTGTTCTCCCTGGCGTTCAGTGCCTTCGTAAACGAATCCCAGTTTCAGTGGAATTTTCTCGCTTTGTAAATTTTCTTCCGCAACTTTAATCTGTATGCGGTTCATTTTTTGTTTCTGAAAAGCAAAACGCATGAGTTTTTCAACGCAAGAAGTTATAATACCTTTTCCCTGCATTTTTTCGGCCAGCCAGTAACCGAGTTCGGTTTTGCGGTTTACCCAATCGGTATCTTTAAAACCAATCAGTCCGGCAAATTCTTCGTTGTACCAAATGGTGTAAACCAGGTCGCTTTTGTTGCCGCTGTGGGTAATGCTGGCTATAAAAGACTGTGTGTCTTCGATTTTGCTGGTGTATTGCACAAACGGAAGCCATTTTTTCAGGTATTCGCGATCGCGGTCAATCGTTTGATATACAATATCGGCCATCGACGAGTTAATCAGTTCGAGCCTGATTTTGTGGTTTACCCTAATGTGTTCCATCGCTGAGTTTATTTAAATCGAACAGAAAAACCTGCTGATCGTGGCTTTGGGTTTTTTCGCACGAAACCAAAATGCTGTCGTTGCTTAAAAAGCAAATGCCTTCGGTTTGTGCGCCGTCAATCCCTTCCAGCTTAATATGCTGACTTTTGCCTTCAAAAAAACGATCGCCCGGGAAGTCGGAAAACAGCCAGATATACGAGCGGTAATTTTCGTATCCAACCAGTGCCAGCGTTTTATTATCGGGGCTGATGTCGGCCCCGGTTACCAGGCACTTTACATTAAAAGTATCGGTGGGAGTAATTTCGTAATCGCCTTTTTTTGTGGGCACTTCGTACTGCCACGTAGTTCCGTCGCGCCAGTTTTTGCTAAAAAGGTACAGTTTGTTTTTAAAAGCTACCATCGCCTCACAATCGTACGGAGTGGTTTTATCTGCAAAAGAAAAACGGTCCTGCCGGGCATATTTAATTTTAATTTCTTTGGAGTCAACTTTTTGTTCTTCCTTGTCGGAAATGTCCTTTTTGTCTATTTTGTAAATACGCAGGTTATCGCGGTTACCCATGTTGTTTCCAAAGTCGCCAATAAAAATCTTTTTGTCGGTTTGCGTTATCGATTCCCAATCTTTGTTTTTGGCCTCTTCGAGCTCAATTTCGTATTTTATTTTGCCCGATTTATTAAAACCATACAGTTCGTTTTTGCCTCCGCTGTCGTTAAATCCCCAAAAATGATCATTGAAAATCATCAATCCCGAGTTTTCATTCAGTTTATCTGCAACTTCAGGAATATATTTTTCCGCCTGCAATTGTACAATGGTGTTGTCTTCCACCTTTTCGGGACTTGAACATGAAAAAAACACGAACATTAAAAGAAGGCAGGAGTGAATGTTTATCATCTTTTTATCTTTACGGGAATTTTATAATGTCAAAATAAGAAAATTATATAGGAATGAGGAAACGAGCAGGTAAGAATTATACACAATGGAGGAGGATTATAACTGAGTTCCATGAGTTACCATTGAAAATAAACCATAATAAACGAATGAAATTAATTGTTTTAATACTAATTGCTTTCGTAGGGGTAGGAATTTCGTGTAGCAATGCCAAACAGCCAGGCGAGAAAGACCTGGTTGTGATTTCAACCGATTTTGGCGATATAAAATTAAAATTGTACGACGATACGCCCGAACACAAACAGAATTTTCTAAAACTAATTGACGAAGGGTATTACGAAGGCTTGCTTTTTCATCGTGTAATGGAGAATTTTATGATTCAGGGCGGCGACCCCGATTCGAAAAACGCAGCAGCGGGTCAGCGTTTGGGAGGAGGAAATCCTGGTTATACCATTCCGGCAGAAATCCTTCCGCAGCATTTTCATAAAAAAGGAGCTTTGGCAGCAGCGCGTCGTGGCGGACCGTCGAATCCTGAAAAACGATCAAGCGGATCGCAGTTTTACATTGTGCAGGGCGAACTTTTTACGCCTGGAAAACTCGACACCATGGAAATGATGCTGAACAGCCGAGCTAAAAATGAATTTTTGCAGGAAAAATTTGCCGAGGCAAAACCAAAGTTAGACGAATACCGAAAAAATAACGATCAGGACGGTTTTAACATTTTTGTGTCTGAACTGCGCGCCACTGCCGATAGCGCCTGGACTGAGCAACCGAAGTTTTCGTTTACCGACGAGCAGCGCGAAGCATACACAACCGTTGGCGGTTATCCGTCGTTAGATGGAGAGTACACTGTTTTTGGCGAGGTTGTTGAGGGACTGGATGTTTTGGACAAGATCGCGGCCGTTGAAACGGATCAGTACGATCGTCCGAAAACGGATGTGAAAATGGAAATAAAACGCACAAAATAGTTTATGTTTAAAACCGGATTGTTAATTGTATTTGTTTGGTTATTAGGTGTTTCTGCTTCTGCGCAATCGCATATTGTTGAGATTTTGACGAATTATGGCGATATGCGTTTCCAGCTTTACGACGACACGCCAAAACACCAAAACGCTTTTATCGAACTGGCCAACGAAGGTTATTACGATGGCACTTTGTTTTACCGTGTAATCGAGAATTTTTTGATTCAGGGCGGTTCTAGAAGTTCGCGAAACGCGCCTCCGGGAAAACGCATCGGTTATGGCGATCCGGACAAAACGGTTGACGACGAAATTCTGAAGCACTATTTTCATAAAAAAGGATCGCTTTGTGCCCCTCGCCAGCCCGATGAAGTAAACCCGTTTAAGCAGTCGGATATTTCGCAGTTTTTTATTGTAAAAGGAAGCGTGCATACCGAGGGAGCTTTGGATACCATGGAGTTGGCCGTGAATGTTCCCATCCGGAAAAAAATTGTGGAGAAGTATATGACGCCCGAAGTTCGCGAGCAGCTGAAGCAACTGAAAGAAGAGAAAAAGGTGAAAGAATTCCGGGAATTGGCTGGCGAAATAAAAGACGACATTGAAACCGATTACAATTTGAATCCCAATACGCTTGAATTTTCTGATGCCCAGCGCGAAGCTTATACAACAGTTGGCGGTTATCCTGAGTTGGATGGAAAATACACGATTTTTGGCGAATGCATTTCGGGTTTCGATGTAATTGATAAAATTGCAGCCCTAAAAACCGACAGCAATAACCGGCCGTATAACGATGTGAAAATCAAAGTGACTGTGATTAAGTAGTGTTATGGCGAAACAAATTCTTTTCATATTACTGGCTATTGTTTTTTTAAGTTCTTGCGGAAATAAACAAAAAAAGCAGGAGACACAGCAAGAGGAAACAGCACCAAAACAAAACGCTGCTGCTGATGAAGAACAGGATATTTGGAATCAGTTGATGGGCTCGATCGCAAAAATCGATTCGTACGATGGCGATCGGATTTTGGAAACGGGGCAGGGATTTTTTGTTGGCGAAGACTTGTTGGTAACCAAATATTCGTTAGTCAATCAGGCCACCAATGTTAAGGTGCAGCCGTTCGATGAGGATAAAAAATATACCGCACGCAGTTTCGTAGCTTTCGATCGTATAAACGATCTGATCATTTTGAAAGTGGACAGCATCAGCCGCAAACCCATTGCATTACAACAAGACACTTTGCCCAATTTTGCCAAATCATTTTATGTGGCACCAAAAACCGGAAAAACCCTCCAACTTTTTACCGGGAAAGTTTTAAACCTGGCCAATATTCGGGGGACGCGTTTGTTCCGCCTTACCAACAAGATTCGGTCATCGCAGTTTGGCGCACCAATTTTTGTGTCAACCGGAAAAGTGATTGGCGTGGCTTATTCCGCAACCGTTAATTTCGAATTGCAGAGTTTTGCCATCCCTGCCGAATTTATTACCGACATGCTCCGAAAGAAAAACGAAACACCCGAACCCTTGGAGATGCTGAAAAATACATCGAACGAAAAAATTGCTGCCGAAAACCGCAAAATTAAAGGGCTTGTTCTGGAAACTGATTACGGCGATATCACGATAAAACTCTTCAACGAAACACCGGAGTACCGCGATAATTTTATCCGGCTGGCCAAAGAACATTATTTCGATAGTTTGCTAATTCACCGCGTGATTGCAGACTTCGGGATACAAAGTGGTGCTGCCGATACCCGTTATGCTGTGCCCGGTGCAAATGTGGGGTGGAAAGGTCCGGGCTACACCATTCCGGCGCATGTTGTTCCCGGTTTATATCATAAACGCGGAATGATCGGTTCGCCGCGAAAACCGGATACTGAGAATGAACGTCAACGTTCCGACGGATCGCAGTTTTACATCGTTTCAGGGCGAAAATATTTCGATAAAGGTTTGGATGAGTTGGAAGAAATCAATAATTACAAGTTTTCGGCCGAGCAGCGACAGGTCTATAAAACCATTGGTGGCGCGCCTCATCTCGATGGCAGTTACACCATTTTTGGGCAGGTAACTTCGGGAATGGATGTGGTAGATAAAATCGTTCAGGTAGAAACCGACCGGCGTTGGCGGCCAATCGAAGATATCCGGATAAAACGGGTTCGCATCTTAAAATAGCTCCGTCATTTCCATGCCATTTTGTAACCAATAAGTTTTTAATCCGGCTTTTTGAGCGGCATCAATGTTCTTTTCCAAGTCGTCGATAAACAGCGTTTCTTCCGGATTTACACCCGACAGTGCAATCACTTTTTCATACGAGCTAACTTCCGGTTTTCGATCGTGAATCTCGTGCGAGTAATAAACCGTTGTAAAAAGCGACGGGAAATCAATGCCGTGTAGCGCTTTAAATTCCTTGAGCAACCGGTCGATATGAATTTGATTGGTATTGCTAAACAAATAAAGGTTGTAATTTTTGCTGAGTTCCTGCACCTTTTTTACGCGGTGTGCCGGAATATTCAGAATCATAGCATACCACGCTTCGTCAATTTGTTCGTCAGTAAGCTCTTTGTTTTGAAGTAGTTTTCTTACGCCATTTCTAAATTCGGCAGGCGTAATTTTGCCAACTTCGAGGTTGTAGAAAATCGGGTCGGCATACGCATTTTTGTGGTCTAAAACTTCACCGTCGCTGCCAAGCTTTTGAAACGCTTTTATCGACGCATCAAAATCAAGGTTTAATAGTACGCGCCCCAAATCGAAAATGATATTTTTTATGTTCGCAAGGTCTGCCTTCATTTCTCTAAATTTATTTCACGAAAGTAAGCATTTCGGGAAAATCTTTTTTAACTTCATATTAAACTTTAGAAACTACACGAAGTTCATTATTCATGCAAATTCAGGGAAAACATTATCATACAATTTGGGTAGACGCCGACGACCCAACAATTATTCAGGTGATCGATCAGCGGAAATTGCCGTTTGTTTTCGAAACTTTTTCCATGCGTTCGGCCGACGACGCTTTTTTTGCCATTAAAGAAATGGTGGTTCGTGGAGCACCTTTAATCGGAGTAACCGCTGCTTATGGGATGTATCTGGGGCTTCTTCATCTGAAAAATGAAAATTGGGAAGAAGAATTGATACGAATGGCTGAGTATTTAAAATCGTCGCGGCCAACAGCTGTAAATCTGGCTTTTGCGGTAGATGAAATGCTGGCTTTTATTTTGGCGAATATGGATGATGCCGAGTTGAAAGAAAAGGTGCTTGAAAAAGCCGGCGAGTTAAAACAGCAGGAAATTGATTTTGGCGATAAAATAGGAGAGTACGGGCTGGAAATTATCGAGGAAATTTATCAAAAAAAGGGGAGTGCGGTGAATATTTTAACCCACTGCAATGCCGGCTGGTTGGCTTGTATTGATTGGGGAACGGCAACTGCGCCCATTTACAAATCGCATTTAAAAGGAATTCCAGTGCATGTTTGGGTTGACGAAACACGCCCGCGAAATCAGGGAGCACGATTAACAGCCTACGAACTGGGCGAACAAGGAGTGCCGCACACCGTTATTCCCGATAATGCCGGTGGCCATTTAATGCAACATCAAATGGTTGACATGGTAATTGTGGGCAGCGACCGGACAACCGTTACCGGCGATGTGGCCAACAAAATAGGCACTTATTTAAAAGCGCTGGCAGCACATGATAATAATGTGCCTTTTTATGTGGCTTTGCCATCAAGTACTTTCGACTGGGAAATGCATGACGGTGTAAAAGAAATTCCCATCGAGCAACGAGCGGCCGATGAAGTTTCGGAGATTGAAGGCTGGCACGATGAGCAGATAAAATCGGTGCGACTGATTCCTGAAAATAGTTCGGTTGCCAACTATGGTTTCGATGTAACTCCGGCACGATTAGTAACCGGATTGATATCGGAACGCGGCATTTGTAAAGCAGATAAAGAGAGTATTTTGAAATTGTATCCAGAGAAAATAAATAAATAGTGCTATGAAACGAACATGAATTTTTATTCTTCAAATTTACAGGTAAGAAGAATTAAAATTCATCGGGAGTTACATCGAATACAAATGAAGTAAACAATTTTAATGAGATGAAAAAAATTGCAATAATCGGAGGTTCCGGACTGGAAGATCCTGCCATTCTGAAAGAGGTAACTGAGGTAAGTGTTGAAACGCCTTATGGTGCGCCTTCATCGTCGTTTAAATGCGGCAAAATTGGCGGCGTGGATGTGGTCATTTTATCGAGGCATGGTCGAGATCATTCAATTCCGCCTTCGTCAGTGAATAACCGAGCTAATATTTGGGCTATAAAAGAGTTGGGCTGCACCCACATTTTAGCGACCACCGCCTGCGGAAGTCTGCGTTTGGAGATTGGCCGCGGAGAAATTGTAATGCTCGATCAGTTTATTGATTTTACCCGGTTCCGGAAAAACAGTTTTGTTGAAGAATTTAAAGACGGACAGCTAAATCACCCGGCAATGTCGGATCCGTTTAACTGGAAGCTGCGTCACGCTTTGATTGAAAATGCCGAAGCTTTGGATCTTGGATTTCATAAAAGCGGAACGGTCATAACGATTGAAGGACCGCGGTTTTCGACACGTGCCGAGTCGAATATGTTTCGTGCGTGGGGCGCCGATGTTATTAATATGTCGACCGCTCCTGAGTGTGCTCTGGCCAACGAACTAGAGATTCCATATGCAGCTGTGGCGCTAAGTACCGATTACGATTGCTGGAATGTTGATGAGGCGCCTGTTACCTGGGAAGAGGTACTGAAAGTTTTTAACGAGAACGTTAAGCATGTAATTGCGCTTTTGCAAAACACGATAGCGTCGTTGCAAAAATAGTGTAGATTGAATGGTTAAAATGCATTTTTGGCACAGCATTTGTGAATCGTAACACAACTGCTTCAATGCCATGAAACGCAGTTTTTATAACCGTTCAGTTAGTACTAAATATTTCAGCCAACTTGCTACAATTGGCTATTCAGTTTCCAGCGGCACTCTAGCGAGCGCCGCTTTTTTATTTATAAAAATCCGATCTTATAAACGTGAGTTAAAATTTGATCTTGGTGGAGGCAAGATTGATAATATCTCACTTGAAGACTATTGCCTTTTCCTGCCGGAGGCTATCATTTTTGTCTTGACACAAAAACGATACAAAAAAGTCAAGGCTTCTTTTGATCTTTACCCTCCATTTTCATAAAACCTAAATTCGGACGGGTGATCTCCTCGATCCCTCGGAGCTTCCCGCTCTCATTAAAGGTTTCATTTCAATTCCGGGCAACGACCAAAAGAGGCCGTCCACAGATGTGACGCTGCTACATCGCAGCTTGGCCTCGGCCGGTGAACCGGAAAACAAGCGGTGACGGCGTAAAAAATTACAGATGTTTGAGGAGGCACGACGAGTTTCAGGAATTTTAGCTGGCATCGCGTAGATTTTCCGAGTGAAGTGGGCGCAGCCTTGGGTTTTCTGTCTACTCTTTGGGCTAAACCAAAGAGTAGAATCCGCCTGATAGGGCTAAACTAAAATTATTTAAGTGCTGGTAACTAATTCTTAAAAAAACAAAGCCAATGTTGTTAATTACACTGGCTTTGTTATTTCTGAGATTGTATATAATTAGTTTTCTTCCACTTCTTCTACCTCCACATCAACTTTCATCTCACCATCTTTTTTCGTTTTCTTGATGATGATTTTTTTGCCATCCTTTTCAATTACCTGCGTGTCTTCATCGCTTTCTTCAACGGTCCATGTTTTGCCATCTTCCAAAATTTCAACGCGGCCTTCATCGTCGGCAATTACTTTAATTCTTTTGGTCATATTCGGCATTCCTTCATGAATGATCATTGGCGCTGCGCCACTGTTGTGCATTATAATTTCTTCGTGCACCTCAACATCCTCTTCACTTGGTTTTTCACGAACGATTACGATCTTCTCTTTTCCGTTTTTCAGTTCTTTTTTCTCGAACGAAATAATGCCCGGATCACTTAAGTCGATCACATTTCCGCTTTTTTGTTTGTCTATGCGAATAACTTTCGGACTGGCTGATCCCGGCGCACCAAAAAACATATCGTTGCCATTTTTGCTGTGCCACTGCATCACATCAGACGACACATCATCTGAAATAACTTTCATCATTATGTGCTTTGCCGAGTCGCCATCGTCGGTTTTAAATTCGTAGATCATTGGCTTTGAGGCTCCGTCTCCTTTCAGGATAAATACATTCCCGTTTTCATCTGCTTCCATGTCAAAATCAAAGTCCATATCAAAATCGAAATCCCCTTCCGAAATCCAACTCAACTCTTTGCTCCCGCCAATTGTGTCGCCATTCCACACAAAAACCTGGTCGGCACCAATAACAGTATCAATTTCCATTTTCTTGCCGTCGTCGCCAATCTTCACCATTTTAATATGCTTCTTCTCCTTTTTTGTTTTTGGAGGATCCTGCGGTGCTTCGTTAATCGAAATGGCAGATGTGAAAAATAAGGCAAGGGCTAAAATTCCTGTAAGTGATAGTACTTGTTTCATGTCGTTAATTTATTAAAATTTATTTTGTTTTTCGTTTGAATCTGTTCGCTGAAATCGATTTCTGATTCCCGAAACAAATATACGCTGAAGCTTGTCAGACAGTCCGTTAAAGGCCGGTTAAAATCTGTTAAGGAAAAGTTAAAATCTACAATTGGCGGGTGTAAATGCCTATATTTGAAGCATGAACAAGAAGCTTTTTACCGGATTGATCATTTTGATGGGTATCTCCATTTTGGGGATCATTGCCGTTCAGCTCGTATGGATGAACAACGCGATCCGGGTAAAAAATGAGATGTTCGAACGTGGCGTAAATCAGGCGATGCAGCAAACCGTAAGTCGTTTGGAAGATCTGCACAACCTTGGCGTGGTAAACGAAATGGTGTTTGCCGGTGATTCGGCCGACTTGCTTCAGGATTTTGACTTCGATGTTGAATTTGATACCGACTCAGATAATGAGTTGACTTGGAATGTTTCGCCCGGTAAAACTCGTGTTTTCCGGCAGCGGACAGACTCTACACGACCGGTAAGAATCATTCGCGAATTTGCACCCGATAATGATGAGGCCCGCATTGAAATTCATATCGACAATGATTCCGATAGTCGGAAAGTACAATCGTACACCTACAACTTAAGTACTTCAACAACGGGGCAAAACCATGTGGTAATTGCCGGCGATAGTCCGGAGCAGGGGAGTGTTGTATTTGTAAAAAGCGACACGATTATCAGAAGTGCCGACTCGCTTTATACCATTAGTACGGTTAAGATCGATTCGCTGCTTACCGATCTGGATACTTTTCAGATTCTGGCTCCCGATATCTCAAAACGTGTGAAATTGAAAGCTACCAGCCTGAAACGAATGGCGAATAAAGTTGTTACAGAAGTTGCTACGTGGGACGTGCGTCAGTTGGATGAAAAGCTGATTTACGAGGTACTTAAAAAAGAGCTTGACGAGAACAATATCCCACTCGATTTTGAATATGGTATTTTTCGTGGCGACGAGTTGAGTTTTCCAAAGCCGGTAACTGATTCGCTGGAAGTGGTTAACACCGTTTTTCAGGCGCAGCTTTATCCCAACGATATTTTCCAGAAAGACATAAAACTTGCTGTTGTATTTCCGGAGCGCGACAGTTTTATTTATCGCTCGCTAAACTGGTTGCTGATCGCATCATTTTTATTCTCACTGATTATTTTAATGACTTTTGCCCTCAGTATCTTTTACATTATTCGGCAAAAGAAAATCTCGGAGATGAAATCGGATTTCATCAATAACATGACGCACGAGTTTAAAACGCCGATTGCAACCATTTCGGTGGCAACAGATTCGATTACCAATCAGAAAGTGCTGGGCGATCCGGAGCGGATAAAATATTTCGCGGGTATGATAAAAAAGGAAAACACCCGCATGAACCGACAGGTAGAGGATATTCTCACTATTGCACGTCTCGATAAAAAAGATTTTGAGTTTCATTGGGAAACCATCGATGTGCACGACCTGATCAGCGATGCTGTTCAGGGAATTAGATTGCAGGTTGAAAAACGCGGCGGTAAGATTGAGCTGGATTTGAAAGCCATTAATTCAATGGTGACCACCGACCGGATTCATTGTACGAATGTGGTTTATAATCTGATCGACAATGCCAATAAATATTCAGGTGATGCGCCTGAGATTACCGTATCAACAATCAATCAACAAAAGGGTGTGGTGGTTTCGGTGGCCGATAAAGGAATTGGTATGAACAAGGCGGTCCAGGCAAAAATATTCGAACGTTTTTACCGCCAAACCAGTGGTAATATCCACAACGTTAAAGGTTTTGGGCTGGGATTGAGTTACGTAAAAGCCGTGTTGGAAGCAAATCGTGGAAGCATTTCCGTGAGTAGCGAACCGGGCAAGGGAAGCAAATTTGATGTATTTTTACCTTTTGTGAGGGAATAACGGCAACAGTTTTTTGCAAGGGAGTAACAAATAATAACGATCCCTCCTGACCTTCCGCCAGTTGGCGGAGAGGGATTTCCCCCTTCGGAGGATTAAGGGGGTGAGAATGGGAACAAATAAATGAGCAAGGCACAACACATATTTCTAGTAGAAGACGACCTGAGTTTTGGGGCGGTGTTAAAATCGTACCTCGAATTGAACGACTTTGAAGTTACATGGGTTGACGATGGGAAATATGCGGTGGATAAATTCAAAGCCGGGTCATTTCAAATTTGTATTTTGGATGTGATGTTGCCCAATGTTGATGGCTTTACAATTGGCGCCGGAATACGTGAATTGGATAAGGAAATCCCGATGGTTTTTCTTACCGCAAAAACCTTAAAAGAGGATATTCTGAAAGGCTACAACGTGGGCGCCGACGATTATATTACCAAACCTTTTGATACCGAAGTTTTGCTGTGTAAAATTCAAGCTATCATTAAACGGCAGTCAACGCAGCCTATAACTGATGAATTTCTGTTTTCCATCGGTTCGTATGAATTTGATTCAAAGTTGCGTTCCATCTCCCGCGACGGCGAAAAACAAAAGCTCTCGCCAAAAGAAGCCGATTTGCTGAAACTGCTTTGCCAAAATAAAAACGAACTGCTTTCGCGCGAAACAGCACTACGCAAAATCTGGGGGGAAGATGGTTATTTTACCGCTCGCAGTATGGACGTTTTTATTACCAAACTTCGCAAGTATTTGAAAGACGACCCGAACATCGAGATCAAGAATATTCATGGCAGTGGATTCCTGTTGGAAGTAAATTCCTGATAGAATGCAGACGACGTTGATCTAAAATGATTAGCGCAGATCGGTCGATTAAAATCTCAAAATAGCTGTTTTTTCAGAATTCCTCTTTCTATCTTTAGGACTCAAATTCAAAAATATGAGTCAAAGAAAAACTGCTGTTGTAACAGGAGCAGGAAAAGGAATTGGGAAAGCTATTGTCACAGGGTTATCGAAGTTGGGCTATCAAACGATTTTGGTGGGCCGAAACCAGCAAAATCTTGAGCGGGTAGCACAAGAGATTGGAAGCAATTCAAAAGTTTTGCAGCTTGATATCACCGATAAGTCAGCTGTTAAAGAAGCCATTGCAAAAATCGTTGCAGAAAACGAAAGCATCGATATTTTGGTGAATAATGCGGGGATTCATTTTAGTGGATCGGTAGATATTGCAGAAGATGAATTTGAGAAAATGCTGGAAACGAATCTAACAGCTCAGTACAGCGTTTTAAAAGAAGTTGTTCCGGTAATGAAAGTGCAAAAATCTGGTCATATTTTCAATGTGGCATCGCGTTCGGGGAAAGTTGGTTTTTCCGGCGGCGGAGCTTACAGTGCTTCGAAATTTGGCTTGGTTGGTTTGAGTGAATCGCTTTACCGTGAGTTGAATCCGTTGGGAATAAAAGTGACCGCTTTGTGCCCCGGCTGGGTAAACACCGAAATGGCATTTGATGCCGGAACACCGTTGGAAAGTGAGCAAATGATTCAGCCCGACGACCTGTTTAAAACCATCGAATGGTTGCTGCAACTTTCTCCCGCAGCATGTGTAAAAGAAGTAATTTTAGAGTCACCAAACAGTATAAGTTAAAATCTATGCCCACATTGAAAGATCAACCACAACTCGCCGATTTTCAAAACTATGTTACCGAATTGGAACAAGACCGAGGATTTGCCTCGCAAACTACAATCGACAAATGCCTGTTGCTGGGCGAAGAGGTAGGCGAACTGTTTAAAGCCGTCCGAAAATCAGAAGGATTACTCATAGATTCAAATTCCGACTTCTCCGAGATTGCTGATGAGCTGGCAGACATTTTTATATACCTGTGTGCCATTGCCAACCGAAAAGGAATTGATTTGGAAGAGGCCTTTCGCAGCAAAGAGGAAAAGAATAAACAGCGAAAATGGGTTCGCGTTTGAATCCGTAATATAAAATCAGGGGCAGTTGTTTTGCATACAAACGGGTTGCCCGGTAGCTTCCAAAACACTTCCCCACAAGTTCCCTTCGAGGTTCACTTTTTTGCGCTCTTTAGTTGCCAGCGGAATCGGTAGCACTGTAAAAGCTCCCTGCCAGTAACCGACTACAAAATCAGTTCTTCCGGCCATGGCAGCATGCACCGCATTTTGTGCCAGCTGAAAACAAAATTTACTGTCGTTTGCGTTGGCCGGTGTGCTGCGTAAAATATAACTTGGGTCAATGTATTTTAATGAAAAAGGGATGTCGGAAGCTTTTAATTCCTCTCCGATTTTATCACGAATGTATAAACCGATATCTTCGTAAACTTTATTCTCAACTGTGTTTTTGTTCTCCTTACCGAAAAAGAACTGGCCGGCACCTTCGGCAACTACAATAACCGCGTGTTGCTTTTCCTCAAGTCTTTTTTTCAGCACAGTGAGAAAGCCTTTTTCGCCATCCAGGTCGAAATCCATTTCCGGGATAAGTACAAAATTTACATCCGGACAAGCCAGTGCAGCGTTCGCAGCAATAAATCCTGAATCGCGCCCCATAAGTTTTATAACCGCAATGCCGTTGTACACGCCTTTTGCTTCGTAGTGGGCATTCTGAATTACAGTCATTGCAATGGAAAAAGCGGTTTCGAAACCAAACGAACGCTCGATCATGTTAATGTCGTTGTCGATTGTTTTTGGAATTCCGGCGATCGAAATCTTCAGATTCCGTTTCTTAATCTCTTCGGCAATCGCATGTGCTCCACGCTGTGTACCATCGCCACCAATGGTAAAAAGTATATTAATATTCAGGCGCTCGAGCGTGTCAACAATTGTTTCAACCGGTTGTACTCCGCGCGACGAACCTAACATTGTGCCACCTGCTTTATGAATGTCGTCAACCACATCCGGATCAAGCTCGATGTAAGGAAAATTGTATTCGGGAATAAAACCGGAGTAGCCGTATTTTATTCCGTAAATTTTCTTAACCCCGTATCGTTCCCACAGGTTATTTACAATACCACGGATTACATTATTCAGTCCGGGACACAAACCACCACAGGTAACAATTGCAACGCGTGTTTTGGCCGGCTCGAAATAAAGGTGTTCCCTTGGGCCGGCGCGCTCAAACGAAAGCGGTTCTTCGCCTTTTGCCAATTGTTCTTTTACTTTCGATACTGTGTTGTAGTAAAGGATGCGATCATCATCACGAATAAAATCGAAAATCCCGTCTCCTTCAACTGTTGAGAGGTTCAGCGGTGATTTAACGGTGCATTTTCCTAATCTGCTAACATAAAATTCTTCAGCCATACCCATGTTTTTGTGGTTGCCATTAAAACTTTTCAAATTTAACCATAATGGTTCAATAATGCTTGCTGTAGCAGAACAGATTTGTTAAGTATGGAATAGAATTGAAAAAGAAGTTGGAGGATAAAGACAAGAGGTTATCCAAAAGGTCCCTGTTACGTCATCCCGAACTTGATTCAGGATCTTCAACCTGTTGATAATCAGTTTTAACAGATTCTGAAATGAATTCAGAATGACGTTCTTAACTACTTTTTAGATAGCCTCTTGTTTTTGTTTATTCGTATTCCTGTACAATTACGCCGGTTAAGCGTAACAGGGATGTTTGTGCGTTGATAAAATTATAAATCGCTTCCAGTTTTCCTTGCGAAGCGCGCAGGTAAATTTCCTGTACATCGCGGAAGTTAAAGGAGTTAATGGCACCCGCTTCAAACTTGTCGCGCGAAATTTGCAGGTTAAGTTGTGCCGCTGCCAGGTTTTCGTCGGCAATCGTTAGCAACTCTTTTCGTACCTGGTAAAACTCGAACAGGTTGGCCAAACTATTGTCCAGATCGTGTTGCATATCGGTCAACTGAATTTCAGCAATGTCGCTGTCAATCTCAGCAATTTGTAATGCACGTTTACGGTTTCCTCCGCTAAACAAATTCCAGCTAAGCGTGAGGTTTCCGTAGAAGTTGGCTGAGTTAGCCCAGTCCATATCCATGTCGCCAATTTTCGTTCCGGCGCGTGATCCGGTTACTCCGCCGGTAAATCCTAAGGATGGTGAAAACGAACTTTTTGCCGATGCAATGGCATTGTCGAGCAGGCGCTGATTGATGTACTGATTTTGCAAACTTTTGTTGTTCTCAACCATTTGTCCTCTTAAATCAGCCAGTGCGTAATCCTCAGTTATTGCTTCAAATTTCTCGGTATATTCATAGTCAATGGCTTCTTTTTCTGCCATTAAATAAGCCAGGTTGCGTTTCGAGTTCTTGTAAGCTACTTCCTGCAAAAGATAACTTGCCCGGTCGGCCAAATAGGCATTTTGCGCCTGCAAAACATCGTAAGTTACTGCCGATCCGTATTCTTTTTGTTGCTCAGTTCTTGCGTAACGATCTTGCGAAAGTGCCATTACCTCGTTGTAAGTTGCCAGAATTTCTTTCTGCAGCAAAACATCGTAATAGGCAAGAATCACTGATTGAATAGTACCTTCAACCATAACCGCCGTATTGTTTTTCGAAAGGTTCTCCAACTCCTCTAAACGGGTTTTGGTAATGCTCACCGAAAAACCATCAAAAATTGTCCAGTTTACCGATGCACCGCCCGATAATCCAATTGAGGTGGTGTTGTCGCCATCAACCACGCGAACCGAGTTATTATCGCCCAGCGAAAGATTAATGTACGGATAGCGGCCGGCCGTTCCCCAGTTGTTGTCAATCTCAGCAACGCGCTGGTTTTGTTTTGCAATAACAATGTCGTAGTTATTTTCCAGCGCTTTGGTAATGGCGTCGGTAAGTGTAAGCGGCTGCTGGGCCTGCGCAAACAAGCCCGTAGCCATTATCAATAATAGTGTTACTATCTTATTCATTGGTGTCCTCCTCCTCATCTTCTTCGTGATAAATGCTGTTATCGATTTTACGTTGTGCATTTTGCCATGCAATTTCCACGTGCTCGCGTTCAAATGTTTTGCCGTGCCAGGTTTCGCGAACAAATTTCCTGATATCGTTCAATACCAAAATAAGTGCCGGGAAGAACAGCAGGATAAACATAGTACCGAAAGCTACTCCGTAAACCAGCGAAATGGCCATTGGAATTAGGAACTGCGCCTGGAAGCTCTTTTCAAGAATAAGCGGATACAGACCAAAAGCAGTGGTGAGTGTTGTTAAAATAATCGGACGAAGTCGTGATTTACCGGCCTCAACAATGGCGTCTTTTACTTTTAGTCCTTCCTCGATTAGCAGGTTGTATTTGGCAAGCAGCACCACCGCGTCGTTAACAATTACACCGGTAAGTGCCACAATTCCCCACAAACTTAAAATCGAAAGCGGTTTGCCGTGAATACCGTGTCCCCAAACAGCTCCCAGTATCGAGATTGGGATCATAATAATAATGATCATTGGTTGCTCGAACGAACGGAAACTGATCATCAGAATAAAGATAATTGCAAGGAAAGCCATTGGGAAAAGGAACGCCAGGTCGCTCATATTTCGTTCACTTTCGCGCTGTTGTCCCTGGAAAATTACACTAATTCCCGGGTAAAGCATTTCAAGTTCGGGAATTACTTCGGCTTTAATCAAATCCAGTGTTTCAGTAACCGAAGCATCCGGATCAACCATATCGGCATTTACCCTGATTTCGCGTTTTCCGTTAAAACGGTTAATGTTTACCGGGCCACGTTTCATATCGTAATCAACCAGTTCCATTAAGGGGTAATCACCTTGCGGTGTTTTAACCTTCATTTTTTCCAGCTGACCGATTCGCTCGCGTCCTTCGGCCGGGTAACGTACCCAAATACGAAGTTCGTCGCGACCAACCTGCAGGCGTTGTGCCTGTCCGCCGTAAAATGCTTGACGTACCTGTCCGGCAATGTAAGTTTCGTTTAAGCCGAGCATGTAAGCTTTTGGTTTTAGCTCCAAAAGAATTTCCTGTTTACCCAAGGCATTTGTATTCACCACGTCTTTTAGCTGCGGATACAGTAACAGCCTGTCCATAAGGTAATCGCGTGCCGCTTCCAACTCTTCGGTATTTCTCGACATCAAGCCGATAGAAACCGGATCGCCAAAACGGTTACTGGCGCCAATGGTGAATTTTTCAGCTTCGGGAACTTTACCAATTTTTTGGTTCAGAAGGCGGATAATTTCAAACGAACTGATGCCTGTTTCTTCCGAATTCCGCGGCGATACATCGATGTTTCCGCAGTGTGCACCACTTTCGTCGCGGCTAAATGCCGAACCTAGATTGATAATGCTGTTTTCAATAATCGGCAGCGTGTCGTTGTATTCGGCCATCAACTCTTCGTTTACTACCCAAACAATGCTATCGAAACGCTCCAGATATTCCATGGTTTGGCGTTCGCCGGAACCTGGCGTAAAAGCAATGTTAATGTTGAACGAGTCGAACTCCATTCGTGGGAAGAAAGTTGTTTTAATCAGCTGTCCGCCAATTAATCCGAGCGTAATTACAATCATTGCCACCGGAATTCCCATAACAATGTAACGCCACTCCAAAACCAGTTTTATCACCCGGTCGTAGGCATAATCGCGCAACCAGGTAAAAAAGCGTTCGGTATATTTTCGTAGTCCTTTTGCCTTGCGGTGTAAGGTTTTGCGGTTTAATACTTTTTCGTTTCCGAGGTGAGCCGGAAGAACAAGGAATGCCTCAACTAAGGAGATGAGCAAACTGGCAATCACAATTATTGCCATTTCGTACATCATTTCCATGCGGCCGGTAATAAAAATAAGCGGAGAGAAAGCCATAACCGTAGTTAAAACCGACGATGTTACGGCCGGGATAACTTCCACAGTTCCGTCAACGGCAGCGCGCATCGGGCTTTTTCCACGTTCGAAATGCTGGAAGATATTTTCCCCGATCACAATTCCATCGTCAACCAGGATACCGATAACCAGGATCATTCCGAAAAGCGACATCATATTAATAGTGACTCCCATTAAGTTGGCCACAATAAACATTCCAAGGAACGAAGCCGGAATACCCCAGGCCACCCATAACGAAAGGCGGGTGCTGAGCATGATACCAAGAATCAGGACTACCAGGATCAATCCCATTCCACCGTTGCTGTATAACAGGTCGAGGCGCGACTTTAACAAATCGAGATACGAACGGGAATAAATCAGTTTTACGCCGTGTGTTTCCGAGTTGAATTCGGCAACGTAATTTTTTACATATTGGTCAATCTCGTCAAGGTCTTCCGTAATCAGTTTCATTACATTAATGTTGATCAGCGGATTTCCTCTTTCCAGTGCTTTGTTGGGCACATCCGAGAATTTCATTTTTACCGTGGCAATATCGTTTATGCGAAGCACGCTTCCATCGGGATTGGCGCGCAAAATAATGTTACCAATTTTGTTCGGATCAGCACTTCTTGAGCGCAAACGAATCAGCAGCTCTTCTTCTTTCGATCGCAGCTGTCCGCCCGAAACATCGCGGTTGTTGTTGGTAATGGCATTTTGTAAATCGTTGAAAGTTAATCCGTAGCGCAGCAAATCTTCTTCCTGGGCTTCAACAGAAATTTCGAGACTTGGGAAACCAGAAATGGTCACCTGGCTCATAATTCCCGATCCCAGAAAATCTTCTTCTACCTGCTGAGCGTACGATTTTAGTGTCATTAAATCAACGTCGCCGGTAACCAGCAAACGTGCGGCCGGCGATGTAGTTCTTGTTTTCGCAACAATTGGTCGTTCGGCTGCTGTTGGCAAGGCCGAAATTCCATCAACGGCGTTTTTTACTTCAATAAGTGCTTCATCAATATCGTATCCGGGCTGGATTTCAATACGTATGCTGGCGCTGTTTTCGGCCGATACCGAATTGATCTCGTAAATACCGGGAATGGCTCTCACTGCTTCCTCAACGCGCGAGGTAACCCCTTCTTCCATTTCAACCGGCGATGCTCCGGGATAAGCCACACGAACGGTGATCATATGCGATTCGCGCTCGGGGAAGAAAGATTTCTTCATCGAAAGAAAACTTATGCTACCCACCACGATGAGGAAAAGCAGGATCAGATTCGCGTAAAACGGAAATTTTACAAATAGTTCAACTATCTTCTTCATTGATCTGTCTCCTTTTTCTATTGTGGTTTAGCCTGGTTTCCTGGTTTTGGCTTGTTGTTGCCTTCTTCGCCCAGAATATTAACCGGAGTATTTTCTTTTACATTTATCAATGGCTCGGCAACCACTTTGGTTCCGGCTGGCAGACCATCAAAAATCAACGTTGTTTCGTTGCGTTTTATCACGTTTATTTCACGTTTTTTCAGTTCGCCGTCGATAACAGCATAAACAGTACTTGAGTTAAAAACCGCACCGCGTGGAATCTCCATAGCATCGGCAATTTTTTGTCCGGGGAAAGTAACCTCGTAAACCTGACCCGGAAGAACTTTGTCGGAGTCAGCCTGGCCCACCTGTACAAAAATGCTTAGCGACTGTGTTTCGGCTTCAACAAAGTTTGATTTACGCACAACCTTGCCGGCAATTTGCGAATCGTCGAGATTGGAATGAATAAACACTTTGTCGCCAATTTTAATCCATTCGCTGTCTTCGTTCGGAACCGGAACTTCAATTTCAACATGATCGGTACGGATCATTCGTGCAATTTGTCCGCCGGTGTTTACATACGATCCGGTTTCGTAATTTACTTGAGTAAATGTTCCGTCGAAAGGTGCATAAAGTGTATGACGTTTTAATCTTTTTTCGTCTTGTTTAATACCGTAATATTCGGTTAATACGCCCTGGCTGGCTAAAAACACTTTTAGTTTTTCGTCTTTTACAACCGGCATTTCAGGCAGGTCCTGATCCAAATCGATAGCTCTGAAAAATGTTTCGTAAGCATTTAGCTGATTGGGAAAATCAACTTTCATGTCGGGTAACAACGATGTCATTGTTGTTAAAAACTGAGCTTTGCGTGCTTTCAACGCCAACTCCACTTCGTCTTTGTAAATTTCGGCAAGCAACTGGCCTTTTTTAAACGATGTACCTTTACGAAGTACCACAGCACCCGGTTCAATTTTTCCCGATGCTTCGGCAACCAGCAACACTTCGCTGCCCGACACGGCACGTCCACCGGGAAGGGATAGTGGCGAAGTAATTTCTGTGTAGTTAACTGTTTCTACTCTAACCGATCGTTTCATCTCGATATCGGGCCTTTTTGGCTGCTCCGGTTTCATTGAAACGAACAGTTCTGATAATGCCGCCGCTCCTCCTAAAAGAACAATCAGGGCAACAACAATAAACGTAATTTTTCTCCAACTCATGGCTATTTTGTTTTATTTGAATTTTTCAATCATAGGTTTATTTGGACCGTAAAAATCATCAATTTTTTTTTGTATCAAATTTTATTTTGTGAAAACTACACTTTGAACGGTTAACATTTAACTTCTTTACACCCCAAATAAGTAATAACAGAGACCTTTCAGCTTAAGCATGGTTTAATATGAATAATAACTTTTTTACATTAGCAGAAACACTAAAAAATGTAAGATGTTTACAAAGAGTAATTTCCGAGAGTTTGAAACTTTATTACCCGGTGTAGAAATGCGGCCACTGGCATTTGAAGAGCAATCGATTTTATGTGAATTTATACTGCAAAAAGGCAGCGAATTGCCGTCGCACAGCCATCCGTACGAACAAACCGGCTACCTGGTCTCCGGGAAATTAAATTTTCGTATCGACAAAGAATGGTTTGTTGCCGGGCCCGGCGACAGCTGGTGTATTCCTTCAGCTGTTGAGCACCAGGTTGAAGTGCTTGAAGAGGCTAAAGTTTTGGAGACATTTACTCCAATTCGTCCCGATTATTTGCCGGATGAAAATGTAGACTGAAGAACTAAAAAATCTCATTAAACAATACGTATCGATTTTTTGAGGGAGGCATTGATTTATATGGGCAAGGAAAAACCTAAGTGATAAAATTTAGGGTTTTGCTTAAAAGAAATGCTAACTTTGCAGGCTTGTTTGCGAGAAGCATAGAAAACAGATGCAAATACTTGAATTTGATACGGTTGTAATAGGAAGTGGGCTGGCCGGTTTGTCGGCCGCTTATCACTCTTCAAAATACGGACGCGTTGCGATAGTTACCAAGTCGCAACTTGATGTTAGTAATTCATATTATGCGCAGGGTGGAATTGCGGCAGCTATGGCCGATGAGGATTCGCCCGAGCAACATGCACACGATACATTGGTTACCGGACGTGGCATTTGCGATCACGATGCAGTAGAAGTGCTGGTGAATGAAGGCCGCGAACGCGTGCACGAATTAATCGATTTGGGCATGCAATTCGACAAGGAGAACGGCGAATTTGTGCTGGGTCTGGAAGGCGGACATACCAAACGTCGTATTTTGCATGCCGGCGGCGATGCTACCGGAAAAGAGTTGACTTTGTTTAAACTGCGCCTTATTCAGGAGAAAAAGAATGTTGAGGCTTTTGAGTTTGTGGCAGCGGTAAAACTGCTGAAGCACAATAACGCCATTGTCGGAATTCAGGCTTACGATTTTAAAACCAACGAAAATATCATATTCAAAACCAAAGCTGTAATTGTTGCAACCGGTGGTTTGTCGCGGGTTTTTGCGCGCTCAACAAATCCACATACCGCAACCGGCGATGGAATTGCGCTGGCATACGATGCCGGTGCGCGACTGGCCGATCTTGAGTTTGTTCAGTTTCACCCGTCGGCTTTATACCTGCCGGGAAAAGAAGCTTACCTGATCAGCGAAGCAGTTCGTGGAGAAGGAGCGTGGCTGTTGAATGCAAAGGGCGAACGTTTTATGAAAGACATTCACCCGCTGGCCGAGCTGGCACCGCGCGACGTAGTTGCCTACAGCATTTTCAGACAAATACAAAAATCGGATCAGGATCATATCTTTTTGTCGTTAAAACATTTGGATAAGCAAAAGATCAGGAACCGATTCAAAAATATCGACAGGCATTTAAAAGAATTTGGTTTCGATTTAACTGCAGATAATTTGCCAATTGCGCCAGCTGCACATTATATGGTTGGTGGAATTCGTACCAATCTCGATGCTGAAACAAATATTTCGGGCCTTTTTGTTTGTGGCGAGGCCGCATCAACCGGGGTGATGGGCGCCAATCGTTTGGCAAGTAATTCATTGCTCGAGTGTTTGGTTTTCGGGAAACGTGCCAGCGAAAAAGCAGCAAAATTGGTAGCGTCGGAGCATTTGATTGAAACACCTGAGCCAGTTACGCTGGATGAAAATAATGAGCAACTATTTCTGGATTATCAGAACGAGTTGGCACAAATTATGTCGAAAAAACTGGGTATTGTCAGAAACCGTGAGGACCTTGAAATGGCACTCAGCCGGTTTTCTGAAATTGTTTCAGAATTCGACAACACTAAAAACGAATATAATTTAATTAAGATCAGGAACATGTCGGTCATCAGTAAACTCATTGCGCAATCGGCACTGGTTCGCGAAGAGAGCCGCGGCGGGCATATCCGGGAAGATTTTCAGAAGGAGAATCCTGATTTTAAAACACATATTATTCAACAAAAAAACAAAAACATTGAGTTTGAACCCATAAGAAAGTAAAGCTATGATGGATGAGAAAACATTAAAGTCGGCCGAAGTTTTATTCGACATGGCTTACGCCGAAGATATCGGCGACGGAGACATAACTACCAACAACCTTATTGATAGTAACGATGTAAAAACTGCACAGTTTGTAGCAAAAGAAGAAGGTGTTGTTGCCGGTTTAGAGGTAGCAGAAATGGTTTTCAGAAAATTCGACAAAAACCTTGAGTGGAAGGTATTTATGCGCGATGGAAGCCATGTTGTTCCTGGCGATGTAATTGCCGAGTTTAAAGGTACCTACCGTGGATTATTAACCGGCGAAAGAAAAGCGCTTAACTTTTTGCAGCGTTTGTCGGGAATTGCCAGTTATGCCAACCTTTGTATGAAGGAAATTGAAGGTACAAAAGTAGAGATTCTGGACACCCGAAAAACCTTACCGGGATACCGTTACTTAGATAAGTACGCGGTTCGTATGGGAGGTGCTTCGAATCACCGTTTTGGATTATACGACATGGTAATGATTAAAGACAACCACATTCAGGTTGCCGGAAGCATTACAAAAGCTGTTGAAGCTATTCGCAAACGAATTCCAAAAAGTATTAAGATCGAAGTGGAAACCACTACTATCGACCAGGTAAAAGAAGCACTGGCTGCCGACGTTGATATTATCATGCTCGACAATATGCGCTCGTCGATGATGAAAGAGTGTGTTGATATTATCGATCGTCGTGCAAAAATTGAAGCATCGGGAAATATGACCATCAAGCGTATTCGCAAAGTGGCACATACCGGTGTCGACTATATTTCGATTGGTGCATTGACACATTCGGTAAAAGCACTCGACATCAGTCAGCGTATTATTGATTAATGAATCTTGTAATAGATATAGGCAATACACGAACAAAGTATTCGGTTTGTACTAAAAACGAGGTGGTGAAAACGGTATCGGTTGATACCTTTTCACCTTCTTTAATCGGTACATTAAAACAAGAATACGAGGGGCTGGATAGAGCAATTCTTTCGTCGGTAAAAGATTATCCCGATGAATTAAAAGTTGCGCTGGCGGAGCAGTTCAAACTGTTTATTGAACTGGACGCTACAACGCCTTTGCCTGTTGAAAACTGTTACGAGTCGAAAGAGACATTGGGAAAAGACCGCATTGCGGCAATTGTAGGAGCGTTCGAGCTGTATCCCGAAACGAATGTTTTGGTTATTGATGCAGGAACAGCAATTACCTACGATTTGTTAACCGCCGAAGGAAAATACCTGGGCGGAAATATTTCACCTGGTTTAGAGATGCGTTTTAAGGCATTAAACCAGTTTACAGGAAAACTTCCTAAAGTAGAAAAGGGAGTTATAAAAGAACTAATCGGAAAAACAACCGAGCAGGCAATTAGAGCCGGTGTACAACACGGGATGGTGTTCGAAGTAGACCACGCAATCACCTCATTTAAGGAAAATTATAATAATTTAAAAGTTATTATGACCGGGGGCGATGCCGAATTTTTTGATAACAAATTAAAAAATTCTTTCTTTGTAACCTTTAATTTAACCAGCATTGGTTTAAACCGCATTTTACAACATAATGGGGAGACAAAGTAGAGTAAGTTTTTTGATCGCCGGGTTACTATTTATCCCGGCTGTATTGTTTGCACAATTTAATAATAACACCACATCGCCATATTCGCGTTATGGTCTTGGTGATTTGCAACCCTATTCGCTCGGACGCTCGTCGGCAATGGGAGGAGCAAGCCTTGCAAGCAGGTACAACATGCAAATAAATGCGGCCAACCCCGCCAGTTATACATCGCTTGATTCGCTTAACTTTATATTCGAGTTTGGTATGGAAGGCAAATTTGCCAATAACCAAACAGAAACCACAAGCATGAAGACCAACGATGTCAACTTCAAGTATTTTGCCATGAGTTTCAGAATAACCAACTGGATGGCAACAAGCTTAAGTTTAACGCCTTATTCAGATGTAGGTTACTATGTAACTTCTGTTGCCGATATTGAAAATGTGGGTAACGTTTACAACACCTACTACGGAGCCGGAAGTATTTCGAATGCCCGTTGGGGACTCGCTATCGAACCGATTAAAAATATATCGATAGGTGCCAACCTGAATTACCGTTTTGGGCAATTAAACCGAAATACCGAAGTAACTTTTGCCGATCCGTCATTTTATAATGTACAACGGTATTCAACAGTTCGTATCCGCGACTTTGGACTGGATTTGGGGGCGCAGGCAACTCTGCCACTGAAAAATGATAAAAGTTTAACATTTGGACTTGTGTTCGCCAACTCGCCCGAATATACCGACTTTGTATCGGATATTATTCAAAAGAACTTATCGTACGGAGGTGCACTGGATCAGGACACTTTACTGTACCGCGAAGAAGACGAGGGAACGATGACTTTCCCAATGATGCTGGGCGGAGGATTGTCGTTCGCGAAACAAAATGTGTATGAAATAAATGTAGATTACTACCACGAAGGATGGGCCAGCGCCGAATTTTTAGGAGGCAAAAGCAATTTTTTAACAGATTTAAATAAATTTGCGATTGGGGCTGAGTGGATTCCTGATAAGTTTTCGATCAGAAGTTTTATTAACCGTGTTGCATATCGCGCAGGTGTAAAATACGAACAAACTTACCACACCTTTGCCGGACAGCATATAAATGACTTTGGCATAAGTTTTGGGGTGGGTTTACCACTGTATCGCTCTAACTCAACACTTAATGTAAGTGCCGAGTTTGGACAAAGAGGGACAAAAGAGTATAATTTAGTACTTGAAAAATACGCCAAAGTGAACGTAAGTGTTAGCTTACACGACTTGTGGTTTATGCAGCGAAGGATTGAATAAAATTCAAAAAAAGAAAAACAAATAAAACTCATTATGAAAGCTATTTTACGCATATCTCTTTTAATCGCGGCAGTTGTAATGGTCGGTATTACAGTTGCACAGGCGCAAAGAGTTATTAAAGGAACTGTTTACATTGACGGAGAACCGGCAGCTGGAATTACTGTTGAAGCCCATAAGGGTGGAGAAATGATGACCAGTTTTGATGGTAAGTATGAAGTTGAAGCTGATGCCAAAACAAAATACATCAACTTTACTTTTATCGATGAAAGAAAAAGATTAGACATCGAAGGCAAAACCGGCGATGTGTTTGATTTTGCATTTAGTGGAAGTCTTCCATCAGAAGGTGGAGATGTAGAAGAAGAAAGTGGAGACGTTAATCTGAGCACTTTGGATGAACTGATTAAAGCACAGGACAGAGATTTCTTAAATGAACTTTCTTTGTACGGTGAATTCTATAAGCAACAAGACTATAAATCAGCTATCCCACACTGGCAAAAACTGTATAACAAGTATCCTAAATCTACCATGAACCTTTACATTCATGGAGCCAAGATTTATGAGCATCAGATTGAAACTGCCAAAACCGATGCTGAGCGCGATAAGTACATCGATTTGTACATGAAATTGTACGACAAACGAATTAAATACTTTGGCGACCGTGGTAATGTATTGGGTCGTAAAGGTACATCGTGGTTAAAATATAAATTGAGCCAGGACCGTGATAAAGCACCAGAAGGTGAGGCTTTAAAAGCAATTCATAAGTCGGCTTACGAGTGGTTGTCAGAATCGGTTAAGCTGCAAGGCGACCAAACCGAACCACCTGTTCTTTTAGTATATATGCAAACAACCGTTGCCCTTTTCAAATTGGGTGAGCTTCCAAAAGAGCAGGTTGTTAAGAATTACGAAGAAGCTACTTCAATTGGTAATGCAATTGTTGCTGCCAACGAAGATGCTGATAAAGTAAAACTAACACAGGAAACAGTATTGCCTTATATCGAAAATGTATTCGGAAAATCGGGTGCTGCTGATTGCGAAGCTTTAATAAATATCTACGAACCACAATACCACGATAATTCAAACGATGCTGATTTTATCAAATCAATGTTACGTCGTTTGGGAAGAGCCGGATGTACTGAAACTGAACTTTTTGGTATTGCTACCGAGCGTTTGTACGAACTTGATCCTTCAGCAGAGGCCGCATTTAATATGGCTCGTCGTTTCCTGAAAAAAGACGATGTTGAAAAAGCAAGAGAATACTACCAAATGGCTATCGATCAGGAAACTGATGATAAATTGAAAGCCACTTACCACTACGAGCGCGGTTTAGTTCGTTTTTCAAAAGACGGTAACTATGTAGGTGCACGTAACGATGCAAGAAGAGCACTTCAATTAGATCCTGATTTATGTGATGCAAACATGTTGATTGCAAACATTTATGTTGCAGCTTCACAAAAATTTGAAGGATCTTCAATGGAAAAATCAGCTGTATTCTGGTTAGCATGCGACTATTTCGCAAAAGCACGTCGCAGCGAAGACTGTTCAATTGATGCAGCAGCAGACCTTAGAAAATACCAGGCTTATTTCCCTAACAAGGAAGAAGCATTTATGGAAGGTTTGCAAGAAGGTTCTACCTATCACGTAGGAGGTTGGATTAATGAAAACACAAAAGTTCGCTTCTAAAATATTGCAACTAATAAAATTGACTCGTATTGCAGTTCCCGTGTTGGGAACTGCAATACTTTTCTTTGCTTGTCAGAAAAACGACATTGACAAGATAAAAGCTTTTAGTTCCCCCGAAAACTTGCCGATTTTAGAGGCAACAAATTTCGAAACTATCTCCACCGATTCAGGTACGGTTCGCTTTTCGCTTAAAGCCCCAAAATTACTTCGCTTCGAAAACGATGGCAAAACTTTTCACGAGTTCCCCGAAGGTTTATTACTGATTAAATACGACGAGAACCACAAAATTACCTCCAGTATTGAGGCCGATTACGCCAAGGAATTTATAAAAGAGGAAAAGTGGGAAGCCAAAAATAATGTAATCGTTACCAACGAAAAAGGCGACTCGCTAAAAACCGAGCACCTGATTTGGGACGAAAAAAACGAAACGATCTTCACCGAAGAATATGTGAAGATTATTAGCGCTGACAAAATTATTACCGGAACAGGATTAACGTCGGACCAGAATATGCAAAACTGGAAGATTAAAAATCCGAAAGGCGTTATTTATGTGGAGGTAGATAATAAAAACCGGCCCGAACAAACCGATAGTAACATTCAACCGGCCAAAGCCGAAACTAACGATCCGGTTATATCAACAACACCACCAAAACAAGCTGTAAACTTTAACTAGCTACATATGAACCCATATTTGCTGATTCTGATAACGATCATTCTCTCGGCCTTTTTTTCAGGAATGGAGATTGCTTTTGTTTCAGCGAATAAACTGCGCCTCGAGCTCGACAAACAATCTGATCCGTTTAGCTCAAAATTACTCAAGTTTTTAACCCGAAATGGCGGTCAGTACATTGCAACAATGTTGGTTGGAAACAACATTGCGCTGGTAGTTTATGGTATTGCTTTTGCTGCAGTTCTCGAGCCGGTTCTGCTCAGTTCTATTCAGTCCGAATCAGTGGTTTTACTCCTGCAAACAGTAATCTCAACGTTTGTAATTTTACTGTTGGCCGAGTTTTTACCCAAAACATTATTTCGCATTTTCCCCAATTCGTTGCTTAATGTTTTTGCCTTGCCACTGGCCTTTTTTTATGTGGTATTTTTCCCGATAACACGTTTCTCGATGGGCATTACCAATTTTCTGTTGCGGAATGTTTTTAATACCGAACCCGGCAACGAAGATAAAAACAAGGTGTTCCGCAGGATTGACCTTGACGAGTTTATTAAAGAGAACGACCGAACAAGTACCGAACATACCGAGCTGGTTGAAACCGAGATCAAGCTGTTTAAAAATGCGCTCGATTTTTCGAAAATAAAATTGCGCGAGGTAATGATTCCACGTACCGAAATGGAAATGATGGAAATCGGTACATCGATTGCCGATCTGCGGCAAAAGTTTGTAGAAACCGGTTATTCACGAATTCTGATTTTTAGCGAAAGCATCGATAATATAATTGGATATGTGCACTCTTCCATGTTGTTTAAAAATCCGCAAACCATCGATCCGTTTATAAAAAATGTGTTGATTGTGCCCGAAACCATGCCGGCAAATAAATTGCTGAGTACTTTTATTCAGGAGCATCGCAGCATTGCAATTGTTGTCGACGAATTTGGCGGAACAGCCGGAATGGTAACCAGCGAAGATATTCTGGAAGAAATTTTTGGCGAAATTGAAGACGAGCACGACGTAAAAGATATTGTTGAGAAGAAAATAAGCGACACCGAGTTTATTTTTTCTGCACGTGCCGAGATCGATATGCTAAATGAAAAGTATTTTCTCGATCTGCCGGAGAATGAAGAGTTTGAGACACTTGCCGGATTTATTCTTTACAACTACGAAAGTATTCCGAAAGTGAACTCGGTGATAAAAATCGAAAAATTCCAGTTTAAAATCCTAAAGGCAACCAATACGAAAATCGAATTGGTAAAACTCAAGCTTCTCGAGGATTAAATTCATAAAACACGTTGTAGTTAATGTGCTGAAAATCTGATATTTCTCAGGTTCTTACCCGCGTGGGCAAAAAATATTCGATATTGGAGGTAAAACAGTTAAAATTATTATCTTCGTAGCTCGAAAAATTCAAACGATTTTAGACAAAAAATAACTGTAAATCAATGGCAACGTTACAAAACATTAGAACGAAAGCAGGATTGTTGGTAGCAATTGTAATCGGTTTATCATTGGCAGCATTCATCCTTGGCGATTTGTTACAAGGAGGTTCGTCGATGTTTCAGAGAAACCGCTTAGAAGTTGGAGTAATTGACGGTGAGTCAATTCAATATCCTGAATTTCAGCAAGAGGTAGAAGAATTAGGGGAGATTTTCAAACAAAACTACGGGCAAAATCAGTTAGATGATAATACCTGGGCACAAGTACGCGAGCAAGCCTGGCAACGTAAAATTGCCGAGATCGTAATGGGCGAAGCTTACGACGATCTTGGAATTGAAGTTAGTTCAGACGAGTTATTCGACATGCTCCAGGGATCAAACCCACACCAAATTGTTCGCCAGATATTCAGCAACCCGCAAACCGGTCAGTTCGATCGTACTGCAGTGGTTCGTTTCCTTAAAGGTATGGAAACCGGTGCTGTATCTCCTGAAGACCGCGCATCGTGGTTAAACATCGAGCAACAAATTGTTGAAGAGCGCACTCAGGGCAAATACACCAATATGGTAGCAAAAGGTATGTACATTACCAGCGAACAGGCTGAAGCAAGCGCAACTGCCGGAAACAAATCGGTTAATTTCGATTACATCGCTTTGCCACACAGCACTGTTGCCGACGATGAAGTTACTGTTACTGAAACTGATCTGAGAGATTATTATAACGCTCACAAAGAAGATTACGAATCGGAAGCCAGCAGAAGAATTGAATACATCGCTTATCCGGTAGAACCATCGGAAAGAGATTTTGCTGAAGCTGAAGAGTGGATCACTGATATTAAATCGGATTTTGAAGAAACTGAAAACACTATTCAGTTTGTTGATACCAACTCAGACATTAGCTTTAACGATGTTTGGGACAAAAAAGACGACCTTCCGGAAGCTGTTGGTAACTGGATTTACGACGAAGGTGCTGAAGTTGGTTCTGTTTACGGTCCGTACAAAGAAGCCGAAACTTTCACTTTGGTAAAATTGTACAAATCGGAAATGATGCCCGACTCGGTTGAGGCTCGTCATATTTTGTTACAGGTAACTACTCAAGCCGAGTTGATTGCTGCACAGCAATTGGCCGACAGCTTGAAAACAATGATTGAAAACGGAGCTGATTTCGCTGAGCTGGCACGTACCAATTCTTCTGATCAGGGTTCTGCAATCAACGGTGGAGATTTAGGTTGGTTCCAGCGTGGTCAAATGGTGAAACCTTTCGAAAATGCAGCATTTAACAACACTACTGACAGTGTAACAATTGTTGCATCGCAATTCGGATTGCACCTGGTACAAACTACCAAGCGCGGAAAATTGACTCGTCAGGTACAGGTTGCTTACCTTACCCGCAACGTTGAGCCAAGCACAAGAACTTACCAGAATGTATATGCAAAAGCCAGTCAGTTTGTAGGTGAAAATCCAACTGCCGAAGCATTTAACACTGCCGTAAGCGAACAAGGTCTTACAAAACGTGTGGCAAATGTTAGCGAAAATCAACGTACAATCGTTGGATTGGAAGATGCTCGTCCGCTGGTAAGAGCTGCTTACGAAGCCGACGTTAACGATATTCTGACCAACAACCAGGATTCGCGTATTTTTGAACTTGGCGACAACTTTGTGGTTGCCATTTTAGCAAGCGAAACTCCAAAAGGAATTGCTCCTTTCGATAACGTAAAAGCACGTGTTGAGTTAGCAGTAACTAAAGAGAAAAAAGCTGAAGTGTTGGTAGAGAAAGCAAAAGCTGCCTTAAACGGCGCTGATTTAGCTGCCGCTGCTGCCACTCTTGATACTGAAGTTAAAACAGCAAATGCCATTAACTTTAACTCTTTCTCGGTTCCCGGAATCGGTTTAGAGCCTGCAGTAATTGGTACTGTTGGTGCACTTGCAGTTGACCAGGTATCAGCTCCAATTGCCGGAAACAACGGTGTTTACGTTGTAATGCCAACTTCGGTAAACGAAGGTGCCGGTGTCGACGTAGCTGCTGAGAAAATGCGTTTGGCACAAACAAATACTTACCGCGTAGGTTCGGAAGTATTTAATGTATACCGCAACTCGGTAGAAATTGAAGACAAAAGAGCGAAATTCTATTAGTAGATTATCGCACAACGATATTAAAAGCCGTTCCATTTGGAGCGGCTTTTTTGTTGGAATTTATCCAACCCGTACCGGGTTGTCTGCAATGTTTGCAACATTGCTATTATAATCGAACGCCTACTGCGTTCTTTAATCCATGCCAGCTAATCCGGTACGGATTAGATTGTAGTAACAACGGCGGAAAATACCGGATAAAAACCCGGTACGGGTTTGATCGTGCTTAGATGAATTTTTATTGCTGGCCGAGATCTGCCTTTCGTCTTAACCCGGCGCATCGCAGTGGTTATTGGATAGCGCCCCTTTTAGGCTGGATTTTTTAAATACTAATAGCGCTGAAAGTGCGTCGTAATTTAGCCCGGGGCAAAGTAATTCCTTGAATTACGACGCCCCGGGCAATGATGGCAGAATGTTAATCGTCCGGCGAAGAAAGTTATTCAACGCGAAGTCGTTTTCCCGGACGAAACAGAACCAAAGTATCCGATTACGAAATGGCGTAAATCTCAAGAGTAAAACAAATCGGGAAGAGCAATCTTTTGCGATATTATTTCAAGTTAACATTAGCTGGTGTTGAGGACAACCACCCCCAAAGTTTGCTAATTTTGTTAGCCATATTAAGCCCCTGCCTCTCCGTTAAATAATTTGAAATGATAAAAAATAAACTCTTAATCCGGATCATTACATTCGGTATTGGTCTTTTTGTAATGGCTTTTGGCGTTGCCTTATCGGTTAAAGCCGATTTGGGCGTATCTCCAATCTCATGTATCCCCTACGTTTACAGTATTAAAATGCCTTATACCCTCGGCCAGCTAACCATTGTTTTTAATATTTTCATTATGCTGCTGCAAATGGTTGTTTTGCGCAAAAACTACCGTTTATTCCAGCTGGTTCAGTTGCCGGTTGTGTTTGCCTTTGGCTTGTTTATCGATTTGGCCATGAACATGCTTTCGTTTTTAACTGCCACCAATTACGTTTTAAAAGCATTTTGGTGTTTGTTGAGTTGTGTGATTTTAGCTTTTGGTGTTTTTCTTGAGGTGAAAGCCAAAATTACTTACCTGCCGGGCGAAGGACTGGCAATGGCAATAGCCGATACGTTTAAAAAGGAATTTGGGAAAGCAAAAATCGGTGTCGACAGTGCCATGGTTGTTCTCGGAATTATTAGTTCTTTCGTTTTTCTGCATCAGCTGCTGGGAATTCGCGAGGGAACAGTTGTAGCTGCCATTTTGGTAGGTTTTATTGCTAAATTCTATAGCCGGAAACTGCAGTTTATCGATGATTGGTTAAGCGTAAAAGAAACTAAAGCAGAAGTGGGCGAGCATACAAAAGAGAATCTGGTTATAACTATCTCGCGCGAATACGGTAGTGGCGGACACGAAATTGGAAAACGACTGGCAGAGCGGCTTGGTATTGCTTTTTATGATAAAAACCTGATTGCCCTCACCGCCGAACAAAGTGGTTTTACCAGCGAATACATCAGCCGGAATGAGCAGAAATTGGCTCACTCGCTTTTGTTCGAATTGTACGAGCAGAATTATGCCTATGTAAACGAAAAACAACCACCGCTCGACAGTTTGTTCCTGGTGCAGAGTAAAATTATACGCGATATTGCCGCAAAAGAACCGTGTGTAATTGTGGGCCGCTGTGCCAACTTTATATTAAAGGAAAACCGGAAGTGTTTTAACGTTTTTATTCATGCCGATAAGGACTATCGGAAAAATAAAATTACGGAAGAATACGGTGTTCATGCCGATGTAACCGATCACGAGTTGGAGAAAACAGATCGCGAGCGCGGCAATTACTGTTTACATTTTACCGGTAAAAACTGGCGCGACGCTGCCAACTACGATCTTACGGTAAACAGCTCGTTAATGGATACCGATACAATTGTTGATACCATTGTATCGGCTATTGAGCGGAAAAGCAAATAGACACAGCTGCCCCTGGTTGCAAAGAGGGGCAGAGGAGAATTAGGAGGATTCAAACATTTATAAGAAACATGTTATGAAAAGAATACGACTCCGTCGGAGTCGAATAGGATATACGAATGATTGGGCTATAGATACGCGATGTCGCCGGCATCAATAAAAAAACCGACCCACCCAAATAGGGCAGACCGGTTAACCTCACAATTATTTGCCGGCAAGCAAAATATTTTTGTTTATTCCGTGTCGTCGTTATTTTCTTCTTCGTTATCGCCGCCGTTACTTTGGCTTTGTTTAGCCGCAGCATTGGCTTCGCTAATGTATTGCGATACTTCGGCCACTACCTCGTCGATACCGCGCTGATCGTCCATTACCGTCATGGTATTCAGAATATTTTCCAGCAGGTCTAGCGATGTTTTCAGGTCTTTAAAGGCCTCTGCATCGTGTACGGTGTCGTCAACCGAGCGGGCAGCACTGCGTTGTGTGGCTGCGGCCACATAAGCCTGGTTGTCGGTATCTAACTCGGTAACCCAATCGTTAGTGTTAGTTGTTATTAGGTGGGGGGCATTTTCTGGTTTGCGCAAATCGGCGAGCAAACTTTCGGTGGCTGCGGTTTGTTTATCGCGGGCCATATTATATAATTTCAGATCATTTTTCACAAACTCAGACCAAAGCGTTTCGCAGGCAGTGCGGTAGGCTTCGTTTTGGCGTTGAAGTCCGGCTTTAATGTGGTCGCGCAACGAGCGATAGGTGTTATCGCGGCGCAAATCGGCTGCTGTTACAATTTCGGTAAGTGGTTGTTTGGTAGTGCTGCCAATGGCCTGCAGAGCGGTTTCAACCTGGGGCTGAAAACGGGCAAGCAGAGCAATAATCATCTGGCTTTCGGGAAGTTTTGTACTTATTAGTGTAACGATTTTTTGAACCAAAGCAGTTAATGCTGCCAATGTGAAATAGGAGTAACGAATTTTTTCTAACATGATTAAACTATTTAAAGGTTAAGAGAATAAGTATGCAATTTACGGTCATTGGTTCAAAAAGTCAATGGTTGGCATAATTTTTTTATTATAAACATTGTCGATATAAGAGTTTGCTGATTTTTCTTTTTCCGACGGCCGTCGACAATCATCCTGATAATTGGTTTTTATCCCGACAGCTGTCGAGCTTCTTTTTGAAAGTTAATTTTTACCTCGACGGTTGTCGAGGTGTATCCTGAAAGCGTATTTGCATGTCGATGGCTGTCGAGTTGAAAATCAGAAGTTTCTTTGCATGTCGACAGCAGAAATTATCTATTTTGAAATTTTATTTACTTGCCGACAGCTGTCAGGTTAAATTTTGAAACTTTTTTTGGGTCTTGACAGCTGTAGAGCTCCATCTCAACGTTTTTTTTCTTGCCTACATTTGGCGGGAAACATTTTATGTTAATAGTTTTTACCACCTAACTCCCTGAAAACTAAAAATTATAATTAGATTTATTGCACCAAAGATTTAAACCGTGAATACGCGCCCTGAAATAACAACTGCAAGTAACATTTATAAAATTAGATATTGTAGGCCTAAACCTGATAATAATTCCGGTATTTGGGTGTATTGTACGGTTTTTCCTTACATATAAACTAGTTAGCACCAATTTTAACAGAACTAAAATGGATACAATCGAATTTCATAAATCTACAACAAAAGAACTTCTAGCAATTAAAGACAGGGTTAGAAACTTAGTAAATCATTGGGGTGAAGATGGTCGACATCAAGAAGCTGTAATCAAAACGATGATTCAAAGATTTCTTCCTGAGAAATTTAAAATAGGGACTGGCTTTATTGTTAGGCAAACCAGACAAAGAGGTAATCACCAACCTTCAAAACAAATTGATTTAATAATATATGATACTTCATTTCCTATACTATTTAGGGACAATGATTTTGTTATTCTTACCGCCGACTCTGTTTTAGGTATAATCGAGGTAAAAGCAAATGCCACAAATCAAGGACTAGAACAAATTGTAAAAAAAGCAAATGAAAATGGCAAGTTCATTTTTGATGCAAGAACAGATAAGACAAAGTCACTATTTAATGGAATTTTTTCTTACGAATCGACTATTGGTAATGTTGATACAATTTCAAATAATATTAAAAATCCTTGGGATGAGTTAGAAACAGAATCAAATAGACAATATTTCGGAGTTAATCATATTTCCCTTAATCAAGATTGGTTTTACAAATTTTGGGAACATGAACATATTGATGGCAATCCACCGCATTACCTTTATAAAATTAAAGAGCTTTCATTTTCATTTTTTATTTCCAACCTAATGGACTGGATTGGAGGAACGTCTGTAATCGAAAATAGTAATCTTTGGTTTCCTATAGATAAGTCAATTGAAGTTAGAAAACGATTTTAAACTAAATCATATGAAATATATTCAACCTACTGTTTATGCCAAGTCCTTTACTTGCCCACATTGTGGGACAATATCAAAACAAAATTGGTGGTATCGTAGATGGGATGGCAATCAAGTAAATCACAATCCAGAAGAACACATTTTACGAATTGGAACTTGTGACCATTGTAATAAAAACACTATTTGGGTTAAAAACACGATGTTTTACCCAGACAACGGAAATGCTCCGTTTCCTAATCCTGAAATGCCAGAACCAGTATTAAGATTATATATGGAAGCCTCTGCAATTCATATTAAGTCTCCAAGAGGAGCGGCAGCACTCCTTCGTTTATCAATTCAAGTGTTAACAAAAGAACTTGGAGAAGAAGGAAAGAATATTAATAAAGATATTGGGAATCTCGTGAAAAAAGGTTTGCCGGAAATCGTTCAGCAATCACTTGACATAGTGAGAGTGACTGGAAATGATGCTGTTCATCCTGGACAGATTGATACTGATAGTCAAGAAACTGTTGGACAACTTTTTGATTTAGTTAATATAATTATTGAATACATGATAGCCTTACCTAAAAAAGTTAGTGGCATCTATACTGGATTGCCAAAAGATAAAATGAAAGGCATAAATGACAGAGATGGGAAATAAAAAACTGGTGCTAACACGTGGTATAAGGCATGGCTGGGTTCGTGCGGATTCGACAAGTCGAATCTCGTCCCAACCTCAGTTTCGGTCGGACTGGTCAGACTCTCGTCTGACCGCCACGACCTCATACCACCACCGTTGAATAAAAATAAACCCAAATCAAATTATGGAATTAAAAAAAGACCTGTTAGCCAAACAAAAGAAAACAACTTTTAGAATAGTTCTCGGGATACTATTTATCGTTTTTGCAGGGGCATGGCTTTTTATAAGAATCGCTGAAGATGAAAAAATAAGAGTGTTCGACTGGGGGTATTCCATCGTTTTTATGCTCAATGGAATATTTCATATCTATAGCGGTTATGGATACAACATCAATGCTTTGTTTGGTAAAGCTTTTATTTTAATCAACAACGAGCTGATTTCGATAAAAGCCCAATTCAATAAAAAGGAAGAAACCGTTTATTTGAGCGACATACAATTTATCGACTTTAAATACCACCAATTAACAATCAAAAAAACCGACGACACCAATTTGAAAATTGACCTGACGGACCTTGCGTTTGATACCCAAGGCGAGATTAAAAAAATACTTGCTGAGCTGTCGGAAGACAAAAATATTAGTTACCGTGCTCAGTAAGGCGTAATAGAACAGGTGTTTCTTGCCGGGCGAGCACCCATAATCGAACTATAAACAACACACACCCTTTCGCTTTTTTGTGCATCATTCTCGCCAAAGAACAATTCGCAGGAATTGATGTTTGAAAGCTATTGCATTCCAGATTTGTATTTTTATATTTATCGCGATAGCTATAAAAACAGAAAAGGCAAAGACTGAAAAAACGCAAAAATACCCGGGAAAATCATGAATGAATTTACAAGATCGATACTGTTATTACTCGTTTTATTAAATCCGTTTTTGGTAATCGTTTATTTAATCGACATTGTTCAAAAGCTCGATAATAAGCAGTTCAGGCGGGTATTAGTTCGTGCAGGACTTATTTCGTGTGTTGCTTTCTGCAGTTTCGCTGTGCTGGGCGACCGGATTTTCTCCGATGTATTTCAAATTCGTTTTGCCTCGTTCCAGTTGTTCGGAGGTATTGTTTTCCTGCTCATTGGTCTGCAGTTTGTTTTTCGCGGGCCTACTGCCATCGAGATATTACGCGGCGAATCGAAACACATTGCCGGAGCCATTGCCATGCCGGTTTTAATTGGTCCGGGAACCATTAGTGCCAGTGTGGTTATTGGTAAACGTAACGATATTTTAATCTCGTGCGCATCTATTATTGTAGCGGTTATGCTGTGTATTCTGGTTTTGGTGTTTTTGAAATTTCTGCACGATGTAATCCGTCAAAAACGCGAAGAACTAATTGAGCGCTACTTTGATTTAGCCGGACGTATTACCGCCCTTTTTGTTGGTTCGGTAGCCATTGAAATGATTATGGCCGGTGTAAAATCGTGGTTGAATTTGCATTGGAGTTAATCTCAGCAAATCTCCACCAAACGAATATCAAAACTCAAAACTGCATTTGGCGGAATTTTATTACCCGTTCCTTTTCGTCCCCAGGCCAGGTCGGCAGGCACCCAGAATTTATAACGGCTCCCCACGCTCATCATGGGTAATCCTTCCTGTAGTCCCTCGATAAGTTCTTCTATTTTAACTTCGTCGGGCTGGTTTTGGCGGTAGGTATCTTCCAGTATTTTGCCGTCGAGCAGTAAGGCGCGCTGATGTATTTTAACCGTATCAAAAAGCCCGGGTTTTGGTCCTTGCTGTTCATCAACAATTGAATATTGCAAACCACTGGCGGTTTCTAAAACACCGGTTTTTTGTTTGTTGTTTTGCAAAAAATCTTCACCCGATTTCCGGTTGTTTCCGGCCGATCCTTTACTACGTGCTTTTTTCTCTCTGCGTGCCATGTTACTCTTTCATTATTAAGAACTAATACAAAGTAAATGAAAATCAGAAAGTAAGTTTTAAATTTTGCGGCTGAAGTTCTATATTTGGGCTGCTTTTAATACATATTTACTTTTAAACCAACTTGAACCCGATAAGGAGGACTAAAATGATACTGCGCTGTCTCACCATTTTTTCACTTTTAATTTGTTTTGCATTTAGTAGCGTTTCGGCTGCCGATAATCCGGAGAAAGACGTTCGGATAAAAAGTCGTGGATCGTTGTCGTACAACAAACGCGATTCCAAAATTAAGGTTTACATCGAAGGCGTTCGGCTCGACATGGACTACATGCGCCGCAATATGCGTTTTGCCGATTTTGTGAACGATCCGGCCGTTGCCGATGTACACATCATTATAAATAACCGGGTGAGCGGTTCGGGTGGTATGGTTTATTCGCTGATGTACAACAACCTTACGTTCGAGAATTTTAGCGATTTTACCATAACCTGCACTACACTTGCCGACGATACAAACGAAGAGGAACGTCAGAAACTGAAAGATGCACTTTCGTTAGGATTAATGCCTTTTGTAAGCCAGACAAAAGCATCGGATCAGCTGAGTTTCCGTTACCGTGGCGACGCAGAACCCGGACAAGTAGAGCTTGTGGAAGATCCGTGGCACAACTGGACTTTTAGAGGTGATGTTAGCGGCCGTGTGAATCTCGAAGAAAGCAAAAAGAATTATAACTATTCGTTTAATGCGCGTGCTGATAAGGTTACCGAAGAAATCAGGATAAGGAATAACGCACGTCGCTCGGTAAATACACAGAAATACACTTCCGACGGAGAAGAGTACCGTTCGGATAACACTTCAACGTATGCCTCGTCGAGTGCGGTAAAAAGTTTAACATCGCGTTGGTCGACAGGTTTGTTCGGAAGTTTTTCCAACAGCAATTACCGCAATACCAAATACTCGATGTCGGTAAAACCTGCAGTGGAGTATAATATTTTTCCATGGGACGTATCGGACCGAAAAGTGTTTACCATTGCCTATTATATTGGTCCCGAGTGGATGAAATATTACGAGGAATCGATATACGACAAAATGGAAGAAAGCCTTTGGGAGCAGTCGTTGCGATTGGATTTGCAGATTGTGCAAACCTGGGGCGAAGTAAAAGCCGGATTAAATGCTACAAATTATATGCACGACTGGACCAAAAACCGGATTACTTTCGATACCGATTTGTCGGTTCGTATTATTCGCGGGCTTTCGGTGCGAATGGGTTTTACGGTTGAGAATGTACACGACCAGATTTATCTGCCTAAAGGTGAAATTTCGTTGGAAGATTTGTTGCTGAATAAGGTGCAGCTGCCTTCAGCTTTCGAAGTAGGAGCTAACGTGGGAATCCGTGTGCAGTTTGGTTCAATCTATAATAATATTGTGAATAACAGGCTGTAGAGTTAGCTACGAGATTCGAGATTCGAGTTGCGGGCTGATTGTTTTTGAAGTCGAAAATCTACATCAATCTCATTCAATCTGCATCAATCTTTCTTCACTGTCGCAATTACAACCACGCGTGTTGCCATTTGAAATCCATGTTGTTTCAAGGCTTTTTCTATTTCAGGAATTTGCTTTTTCATATCGTGGTATTCCGGCTTGTCTTCAATTTGGCCGAGCATTTCGGTTAGCTTTTCTTTTCGCTCAGCAATTTCTTCAGGCGTTGGTTCTACGCGATCTTTTTCATTGTTAAAGGCTACGCAAATTTCCAATCCTGCTTTTTCAACCTGCTCCAGAATTTCGGCGCGGGTGAATGTTTCTTTGTGGCAAACTCCTTTCAGGCGATCAACTGTACTACGAAAATGATGCATGCTTTTGTGCACTTCCTGTGCCGGATTCAGGTTATCGCTAAAAAGCTCGTTTACAATAATCCAACCACCCGGTTTTACCACACGTTTCATTTCGTTGAAAGTTTGCTGAACATCCGGCAAGTGGTGCATCGCCATCGAAATACTTGCAGCATCGAAAGTGGAATCCGGAAAATCCAGTTTTTCGCCGGTCATTTTCATACATTGCACATCGGGATGCATTTTTGTAGCCTCTTCAAGCGATGTTTTGTCCGGATCGATTCCGGTGAATTTCGTATCACTGAACGTCTCCTTTAAAACCGAAATAAAACTCCCGGTTCCGGTGCCAACATCCAAAAGGGTGCTGACTGTTTTGTCCTGAAAAAATTGGTGTAGTTGTTCCATCAGATCAAGAGTAAAAATGCCGACAGGGCGGTTACGATTATTACAGCGGTTCGGTAGAGTTTATCTGATATTTTTTGTACCAGTTTTATTCCGGCAAAAGCACCGATCGCGATGGCCGGTAAAAGCATCAGGTCGAGCGTGAGTGTATTCCAGTTAATGGTTTTCCACACGAAAATATGCAAGGGAAATTTCGAAAAATTAACGATCAGGAAGAACCAGGCTCCGGTACCAATGAAACTGTTTTTTGGCAAATGCATGGCCAGCAGGTAAATGGCAAAAATAGGACCGGCCACATTACCGATCATTGTAGCGAAACCTCCTAAAATACCCATCATTGCAGAGAACCACCAGGTGTCGGGGAACAGGTTTTGTCCTTTTTTGCGGTCGCGCCAAAGCATAAGGCCAATACACAGAAATACCAAAATGGCGATTATATTTTTAAACCAGGTATCGTTTACCACTTCGCCAACCCACAGCGCAATGCCAATTCCTACAAAAGCCCACGGAAGTAGTTTCCACAGGTATTTCCATTCGGCATGACGGTGGTAATAACCAACGCCAAAAAGATCGGCCATCATTAACATTGGTAGTAAAATTCCGGTGGAGGCTTTTCCTCCAAAAATGAGTGCCAGCGCAGGAACAACCAGCATTGAAACGCCGGGAACGCCAACTTTCGACATGCCAATCAGCATGCCACACACCGCTAATAAAATCCACTGAAGCGTAGAGAAGTCAAGTTCGAGCATAGCAAAAAAGATAAGTTGCTAATGTAATAATAAATATGGAACAGGGCAGAAAAGAAAAGGTCCCGCGGGAGCGGGACCAGTCTAGCTAACAATTCGAAGGTAGATCGTACCTCCTCAAAAAACAAAAAACAAAAACCATGTTCAAGGCCTAAGCCTCACTTTCAATCACTCAATTTAAAAACATGCTACTTATTAAATATGTAGCTTTTTAGATATATGCAAAGCGCATGCCATAACTTTCATAAAAGCAGTAGTTTAACCTCTGTTAACGTGCTTGTAAAAAAGTCTTAAAAAGTCTTTTTATCGATGTCCTGAAGTTCTTTGGGGTCGATTTCGCCAAACCATTCGTTGAGTTTTTCGCGTGCTTTGGCTTTAATTTCGGGGGTGATACTGCCTGCAACTGCCGATAGTGTAAAAAGCAAAACGCCCAGGTCGTCGCTGAAACCAATGATGGGGGTCAGGTCAACTATGGCGTCGGTGGGTAGAATAAAATAACCCAATGCGGCTGCGATGCTGAGTTTGGTTTTTAAGCCAACGCCTTTGTCTTCGAAAGTGTAGTACAATAGCAAAACGGCATAAACAACCTTGGCTCCGGCAGTTTTGCCAAACTTTTTGAGCTTGTCCCACAGCGATTGTTCGGAGAAATATTTTGAATACTTGTCGTACATAGTTTCTATTTTAAGCTGGCAGTTGAAAAATCGAGCTGAAATGCACCGTATTGTTCGGTAATTTTTTCAAGGATGGCGTGCACATCGTCGTTTGTTTCGGCACGAAGTAATTGAATTTTAAGTTCCCTGAAATTCGGTAATCCCGGGAAATATTTGGCAAAATGACGGCGCATCATCAAAATACCCGAGCGTTCATTGTCGCGCCACTCGAGGTTTAGCCGCAATTGTTCCTTTAAAACTTCTACCACTTCGTTTACGGTTGGTTGTGGAAGTTCTTCCCCGGTTTGCAGGTAATGTTTTACCTCGCGGAATAACCACGGCCGGCCAATGGCTCCACGACCGATCATCAAGGCATCAACACCCGTTTCATCAAGCAATTGTTTGGCTTTTTTACCGCTGTTGATGTCGCCGTTTCCAATGATGGGAATCTGTATTTTAGGATTGTTTTTTACTTCGCCAATCAAGGTCCAGTCGGCTTCACCGGTGTACAGCTGTTCGCGTGTACGTCCGTGGATGGCCAGCGCCTGAATCCCGGCATCCTGCAATCGTTCGGCCACTTCAACAATGGGGAGATTCCCGGCCGACCAGCCCAGTCGTGTTTTTGCAGTAACCGGAGTTTTGACTGCTTTCACAATTTCGGCAGTCATTTTCTGCATTTTGTCCACGTCTTTCAACATTGCCGACCCCGCACCGTGTCGCACGATCTTTTTCATGGGGCAACCATAATTGATGTCGATAAAATCAGGCTCAAATTCTTCGGCAACCTGTGCTGCACGCACCATCGAATCGATATTGTGTCCATAGATCTGAATGGCTACCGGGCGATCGAATTCAAACAAGTGCATTTTTTGTTTGGTCTTCTCTATATCGCGCACCAGTGCCTCCGACGATACAAATTCGGTGTACATTACATCGGCACCAAATTTTTTGCACATCATCCTAAACGACTTGTAGGTGACATCTTCCATCGGTGCCAGAAAAAGGGGAGTGCCCTCCAATTCTATATTTCCAATCCTCATCATTCCTCTGAAAATTGCTGCAAAAATAACCAAAAATATTTGGGATCGAATTTGGTTTAAATCAGTCGTTTAACTTTTGCATTCGAGGTCAATTTCATTGTTTTGAAATCGATGCCGGTAATCAGGTTTACACCGGGTTTTTTGCCTTTTTCAAATGTTCCAAAAGTGTCATCGATATTTAATGCTTTTGCTCCGTTTAGGCAGGCCCACGAAAGTAATTCTTCGAGAGAAGTTTCCGGGAAATTTTGCTGAACGGTAAGCATCTCCTGCAGAATAGAAAGTTCGGTATTCGATGCCAGGCTGTCGGTTCCCAAACAGATCTGCAGCTTTTCATCCCTGAAAAGATCGATAGGAGGCAGTTCGTTTTCAATGTAAAGGTTGGAGTTTGGACACAATACAAAATAGGTTTTTGCAAGATCGCGATACTGTTTTAATACTTCGATATCCTGCTTTTTTGTTTGTGTGTTATGTATCAGCAAAAGTTGATTTTCTTTTGGCAGAAATGGAAGAATGGACTGCAGCGACGATTTTCCGGTGGGTTTAAAGTGTGTCGCATCCAGCTTTAAATTATTGGTGAAATGCCTGGCAATATCTCCTTCTCCCGATAAAAATAGTTCTGTTTCCGCTCTGCTTTCCTGGTTGTGAATGGAGAATGGCCCTCCGTTTTTCCGAGCTTCATTTAGCACCTTTTCAAACAAATCCTGAGATACCGAATACGGCGAATGCGGAACGATGGAGGCAGAAAGATCAGCTTTTTGAAACGATTCAAGCACTTCTGCAGCTTTGTTAAAAGCCCGCTCCGCGCGCGACGGATGAAATCCAAAAGCCTCAACAAAAGTATGGTAGTAGTTTCTGCTTTTTTGTTTTACCGAAAGCGAAAGATCGGAGTTGGAAACATCGCCAACAGCCGCAATTCCTGCTGCCCACATTTTTCGGTCGGCAATTTGCATGGCCTTTTCCTTGTTTGCAGGCTCATCTCTTAAGCGATTGATTTTTTCCAGAAATCCGCTAAAACCAGCGTGTTTTTCTATTTTGTTGTGGAGGTGCGAAAATTCTAAATGGCAATGGGCGTTTACAAATCCGGGCGTTAAAATGCCGCTGTAAAATTCCACTCCGGCTTCTTCGCGAAATGAATCACCACGATCCAAAATGTCGATAACTGTTCCTTCATCGTCGCAAACTAAAATTCCGTTTTTTATTGGCGAAGTTGTTCCGGGGAAGACGTATGTGGCGGCGATTTTTCTCACCTTGCAGTTAATTATTCCTCTTCTTCAAATTTCAGCAATTCCTCTTTCCGACCTGAACGTTCCTGCTCCAATTCACTCAGGCGGCTCATCACTTTGCGGTACATTTTCTCGAAATCTTTAGGGAAACTTTCGTAGTAAACCAGTGATTGCTCAAATACCGAATCAGGAACTTCGTATTTGTCCAAAACCGAATAGTAAAAATTTTCTGTGCGGCTATGCTGCATCGCCGAATCGTACCTTAAATGGTTAAAAGTTGCATCGGCCAGGTGCACGTCAACCAGCATGTTGATCATTTTCTTTTCCTTGATCAAATGCTCGGGTTTGGGCATAATCTCGTTTTCGCACGCACTGAATGCGAATACAGCAATAATTAGTATCAGAAAGGCATTTTTCATTTGGCTGCCAAATTATAAATAGTTAAATCGATTATCAAAAAAAGGTCGTTAAAAAAGCTTATTTGTGTGACGTTTTAATTTTATTGCCTTTAGAATGTCATGCTGTCCGTCAGCTGACGGATTCAGCATCTAACAATATAGACCCTGAATCAAGTTCAGGGTGACGATCGTTCCTCAACAATTTCGCTGATTTAATAGCGAGCTGAAATATTTTTCTGCGTAATTCTGCGCCATCTGCGAGAAATTACTTTTATGCGAAAATAGTTTTAAATACTTCTTCTACCCGGCTTACTTTTACAATATCGATTTTAAATTTCGAGGCATCGAAACCTTTGTTCAGTGTTGGTACATAAATGCGCGAGAATCCCAGTTTGGCAGCTTCGGCAATACGTTGCTCGATGCGGCTTACGGCACGTATTTCTCCGGTTAATCCAACCTCGCCGGCAAAACATATTTTGTGGTTTATGGCAATGTCGATATTCGACGAAAGAATGGAGCAAATAACCGCCAAATCGGTTGCCGGATCATTGATTTTTAGTCCGCCGGCAATATTCAGGAAAACGTCTTTTGCAATGAGTTTAAAACCGGCGCGTTTTTCCAGAACGGCCAAAAGCATGTTCAAACGTCGTAAGTCAAAACCGGTTGACGAACGCTGTGGAGTTCCATAAGCTGCCGAACTTACCAGTGCCTGAATCTCGATCAGGAAAGGCCGCACACCTTCGATGGTTGCAGCAATGGCAGTACCGCTCACATCGTCGCTTACTTTTGATATCAATTGCTCCGATGGATTGGTGATCTCGCGTAAACCATCGCTGCGCATTTCAAAAATGCCAAGCTCGTTGGTAGAGCCAAAACGGTTTTTGTTGGAGCGCAAAATGCGGTACATGTAATTGGTGTCGCCTTCAAACTGCAAAACGGTGTCGACCATGTGTTCCAGAACTTTTGGTCCGGCAAGGCTACCTTCTTTTGTAATGTGCCCGATCAGCACAACGGCAATATGATTTTTCTTCGCAAATTTCAAAATAGCGGATGTACACTCGCGAACCTGCCCAACTGAACCTGGTGATGACTCAATGAGTTCGGTTGAAATGGTTTGAATAGAATCGATGATCAGCAACTCCGGTTTTGCCTGTTCGCCTTGGGCGATAATATGTTCCAGCGATGTTTCACTTAAAAACAGACAGTTGCTTTGTGCATTGCTTAAACGCTCGGCGCGCAGTTTTATCTGCTGCAAACTTTCTTCGCCCGAAATGTACAGGATCTTTTTCCCATTTAACCCCAATGCCAGTTGAAGCGCCAGTGTTGATTTTCCAATTCCGGGATCGCCACCTAAAAGTATCAGCGAACCGGGAACGATTCCGCCGCCCAAGACACGGTTAAATTCTTCAATCCCCACAGAAATACGCTGGGTTCTGGCCATTTCGATATTTTCGAGCGTAATGGGTTGGTTCCCCGAAATCTGCACCGAAAGTTTTCCGGTAGATTGTTTCTTTTCTACAATCTCCTCAACATAAGTGTTCCACTCGTTGCAGGCGGAACATTTACCCAGCCATTTGGGCGATTGTGCACCGCAATTCTGACAGGTGTATATGGTTTTTGTTTTTGCCATTCGGAATTATTTTTGAATTAATTTTGGGACTCACCCTCTTGTCCCTCTCTTAACAAAAAGAGGGACGATAGTCTGCTCTTAATCAGTACGAATTGTCATCAAACCACCGGCTCATTCCCTCTTTGCTTGCAGAGAGGGATAGATTGTAACTTGTTACAATCAGGGTGAGTAAAATATAAAATTCTCAATCTTTTCTAAAACGTTAAAAATATCAATAAATTCTTCATTACGAATCCTTAGAATCCTAAATCCCATTTCCTCTAATATTTCGTCTCTACGCCTATCCTTTTCTTTTTGAAACTGATGAATTATTCCATCAATTTCAATTATTACGGCTTTTTCTGCACAATAAAAATCAGGAATGAAATATTTGCGTTCGTTGTTTACAACATCGTATGTTATGGGATGCTGTCGTAGAAACTTAAGTCCAAAAAACTTTCTTCCACGTAATTTCTGCCAAAGTTTGGTTTCTTCCCTGGTCATGTTACGTCGTAAAATTCTTGCCCGTTCTCTTGCATTGGGTTTGTCAGACATCGTTAGCTTTTATATTTCGCCGTGGTTACTTTAATCTAAAGTTTAAGGAGCGCCTATAATTTCTCAAAGCTTTTTAATTCGTTCAATAATTTCGCTGGTAGAAATTCCTTCAATTAACTCCAGTGTTTCCACCTTTCCGCCGTTGTTCAGGACGGTATCGTGGCCCGCAATTTCATGAATTTCGTATTGCGCACCTTTTACCAAAACATCGGGGATGATTTTTGCAATGATTTCGGCCGGCGTTTCTTCATCAAAAAGAATTACTGCGTCAACACAGCCGAAAGCAGCCAACACTTCGGCGCGAGCCTGCTCGTTTATAATGGGGCGTTTATCGCCTTTTAATAATTTCACCGACGTATCGGAGTTAAGTCCAACGATCAGTTTGGTGCCAAATGCTGCCGATTTGTGCAGCGAATCAACGTGCCCGTTATGAATAAGATCGAAACAACCGTTGGTAAAAACGATAGTGTTGTTGCTTCCTTTCCAGATTTCAAGCAAGGGACGAAGCGATTCAAAATCCTTAAAAATCTTTGATTTAAACATGAGATTCATAAAGGCTAAAAATAGTGAATAATTCCTGTTTATCGGTACGAAATCGCGATGGCTTTGAAACGGTAGCGCATAAAAAAAACCTCGCAGTTAAAACTACGAGGTTTACATATCTATAGAAATGTATTTTATACTACAGTATTCGTTTCGATATCAGGGAAGATCAAACTTGGCTTAAATGTTTTGGCTTCCTCGAAATCCATTAAAGCGTACGAAATGATAATTACCACATCGCCAACAGCTACTTTACGTGCAGCCGGGCCGTTCAAACAGATTGTACCCGTTCCGCGCTCGCCCCTGATTACATAAGTCTCCAGGCGCTCGCCGTTGTTAATATTAACAACCTGAACTTTTTCGTTCTCGATAAGGTTTGCCGCATCCATCAAATCTTCGTCGATGGTAATACTTCCAACATATTGTAGGTTCGCCTCGGTAACGGTAACCTTGTGTATTTTCGATTTACAAACTTCAATTTGCATAACTATGCTTATTTCGGTCTTAAAAAA
>NZ_CAJXTC010000037.1 GCF_913060805.1 uncultured Draconibacterium sp.
AATAACGAATTTTATGATTAGCAACCTAAAGGTACTCGAGCCTGAGCACTTTAGCTACCTTTAGGTTTCGTTCAACAATTTGTAAATTGCATTGCGGGGTTCGTGGTGTGTCGTTTATTACTAATAACTAACGCAACCATTTAACCTTTAAATAAATCTTTTAAGAAAAAGCCATAAATACGAAGCTTGCAAATTTTTCACACCAAAACCGATGAAGAAAAGCATACTACTCCTGTTCCTGTTCATTTTTGTCTTTAGTTCTGCTAAAGCTCAATTTTCAGAAAATAATGCCATTTATTACTCCGACGGACTGAGTATTGGCAACTACTTTGGAGTTGATGTAAACCTGAACTACGTTTATCGGGAGAAGTATTCGTTAAAAATCGGGTACATTCACAATTGGAGAGAACCAAAATCTCAACCCGGCGACTATTCTGCAGGATTAGCAAAAGCATTACTTTTCGGTGCTGCAGATCCTCACGATCAAATGAGAAATTACCAAATTGCTGTGGGGAAAATATACCTTCTTAACGAAAGCCGGACCATACGGATCAATTTTAGTGTTGGGCTGGGTTATACAGAAATTAAAGAACCTGCAAACTGGCTAAAAACAGAATCGGCATTCCTTGCCGAGAATTATACCTGGAATTACGAAAACCGGAATACGCTTAGCCTATTAATAAATCCACGAATTGAATTTCCGTTTACCACCATTTATGGTTTATCCCTCTCGCCAATGGTACAAATAAATAAACACCGTACCTTCTTCGGTATTGGTGTTGGACAAATGATTGGCTTGCTTCGAAACAGAAATTATTAATCTCCGCTCCCACTTCCAAACCCAACAGCCACAACCTTATTTACTCATTTACAGCATTGTAAACCAATGTGTGGTAACTCACTCTTGACCTACATCAAGGCGCTTTCTTATCATAGGTCAAGTGTACGAGGCATGGCTCCACGGTATCTTTGTATCATAAAATTTAAACAACGAAAAAAATGAAAAAATTAAATTTACTTCTCGTAGCAGTAGCACTATTAGGCGCACTATCTGCCAATGCACAGTCGAAAAAAGAAATCGCTGAAGCAAAAAAACAACTCAATGAAATTTTAGCCGGCCAAAAGCTGACTGAAGAGTACCTGCAAAAATTCGATACACTGGATTTTGTGGTTTACAGTAACCAGGAATGGGAAAGATTGCACGAAAGTCATGCTGAAAACATTCTTGTTTATTACCCCGACGGAAGCACAACGGTTGGTTTGGAAGACCACATTGCAGCATTAGAACCGATGTTCGTTTTTGCACCGAACACCAAAATCAACGTTCACCCAATTCGTTTTGGAACCGGACAATACACCGCAGTTACCGGTTATATTGAAGGAACATTCTCTGAACCAATGCCAATCGGCGACGGAAAATTTATTGATCCAACCGGAAAATCGTTCAAATTACCGATGGTTACCATTGGCCTGTGGAAAGACGGTACCATGTACGAAGAGCACCTGTTTTGGGATAACATGGCATTTATGCAACAAATCGGATTGGCAAACTAAATAGAAGTATTCACAATTATCACTATTAAAAATTATTACCATGAAAAAATTAAGTTTATTATTCTCGATAGTGGCTGTACTGACTTTATCAGCATTCACAGCCGGAACTTCGTCGGTTTGGACAAACGACGCAGCACACTCTCAACTGTTCTTTACTGTAACGCACCTGGGCATTAACGATGTAAGCGGAACATTCGACGACTTTACAGTTAGCATTGAATCATCAAAAGCGGATTTTAGCGACGCCGTGTTTAACCTCACCGCTAAAACCAGTTCGATTAATACCCGTGTGGAAGCCCGCAACAACCACTTGAAAAGTGCCGACTTTTTTGATGTGGAGAAATACCCGGAACTGACGTTTACAAGTACAGGTATTAAACCGGCAGGCGAGAACAAATACAAACTTACCGGAGATCTTACCATCCACGGCGTTACAAAAACGGTAACTGTTGATTTGTGGTACCGCAGACAAACCACCAACCCAATGTCGTCGAAACTAACTACCGCGTTTCAAATTGACGGAACCATTAAACGTTCCGATTTTGAAGTTGGCGGAAAATTTCCGGAAGCGATTGTTAGCGACGAAGTAAGAATTGTTGCAAACGGCGAGTTTGTACAAGCCGACCAACAATAATGTAGAACAATGGAACTATTAAATAGTATATTAGGAATTAACCAGAGTGCTGCAACTATTGATGTAGCACTCCTGGTTTTACGAGTAGCCATAGGCGTGTTAATGCTCCGCCATGGTATTCCCAAAATAAAGAAGTTACTATCGCCCGAGCCGATACATTTCTTTAAAACATTCGGATTAAGCGAACGACACTCGTTAATGGCCGCAGCATTTGTGGAAGTCTTCTTTTCACTTTGTTTGATACTGGGACTGGGAACTCAGCTTGCCGTTCTGCCCTTACTGTTTACCATGTTGATCGCCGCATTTTACACCCTGAAATCGCAACCGTTCGACACCAAAGAAATCCCCGTTTTGTTTCTGCTGATCTACATTACTTTGTTTCTTGCAGGAAGCGGTAAATTCTCGTTGGATTACCTGCTTTTTGGAATTCGATAAATAGTTGCTTTGAAATTAAATTGTCACTGCTGCTTTCTTAACCGTCTTCGCTATTCAGTCGCCGGCGTTTTATGAAATCAGCAGTGACAATTTATGTTAACACACCACCTCTCCCACCGATCCGTTCTCTCCGGGCACTAACTCAAAAACAAACTGTGGTCTTAAATCCGGCTCTGTACGGTGCGAGACATAGAGAATAGCCGTCTGACTTTCGTCGGCAATTTTATTGATGAGAGCCGAAAGCAGCGCCGCACTTTTATCGTCCAGTCCCGTTGATGGCTCGTCGAGTATCAGCAGTGGCGGGTGTTTTACCATCGCACGTGCAATCAACACCATTCGGCGGTGCACCTGCGAGAGTTCGATAAAAGTATGCCCTCCTTTGTTTTCAAGTCCCAGTACTTTTAACCATTTGTTGGCCACATGTTTTTGTATCTCGCTAGGCCGGTGGTACAAACCAATGGAATCGTGAAAACCCGAGATCACCATCTGTTCGGCCGTATGGCGGCGTTTAAACAACTCCATCATCGACGGCGTAAAATACCCGATCTTCTTTTTGATCTCCCAAACACTTTCGCCGGTTCCCTTTCGGCGGCCAAATAATTCGATGTTCTGCCCAAAAGCTTTTGGGTTATCACCATTTATCATGGTAAGAATGGTAGTTTTCCCTGATCCGTTAGGACCTTTCAATTGCCAGAACTCACCGGCTTTTATGATCCAGTTGATATTATTTAGGATTTGCCTTTCCTGGTAATGCACTGATACATCGCTGAGTATGATCAGCTCGTTGTACTTCACCTCTTCCTCATGCAACGGTCCCGGAATTTCGATAGCAAAATGTACCTCTACCTCCGGTTCATACTTTTCAAGGTATTGTTTTATACTGTCGGAGTATACTACTCTTCCATTGTCAACGCGCATGGCATGCTTTATAAACGGCAACAGGTCTGACTTTCTTTTGAACACCAATATCACCGGCATTTTTGTAGCGATCGTTTCCAAACGAACTTTTAACTGTTTTACCGATTCCACATCCAGCGCATCAAAAGGATTATCGAGAATAATAAAATCAGGCTGTTTCGCCATCAGGTATTCCAGCAGCGCCTTTTTTTGCTCGCCACTGGAGAGTGTACGTATGCTACGGCCGTAGTTTTGGGTCAGCTCAAAATTATCATGTCGGAACTCGTCCTCGATAAACTTCGCCAGCGTTGTATTCGAAAACAACACGCCCTTTTTGCCTTGCAATTCCGGAAAATGCTCCGTACTCTCCCCTTTCAAAAGTTGTTTCATAAAGGCCGAATCCATCGCCAAATCATCGCCATTTAACGCCACATGTTTATGCATACTCTTGTTTTGAATACGCCAAATTAGAAATATCTGAGCAATTTCTAGGATGCATTCCTGACATTCGGATAAATCCTTCCGACATTTTATTTTGAATTAATCTTAATAAAATGTAAATTGAATTCAATTACCCTCCGGCATACATTCCAAGCCAAAAAAACATCCAAAGTCAGCCTGCTTTTTGTGAAAAGTGAAGCTATTTTATGATATGTATAACTTAAAGTAAACACTATGAGAAAGAACAAATTTGTTTTACTGATTTTTGGAGCCATGTGCTTTGCCCTGCTTAATTTTTCGTGCACCAATGGATCGAAACCGGCGGCTGCTGAAGCTCAACCCGCCGAATTAACGGGCGAAGAACTGGTAGTTCGTGGCGAGTACCTGGTAACAATTATGGGTTGTAACGATTGTCATTCGCCCAAACGAATGGGCGCCAACGGGCCGGAGCTAATCCCCGAGTTACTTTTATCGGGCTACCCGGGCGACCGCCCAATACTTGATTTAAAAACAGAAATGACCGCGCAGGGTTTTGCCACATTTTATCCGGATTTAACCGGTAGTGCCGGTCCGTGGGGAATGTCGTTTGCAGCCAACCTAACACCCGATGCAACGGGTATCGGCACCTGGAGCGAAGAACAATTTAAAAAAGCAATGAAAGAAGGTAAATTCAAAGGTTTGGATGGCACACGTCAGCTTTTACCTCCAATGCCTTCCGAGAATTTTAAGGATATAGAAGATGAAGATATCTCAGCAATTTTTGCCTATCTGAAAAGTTTAAAGCCAGTTAAAAATGTCGTTCCGGCAGCAATTCCGCCTAATGAGATGTAATTCTTTCGAATAATAAAGGCTGTCTTAAAAGTGAATTATATAGTATAGACGTCACCCTGAACTTGTTTCAGGGTCTGTGATACAAAGATTCTGAAACAAGTTCAGAATGACGAGACAAAACGCTTTTAAGACGGCCTTGTATTTTTAATGTTCTATCCGAATACGGGCGTCAACAGCCAGAATTTCCTTTTCGTTGCCCAACAGCGGATTAATATCAATTTCCTTGATTTCAGTGGCAAAACGCAGCAACCACGACAAGCGCACAATTATATCCACATACTTATCGATATTCACGCCCGCCTGTTTGCGGAAACCTTTCAGAATTTTGTAGGATTTCAGACTGGTAACCATCGACCGTGCTTCGCTGTGTGTAAGCGGTGCAAGGCCAGAGGCCACATCTTTCATCACTTCTACGTAAATACCTCCCATCCCGCACAACACTACATGCCCGAAAGTTTCTTCGTAAGTAGCTCCCAAAAAAAGCTCGGTTCCTGCAGCCATTTGGGCAATCAACACCCCCTCGGTTCCTTCAATCTGAAACAGGTGATGAAACTCTTTGCGCACCTGGGTAACATTCCTGACATTAAGGATTACGCCGCCAACTTCGGTTTTGTGCACCGGCCCAACCACTTTCATCACCACCGGAAAACCGATGTTCATTGCAGCTAAAACAGCTTCCGATTCTGACTTGGCAACCATTTCTTTTACCCGCGGAATGCCCGCCAGATCAAACAAATTATGAATTACTTCGGGTGGCTGATAACCATCTTTTGCTTCAGCAATTACTGCTTTTACCGCCTCAGGATCGATTCCATGTGCCACTTCTGTTTCTGTTACAGGCTGTGGCGTATTCATCACTTTTGTTAGCGCACGCCCAAGCAACACTTCGTCGGGGAAGTTTACATTGCCTCGTGACAAAAAGTGGGCAACGTCATCTTTTACATTGATAAGCGATGGAAGAATTGGGTAAATCGGTTTTTTACAAACCTTCATTTTTTCGGAAAGCACATCGTAAACATCGCCAATCGGGAATAATCCCGGACTTCCGAAAATTACCGCCATCCCATCTACATCAAAATCATTTTCGCAGGCGTCGATAATATGCCCCAACTGTTCGGCGGTTCCGGTTGCCAGAAAATCGATTGGGTTTTCCACCGACGATCCGGGAAATAACTTTTGCAGCAGAGCAGATTTCGCTTCGGAATCCGCGATCTCTGGTATTTTTAATCCGCCGTCTTCCAAAGCATCGGTAAGCATCACACCCGGTCCACCGGCGTGTGTAATGATCGCCAGTTTTTCGCCCTGCAATTCTTTGCACATAAATACGCTGGCAACGGTAGTCAACTCCTCACGACCGTAACAACGTACAATTCCTGCTTTGCGGAACAGTGCTTCCACCGCGGCATCAGAACTGGTTAGTGCCCCGGTATGCGACGATGCAGCACGGCTTCCGGCCGATGAACTTCCGGCTTTTATTGCAGCAATCCTGCATCCTTTTTTAATCAAAGAAGTGGCGTGATAGAGCAATTTATCCGGATTATTGATATTCTCGATATATAGCAATTTTACGCGCGGACTTTCGCCATCCACATAGTGTTCATCAAGGTAGGCCAAAACATCTTCAACACCAATGTGTGCGCTGTTTCCCACTGAAAAAACACTGGCAAAACGCAAGCCTTTCGGGATTCCCGATTCCATAATAAAAACGGCTGTAGCTCCCGAGCCGGAAATAAAATCGCAACCTTCAGAAGTCAGCTCCGGAATCGGCGTGGTAAAAACGCTGGCATGCCACGGCGTCATCACGCCAATACAGTTTGGTCCGATCAAACAAGCATCGTGCTTTTCAACAACCTTAACAATTTGCTGCTCGAGCTCTTTACCGGCGTCGCTGGTTTCGCCAAATCCTGCCGAGATGATGATAAAAGCTTTGGTGTTATTTTGCTCCGCCAGATCAGTAATGGTTTGCAAACAATACTTGGCAGGAACCGCCAAAATCGCTAAATCGATCTCCGGAAGTTCCGCTACATCGGGAAAGGCAGGAATTCCCTGAATTTTAGATTCGTTGGGATTGATCGCGAAAAGATCGCCGGCAAAATGATGATCCAGCAGGTTTTTAATGATCTTTCCTCCGGGTTTTGCAATATTATTCGACGCACCAACAACTACAATACTGTTGGGTTTGAGCAATTTTTCGTTAATCATAGTTTGCGCTTTAGCAGCATAAAAGTAGGTAAAAGCATGTTAACCTTTCCTGATTTTTTTCAACAACAAATAAAAGCGTAGCCGAAATCCTTATTTTTACCTGAAAAACTACAATGGCCAATAGCAAAGAGCAGAAAATAGTTGTGTTTATCGAGCTAAAAGACTCGGATCAGAACCTGATTATTCATGGTTTAAAACTGGCAGCTATTTTCAAAAAGGAGCTTTGTTTACTTTATAATTATCAACCCAAACAAAAAAAGCAGCGCGACGAGTTAAAGCAAAAATTGCAAAGTTATGCAGCCATCGTAAAACAGGAAGTACCCGAGCAATTAGTATCAACACTTTTGTTGTGCGAGAGCCAAACGCAGCTGCCTGACCGGCTTGCCGAAGATTATGAAGGGATAATCATTGTACTGAATTCCCTGAATTTGAGAAGCTATACAACGGCACTTGCCGAGACTTCGATTCCGTTCTTGTTCGTTCATCCCGAGTCGAAAATTATGGATTACAATCACCTGTTACAGCCCATTGATCTGCGCAAGGAAATCAGCGACAGTTCACTTTGGTGTTCGTATTTTGGCCGCTTTAATGCTGCACAGATCGTTACCATTTCGGCCAACGACAAAACAAAGGAAGCCAAAACCAATGTGATGAAGAATACGGAAATGACGCGGAAACTGTACGAGAAATTCAAGATTGCACACAAACGTTATAAAGGCAGTAGATCGAGCTTACGCAATGTTTTTGAAGCACTGGAGCTGGCCCTTGCATCCGATTGTAACTTGTTGGTAATTCTGGGAAGTTCTACTATTACGCCTGTAGATTTGCTGATTGGCTTACCCGAAAGAAAAGTGATAAAAGCGGCAGGCAAACTGCCTGTAATGGTTATTAATCCACGGAAAGACAATTATATTTTGTGCGACTAAGATTCGTTTGCAGTCTAAATGTACAATCACAGATTAACAATTTTGCAGTTTAACAATTTAACCGTTTATCAATTGATGAAGGTTTTATTACTTTCGCAATGAAATTCTGAGTTTAAAATGAAACGAACACTATTTATAATTTTCCTTTTCGGTGCGTTGTTCAGCCGCGCACAGGAATTTAAATACCAGCTATTATTTGAAGGCATTGGCGATAACCGCGAGTTTACGCAGCCTTATGCTTACCCGCAAACCATTATGGGAAGTCGCGGTGCTTTTGAAGTAGGAGTTGACATCGACAACCATCAATTACGCGGAGGATTGAGCCACTTACTTGAATTTGGCAGCGATTTGGATGCGCAAAAACCAAAACTGACGCTCTACTATCAGTTTCAGGATGAAGACAAAGAGTTTGCTTTTGGAGCTTTTCCACGACGCGATAAAATTGATTTTCCGCTAGCCATGCTAACGGATACTTTGCAATATTACCGCCCCAATATTGAAGGAATGTTTGGCGAAATCAGATGGGACTGGGGACATCAAAATGGATTTGTTGACTGGGTTGGTAGGCAAACCGAAACGCAGCGCGAGCAGTTCATGGCCGGACTTTCGGGCGAGATCTTCTTTAAAAACCTGTTTTTGCAAAATTACCTGCTGATGTTTCACAATGCACACACACTGCACAACGATCCGCCGTTACACATTGAAGATTACATGGGATTTGCGCTTCAGGGAGGAATTCGCACACCGGAGAATGTTAGTGTTCAGGGAGAGCTAAAAGCGGGATTGCTGACATCGCAATATCGCGAACGGAATGTAACTGACGGTTACGAAACGGCCACAAGCTTTTTTGCTGAAGCCAATATGCGCTATAAAAACCTCGGAATAAAATCGGTGATGAGTTTGGGAGCCGGACACAAATTTGCGTACGGCGATCCATATTACCGTGCTAAAAACTACTCGCGCACCGACCTGATATGGTATTTTATCAATCACGAAAAAATTCAAGGCAAATTCAACCTGTCGATGCATTTTGTTGATTGGGATACACTCGATCAGCAACAGCAGCTTTCCATTATTTATATTTTTGGAAACTAGACTTTTACATCCTACAACATACTCTACCCTCTTCTTTTTTAGATAATTATTCATTAAATTGATGGGTATTATACAAAAAGATAAAAAACCAAATTTTAATCGTTAACCGAATGGAAGCCTTGTTCCCGATACAGCTTTAATTTCAAACTATTGATCGCGTTCTTGATGCATCCGTTTTGTTAACCTAACACCAATTCGTTATGAAAATATATTTAACGCTGTTACTAGGCACAACACTAGTATATGCGCTGGCGGCTCAGAACAATAAAACTTTGTTCTTCGACGATTTTGAAGAAACAATCAGTTACGATGCCACTTTTCAGAAATGGACAACCGAAAACCTGGAAGGCTGGCAATACTGGCACCTGGTTAGCTGGGGCTACAATTCGGGGCAATCGATGCGCTTCGAAAACAACGATCTGGCACAAGACGACTGGTTAATTACTCATGAAATTACGGGTGAAGATATTACGAATGCCTTAATCACTTTCGATGTTTATCACAGTGGCCAGGGCACCAAACCAATTTTACTTTATACCAACGGGTATAATGGAAACGCCGGCCAGAGTTCCTGGACCGAGATCGATTATTCGTTAGGCGATGAAAACGACGCATGGTTCAACTGTAGTGTTCTTCTCGAAGATCCGGGCGACACCCTGTATTTTGCTTTTCGCAGCCAGGTTGCAGCCAATGCCGGAATGTTGTTTCTGCTCGACAATTTCAGGGTAACCGATTACACTCCTCCTGCCCCGTTTAATTTTGTGGATTCAAGCGATCATTTTGAATATTATACAAATATCGAAGGCGAAAAAGATTATGCGCTGGCCATAAAAGACGATCTCGAAAAACAATTTGACAAATTAAGCTCGCTATGGAACAGACCTGGTATTGAACCGGTGTTTCAATCAGGTTCTCTCATAAAAATCTATTTTTCCATACGCGATGATATCAGTATGACAGAACAAAATACTCCAACTTGGAAATGTGGCTTTCACAACAATTCTGTGAAAGAAATTTATCTGGCACCACTTGAAAACCAACTGCAAAGCAATTTTTACGGCAACTTCAATAAGTTGGCTGTTAATGAATTCTCACAGTTGGCAATTTCCTGCAAATTTTTAAGAGAGAACAATAATTACTTTCCTCCATATTTTCTGGAAGGTTTCGGACTCTACGAATCCGGATTTAGACCAAACAGAGATGATGTGATTCAATATGTCACTGATGGCCTCGCATACGATTACATTACCGATACTTCAGATATAGCCAACAACACTATAAAAAAGAGCCTGATAATCGCCAATATTGAGGGACAGGTTCTAACTCCCTGGAGTTATCTTAATGTAAATCCGGGAGCAAGTTCATTCATCAGTTCTCAGTGGCAGAATTTTTTGAAGCACTTTTATACCAAACCTGAACCTGACAGGTTAAAACTTCAATATTCATCAGAACACTTTGATTTTTATAGTGCTAACTCAGACAGCGCACATATGACAGAGGCATATTCTTATTTTGAGGATGCATGTTCATATTACATGGAAAATTACGGGTTACAACCAGAGCACAGGTACAATGTAGTATTTTGTCCTGACGATCAGATTGGAGGCGATTTAACAGGCTGGGGTCCACTCAGTGGTGGTGCTGGTTGTGGAGGTGATTTGGTCATCGAAGTTTCACCAAATTTTAATTATAATCAATCCAATTTTTATAGCGACTATTTTGGATACACAGGAATGTGTGCTCATGAGTTCTTTCATATTTACTACAATCATTTTATGTGGTCTATCCCGGGCGGATTCTGGGCAGAAGGAACGGCAGATTTTAATCAACGTCATTCTCTGAACTGGCCCATTCCTCAACACAGTTTATGGAAAATTAATGAACTGTTCGGTGCCTATAAACAAAATCATAATGCCACTATCAATCTTGAGCATATTTATACCAATCCATACAATGAATTAGACATTTACTTTTTGGGAGACATGTTCTTCGAGTTCGTTTACCAGGAATATGGAGGATTCGAAAACATTATGAAGTTTTTTAATGAAGAAATGGATTATTCAGTTTTCGGTGTTAGCTATGAAGAAATTGATAACGGATATATTAATTTTCTTAAATCACTGGCAGGGATTACAGATGTCGAACAAATAACAGAACCTAGAACAGAAGTATTTATTGAATCGAATAAATTATGCATTCAGAATGCAGAACAAATGCAAAATGCAAAATTAGAACTATTCAACACTTCCGGGCAAAAACTTCTTCAAACCAGAATTAATATCATCTCTAATGGAAACTTTTCGTTGCCATTACCAGGCTCTGTTAAATCTCAATTTATTATTGTCCGGTTACAAACGAAAACGGATGTAATTTCAAAAAAACTATTTAATCCCATTTACTAGTCGTTATAAAAAAGAATGTCATCTGTCGCTGACGGATGACATCCTTTGTATTCGCGCTTCAAGCTTCCGGCTTCCTACTTCCAATATCCATCTCATCAAGCAAATAACCTGGACCGCCAAATTTATCGATGAGAAAAAGTGCATAACGGATATCGATTGAAATATTACGACACTGATCCGGGTCGAACATTATATCGCTCATTGTTCCTTCCCGCAACAGCAACTTTCCATTATCTACATTTTTGAAAATTAGTAGAAAGAAAAGTTTCAATCACCGAATTTACTGCTTGCTTTCGATGGTAAAAAAGAAAGTACTTCCCTCACCCGGTGCACTTTCCACCCAAATTTCACCACCATGACTGGTTACAAATTCTTTGCATAATGAAAGTCCGAGGCCGACACCTTTCTCTCCATTTGTTCCTTCGGCCACATTAATATTCATGTTATCGCTAAAAATGGCAGCCGCATAATCAGGCTTCATTCCCACTCCAAAGTCTTTTACCGAGAACTGCACCTTACCATCCTCTGTTGAAACAGCATCAATTTCAATGCGACTTTCTTCATTGCTAAACTTTATCGCGTTCATCAGCAGGTTTCGCAAAATAAGCTTAATCATGTTCCTGTCGAAGAATATTGAGAGCTCCCCATTTTCAAGTTTGCTTTCAATTTTTATCTGCTTCTTAAACGCCGTTGCTGCAACTTCAGTAATTGCGTTTGTAATAATCCCGGTAACATTTAACTGCTCCGGTTTAAACTCAATTTTTTTATCCTGACTTCTGGCCCAGTGCAGCAAGCTGTTCAGCAGATCAAAAGCATTGCGCGACGATTCGTGGATATGTTTTACCAACTCATGCCTGTTTTCTTCATCCAGACTTTCATAATCCTGCTCCAGCAAATTCGAGAATCCCAAAATCGCATTAAACGGATTGATTAGGTCGTGAGCAATAATAGAGAAAAGCTTATCCTTAGTGGTGTTAGCTGTTGTAAGCTCAGCATTTATTTGTGAGAGGTTTTCAGCCACCTCCGCTATTTTTTCTGTCTGTGTTTCAATTTGCTGCTTTTGCTGTTTGAGCAACAAATTTTTATCGTGGAGTTTATCCTTTTGTTTCTCCAGAATACGGTTTTTGTCGTTAAGTACCTTTGTTCTGTTTTGCACCAGCTCCTCCAACTTGTGTTTTTCAGCCTTAAGTTTTGCCACGCGATACCTGAAAATCACAATTACCAGGAACACAAGAAATAAGGTTAAACCTGAAATAAACCACCACGAAAACCACCAGGGAGGACGTATCACCACTTTAATCGATGCGCCTTCGGTATTCCAAACGCCATCGTTATTTGCCGCAATAACCCTGAAAACATACTTTCCATGTGGAAGGTAATTATAGGTTACATCGGGATGATCCGTTTCGATCCAGTCTTCCTCAAGTCCTTCGAGTTTGAATTTAAATTTGTTTTTTGCATGATCGACATAGCTGATCGAAGAATATTCAAAGCCAATGGAATTTTGGTTATGTTTTAGAATAATTTCATCGGTACACAGCGGGCTCTGTGGAAGAATTTCGTTTGGCCCAAACTTTTCAACTTTTTTATTGTGAAGGTAAATCCCGCTGATGAATACATCAGGCACATCGGTGTTTATTTTCAGCTTTTCCGGATCAAAACTTGCGATTCCTTTATCTCCTCCAAAAAACAAAACGTTATCGGCATTTTTAGCACTGCTTCCGGGTTTAAACATTCCGGGCGGCAGTCCGTCTGATTCATCAAGATTCATGATCAATTGCTCGGTTTCAGGATTAAAACCAGTAATTCCTGCAACCGAACACACCCATAAATTTCCGTTTTTGTCTTCTTCCACAGAACAAATATTCTGCGCTAAAAAGCCGGGGTCAACCCGATGAAAATCATTGCTTTCGGGGTTGTATCGGCACAAGCCGGAGAATGTTCCAATCCAAATACGCTTTTTTGAGTCCAGAAACAAACAGTTTATAAAATCACTCGGTATTGTATTGGTATATTCCGGTACATTGTAGTAGGTGGTGAATTTCTTTTCACCTTTCTTCAAAACACTCACTCCACTTGGAGTTGCAGCCCATAGGTTCTCTTCCGAGTCAAGCAGAATCTGGAATGGCCAGTTATTCGAAAGATCGTTTTCTGCAAAGTTGTAATTGTAGAATTTTTGTTCCTTATAATCGAAATAATCAATTCCCTTTCCGTGTGTTATAACCCAGAAATTTCCGTCGGCATCCTCCTGAATTCCCCTGATGTCGTTGTTCGATATTGAGAACGAATCCAGCGGATCGTTTAAATAAGTGATGAACTCGTCGTTTACCGGATCATAACACTGCAGCCCCCCAAGGTTGGTACCTACCCACATCCTGTTTTGGCTGTCGTTGTATAAACAGCAAACCGCTCCCTGCCCCAGGCTGCTGGCATCACTCAGGTCGGAATGATAAACCCGGCGATTCATGTTCTTAAAATCAAAAACATCAAGTCCGTCGTTTCCATTTCCAATCCAGCACACGTTGTTATCGTCGAAAGCGATTGCCGAAATATTATTGTTGATCGTATGCCAGAATTTCGATGGATTTTCATCATAAGTGGTTATTCCCTTCGACGGATATCTCATACCAACACCTCCGGGGCTATTCACCGTCCAGTAGTTGCCCTGTTTGTCCTGAAGCATCTGAGAAGGATTCTCTTCAATTAGCTCTCCGGCACTGTTGTAGCTCTGTATCCTCACAAAAGAATCAGACTCCTTTTCAAATATTCGTAATCCTATTAAATCGCAAACCAGAATATTTTGCTGATTATCGACATAGGTAAAAACAACATAATCGGAATAGTTATCTTCCTTGCCATATCTTTTTACTTCTCCGGTTTTAGGATCCATAACATTGACTCCACCACCATAAGTTGCAATCCACAGTTTTGAATCTCCTACCAAAGAAATATCAGGCACATTATTGTCGCTTAAACTTTTGCTGTCCGCTTTGTTCGAAACATACCTTTGGGCTGTTCGTTCGGAGGTGTTATAATAAGTCAAACCTGCGTTATTCGACGCAATCCAAATGTTATTGTTTTCGTCGAAAAGAAAGTCGGTAATCCAGATTTCGGGATTGTTGTATACCAGATTGATTGTATTTTGCTCCTGATCGATACAGTAAATTGAATTCTCGGCAGAAATATAGATCTTCTCATTTACATCCTGATTGATGGCTAAAATTTGACGAAATGCCCCCTCCTCCAATTCAAATCCATTCAGAATACGGTTAAAGTTATCGAAGCAAGGATTGTAGGTACACACCCCACCAACCGAGATGATCCAGACCATCCCCGATTGATCGATAAACAATTTCTGAATACGGTTATCGTACAAACTACTGCTATCGGCACCGCCCGACACGTAGCGAGTTAAGTTGTTCCCTTTTAAGCAATAAAGTCCATCGTTTGTTCCAATCCAAATAAAACCGTTATTGTCCTGAACGATGCATGTACTATTTTTACTTTTAAATTCTTTATCCGGAATAGGATCAGAATATATTAAGTCGACAACTTTACCAAATGAAACAATATGAATAAGAATTGCACAAAACAGCAGGAGAGGTTTAGTCCAATATTTCTTCTTAATCAATTTAATCATACAAAACACACTCTTAACAATTTAAAAGTCAGATCGTGTCGGTGAGTTTTTGTTGAAAGCCCCTTTTCAACATCCCGGTCATTTTTAAGCCCCGCACGGACAACTAAAAATTTACCAGGAATGCACATTTTTTATCAAACACAAATGTATTGTATTCTTTAACAAACGAGGGGTAAATAGGGATGATATTGCCTTCAAAAAAGATTAAAATTTAATAGCTGAGCAAAATTAAAAAGGTGTTTTTGAATGTTTTAATATGTATAAAATAGCTACTTAAGCCTATTCAATTTTCAATTATTTTACAATATTCATTTCGTCGAGTAGATAACCGGCACCCGCAAACTTATCGATGATAAACAGCGCATAACGAATATCGAGTGAGATATTACGGCAGCGCTCCGGATCGTACATAATGTCGCTCATGGTGCTTTCCCATGTTCTGTCGAAATTCACTCCGATCAGCTCGCCATTGGCATTTACCACCGGGCTACCCGAATTTCCTCCCGTTGTATGGTTCGATGCCAGAAAACAAACCGGCACATCTCCATTTACTTCGTACTGTCCAAAATCTTTAGTCTGATAAAGTTCTTTTAAACGATCCGGCACATCGTAATCGTAAATCTCCGGATTGTCTTTTTCCATTATCCCCGTCAGCGTTGTGTAGTACTTGTATTTCACGCCGTCTTTTGGCTCGTAACCTTCCACTTTTCCGTAGGCAACGCGCAACGTAAGGTTTGCATCCGGGTAAAAAGCCTGTCCTTTTTTCATTTCCATCAATCCGGCCATGTAAATTTTCATGTTGTCGTCGATGGATTTGCTGATCTTTCGAACCTCCGGAATTATGTCTTTCTCGTATATAAAGTTCAGTTGATTAAACATTGCAATAATCGGATCTTTGCGCAATTTCAACAATTGCTTTTCCGATCCGTTTTCAAGCAGGTCTTCCAGCTTCTCACGATCGGTTAATATCGATTTCTGATATAATTTTTTTAGCAGTTTCTCACGGTCGTTTTGTTTGATTGTTTCCACCACTTCGGCAGGTAAAAACGATGCATCAAGCCCATTAATCAACTCCGGCATCAGTGTTACAAACAGAGCTTCGTCGGTAGGCTGGTTAAAATCTTTGTAAAAGCCGGGAAGCCCTTTCAGCATGGCCGAACGCATACTTTCAACTCTTTCATCCTGATCGTTCTCAATGTTATTGATGATCGAATTAATGGTGCGTGCCTGTCTGAACACCTCCACTCCACTCATCACAATTTCGCGGTAATAATCGTAGGCTTTTATGTACTTTGCATAGTCGGAATACAGCTCATCAAAAGCATCAAAAACCGGTTCGTATTTATTATTCCAGGTATTGTTTTGCTGTGCCCATTTTTTGAATTCCTCTTCGTAAGCCAACTTTTTATTAATGGCATCCAGGCGATTTAAACCTTTAATTTCGCCCTGCCATTTTTTCCAAGAGTTACTTATTGATTGATATTTTGCCGCGTACTGAATACGAATTTTCGGATCCGACTCCATGTCGCTTCCAATAATATCCAGCTTTTTATCGCGCAGCATAATGCGGTCAGGGTCGCGCTGGTTCATGGTTACATCAACCGCCTGGTGCGGCCAGTATTGCATGGTAGATCCCGGGTTACCAAAAACCATTGTAAAGTCGCCGGGCTGAATTCCTTTCATCGAAACCGGGAATGACTTTTTGGGTTTAAACGGCACATTGTCGGGCGAATATTCGGCCGGTTCGTTGTTCTCATCGGCATAAATACGGAACAGCGAAAAGTCGCCGGTGTGGCGTGGCCACATCCAGTTATCGGTGTCGCCGCCAAATTTTCCAATGGCCGATGGTGGCGCTCCAACCAAACGTACATCTTTGTACACTTTATAAACGTAAAGGAAATACTGGTTACCATAAAAAAGCGGTTTTACTGATGCGGTGAATTTTCCGTCGTTTTTGGCTTCTTTAATAATACGGTCGGTATTTTCTTTAATCTTTTTGTCCTTTGCTTCGCCTTCCAAATTTTCGGTTTCGGCCATTACTTTTTCGGTAACATCTTGCATGTACTCCAGAAAACTTACCGTTAAACGTTCGTTCGGCAATTCTTCATCGCGGTTCATGGCCCAAAAACCGTTGGTCAGGTAATCGTGTTCCACCGTACTGTGCGACTGGATCTGGCGGTATCCGCAGTGGTGGTTGGTAATCAACAATCCATCGTCCGAAATCAGTTCTCCGGTACAACCTCCACCAAAAATTACCACCGCATCTTTCATGCTCGAGTGGTTCACATCGTAAATATCGTCGGCAGTTAGTTTAAAACCCATTTCCTGCATTTCTGCCAGGTTATATTTCTCCAGCAAAATCGGAATCCACATTCCTTCTTTGGCCGAAAGTTGAAACAGACTTAAACCCAATAATAACAGCAATAAACTCTTCTTCATCATTCTTTTAAGATTTTAAAGCGTTAAAGAGAATAAAACTGCCGAAACAAAACAATGATTAATTACATTTTGACGGGTGATTTTTATGAACTTTTATCAGGCAATCCTGTTTGCATAAAAAACCAAAATGCCAATAAGAATTTATAGGATTTTATAAATTTGTGCATCAAGCAACAGACGCTACCTATGATTGATTTTATACCGAGTATAAGCAGTATACAACTTATAACCGCCTTTACTGCCATCGGAACCTGTATTCTTTTATGGAAATTTAGACAAGCCGCGGAGGTGCGCTTCCTTATTTTATTGGAAGTTTTTGTTGCTATTTGGGCTTTCTGTTACGCACTGGAATTTGGAACTCCCGTGTTGGAAGAGAAAGTTTTCTACTCGCAAATGTCGTATATGGGAATCGCGTTTATTCCTGTTTCGTTCTTCTTTTTCACCACCGCTTTTAGTCAGAAATTTCGTTTGGTAAATAAACGTAATATCATTCTAACGCTGATTATTCCAATAATTACGCTGGTTCTGGTATTTACCAACGACAAACACGGACTCATCTGGAAAGATTATAGTTTAAACAGCAGTACTAATATTCTCCATTACACACACGGGATTTGGTTTTGGATTTTCGACATCTATACATTTACGCTAATCGCGTGGGGAATTTTTAACCTGATTAGCTCGATCTCGACCTTTACCAGTTTTTACAAAAAGCAAATTCGTTTATTGATCATTGCCTCGCTGATTCCGGTAATTGCCAACCTGATGTACATTTTTAACATCAATCCGGTTCCGGGTTTCGACTGGACCACCGTATCGTTTGTTTTAACCGGGCTGATCATTGTATTTGGCATATTCCGTTATAAAATATTTGAGCTGATTCCGCTTGCCCGCCAGAAACTGCTCGACACCATGAATGAAGGTGTTTTGGTAATCAATACAAACGGGGTTATTGAAGAAGCCAATCCGGCCCTGATAAAAACGTTTAGCCTCGATGCAAAAACGATCATTCATTCCAACTTTGTTGATACGTTTGAAAAATTTCCGAATATTATTGAGCTGCTTCGGTCGGCCGACGACAGTTTTACCGACTTTGAGATAAACCATAACAACCAAACCTATTACTACCAAATCAGGGTTTCAACAATTTACAACCAGCTTGGGAAACTTGGCGGAAAGCTGATGGTTTTAAGCGATGTTTCGTCAATTCGAGTTGCAGAAATTCAGCTCACTAAAAAGAACGAACAGCTGAAAGACCAGAACAGACGAAACGAAAAACTGATCGACGATTTAGATGCATATGCCCACACGTTGGCACACGACTTGAAAAACTCATTGGGAGTGATCTATTCATCCAGCGACATTATTATTGAAGCGATTGAGGATGGCGATATGGATACGGTTAAGCAGTTTTCGAAAATGATAAAAGAGTCGTCGTCGAAAACCATAAGCGTAACCAACGAATTGCTGAAAATGGCCACAGCCGGGCACGAAGATGTTGAAACCACACCAATTGAAATGCAGAAGGTTTACGCTGCGGCAATGGCACAGATTACGGATCTTGTTAACGATTACAAGGCTACAATTGAAATTGAAAGCAGCTGGATTGATGCGCAGGCTTACGCTCCGTGGATTGAGGAAATCTGGATAAATCTGCTATCGAATGCGATGAAATACGGTGGAGTTCCACCAGTTATAAAAGTGGGTTGCGAACTTACCGGACGCGGCATGGTAAAATACTGGGTGAAAGACAATGGCGATGGTATTCCGAAAGATCAGCACCTGAAGATATTCCGGAAACATACACGCCTGCAACCCGACAAGGCAAACGGTTACGGACTTGGGCTTTCGATAGTAAAACGTATTATTGAAAAGCTCGGTGGCAAAGTGGGTGTTGAAAGTACCGGAGAAAAAGGTGGGGGTTCACTGTTTTATTTTAAACTGCCGGCTGTTAAAGTTGAATCACTCAAAGAGGCGCGTTAATATTTCCCATATATCGTCGTGAAAAAGCACAGGAAGCAAAGAGTCATCGGGCGCCTCTCCCATTCGTACAACAACAATTCCTTTACTGGGTAAAATTTCAATAAACTGACCATCTTTTCCCATGGCTGAAAATAACTCGTCGGGAGCATTGGGGCACATATCACGAGGAACGGAAATCGTTAACCCCGGCAAAACAACCGAACCTTTCCCGTTTAACCACCACAAATAACCGTACGAAGGATTTAAGTTTTGTGAGGTGTTCACCATTTCATTATAATAGCTTTTATCGCTCAAAACCTCCACATCATCCCACTTCCCTTCGTTTTGAATTAGCAAGCCAAAACGTGCAGCATCGCGCGGAGTGCTCCAGTAAACATTATTGTAATCGCCTTTAATCCAGGTGCCATCGATTCCGGTTGTTTTACCCACATAATCGCGCGTAAACCGGCTGTAAGTCATATCCGCAGCGGCGGCAACAACTTCCTCAAGCAAAGTGTAGGGCGCGTTATGGTAAAACCACTGTTCTCCGGCATCAACTTCGTAAGTTAAACACTCGGGCAAAGTACAGTAAAAATCATCAACCTGGTGATTGATTCCAGTGGTCATGGTTAACTGATGTTTTATGGTAATCAGGTTTTCCTTTTCCGCTTCCATGCTTGTCCAGCCTTCACCAAGATAATCCGACGTTTTATCGTTGATGGAAAGAAAACCTTCTTGCTGGGCAATGCCGACCAAAAGAGCAGTTAACGATTTACCTGCTGATGCCCAATACCAGTTCGAATTTTTATCGAACGAAGCAATATTCAGGATATCTTTTCCCCAGTATTGCTCAACAACGATGCGTCCGTTTTTAAGAATCAGGAAAGCTCGTGTATTGTTGCTCTCCAAAAAATTATAAAGTTCGGGTACTACTTCTTCATTCCACCCCATTTCAGAAATGGAAGTGCTTTCCCAGGTTTCAGAATCAGTTGGCGGAAAATATAAACCGGTATCTGTTTGATTGTCGACAACAGAATCGTCCGAACATCCGAACAACAATAACAGGGCTAAAAGAAAGGTATAACGATACATGAATATTGATTTTGCTTTTTCAATATACAAAAATTATTTCTCTGATTTAATGCTAGTTGCAAACTGTTCCGCAGCTTGTTCCAGGTATTTACCGGCATTTTTTATGGAATCTTCAACATCGGTAGCCTGCTCCATCATTTCAGCAAGGAAATCGATTTTATGCGCTTTAATTTGCTGATCAGTTAACTCACTTAACCCGCAAAAAACAGCCAGATTCTGGTTGGTTCTTGAATCGAGCACGCCTTTGATCACTTTCCCTGAAAATGTCTGTTCATCGAATTTACCTTCGCCGGTAACAATCCAGTTGGCGTCTTTTACCTGCTCATCAAAATCAGCAATTGATTTTATCAGTTGTGTCCCCGATTTTAGCTTTGCGTTCAGAAACAATACGCATCCCGCACCAAGTCCTCCGGCCGCTCCTGCCCCGGCAATATTTTGCAGGTTCTTCCCGAATTGTGATTCTACCTTTTCATTAAAGTTTTTTAGTCCGGCATCCAACTCTTCCACCACTTGCTCCGATGCTCCTTTTTGTGGCGAATAAATATACGCTGCACCGTTTGGTCCGAATAATGGATTATCAACATCACAGGCCACTTCAAATTTTATTTTGCTGAGATCTTCATTAACCATCGAAGTATCGATAGTTGCCAAACGATTTAAATCCTTTCCACGTCCTTCCAACAAGTTATTTTCAGCGTCAAAAAAACGAAATCCAAGTGCACTGGCCATTCCCATTCCGGCATCGTTGGTTGAGCTTCCGCCAATTCCCAAAAGAATATGTTTGGCACCCCGTTTTATCGCATCCAGAATCAATTCCCCGGTTCCGAAAGTTGAAGTCTCCAAAGGATTCAATTCTTCGTTTTTTAGCAAGCGAATTCCGGATGCTTCAGCCATTTCGATAAAAGCCAGCTTTTCTTTCTCAGCATACAAATAATTGGCTTGAATGGGGCGAAACAAGGGATCGTGCACCTCCGCTGAAATCAACTCCCCTCCGGTATAAAATTTCAGGGCATCAACCGTTCCATCTCCGCCGTCAGCAAGTGGCAACTTTATAATTGTCACATTTTCGATGTGCTTTTTAATGCCACGTTCTACGGCATCGCAAAACTCAATTCCGGTTAACGATCCTTTAAATTTGTCGGGTGCAATTACGATCTTCTTCATTTCCCTAAAATAATACCAATTCTGAAAATGTTTAGGCTATTTTTAACTATTTTCAGATTGGTATAATGCCGATATGGAAAAACACAGGCATTGGGAGTGAGCGAACCAATGGCTCAATGTTTTTCATCATCGGTATAAGAATATTTATCAGGAGTTTGCCGTCCACAAAAAACGGGAAGCCATAATTAACCTCCCGTTTTTAATTGAATTTATAATTTTCAGAAATCGTATAAAAATCCTAGTCAATCAATTAAACTTTTGGCAATTGCCAGTTTTTATTGTAATTCAGCGTCATCAAATCCGTGGCAGCTGCCTCGTTAAACGACTGCGATGCATTATTCCAGTGAATCCGCTGCCCAACGCGATAAGCCATATTTCCCATCTCGGAAACGATAGCGGTTTTGGCACCAACTTCAACCGGAGCATTCAACGACCCACCTTTTCGAATGCACGACAACAGATTTTGCACGTGCTCATTAAGTCCATCGCCATATTCTTTCTGGGCTTTGGCTTCAAAGAAAGGCCCCTTTAATTCGTTACTGTGATCGGGTAATATTTCGTAACCACTTCGGGTAACTACTAAAGTTCCCTTTTGCCCAACAAACGCCACACCGTGCGCTTTTTGGTACGGTCCGATTCCCGGATTTAACCCGCATTCCCAAATCATGGTATGTTTTGGATATTGATAAATGGCCTGCTGAATATCGGGCGTTTCAATGGCTCCCGGCTTGTGATAGAAAATACCGCCACCCGGAGAAATTGACTCTGGCATATCGGCATCCATCGCATACAAGGCAAAATCAAGCAGGTGAACGCCCCAATCGGTCATTGCACCTCCTGCATAATCCCACCACCAGCGGAAATTATAATGAAAACGATTTAAATTAAACGGACGTTTAGGGGCAGGTCCTAACCACATATCATAGTCGACATAATCCGGCGCTACCGAATCCTCCATTACCGGATATGGTGTATCGTAACCTTTGTAAATCCAGGCTTTTACCAAATGAACGTCGCCCAATAAGCCAGACTTCACAATTTCAGAAGCCTCAAACCAATGTTTCGAGCTGCGTTGCCACATGCCTACCTGGCAGTACAATTCAGGATGTTTTGCCTGGGCAGCCACCATCGCATTACATTCTTCAATGCTGTGCCCCATCGGTTTTTCCACATATACGTGTTTTCCCGCATCCAGAGCCATCATCATCATTATGGCATGCCAGTGGTCGGGTGCACCAATTATTACCGCATGTACATCTTTGTTATCCAATACATCACGGAAATCGGCGTAAGTAAGCGGTCGTTTCCCCGTCATTTTTTCAACATCGGCAGCTCTTTTCTCCAACACATTACTGTCAACATCACAAAGCGCCACACAAGCAACATTGTTTTCTTCGCGCAAAAAACTTTGAAGGTTGCTAAATCCCATCGAACGACAACCGATAAGCGCCACGTTGACCTGTTCGGCAGGCGATGCACAGGCGTTCAAAAGCCCGGGAGCAACACCCACTGCCGCAGTGGCTATCGCCGAATGTTTTATAAATTTTCTTCTGTCTGTCATTGTTGTATTAAAAACTTATGTTTTCTGTTGTTCTAATCGCTTTATTCATCAACTAATTTTGATATCTTTTTTGAAGTCATTTTGCCGGAATAAACAATAAGCGAATACTTTAAAACCAATGGCTCGGTAGTTGACAGCGCAACCGGCTCAGTACCCGGCCAGGCAATATTTTGCATGCTGTTCTTTTCGCGTAGGATCAGGTTCTGCGGATAACCGGGATTGTCCTTGTTATCGAGGATGGCAAGACCAGCCTTTGAATTTCCTTTGCCCAGCGTACCCGAAATATTTACAAATCCCTCCGACGGAATGGCATTATCCTCAGGTTTTATGTTGCCACTTTTTCCTGAAAACTGAACATCGTCGGGTAAAATCATACGAACGGAAAAACCTCCGTAACCTTTTTCATCATCTGAGCCTCCAATCCGTAAATTCTCTTCCAGAGCTATCAGCCGGATTTCAAAATCAATTCTTCGGTACTTTAACGTGCTTTCGTGAATATGAATAGAAACATTCTCACGGATGTAAGGTTTGTTAATACCATTCTTTTTCCATTTGTCGGACGACCACAGCACCTCACTTTTCAGCCACACCGTTTTATCCGGATCTTTCATAAATTCAATCTCGGTAATTTCCTGGTCAAAATCTTTTATTTCCCACGGATCGCCGATACGTTCATCGCCAATCCAAACCTGATGCCAAGCCCAAAATACGCCCCGGTGATGCAAATGATCAGCAGGAAAATCTTCAGTAAGTATTTTGCCATTTAAACCCCAAAGCGGGTGAATATAGTTGCAGCGTTCGTAAGCTCCATCCTTATTCAGCGGATGCATCTGGTAAAACAAAACGTTTGATGAGCCATCAACGATTTTTATTCCATCCTGCTGCTTTTTCATGGTCAATTGTCCCCAAACCAAACCGTTGGTGATCAGCACAAAGAGAAGCGATATTATAATGGATCTTTTCATGACGGATCCTCCTTTTCTATTATCGTTGCCTTTGTTTTTACATCATCGTCGGTGTATTCAACTTCCAGAATTTCAACATTGCTGAGTTGGTTGGAGATGATCGCTTTATCATTTTCGGGTAGAATGAGCCAAATGTTGGCAATAAACGCCCCCATGGTTGCAGAGTCGGCTTTTACCGAAACAGTTCGTTTTCCTTCAACAGGTAGACCGGTTGCCGGACTGATGGTCTTTCGGGCTTTCATTCCTTCGCCATCGTCGCGAATATAAACGGTTCCGGTTGTGTAAACGGTTTGACCTGACACCTCAAAAACATGTGCAAATTCGTTGGGCTGCTGCTGATTTCTAATTCCCAGTGGCCACTCTGTTCCGGCCGGATGATTTCCGAGTGCCAAAACCACGTCTTCCTCAAAACTGATGATGGCATCTTTAACACCCAAATCAATTAAAAGTGGCTTAACCAAATCGAGGGCAAAACCCTTCTCAATAGCACCAAAATCCAACTCAACACCATCTTCTTTAAAACGAAGTTGTTTATTTTCGAGGTCGAGTTCTATTTTATCAAAACCACATTTTTGCAGCGATTCTTCCAGTTCGCTTTCTTCAACATCTTCTTTTTCAATCCAAAGCGATTGCACCGGAAACATGGTAACATCAAACGCGCCCTGACTCATCTGGTTAAAGTCAATTGCTATGGTAAGAATTTCCCATAATTCATCGGGAACTTCCACCCAAACGTCCTTTCCGGTTTGATTGAGTTCGTGAATATCAGACAATAAACTAAAGCGGCTGATGGTACTTTCAAGCTGCTCAATATCGGCTTTTATCTTTTGAAATATATTTTTTGCGGTATCGGCCTCAAGGTTGGGGAGCACTACGTCGCAATGACTGCCAAAGGCCAGAAAAGTATCACTAAAAATAGTAGGTTCCGTCATTCTCATAGTTTTATGGTTTCAGTAGAGCACTAAATTAAAAAAGTAAGCGAGATTTACAGACCTTAGAGCCAACAAATACAGCACTATTGTTAATTTATATTCCTTCTTTTTAAAAATTTGGATACAAAAAAAGGCAGGGAAATCCCCGCCTTTTCATGCCTTATGTATTTCTAAAGTTTTGGTTCCCAATTTGGATCGTAGTCACGGCCCCACAATTTCATGGCGTCCCGGTCGTACATAATTCCGGTTTTATCGTCAATGTCAAAACCATGACCGATGCGATAGGCAACATTTGAATAATGCACCATTGTCTGACTGATAGCGCCTTCCATAATGTGCGAATTCAATTCACCAACACCACGAATTCCGTTAAACCAGTTTTGAACATGTTTGGTCGACATGTCGCCACCGCCGCCAAGTGCTGTGCCGGCTTCCTGCGATGCAGACACGCTGTCTTTTACAACTTTTCCACTTCGGTCGTAAAGCACATATTTTCCACGGTCGACAAACACAGTTCCTTCGCTACCATAGATAATTGTTCCGCGGCCTCCCATTCCGTAGGTATCGTGTGCATTTCGGCTGCGGCCATCCCACTTAATCACTTTGTCGCCACCAAAAAGGAAAGTAGCATCCATGGTGTCGTACATTTCCCAGCCATCGTCGAAGAAATGACGTTTGCCGGCTTCAACATGTACATTGTTTGGCAAACCAACCTGCAATGCCCAACGCGCTACATCGAGCTCATGTGTTGCATTGTTTCCGGTTTCGCCGGTTCCGTAATTCCAGCCATACCAGTGCCAGTTGTAATCCCAGGTTTCTTCGGTGTAGTCGCGGTGAATAGCCGGTCCCTGCCAGATTTCCCAATCCAAGCCAGTTGGAACAGCCGCTTTTTTCTGTACCGGCACTTCTCCCCTTTGATTCAGGTAAAAAGCCACTGCACGATACGGAACGCCAATTACTCCGTTATGGATTTCTCTAATAATTTCAATGGTGTGATCTGACGAACGTTGCTGGTTACCCATTTGAACCACCCTGTTGTACTTTTCAGCCGCTTTAACGATCATCTCATTTTCGGCCATGTTGTGGCTGCAAGGCTTCTCAACGTAAACATGTTTTCCGGCTTGCATTGCCATTACCGAACCCGGAGTATGCCAGTGGTCGGGCGTGGCATTTATTATACAATCCACATCCTTATCTGCAAGAATTTTTCGGAAATCGTTCTCCAGTTTTGGTTTGTAATCGATGTGTTTTGCAAAATTAGCAGCTGCATTTTCGCGTTGATGTTGCATTACATCGCATAAGTATTTTAACTCAACATTACTTTCTTTTTCAGCAATTGGTGCGTAATAAGCCCCCAAACGGCGGCCCAGCCCCATAATGGCGACATTGAGTTTATCATTGGCACCTAAAATTTTGCTGTAACTTTTTGCCGACATGCCCATGGCAGTTCCACCAACTGCAACACCGGCTGCACCTGCCGACACCTTTTTTAGAAAATCTCTTCTGTTAGTCATATTATAGTTTTATTGGTTTACAATGTTGCTAAAATTCCTCTAATGTAGCCAAAACTTTCCATCATTGCAGGCAGCGGATCTTTTCCTTCCGGTTCGTATTCCAGCGCCAAAGTTCCTTTATAATCTAATTTGATTACTGCTTTCAGGAACGACTGAAAATCGATTACTCCATGCCCGATGGTGCACGTTGATCCATCGTGCTCTGCTTTGGTTACATCTTTAATGTGAATATCGAAAACACGATCGAAAAAGTCTTTTACATCCTGTTCCGGATCGCGGCCAATACGTTTGGTGTGACCGATATCGATACACAAACCCATACGGGCATCCATATCTTTTATCAGCACATAAGCACTTTCTGCACTTGGGTACAGTTTGTCGCCCGGGCCATGATTATGAATCGCCAGTTTAATATCGTATTCTTTTACTTTGCCTTCAACATACTCCAACAACTCGTGATTCGGCACACCAATTATCATGTCCATTTGTGCCATTTTTGCGTAATCAAAAGCCTGGTCAACATCTTCTTTCGATTTCATGTAAACCACGCCGCCACCATAAAGCGACACGCCTTTTTCTTTGCATAAAGCCAGCGTTTTGTCAATGGCAGCTTTATCAGAATCTAAAGGCAGGTGCATGCTTTTAAAGGTTACTCGATCTACCCCGCAACGTTTTACCATATCCAATGCTGTTTCGGTGTCGAACTCGCGCAAGGAATAAGATGCCACACCAAAACCAAAATCAAGTTTTGCTTTTTCTTTGTTTGCGGGTTGTACTGCGGCCTGCGAGAAAACTGGAATTGCAGATGCGGCAATTCCCACCCCGGCCACTTTCAGGAAATTTCTTCTGTTAGTCATAAGTAGTAGTATTCAATTTGTCTTATTACAGTAAATAAATTATCGCTTCAGATCAAGACAAGCCTATCTGCAAATCACTTCATTCTAATAAGTTGCACTGCTTTTAACAAGAACGAACAAATGTAAATTGACGAAACGGCCCATTTGTTGCAATTATTAGATTTTACGTTGGTTTAAACTTGCCGTGAACGAACACGACACACAAATATAACCATAATTTGGAGCTTGCCAATCGCTTCTTATAAATACAGGAAATTTTTTATTGTACTACTCCAATAACAAAAAAGGCTACTTAAAAAGTAGCCTTTAATATTTATTCTGTAATTCCTATCTGGTCGAAAATAAATGCATATTCCAGTGCCGTTTCTTTTATCCATTCATAACGGCCGGATGCTCCTCCGTGTCCGTATTCCATGTTTATATGGAACAGCAGCGGATTATCGTCGGTTTTTAATTCGCGCAATTTGGCTACCCATTTTGCCGGCTCCCAATATTGCACCTGCGAGTCGTGCAGTCCGGTTGTAACCAGCAAGGCCGGATAATCTTTGGCTTCCACATTGTCGTATGGCGAATACGAAAGCATATAGTGATAATACTTTTCGATTTTTGGATTTCCCCATTCGTCAAATTCGCTTGTGGTAAGCGGAATACTTTCGTCGAGCATGGTAGTAACCACATCAACAAAAGGAACTGCGGCAATAACACCTTTATACAAATCAGGACGAAGATTTATACAAGCTCCCATTAACAGTCCGCCGGCACTTCCTCCCATGGCAAATAATTTATCGGAGTTGGTATATCCGTCGTCTATCAGGAATTGACCACAGTCGTTAAAATCAGTAAACGTGTTCATCTTTTTCAGCAACTTTCCGTCTTCGTACCACTGGCGGCCATTGATCTGGCTTCCGCGAATATGGGCAATTGCATATACAAAGCCGCGATCGAGCAATGGCAAACGGGCCAAAGAAAAACGTGGATTGTAAGTATATCCGTATGAACCATAACCATACAACAGTGTAGGATTATTGCCATTCTTCACCATGCCTTTTTTATACACGATCGACATCGGAATTTTGGTTCCATCGCCGGCAGTTGCATAAATACGTTTGGTTTCGTAATCGTCTTTGTTAAAACCACCCAACACTTCATCCTGCTTCAACAAAGTGCGTTCCTTCGTTTTCAGATTGTAATCGTAAATCGAATTAGGTGTTGTTAGCGAAGTATAACTAAAACGGAAAACGTCGGTATCAAAATCGAGGTTTACATTCGGACTAACCGTGTACACCTCTTCATCAAAATTGATGAAATATTCTACGCCATTCCACGGAATAACGCGAAGTTGGTTGATTCCCTCTATACGTTCGGTTACAACCAGATAATCTTTTAAAATCTCAAAATTATCAAAGAAAACATCGCTGCGATGTGGAATAACCTCGGTCCAGTTTTCTTTTTCGGTTGCTGAAACCGGAGTTTTCATTAAACGGAAATTCAGCGCATCAAGATTGGTACGAATGTAAAAGTCGTTACCAAAATGATCAACCGAATATTCCAATCCTCTAACACGAGGCTGAATGATCTTAAATTCACCCTCCGGATTATTGGCATCCAGAAACCGATATTCAGAAGTCAATGTACTTTCACTTCCAATGATCAGATATTCTTGCGACTTAGTTTTGAATATAAAAACAGAGAATGTTTCATCGTCTTCGTAAAACACTTCCACATCATCTTCAACCGGTGTTCCCACAACGTGCTTCATAATTTTCTCCGAACGCAGCGTAACATCGTCCTTCAAAGTATAATAAACCGTTTTGTTATCGTTGGCCCAAACCGCACTTCCGGTGGTTAAAGGAATGGCATCTTCCAAAGTTTCGCCGGTTTCCAGATTTTTGAAATGAATGGTGTATTTTCTGCGGCTAACGGTATCAACGCCGTATGCGATGAGTTTGTTATTCGGACTTACCGATAACCCACCAAGCATAAAAAACTCCTGTCCTTCAGCCAGTACGTTTTCATCGAGCATCACTTCTTCTTCCGCATCGAGGCTTCCCTTTTTCCGGCAGTTTACATCGTATTCTTTTCCGGGTAATTGTTTGTAGTAATAGTAGTAACCATTCTTTTTGTAGGGTACCGACTCGTTTTCCGGCTTGATTTTCGCCTTAATTTCCTCAAACAATTTTTCCTGAAGCGGTTCAGTGTGTTTCATCACAGCATCTTTGTAGGCATTTTCTGCTTCCAAATGTGCGATCACTTCAGGGTTTTCGCGCTCATTCATCCAGTAATAATTGTCAACGCGCGTATGACCGTGTATCGTAAGTTCTTTCATTATCTTTTTTGCAACAGGCGGCTCTATCTTCTCTTTAGAAGTACATGCCACTAAAAATAGTCCCCAAATAAAACTCAAATAAATTAACTTTTTCATGCTTTTGGTAATTAGGTGATATTCTTAATATTTTTTTCAGGAAGTTCTGAAATTACACTTAAACAACCAGCTTTCAAAATGAAAGTTCAATCAATTATGATCAATTTCAAGACCTAAGAAATGTTTTTACTTATTTCTGAAATTTATCCTCTGAATATTTTTCGAGATTTCGATTCGGTTATAAATCGATTCGATGACCTGATCGTACAATTTATCTTTCAAAATATAATCCTCAATATCCACGTCGATGTTCGGATTATCATTCACTTCAACCACATAAACTTTATCGTTTACCAACTTCAGGTCAACACCATACAATCCGTCGCCAATCAATGCCGATGCTTTCAAAGCTGTTTTTACCACTTCTTCTGGAACGTCTTCTATATTCACGGTTTCCGAATCGCCGGAATACTCTTCCGCTTCACCAGTCCAGTTGTAAATTTGCCAGTGCCCTTTCGACATAAAATACTTGCAGGCAAAAAGCGGTCGATTGTCGAGCACCCCTATTCTCCAGTCGAATTCAGAATACAGAAACTCCTGGCAAACGATCATATCCGATTTTTTAAACAGCTGGTTAATCGCATCAAAAGCCTCTTCCTTATTTTCCACTTTTGTTATTCCCAACGAAAATGCACTGTCGGGCTGCTTTAACACCAGTGGAAAATTCATATCATCAAGGTCTTTCTTTTCAAAAATGTTCTTGGTAAAAACAACTGTTTGCGGCGTTAGTATTTTGTGTTTCCGGAATATCTCGTTCTGGAATATTTTATTGGAACAGCGCAATATCGACCACGGATCATCAATAACAACCAAACCTTCGGCATACGCCATTCGTGAAAATTCGTAGGTATGATCGTTTACATTCGTGGTTTCGCGGATAAACAGCGCGTCGAATTCGTTGATTTTATCAAAATCATTTTTTGTAATAAACTCCGCGTACAATCCTTTTCGGTTGGCCGCTGCTTTAAACTTTTGAAGTGCACGTTTACACGACGGTGGCGTTTCTTCTTCAGGATCGATAAGAATGGCAATGTCGTATTTATAATTGATGAGCGTGGTTTTATTAAAACGCCGCTTGCTAAAATATTTACGTGCAAACTCGTAAATAAGCTCAATTTCGCTTTCTGGCAACTTGTTTAAGGTTAAAACTTTTATTCCCTTAATAATCCACTTCTCCTGTTTTACAAACTCAATCTCGAAAAGCGGCGTTTCAAACAAAAGGTAAAGCCGGTTGGCAATTGAGTTAAAACCTTTTGAGGCTGTCTGCCCAAAATAAATCTTCAGCTGAAATTTATCGCCTTTAACTTTTTGTAATGCTTTGTTTATCAACTCATCAATATCGTACGATGTGGAATGGATAACATTCAGCATTTTAAAGTCGCGCAAGGTAACCGAGCTCGGAATTACACGGTGACCGCGGGCTGCCGCCAGCAACGACACATAATAACCGTAGCTCTGGTATTTGTACGAACTGCAGAGATTAAAAACACGCATATCAGCGCTGTTCTGATAAACCGGGTTGCTGATGTACTCTTTTACCGAAATTACTTTAGCATTCACATCGGAAAAAGTCCATTTGTGTGGTTGGTTGATTACGATAATATTCGTAGTCTTTTTTCGAACTTCCTCGGTTTCTAAAATGTATTCCATTTTAACCGCATCTTCCCCACTCGCATAATAATCGGCAATCGTATGCGACTCCTTGAATCCCTTCTTTTTATACCACTCGATCAGTTCGTTGTTTTTCGACTGAACCTCAATCAATATTTTCTGATAATGATTTTCGATAGCCTGGTTTTTCACGTAATTCAACATGAAAGTGCCTAATCCTGCATTTCGGTGTTCTGCCACAACAGCAATCGAATAAATTCGTAGTGCATGTTTATATTTAAACAATGTGAGCGCCCCTACAGAAATTACATTTTTGCCTTCTTTCGATTCTGCGATTAAAACTTCCTGAAATGTACTATCCAGGCTGTGTTTGATACTTTTGCGGGAACTCTTCTGAAACTGCGGGAAAGATTCGTTTTCCAGCTTTTCAAGGAAATAAAAATCACCGGGTTGTGATTTTCTGATAGTCAAATCCATTTATTGCGTTATAAATCAAAATTAATTGAAACCTAATTAACACTTCAACCCCATAAACACTTTTGGCAATTGCCGCCTGCATTTACAGGATCAATAAAATGAATACGTTTTCCTATTTTATTGACAAGCAAAAATACAATATTGCTACATTAATTCCCATATTTGTCAACTAATTATGCAAACGGAAATAACCATACTTATTTATTTTGTTTTTATTGTCGGGATTGGCGTTTATTCGGCATTTCGGATTAAAAAACCAGCCGATTATTATGTTGCCGGAAAGAAAGCCGGATTATTGCCGGTATCAGGTAGTTTACTGGCTACAATACTTGGTGGCTCAGCACTGATGGGAACGATCGAACTAAGCCAAAGCAGAGGCTGGGCTGCCTTGTGGTTTTTGTTTTCTGCTGCTATTGGCCTGTTTATCCTGGCACCTATCTCAAAATATGTAAGTCGTTACGGAAATTATACACTTCCCGAATTGTTGGGAAAGTTTTTTGGGCGCAAAGCAGAACGATTTTCGACGATTATTATTCCTTTGGCGTGGCTGGGAATTGTAGCTGCACAAATAATTGCTGCAGCACAAATACTGCAGGGCTTGGGTTTTATTTCGTATCAGAATGCTGCCATTTTATCGGGACTGGTTTTTATTGCTTACACCCTGCTGGGCGGCCAGTTAAGTATTCTTAAAACAGATACCTTGCAAGCTGTTTTAATTATCAGCGGGTTGGCAGCACTGCTGTTTTTCGCTATTCAATCACCGGAACATTCGCAGGTTGAGCCTTTAAAAATTACAGCGCTGTTCAATTCTAAATTTTCGGTTGTCGACCTGATCGTTCTGTTAATGACTTATTCGGTAACATTTGTTGTAGGGCCCGATATTTACTCCCGCTTGTTTTGTGCCGGAAGTGAAAAAACTGCACGAAGAAGTATACTGATCGTGGCATCGATATTAATTCCGGTTTCGTTTGCTTTAACCTATTTAGGTGTTTATTCCGGAGGAGAAAACGAGGGAATAATGGCATTTGCAGGGCACCTGCTTCCCAATTGGGCTTATGGTTTATTTATTGCAGCGCTGCTTTCTGCAGTAATGTCTTCGGCCGATACAACCTTGCTCACTTCGTCAATGATTTTAAGCGAACTGTTTAGCGGTAACCTGGAGAAAAAACAATCGCTGCCACTCACCCGCTGGCTGGTGGTTGTAATCGGGATTTTAAGTTTGTTGATCTCGTTGTATATAACTTCTGTAATTCAGGCTTTGCTTTTGGCGCTAAGCTTTTTCTCGGGTGCCTTTGTAGTACCAATGCTTTGTGGTTTACTTGCCATTCAGGTGAACCGAAAGAATGTAATCTGGGGAATGCTACTGGGTGGAATTACCGCATTAATCGGCAAATTAATGACCATGAACAATTACCAGGATTGGGGAAATGCAGTAATTATCTCAAGTTATTTTGTAAACGGATTATTGCTGTTTGTGGGGCGTTCTTCTGCTAAAACCAATCAACAACAGAATCAATAAAAACGAAGAGCAGCATTTCTATAGAAATACTGCTCTCCAATTTTATAATAATCTGGAACTAAGTGTACAGATTCTATTACTAGATTGCTTGCGTTATCTCATCCAAAAACGCATGATACTTATCTTCAAGTAATGGTTTCAACTCGTCGTTCACCAATTGGTGATAATCGTTTAACCACTTACGCTCCTTCTCTGTCAACAAATCAACTTTAATCAACGTTGTGTCGATCGGGCAAAGTGTAAGTGTATCAAAACCAAGGAAACGCCCGAATTCTGTAGTTTCGCGTTCCACACAAACCATCATATTTTCTGTTCGAAGTCCGTATTGTCCCTCACGGTAAAAAGCCGGTTCGTTAGAAAGTACCTGTCCCGGAAGCATCAAATTCTCGTTGTATTCCAAACGGATGGCCATCGGTCCTTCGTGCACATTCAGAAAATGGCCAACACCGTGGCCGGTACCATGACCGTAGTTCATACCATTTTCCCACAATGCCTGACGCGCCAGAATATCCAAATGACAGCCTTTTACGCCGTATGGAAATTTAGCTTGTGTTAAACCGATCATTCCTTTCAGGGTGAGTGTAAAATCAGTTTTGAATTGATCTGAAACGGCTCCCAAAGCAACTGTGCGGGTTACATCAGTTGTTCCGTCGATGTACTGACCACCAGAATCAAAAAGTACTACACCATCGGCTTCCAGCGGTTGCGCATCCTCGGCAAAAACGTGCAGATGAACAATAGCACCGCGACTTTTATAACCAACAATCGGGTGGAAACTCTCGCCTTTAAAACCGTCTTGTTTTGCTCTGATTTCGGCTAGTTTTTCGCCAAACTCATAATCGGTTACCGTTTGTTTTCCAATAATGGCCTTCAACCAGTAAATTGATTCCACCAATGCCACACCGTCTTTTTTCATAGCACTTCTGAAACCTTCCAGCTCTGTTTCGTTTTTCAGCGCCTTTTGTATGGCTACCAACGAAGTTCCTTCAACAGTTTCGTTATTGTTTGCAAGTGCATTATAAGCGGCATAGTTTAAAGTAGACGGATCAACAAATACAGTTTTCCCCTCGATTTCTGTCAGGTAATTGTAAAAAGTGGTATAATCTTTCAACTCAACGCCATCAGCTTCAAGTTTCGATTTTAGCTCCGAATCAATTTTACCCGGATCGACAAAAAGTACACTTTCTTTTTCGCCAATTACCGCAAAACCTGTAAAAACAGGATTGTAAGGCACATCCGAACCACGCAAATTATACAACCACGCCAGTTCGTCTAACATGGAAACAACGTGAATATCGGCGCCAAATGCAGCCAGTTCCCCGGCAATTTTTTGTTGTTTTTCAGGTCGTCCAACTCCTGCGTATTTTACGTCAAGCTCAAAAACTTTATCGTTTGGAACAGCAGGACGGTCTTCCCAAATAGCTTCCAACAGATCCGGAGTTTCCACCAGTTCGATATCTTTTTTCAGAAAACCTTTTTGCAAACTTCTGAAAGCATCAACCGTGAGCGATTGCGCATCGAGCCCCACTTTACTGCCGGCCGGCAAATTCTGGCTCAGCCAACTGTCAGGCGAAACAGCATCTGTAACACGCAACTTCTGCATTTCAATTCCGGTTCCTTCCAACTCTTCGGTAGCCTGTAAAAAATAGCGCGAATCGGTCCATAAAGCCGCTTTGTCAAGCGTTACTGCAACCAAACCGTACGAACCAGTAAAACCGGCAATATATTCGCGGGTTTCCCAGCGTTTGGGTAGATATTCGCTCGAATGCGGATCGGTGCCTGAAATGTACCACGCATCAATACCGAGCTTTTTCATTTCGGCGCGTAAGGCCGTCAATCGTTGTATTATTTCTGATTTCATTGTTTATGCTTTTATGCTTTGAAAATAGTCTTTAACAAATTTTTTAATCGATGGAGCAGGAATATCATCGTAATCCAACTCGTCTTCTGAATAGAATTTATAATCAAGAATATCGTCCATTGGTTTTAGGTTCTCCACAGATTCGGCTGTAACCTGAAATGCCATATCTAATGTGAACACCGTATATTCCGAAAATACATATTCGTTTGGTGCAGAGCCCAGGTATTTTAACGATTTTACTTTCAATCCCAGCTCCTCTTGCAATTCGCGCTTTACAGCTTCTTCTGCCGATTCCATCGGGTCGATAAATCCACCGGGTAGATCGAGTTTTCCATAGTTGGGTTCAACGCCACGTGTTACCAGCATTAATTTTCCAGCATCATCAGTAACCAACGCCGCCACAGCAGCCGCAGAGTTTATAAAAAAGTGAAAACCACAAGTCGCGCATTTTAATGATCGCTCGCCGGATTTATTAAACTCCGCAGAAGCACACTTCGGACAATATTTTAAAACTTTTAAAGGATGTGTATCCATTTAATTCGAATTGCGAATGATGATTAACGATTGTAGATTTTTGATTTCCCGTTCCAGATTGTTTATCTTCCTTCGACATTCATCATTCTATTATTTCTCTTGCTTTTAGCCAGTCGATAAATAAATTTGGCCAGTTGTCAGCCGGAATTCCATTTTTGCGAATGCCAAAACCATGACCACCTTTTGCAAAAATATGTAACTCAGCAGGCACATCAAATTCTTTCAACTTTAAATAGAAATTGATCGAGTTCTTTGGCAACACACTTTTATCGTCGTCGGCCAAAACCAAAAATGTAGGTGGCGTTTCAGCGCTAACATTTAACTCGTTCGAATATTTTCTTATTAACTCTTTATCGTGTCCCTTACCGATCAGGTTTTCGCGAGATCCCATGTGCGTAAACTCTTCTTTCATGGTAATTACCGGATACAACAATAACATAAAATCAGGTCGACAACTTTGCTGCTCAATTTTATCGGCGCTTTCTTTATTTCCATAATCGAAAACAGTTCCGGCAGTTGAAGCCAGGTGTCCGCCAGCCGACGAGCCGGCTATTCCAATCTTTTCGGGATTGATGCCCCACTCTTTTGCATTTGCACGTACGATACGCATCGCTTGACGTGCATCGCTCGATGGAACTTCGTGGTTTCCGTAAGGCAAACGGTATTTTAATACAATTCCGGTAATTCCTTTGCTCTGTAGAAAACGTGCAATATCATATCCTTCATGGTCCATTGCTTCGATCCAATAACCACCGCCGGGACAAATTACGACAGCCGCGCCGGTATTAATCTCGGCTTCAGGCGAGAAAACATACATTTCGGCTTCCGACACATTGCGAACGCGTACACCGTCGTATTTTTCTTCGGGATCGGTCATCCCGTTGTCGTTAGGTGCACCGTTGGGCCACACTTTTAAAGTTTTATTTTGTGCGATAGCAATTCCGGTTATCAATGAGAATAGTAGGATTAGGTTGATTTTCTTCATAATTATTTAGTTTTTGCTCCAACAAAGTAGTGTTCCTTTTCGGCAAACAGCACATTAAAAGTTGTTAGCGATCCGTAAGCCCGTGTTATGTATTGCTGGATATTCACTTTCTCTTCGTCGGTCAGCGATTTACTGCTGTTAATGTTTTGCTCCAAAACACGCAGCCTGTCGCGCAACATTACAATTTTATGAAAGAATGTTTCAACAGGAATTTCTTTTGGTTTCAAATCAGGATTGGCCGGCTGCAATAACATTGTTCCACCTTCCCATTTTTCACCTAAGGGAACCACCTCATTCAACGCAGCATGTTTATCCAGTACATAGCTCAGTACCTTTTCTATTTCGCTGATTGACAGCCCTGATTTTGGTGCAGTTTCATTTGCTTGCAAAACCGTCAGGTCGGTATTTCGTTTTGTAATCTCCATTTTACCACCTCGCTCAAAAAATATTTCGTAGGCAGTAAGGTTGTCTTTACTAATTATTCCTTCTCCGTAACGCGGATGTTCAACCCTTGTTCCAATAGTTAAATCTTCCATTTCAGTTTAATTTATTTGATCGGTTAAGATAAAATATTTTCAGGTATCAGTTTATGAGAAATGCCACCAACTTTTAATTGTCGGAAGCCATAATCAAACGAGGCTGACCCTTAACACGTTTACGTTTTACCTCGTAATCGCGGGTATATGAAATTACCGAAACTCCTTCATTCATATAACCACCAAACTGTGTCAATTGCTCGAAATGATAATTTCCCTGCATCTGAAAAGTATGCATGTAAGGCAGACATCCGGCAAAATCGTTACCGTAAGTTATTAATGCCGTTAAAAAATACAGCGTTACATCGTAGCCCTGAAAACTAAAATTATCAGGTTCCGTTCCGAAGTTTTCCTTGTATTTTTCCACGAAATTAATGGTTTGCTTATTGGTATAATCGGTGTAGTAAGGCGCGATGTATTTAAGCTTCAGATTATGAAACTGCTCCAATTGAATACTCGAATAATTTGGATAACGGTTTGAACCGATCAGCGTAATCGAATACTCATCAGAAAGGTTGTTTATATTGGAAATTGCCACACTTAACTCGCCTTCGTTTTCCGATGGAATGTATACCACATTTTCTTTGGTTTTCGACATAATTCGTCGCAAGCCGAAAGCACCTTCGTTTTGAAAATCGTATATCGTAAAATTAACCCCCTCGTTACTGCTTAATAATCCCGAATTGAAAAATTTCTCGCGTAACAATTCAACCAGCTGACCTTCTGGAGTACCTGAATAATTCGAGGTTTTTACGATGATAAAATTACTGTTATAATGCTCTTCGGCCACCATTTCAGCCGTTTGGCGAATCAGGTAATCGCGCGATGGATTTACCTGGAAGTATTCCGAATTCGATCGCGTAATTGAAGTCTGCGAAGCCAGTGGCGAAATAATCGGAATCCGGTTCTTCGCGGCGTAGGCAGCAATCTCCTGCTGCACGTTCGTGAAAATCGGCCCGATGATCAAATCAGTGTTGAAAAACTCATTAGCCATAAAATACTGGCGTACCGAATCTTTGTTTCGCTGCGTATCAAAAACGTTGAGTTTTACATCAAAGCCAATATTCTGCAACGAATCGACAGCTAAAAGTACGCCTTCGTAAAACTGTACAAAGTTTTCACTTCCACCATAAAACTGCTTGAACAGTTCTTTTCGTTCCTCCAGTTCAATAGTTGTATCTTGAGCAATTTCAGTTTCTTCAGTTGTAAAAAGTGCCATCGAATCGATCACTAAATCTTCACGGTTCAGCGTATCATTCGCTTCGTAATAAAAAGGCAAAAACAAGGCAACATTATATGTTTTTCCGGAATACGATGCCGACAGATCCGGAATACACGATTCAGGAATTTCAACCGGCATTTCTACCGCATAAAACTCTTCCAGCATTTTTGCCGAATCGATATCTGCAATCACAACATTGTCACTTTCCGGTTTGGCAAAAACTTCTTCTGGCTTTTTAGGAATTAAAATGGTTTCGCCATACGCCAAATTGCGTCGGTCGAGTATCGGGTTGTATTTAATAATGTCTGGAATACTTACACTGTATTGTTTCGACAAACCATATAAAGTCTCCCCTTTTTGTACCAAATGTTTTTCGAAGGCTTCTTCGTTAACCGGTTTTGCCATTGGCTCGTTGGCCTCTGCAACCGGGATTTTAATTACCGCTCCGGCCGGAAACCCGGTATTCAAAATCGGGTTTATCGCTTGTAGTTCCTCTGCAGAAACATTGTATTTGCGGGTTATTCCCCACATTGTTTCTCCCGATTCAATAATGTGTTCGATATAATTTTTGTTGCCACCCAACTCAATCGGTTGAGGCAGATTTTCAGCTTCCGTTTCAGCAGCTTTTATTTTTAGCTTCATTCCGGTTTTTAGCTGCGTTGCGTCAGGATTTAAAGCAATAATTTCCTGCTCGGTTGTTCCGTATTTTCTCGCCAGCGAATACAGCGTTTCTCCCGAAACTACCTGATGCGTGATAAATTGTTCCTTCAACCCGGATTCTGAGAAATCGGTTGATTCCGTTGTTGTCTCCTCTTCTTTCCAGTATGGAATATTCAGCTCTGTACGCTTTTTAAATTTCCGAACAGTTGGGTTGTAAGCATAAAGTTCCTCCACAGTAATTCCAAACTGTTTGGCAATGGAATACGCTGTTTCTTTTCTCGATTCGATTTTGTATTTAATAAATCCTGAAGGATCGCCTTTCTGATCTGCTGAAGAATTCTGAAGTTCGATTCCTTCAACATAAGGAATTTTTAGCACCTGCCCGATCGTCAGTCCTTTCTCAATTCCCGGATTGTTTTCCTCAAGTGCAGCTTGTGTTACACCATACTTCTTGCTTAACGAATAAATTGTTTCGCCGGTGCGAACCTGGTGCATAACAAACTTTTTGCCTTGAAAAATAACAACCTCGTTTTCAGCAAAATTCTGCCCGAAAACCTGTTCGGTTGGTAACAACAGTAAAAATGCCATGCATAGCAGCAAAAGACTTCTCATTAAAAAATGGATTTAAAAATTCGCTCAAATTTAGTAATTCTGTAAGAACACTTAAATCTTAACGCATAGTTTCGGAATTAATTTTACATATTTTAGGGCAAAGCACTACATAACAACAACCTCTTATTAACACAAGCCTTAATTTCATTCACATTTGAAAAGATTTTGACGCGTTATTAGTACTTTTGTGTTTTCATTAACTAAAGTAGTTTTTCATGCAGGAAAAGATTTTAATCCTTGATTTTGGTTCTCAATACACACAATTGATTGGACGCAAGGTCCGCGAACTAAATGTTTATTGCGAAATTCATCCTTACAACCACTTTCCGGAAATTGATGAAAGTGTAAAAGGAGTGATACTTTCGGGTAGCCCGTATTCGGTTCGCGACGAAGAAGCACCTCGTCCTGATCTATCGGAAATTAAAGGCAAAATGCCGGTTTTAGGTGTTTGTTACGGAGCGCAATATATGGCTCACTTTTATGGTGGCGAAGTTGCTCCATCGAACACTCGCGAATATGGAAGAGCGAATCTGGGATTTATCGATCACGATAGTATTCTGTTTGAAAACATTAGTCTACACTCGCAGGTTTGGATGTCGCACGGCGATACCATCGTAAAACTTCCGAAGAATTATAAAGTAATTGCATCAACCGAAGATGTAAATTTTGCAGCGTATAAAGTTGATGGTGAAAAAACCTGGGCAATTCAATTTCACCCAGAGGTTTATCATACAACTGAAGGGAAGCAATTGCTGCAGAATTTTGTTACCACAATTTGCGGATGCGAACAAAACTGGACTCCGGATTCATTCGTAGAAACCACAGTTCAGGAATTAAAAGATCAGTTGGGTAACGACAAAGTTGTGCTTGGTCTTTCGGGCGGTGTTGACTCGTCGGTTGCAGGCGTATTATTGCATAAAGCCATTGGAAAAAATCTTACCTGCATTTTTGTTGACAACGGTCTGCTTCGTAAAAACGAATTTGAAGATGTTTTGCATTCATATGAAGACATGGGACTGAATGTAATTGGCGTTGATGCCCGCAAAAAATTCTGGGACGATTTGGCCGGCGTTACTGATCCGGAACAAAAACGAAAAATTATCGGTCGCAACTTTATCGAAGTTTTTGATGAAGAAGCGCACAAAATACAAGATGTAAAATGGTTGGCACAGGGAACAATTTATCCCGATGTAATTGAGTCGGTTTCGGTAAACGGACCTTCTGCAACTATTAAATCGCACCACAATGTTGGCGGACTTCCTGAAAAAATGAAACTAAAAGTGGTTGAGCCACTCAAGCTTTTATTTAAAGATGAAGTACGTCGTGTAGGTGCTGCTTTAAATATCAAAAAAGAATTGCTGGGACGTCACCCGTTCCCGGGACCTGGTTTAGGAATTCGTATTCTTGGCGATGTAACTCCCGAAAAAGTTCGTATGCTGCAGGAAGCCGATGCCATTTTTATTAATGGATTGAAAAGCTGGGGGCTGTACGACGAAGTTTGGCAAGCCGGTGTAATGTTACTTCCTGTTCAATCGGTTGGTGTTATGGGCGATGAACGTACTTACGAAAACACCGTTGCTTTGCGTGCCGTTACTTCAACCGACGGGATGACTGCCGACTGGGTGCACCTACCCTACGATTTTATGGCAAAAATGTCGAACGAGATCATTAATAAAGTTCGCGGCATCAATCGCGTAGTTTACGACATTAGTTCGAAGCCACCTGCAACAATTGAGTGGGAATAGTTGTTGCAGAATGAAAACGAAATTAATTTTGGCAGAATTATTGCTTGATTGTTTCGTTATTATTTAAAATTGAGAATTATGGCTGGAACAAAAATTAAACATATTAAAACAATTGGGTTAGGTATATTTTTAGCATTCTTCCTGATTGGTCCTGTTGCAACACAGGCACAAAACGAAGTGCAGGAAAACCAGGTAAAATTTGCCCGTTTACTGCGTTTAGTTGATGGTTACTATGTAGACTCAGCCGATGTTAGTGACTTAACAGAAAAAGCCATTGTACATTTGCTCGAAGATCTCGATCCGCACTCAACGTACATTTCGAAAGAAGAAGTGGAAAAAATGAACGAACCGCTTAAAGGAAACTTCGAGGGGATCGGTATTTCATTTAATATATATAAGGACACTCTGATGGTAACTACAACAATTGCCGAAGGTCCTTCTGAAAAAGTTGGGTTGCGTGCCGGTGACCGGATTATTGAAGTTGACGGTGAAAACATTGCCGGAATAGGATTGAAAAATTCGGATGTTTTTGATTTGTTACGCGGAGAAAAAGGCAGTAAGGTAGACTTAACTATTGCCAGAAAAGGCGAAACCAGTCCACTTGATTTTACAATTGTAAGAGATAAAATTCCAATTTTCAGTCTGGATGCTTCGTATATGTTGGACGAGTCGACCGGTTATATTAAACTGAATAAATTCTCGGCAACTACAACCGAAGAGTTTTTATCGGCAATGTCGGATCTAAAACGTGACGGAATCCAAAACCTTGTTCTCGATTTAAGAAACAACGGTGGTGGTTACCTAAAATCGGCCATTGAGTTGGCCGACCAGTTTTTAACCGACGATCAGATGATTGTTTATACCGATGGAACAAACGATCCGAAAAGAGATTATAAAGCCACTGCAAAAGGTTCTTTTGAGAACGGGAAAGTAGTTGTTTTGGTTAACGAGGGTTCAGCGTCGGCAAGCGAAATTGTTTCAGGAGCCGTTCAGGATTGGGATCGCGGAGTTATTATTGGCCGTCGCTCGTTTGGAAAAGGATTGGTGCAAAAACCATTCTTCCTGAATGACGGGTCGATGATTCGTTTAACAACAGCCCACTATTACACACCAAGTGGCAGATGTATTCAAAAACCGTATGAAGAAGGTGTTGGTGAATACCGTAAAGATTATGCCAACAGAATTAGTAACGGTGAGATGTTTAATGCCGACAGTATTCATTTTGATGATGAATTAAAACATAAAACGCTGGTTAATGGCCGCGATGTTTATGGAGGTGGCGGTGTAATGCCCGATATTTTTGTTCCGATGGACACATCGTCGCATTATGCGTACATGAATAAACTTAGAAGAAAGCAGGTTACCTATAATTTTGTGTTGGATTATGTTGATCTTCATCGTGAAGACATCGCAAAAAAATATCCGAAATTTGATAAGTTCAATGATAATTTCGAGATCTCGGATGAAAATATTGAGCAGGTAGTTGCCAAAGGTGTTGAGGAAGGAATTGAGAAAGACGAAGAAAGTTTGTCATTCCTTAAAGATGATCTGAAACGGGAACTAAAAGCTTTGATAGCCCGCGACGTGTACTCAAGAAACGACATGTATAAAGTTCTAAACGAAGATGACGATGCTATTTTAAAAGCTCTTGAAGTTTTTGACAACCAAGACAAATATGCAGCGCTTCTGGTTACAGCTGATTAAATTTTATGACTGATATAGTTTTGGAATGGCTCTTAGGTAATTACATTGAAATACTGGGAGCCATTCTTGGTTTAGCCTACATTTTCTTTTCCATTAAACAACACATTTTAACGTGGCCAACCGGTTTACTAACCTCGGCACTTTATGTGGTTGTATTTTTCAATGCCCGTTTATATGCCGACATGGGGCTTCAGGTCTATTATGTAGTTATCAGCATTTATGGCTGGTATTTTTGGCTTACGGGTAAAAAACAAAACGAAAAGAAAGTTGCAGTAAAAACCACCCGAAAAGTTTTGTGGCTAAAGTTGGCTGTGGTTTCAATTGCACTTTACGCCCTACTCCTTTTTATCTTGACTAATTATACGAATTCCGATGTTCCGCACATGGATTCCATAACAACAGCTCTCAGTATTGTTGCTACCTGGATGTTGGCAAGGAAATACATCGAACACTGGCTTTTGTGGATATTTATCGACGCTTTTAGTGCAGGTTTGTATGTGTACAAAGGTTTGTGGGCAACTGTAATTTTATTTATCGTTTACACCGTTATGGCTTTGTTGGGTTATCTTGAATGGAAAAAGGATTTGAAAAGTATCGAAGCAAAAATCTAAAATTATAGTTAATACGTGACAATGTCTGTAGGAATATAAGCACAGATCGTGAAAAACTTCAACAAACCGATATTCAGCAATTGCAAAATACACTTCCCTTTTCATACAATTAATGGGAATTATAAAGAGTGTGGAAACGCTGCAATTCAGTTCATCTCAAGTTTAGATTAAAAACCATCAACAAGAAGCTTCTTTTATACGTTATATGTTACAATTCTTAAATGATTGTAATTAGTTTTGTAATATAATTCACCGATATGACAAATAATACCGTTGACCAAAAAATTTCTGAAACAGTTTCCAAGTTAAGTAACCCGGAATCGTACAAATTAGTTTGTCATAAACATATGATGGGAGATCCGCTGCCATCGAATAAGCAACTGAAACGAATTATTAACCTGGTTCGCGAAATTCTTTTCCCTGGCTATTTTGGAACAACTACTTTAAAAACCACTATAACTCCGCATTACATGGGAGTTTATGTTGATGAGTTGCTTGAAATGCTTACCCGTGAGATTTTGGCCGGACTGTGTTTTGAGTGTACTGACGAGTCGGAACAACGAGTTGAAAAGCATAAAGTAGATGCGCAGGAAAAAGCTGTTGCTTTTATTGAGTCGCTGCCGGAGATTAGGAGAAAATTAGTGACTGATGTGGAAGCTACATTTTTGAATGACCCAGCAGCAAAGAATTTTGGCGAGGTTATTTTTAGCTATCCGGGAATTAGGGCAATTACTAACTATCGTCTTGCACACAAACTCCTGCAATTGGATGTTCCGCTTATTCCGCGTTTTATTACCGAAATGGCACACAGCGAAACCGGAATAGATATCCATCCGCGTGCACAAATTGGCGAGAGTTTTACGATCGACCACGGTACGGGAGTTGTAATTGGATCGACATGTATTATTGGCGATGATGTAAAAATATACCAGGGTGTTACCTTAGGTGCTAAAAGTTTTCCACTTGACGACGATGGTAATCCAATTAAAGGAATTCCACGTCACCCGATTTTGGAGAACAACGTAGTAATTTATGCCGGTGCAACTATTCTGGGCCGCATAACAATTGGCGAAAACTCTGTAATTGGAGGTAATGTTTGGGTAACCAACGATCTTCCTGCCAATTCTCGTGTGGTGCAAAAACGCCCAAGAGACATTCCTTTTATGGATGGAGCAGGTATTTAAAAACAAAAAATCAAATCATTGAAAGAGTATAAATTAATTGCAAAAACCTTTTCCGGACTGGAAGATGTTTTGGCCAAAGAAGTGAAGCGCATTGGCGGTAAAAACGTACGACGCGGAAAACGTGCCGTATTTTATGATGGCGATCTTGAGTTGATCTATAAATCAAACTATCACCTTCGTGCAGCTTTGCGCATTTTAAAAGAGATTGAACATTTCAATTTTAAAAATGTCGATCAGTTCTATTTAAAATGTAAAAGGATAAAGTGGCAAAACTATTTTAATGTCGATCAGAATTTTGTGATTAACAGCGTTGTTGTAAACTCACGCGATTTCCGTAATTCAATGTTTGCCTCACTCAAAGTGAAGGATGCAATTGCTGATTACTTTCGTGAGAATTTTGGTAAACGCCCGAACGTTGACACAGACAATCCAGATATTATTATAAACGTTCACATTTTCCAGGATACCTGTACTTTATCGATTGACAGTTCGGGAGAATCGTTACACAAACGAGGATATCGTGTAAAACAGGGAGACGCACCTTTAAATGAAGTTCTTGCAGCCGGAATGATCTACATCTCCGGTTGGTTAGGAAATTCGGATTTTATGGATCCTATGTGCGGATCGGGAACTTTACCGATTGAAGCCGCAATGATTGCGCAAAATATTCCTGCAGCTAAATTCAGAAAAGAGTTTGCTTTTCAACTCTGGAACGATTTTGATCCATTGCTTTGGGAGAAAGTAACGGAACCGGTTGAAAAGAGAGAATTCAGGCATAAAATATATGCTTCGGATATTTCGGGAAGTAATTTGTTAAATGCCCAAACAAATGCTCGTCGTGCATTGGTATTTAACAAAATTCAATTTGCCTGTTCCGATTTTAAAAATCTGGATATAGATTTGAACAACGCAACCATTGTAACTAATCCTCCCTACGGAGAACGATTAAAAGAGAATGACCTCGACGGCCTTTATTCGATGATTGGAGAGCGTTTAAAACACCAATATGCAGGAAACAGTGCCTGGGTATTAAGCTCCTCGATAGATAGCTTAAAATACGTTGGGTTAAAACCGTCGCAAAAAATCGATTTATTTAATGGGGCGTTAAAATGTAAGTTTAATAATTACAGGTTATTTGAGGGGAAGGGAAAATAAGGACATAAAAAAAGGGTTAAAACCGTCCTTGTTTTAACCCCTGTACTAACAACTCAATTGGTTCTGTATATAGGCTATTCTTCTTCAAAATCGAAAATATCTTTATCTCTTGATTTTGGTTGTCCCCCTCCTCGAACTTCATTAAGTTCTTCTTGAGAAAGAACGTCAAAACCGAAATTATCTAATTCCAACGATGTATTGTGTATAGTTATAGCTTTCATTGTTTCTATTTTTTAGGCTTATTCTTCTTCAAAATCGAAAATGTCTTTGTCTCTTGATTTTGGTTGTCCACCACCACGTAATTCAGTCATTGCTTGTTCAGACAATATCTCAAAATCACTATTGTTTTCTGTAAAAAAATTAGCTATAACTTTCATGTCATTAAATCTTAACAGTTAAATACTTTTTTTATTCTTCTTCAAAGTCAAAAACGTCTTTGTCTCTTGATTTTGGTTGTCCACCACCACGAACTTCGCTCATTGCTTCTTCGTTGATAACTTCAAAACCAAAAACTTCGAAAGTATTCTCTGTTGATTCAAACTGTACTCTTTTCATCGTATAATAAATTAATTCGTTAAACTTTTAAAACACACATTCACTAATATATTCTGATAAGTAGAAAAAGGTAACCCCTCTTTTTTGAAAAAAATTGAAAAAAGTTCTATTTTGGTGGTATAAATCACGACATCAAATGACAATTTTCAAGAAGTTAAACTTCATATTTCTTATAGTATTCCTTCCCAATATCCTACTTGCACAAGCTCAAGATTCTACTGTTTTATTGCAGAAGTCCAATGAGTTACGAAGAGAGGGAGCATACCTAACCGGAGAAGGAAAACATAACGAAGCTCTGGAAGTTTTTAAAGAATATTTAGAATATCGAAAAAAAATTTACGGAAATAAAAATTATTACCTGGCAACGGCATATTATTCCATTGGAATTAGTTACAAAAACTTGGGCGAAAATGACAAAGCATTAGAAAATTATATGTTGTCTGAGAAAAATATGTTTCTTCGGGAACCATTAAATTATGGACTTCTTGGTAATCTTTATATAAATATTGGAAATGCATACAGAGCGAAACTTGATTATTCCAATGCCGAAAAGTACTTTAAACAGGCATTAAGCTCTTATCAAAGTCAAACTCCGGTCGATCTTGAAGATGTAGCAAAGGCATATTATGCGATCGCCGAAATTTATTATACCACTTATAATCACCAAATGGTTATTGATATTGCAAAGGAGTGTTACTTTTTGGCAGACACGTCTATCCAAATATACTTTGACAATATTTTAGGTGGAAGTTTCTATAGCTTAAATAATTACAACAAAGCAGATTCTTATTATCAACATGCAATTGAACTCACTGAGCAGTATTATGGCATCAGCTTGGATTTAGCGTATGCATACCTGAATTATGCAGATTTTCTATCTAGAATTAATCGATATGAAATAGCTGTTGAGAATTTATCTTTTGCATATAAAATACTAGAAGAAAAGCAAAAAACTTCCGGAACTGAACTTTCCAATTACTATGAATTTGAGGGAAATATTTACAGAGACAAAACAATAAATACGCAGGAAATAAATCGGTTCAAAAAGGAAAAAAGACAAAACCTTCATAAGTCGATCGATTCGTATAAAAAAGCTTTAACAGCTTTAGAAGTTGATAACAATAATCCTGAAAAATCAGATATTCAAATTCAACAAACACGTTCGCTGGTGGATTGTATTGGTCTTATAAAAGTAATTGGTGATGTATATCTGGAAATAGCACTACTTGATAATGAGAATAAAGGACCTGATTTCGGTGAAAACCTAGACTATGCAATAAGTTGTTATAACAATACCAGTAATCTCATTCAACAGGCGCGTAAAGAAATTTCGAATGATGAAAGCAAGATCCAGCTTTCAAATCTGCAATATCAAACCATCAGTAAAATTATTGAAACAGCTTACCTTGCGTACAATTATTCTGCTAACCAAGAATTCCTAGAAATTGCTTTCAATAATTCGGAGCAGTTAAAAAGTAGCGCGCTATTCGATAAAATTTCCAATGAACTGGCTCAGGAAAATAGTTTGATTCCTGATAGTCTGTTGGAGCTGGAACGGAAATTAAACAATACAATCGCCAATTATTCTGAATTACAATACGAAGAATTAAACTACGATGAACCTGACAGTTCGCTGTTGGAAGAATATAACGATGAGATTTTTAACGCATCACGGCAAAGGGATGAGTTAAATCGTTATATGGAAGAAAGTTACCCCGACTATTATCAGCTGAAATACTCCAATTCCACGCTAAGCTTAAATGAAATACAAGATAAAGTTGACAGAAAAGAGGCGATTGTAGAGTACTTTTTAGCTGAACCATCAGCAGAAAATGCTGATAATGATGCTGATACTTTAACTTCGTTGTACACCTTTTTTATAACAAAAGACAACATTGAATTTCATAAAAAGACACTCATTAATAATGAATTACAAGCTTTAGAAGAAACCTTTCGGTTTATGTCGTCAACCGATTACATGTTTACACATAACGAAGATGCCAAACGATATTGTGTTTCTTCGAACCGCCTATACAATCTACTGGTTGCCCCTTACGAACAAGATATTACTGAAAAGCACCTGACAATAATACCTGACGGGAAACTGAATTACATTGCATTCGACGGACTATTAAAATCACTGCCCGATACAAGTGAGGCCATCCGGTTTAATGAACTGAATTACCTGGTAAAAGATGTAAATATTAACTACGCCAATTCGGTAAATATTTTCTTGAAGAACAAAGCTTCAAAACCAAGGCTGCGCAACCATACTCTGGCTTTTGCACCTGAATACAATTCTGAAGAATTTAAAATGACAGGAACAAGTTATAAACTTGCACCGTTGCCGGGCGTACAAAAAGAAGTTGACGATATAGCTAATTCGGTTAATACAACTATTTTTAGAAGCAGAGAGGCAACCGAGCAAAATTTCAGAGAGCAAAGTGGCAATTTCGACATTCTACATTTGGCTATGCACGCCTACATAAACGACTCGTTACCGGCCTACTCTCGCTTGGCTTTTAGTCAAAACGCTGACACGACCACATTGGATAATGACGGCTGGTTAAACACAGCTGACATTTACAATCTCGATTTAAATGCCAGCATGACCGTGCTAAGTGCATGTAATACCGGTGTGGGAAAACTTCAAAAAGGAGAAGGTTTGATGAGTTTGGCCCGAGGTTTTTTATATGCCGGATGTCCATCGGTTGTAATGTCGCTTTGGGAAGTTGAAGATGTAGCCGGCACAAAAATTATGACCTCTTTTTATAAATACTTAAAAGCAGGAAAAACAAAAGATGAAGCTCTTCGTCTTGCAAAACTAAAATATCTTGAAGAATCAAATTCAAGACTTGCACACCCGCACTACTGGATGAGTTTTAAATGTATTGGCGATAATTCGCCGGTTTATACAAGTTACGATCTTTACTTTTTTGCCATTCTTATTCTTTTGATTATCGCTTTTTCTATCGACCAGGGAATTCGCATAAAAAAAGCCCGTCGTAACCGACAGGCTTAATTGAATGTGTATATGTTTTCGAATTAATCTTTTGGACGATCCTTCGATTATTTAAAAGAGTACTTGAGCTTCCTTAAAATTGCCTTTGCATCTTTTTCGTAATGACCTTTGCGATCAATCACTGCAAGCAATTCTTTCTTAGCCTCTGCCCTCTTATTCATTTTCAGGTAACAAAGTGCTTTATACCACTCGGCTTCCTCGATAAACATGTTATTTCCGTGATCAATAACTTTAGTATACTCAGTAACCGCACTCGGGTACTTATTTAAGTTCTGATAACTCAATCCTTTGTAAAACTGTGGAACAAATTGTTCATCAGCTTTAACCGTTGCATCATTTAACAGGTCGATAGTTTTCTGGAACTCATTCTGCTGAAAATACATTTGAGCCTGTTGTATAACACTCACATCGCTGTCAACCGAACGTTCAGATGCCCATGTTGTCGACTCAAAGTACTTGTCGTACGAATTGTCAATCGTATTGGTATTCATTTGCATTGCGCCAAGTAAACCTACCAGCACTAAAACAACGGCTACGCTGCTGCGCCAGAATTTGGTAGAACCGATCTCGATGCGAGGCATTATAATCGATTTCACCTCTTTCTTCTCGGATTCGTCTCTTGCGTCCTGCAGTTTCTGACGTAAGCCCATGATATCCATTTCCGAAACGGCAGAGTTTATATTCTCGCGAAGTGCAACTTCCGCCATCAGATCGGTATTTTCTTTTAATTCAGCACTGAATTCTTCTAACATACCTTCCTCCAGTACTCCATCAATAAAGTCTTCAATGGCTTGCTCGCTAACATTCCACGATGTTTCAGACTCCATGATATTTCTTAATTCACTTCTCAGATCCATTACATCGTTTTCTGCAACAGCCATTTCAAGCTCTTTATGCAGATTAACTTCTGATTGTAACAGCTCGTTTTGGTTCAACTCACCTTCGAATTCGGCCAAAATATCGTCGCCCATTTCTCCTTCAAGATATGAGTCGATATCTTCAACTGAATATTGTGGTTCAACCGATTTTGCAACCTGCTGCAATGTTTCGCGCAAGTTCAAAATGTCTGTTTCTAAAACAGCTTCTTCAAGGCCTTCCAGACCTTCCATATCAAAACCGTTCAGGTCGTCTTCAATGGCGACTTGCTCAGAACCGTTTTGCTCTTTATAATAATGGTGTATGTTTTCGTTGCTGGTTCGCTCATGCTGATATACATGAACTTTTGGGAGCGATTCGAAACTTTCAATAAGTTCTTCGGTGGTTAACTCTGCTGTGGCTTCTTCAAATTCGCTGAAGTCGTCTAACAGCTCGAAAGAGCCATTTAACTTGCCATTTGTACTGTTTGTTTGAATTTCTTCGAGTTTCCCTTTAAGATCGAGAACATCCATCTCCAATACGGCATTCTGGATATTCATCTGAAGTTCAACTTCTTCTCTTAATTCCGGGTTTAATTTTAACTCTTTTTCAAATTCGTCTCTCTCTGGTTTGTTTAAAAGATCTAAACAGTAATCTTCAATGCGTCCAAATAATTCTGCTTTAGGTGTCATCTTCAAGTATCTTTTTAAATTCTGTATCTTGCTTAATGCGCTTTATCAACAGTTCTTTACATTTATACTTTCTTGTTTTAGCGTATTTTTCAGATTTGTAGCCCATAATTTTCGCAATTTCTTTTAGCGGGACCTTTTCAAAAAACATCTGCAATAGCTTCTGACAATCTGTACTCAAGGTTTTGAAATGCTTCTGATACAATCCGTATTTTTGGTTTTTATCGACCAATTCTACCAGGTTGTCGTCGTAAACGTCTTCCTGAAACGGTAATGAATCGTTCAGCTTTTCTCTTTCAATCCGTCGTTTCTCCAGTTGCTTTAACCATAAAAATCGACACACCGAAAATAAATAACCTTGAAAAGAACTCTTTTCGAAAATTAAATCGTTTTCTTTTAATTTCCTGTAAATAACGATAATAGCTTCCTGAAAAATATCACTGGCATCGTCCTCACTACCTTGGTTTTTCTTAATGAAATAATTTACTTTATAGTAGTACTGTTTGTATATGTACTGCAAAATTAAATTATCGTG
>NZ_CAJXTC010000038.1 GCF_913060805.1 uncultured Draconibacterium sp.
ATTCCGATCGACAAATACATGGTTGGGAACTGGGAATTGGATGAACAAAAGGATGTTACTCTTAAATTCTCTTACAAACACGATGAAAACGATTTGATATTTTCGGAGAGATGGACAGACATATCAGACCGTTTAAGCGATTTAAAGGAGCCGGTATATAACTGGTATGAATTGCCAAATGTAGAAGATCCTCAGCTGGGGGATATCCGCTACCTGACAAGCCTGGATGTATATGCTGAATATAAACTAATGAATATATCAGATCCCGATCCAGTAGGTCAGAGTGAAGTAATAACCGATGCGCTTGGATGGCAACATTTCTCAATCGGATTTCAACCGGGTTTTTACAATCCGGATAAAACTGAAGAAGAAGAAATAAAAACTTGCTTCAGCACGATAATCTGTGATCCTTACCCAATGGTTTTTCAACCCGGCAACCTGGAAGGTATCAGGTTTGCGTTCCAGAAATTTGAACCGCGTCTGTTATTTTACAGAGGTAACAATATTGCATTAAATTCTACCTCCAACCTTTCGCTCTCATGGGATAAAGAAGAAGTAGGACTCTTTACAAAAAGGTGGGCACAATGGAATCGGTTCTGGAGCAAAAGACAACCGGTCACAAGACAAGCTCAATTACCTCTTAATCTTATTACACACATAAAGGAGAACATTACAAGCAAACTGTCCAGCAATGAAGGAGAATTCATTATTGAAGAAATGGAAACCGAGTTTTCCCTTCACAGCATTGGCCCAACTCTTATAAAAGGATATAAAATATAACAATACCTGTACAGTCTTCCCCAATAATCTCACACTACCATATTCGTCTCTCGGATTAACCTGTATTACCTCTGAGCCCTGATGACATTCATTTTTATATTCCCACAACCTAATCTGCAACACAGACAGAAGCCTTATTCATCAATACCAATACCATATTTCATTATAGAATAGATTGAAACAAAATTGAACATTCTCACAGCATATAAGGCAAAATCGAGAAACCGTAATTACGAAACAGTTTTAGGGCGGCGCAGGCTATTTATAAAGAGAATGACAGAAACACTCACCTTCCTAATAGCTAAAACGCTGATTTACAGACATAACACTTTTTGCCCATGTCAGACGATATTTTTATTTAGAAACATTCTAAACAATGCGTTGATTTGCCGGAAATTTTAAAGAAAAATACTCTTAAAAAACACAGGAACAAGAGTGTAAGTATTACCAAAATCATACACCATTCTCTCTTTTAAACTCTCTTTTAAACAAAAATAGCGCACTGATAATCAGCACGCTATGAATTTAAAAAGCTCCCCAGGTTGGACTTGAACCAACGACCTACGGATTAACAGTCCGCCGCTCTAACCAACTGAGCTACTGGGGAAGGTTTAATTCCCTTTTTGAGAACGTTTGCTTTTCAAAAGCGATGCAAAAGTAATAGCTTTTCTTAAAAGTCAAAACTTTTTTCTAAAAAAAATCAATTAAAAATTCTATTCCCTATCGAAGGAAAATATCAAACAAACTCAAACCATATTCTACTTTTATTGTTATACAGACAGTTATTAAATACAAACATTCAAAATAGAGAAATGAAAAAAATTACAAAACTTTTTTCCGCGGCCTTAATCATGGGCATTATTGCACTTTCAAGTTTTCAGGCAAAAGCACATTGCGAAATTCCTTGTGGTATTTATGGCGACTCGGTTCGCATTGCCCTGTTATACGAACACATTGAAACCATTGAAAAATCGATGAACCAGATTAACGAATTATCGAAATCGGAAAATCCCGATTACAACCAGTTGGTTCGTTGGGTAATGAATAAAGAAGAGCACGCCAAAGAAATGCAGGAAATTGTAAGCCAGTATTTTTTGCACCAACGTGTAAAAATTACTTCATCGGCTGATGAGGCTGCCTACCGCAAATATGTAAAACAACTGGAATTGTTACACCACCTTTCGGTATTTGCAATGAAGAGCAAACAAAGCACCGATTTAAGTATTATTGATACGCTTCGCGAAAAGCTGCACCTTTTTGAGCATGCTTATTTTGGCGACGATCATTAATAAACACAATAACAAAACAGAATAAAAGGGCCTTTAATAAGGTCCTTTTTTGTATCTGTCATCCTCCACAACAAGCCGTTAAAACCCGGTGCAGGAAAAGTTATCCGATGAATTAACAATTCGCTGTCAACTGTTTACTTCATTTCAGCCAAAACAACTTGTATTTAATCCTTATTTTAGCTTAAAATTTAAAACTATGATCCCAAAAATATCCATTACCACCAAAATAGCGGAGGAGAGTTCTTTGGCCTGTTTGTGCACCGATTTAAAAGAAACAGCCTCAATCCAACTCGCCGAAAACGAAAAGACATTCCTGCAAAAGAAGTTTGAAAAAGAAGATACATGTACGATTACGCGCATTCCGAACCTTCTGTTTTTTGGCAAAATAAAAACCGATAAAGAAAACTACCTGCAGGCAGAGATGGCAAGAGTAGCCGGTACAAAACTTTACGATGCTCTTAAGTCGGCCGGAGAAACATCGGTTCAGCTAACCAGTTTTTGCGAAGCTGATCTTTTAGCTGATTTTCTAGAAGGATTACTGCTGAACACCTACACTTTCGATAAATACAAAAAAGAAAAAGAGGCATTTCAACTTGAAAATATTTTAATCGTTAGCGAGAAAATCACTGACGAGAAGATCAACGAGATTGTAAATACAACCAAGGCGAATTTCGCCGCTCGCGATTTGGTTAACGAACCGCTGTCGTTTTTAACCGCCAGTCAGTTCTCAAAAGAAATTGAAAAACTAAGTAGCGAAGCCGGCTTTTCACTCGAGGTTTTTAATAAGAAAAAAATTGAAACCCTTAAAATGGGCGGACTTCTGGCAGTGAATAAAGGCAGTATCGATCCGCCAACGTTTAACATCCTGGAGTGGAAACCTGAAAATGCCACAAACAAACAAGCCATTGTTTTGGTGGGAAAAGGTGTTGTTTACGACACAGGTGGTTTAAGCCTAAAACCTACACCAAACTCGATGGACTACATGAAATCGGATATGGGCGGAGCCGCCGCCATTGTTACGGCAATCTATGCTGCTGCGTTGAATAAACTTCCGCTACATATTGTTGGTCTCGTTCCGGCAACCGACAACCGCCCCGATGGAAATGCCTACGTTCCGGGCGATATCATAAAAATGTTCGACGAAACCACGGTGGAAATCAAAAACACCGATGCTGAAGGACGACTCATTTTGGCCGACGCATTGAGCTATGCAAAAAAATATAAACCACAACTGGTAATTGATTGCGCTACTTTAACCGGATCGGCCGATATTATTGCAGGGCCGCATGCAGCAGTGGTAATGGGCAACACCGCTCAAAATGTGGAACAATTGAAAGAGTCGGGATTAAACACCTTCGAGAGACTGATTGAAGTTCCGCTTTGGGAAGAATATGCCGCGCCGCTAAAATCGCCAATTGCCGACCTCAACAACCTTGGCACCCGCGAGGGACAAACAACAATTGCCGGAAAGTTTCTGGAACATTTTACTGATTACAACTGGATACATGTTGATATGGCAGGCCCCGCTTTTAGAAAAGAAAAAGAGGCGTACCGGCCGGCCGGAGGAACAGGATTTGGTGCCCGATTACTTTATGATTTTCTGAAATCACAAGCAAAATAAAACCACGTGGCGCAAGCACGAAAAGCGTGGAAATCATGCATAAATAAGATCATGCTTATTTAAATTAATTAAATTAACTTTGCGACACTTTATAATAAGGGCAAATTTTCTGAAATAAAATACAATGGCAAAACAAGATACAATACGCATAGGAATCACTCACGGAGATATAAACGGAATTGGATACGAAGTAATCTTAAAAACGCTTTCCGATCCCCGTATTCTCGAAATGTGTACACCGGTTGTTTATGGCTCTCCAAAAGTGGCAGCCTACCACCGCAAAGCACTGGATATAAACGATGTAAGCTTCAACCACATTCGCAACACCAAAGAATTACTTCCAAGAAAAGCAAACATCATAAATTGTGTTGACGAGAATATTCGTGTGGAACTGGGAAAATCAACCACCGAAGCCGGAGTTTCGTCTTTTGATGCGCTTGACCGTGCTACCAGCGATCTTCAAAAAGGATACATCGATGCGCTGATCACTGCACCGATCAACAAAGACAATATTCAAAGTGAAGAATTTAATTTTCCGGGACACACCGAGTTCCTGGCACAAAAATTCGACACAAAAGATTACGCCATGTTAATGGTGAGTGAGTCGCTGAAAATTGGTGTGGTAACAACCCACATTCCAATTTCAAAAGTTTCTGAAAGTTTGAATAAAGACATCATCCTTTCAAAGATCAGGATCATTGCAAAATCGCTTCAGCAAGACTTTGCCATTACCAAACCACGAATTGCTGTTTTCGGATTGAATCCGCATGCCGGCGACAATGGTTTGATCGGTAAAGAAGACAAAGAAATTATTCTTCCGGCCGTTATTCAGGCTAAAAAAGAAGGCATTATGGCGCTTGGGCCATATCCTGCCGATGGTTTCTTTGGATCGGAAGATTACCGTAAATTTGACGCAATTCTGGCCATGTACCACGACCAGGGCTTAATTCCTTTTAAACTGGCCTCGTTCGAACGTGGCGTAAATTACACAGCCGGACTTCCAGCCATTCGCACATCGCCGGCTCACGGTACTGCATACGCAATTGCCGGAGAAGGAAAAGCATCACCCGAATCTTTCCGCCAGGCTTTGTACCTTGCTATCGATGTTTACAAAAACCGGAATATTTACAGCGAGATCAGTAAAAATCCGCTGAGAAAATATGACATTAACCCGAACCAGGTTGATGAAAGTGTTGATATTGAAGCATCAGAAGAGGAAGATACATTATAAAAAAGCTTTGCTATGTACGAATTCATTAAGGGTAACATTGCCGAAATAAGCGCAACAAATGTTGTGATTGAAACTTCCGGCGTTGGCTACTTTGTTCATATTTCATTGAACTCTTACAGTGCGCTCAACGGGAAAAAAGAAGTGAAAGTTTTTTTACACCAGGTAGTTCGCGAAGATGCCCATACATTGTATGGTTTTGCCACCACCACCGAACGTGAATTGTTTCGCAATCTGATTTCGGTGAACGGAGTTGGTGCCAACACGGCAATTATGATGCTTTCGTCGCTAAATCCTGATGAATTAAAAGCCGCAGTAACCACCGAGAATGTGGCTGTTTTGAAAGCTGTAAAAGGTATCGGAGCAAAAACTGCACAACGTATCATAATCGACCTAAAAGATAAACTCGGAAAAATACCCGATTCGGGGCAAATTTTAGCTGTTGCAGACAATACTATCAGGAATGAATCGTTATCTGCATTAGTCATGCTTGGTTTTGCGAAAAAAGATGCAGAAAAGATAGTATCGAAGATACTTCAGGAGCAACCTGACGCGAACGTTGAGAGCGTAATAAAACAAGCATTGAAAAGGTTATAAATTTACCATTTTCGAAAAAGAAAAACCTGACAAGAAGTAGCAACCATTTTTTTCGAAAAGCCTTTGTTGTAGTAATTTTAATGAAATGACACTTAGCCGAAGTTTACCTAAAATATTCTTCATTCTATTCGTATTTTTTGCCCTTTCAGTTCCTTTCGAAGGAGAAGCTCAGGAAGTGCCTGAAATAGATACAACGGGCACATTGCCCTACCCTTTCAAAGATCAGCCGGCATTTGGATATCCGGAACAGGATTCGTCGAAATTATACCTCAGTAAGCCCAACAACATTAAGTACGAAATTGAGTACGACCCGATTACTGGTCAGTACGTTTTTTACGAAAAGGTGGGTTCGTTGAATTATCGTTTGCCACAAAGTATGTCGCTCAACGATTATTTGGAATACGATTTCGATAAATCGATTCAGGATTACTGGCGATCGAGAACGCAGCAGGAATCGATCGATGCCCGCGGCGGACTGCTCCCGAAACTAACAATTGGAAGCGAGGCGTTTAACCGTATTTTCGGAGGAAATACCATCAATATTCAGCCGCAGGGTTATGTTGAAGTAAGTTTTGGCTACCAGGTAAATAAAACCGAAAACCCATCGATTCCCGAACGTTTACGAAAAGTTCCAACTTTCGATTTTGACGAGAAAATTCAGATGAACGTAACCGGCCAGATCGGTACAAAAATGAATATGCGGGTGAACTACAACACCGAGGCTACTTTTGATTACGAAAACAAAATGAACCTCGAGTACACCGGCGACGAAGACGAAATACTACAACGCATTGAAGCGGGTAATGTGTCGTTACCGCTAAACGGTTCGTTAATAACCGGAGCCTCGAACCTTTTTGGTGTAAAAGCCGAAATGCAGTTTGGGAAATTAACAGTTACAACACTTTTCTCGCAACACCGCGGCGAATCGAAAACCGTGGAAACCGAAGGAGGCGCGCAGGTTGCTACTTTCGATATTTCGGCGGCTAATTACGATGCCAACCGCCACTTTTTCCTGGCACAATATTTCCGCGATCACTACAACGAATGGCTACAAAGCACGGCTATTCCGCGTTCGCCCATCACCATTAACAAAGTGGAAGTTTGGGTAACCAACAAATCAAACGATTTTGATGATTCGCGAAACGTTCTGGCTTTTCAGGATTTAGCCGAACACGATCCGCACATTTACAACCCGATTCCGCAGTTTCAGCAAAATAACGGGCTGCCTTACCCGCAAAATTTATTCCCGAGCAACCAGGCCAACGGGCTTTACAATGAAATGAACACCACTTACAACAGTGTTCGTCAAGTACAGAACATCACTGGTGTAATGTCACAATTCGGGGACGATTTTAAAGGTGGAACCGACTTTGAAAAAATTGAGCAGGCACGCAAACTGAACGAATCAGAATTTACCATTAACAAACAGCTGGGATATATCTCGTTAAACAGTGCTTTGAACACGGATGAAGTTTTGGCAGTTGCCTTCAACTTTACCTACAACGGTCAGACCTTTCAGGTGGGTGAATTCTCAACCGATGGTATCGATGCACCGCAAACGCTGTTCATGAAATTGCTGAAAGGCACCAACTTGTCGCCGGGTAAACCAACCTGGAACCTGATGATGAAAAACATTTATAACCTGAATGCCTATCAGTTAACCAGCGACGATTTTGAGTTGAATGTGGTTTACCAAAACGATTCTACAGGAACTTACATAAACTACCTGCCTGCATCACGAATTCAGGGACATATTCTTTTGGAAGTAATGCGGTTGGACATGCTCAATTCGCAGCTCGACCCGACAAAAGACGGGGTGTTCGACTATGTTGAAGGCATAACAGTGAACTCCAACACGGGGCGTATCATTTTCCCGGTGGTTGAACCATTTGGTAGTCATTTGGCCGATTCCATTCAAAATCCGGCAGACATTGAGCAATACACTTTCCAAACCTTATACGACTCAACGCAGGTAAAAGCCGAGCAAGATGCCGAGCACAACAAATTCCGACTTACCGGTAGTTACAAAGGCTCGTCAAGTTCCGATATTGCACTGGGAACTTTAAACCTTACGCAAGGTTCGGTGACCGTTACTGCCGGCGGACAGGTGCTTACCGAAAATGTTGATTATACCGTTGACTACACGCTGGGACGAGTGAAAATTATAAACCAGGCACTGCTCGAAGCCGGAACTCCGATACAAGTTGCTACCGAAAGCGAGGATCTGTTTACCATGCAGCGCAAAACCTTGATGGGAACGCATGCCAACTATGCTTTCTCCGATAATTTCAACATCGGTGCAACAGCCCTTTGGATGAACGAGCGCCCGTTAACGGAAAAAGTGGATTATGGTGAAGATCCGATTTCGAACCTGATGTACGGAATGGATGCCCGTTACAACACCGAAGCGCCATTTATTACCAAAGCATTAGACGCGTTGCCGTTTTATAGCACAACCGCCACTTCATCAATTGATGTTGAGGCTGAATTTGCACAACTGGTTCCGGGAAGTTCAAAATCGATTGACGGAGCTGTTTATGTTGATGATTTTGAGTCGACAAAAACAGCTATCGATATGCGAACCCGCTCGTCGTGGATGCTGGCAAGTACGCCACAGAACCAAAACGATATGTTTCCGGAGGCCAACCTGAGCAACTCGCTCGAGTACGGTATGAACCGTGCAAAGTTGGCGTGGTACAATATCGATCCGCTATTCCTGAGAAATAATGCGCTAACGCCCGACCATATTAAAAACGACAGAGATTTACAATCGAACCACCTTGTGCGCGAGGTGTTCGAACAAGAGATATTCCCGGAACGTGAATTTACTACCGGCGAGCCAACAAACATTGCTGTGCTCGATCTGGCCTTTTATCCGTCAGAACGTGGTCCGTACAACTACGACACCGGCAACTCGAATTTAACGGCAGGGATTAACACCGATGGTACCTTGCGCGATCCGGAATCACGTTGGGGTGGTATTATGCGCGAAATTCAAACCAGCGACTTTGAAAATGCCAACATTGAATACATCGAATTCTGGATGATGGACCCGTTCGTTAACGACACAATGGGCGACGATTCTGGTGGTGACCTGTATTTCAACCTTGGAGAGATTTCGGAAGACGTATTAAAAGACTCGCGAAAATCGTTTGAGAACGGTTTGCCAACCACTGCCGAATTAACCAATGTAGACACTACTATTTGGGGACGCGTTTCAACACAACAATCGTTGGTAAATGCATTCGATAACACCATCAGCTCGCGCCAGTACCAGGATATTGGTTTTGATGGATTGAACGATGACGATGAGCGCACACATTTTGAAATTTACCTGCAGGAATTGCAGCAAAAAGTAAGCGACGATGTGTACCAGCGTGCAATGAACGACCCGTCGTCGGATAACTTCCACTATTACCGCGGTTCGGATTACGACCAGCAGGAATTAGGAATTTTGGAGCGCTACAAACAATACAACGGCCCCGATGGCAACTCGCCAACTTCGGAAATGTCGCCTGAAAGTTATCCAACTTCGGCAACTACTTTACCCGACATTGAAGACATTAACGACGACAATACACTAAACGAATACGAACGTTATTTCCAGTACCGTGTAAGTTTGCGAAAAGAAGACATGGAGTTGGGGAACAACTACATTTCGGATGTACGACGTGCTCGCGTTGAGCTTAAGAATGGTGAAATTGGCGAAGTTGACTGGTACCAGTTTAAGATTCCGGTAAATGCACCGGAGTCGGTAATTGGAGATATCAACGATTTGAACTCGATCCGTTTCATGCGTATTTTCATGCATGGTTTTGCCGATCCTACAGTTCTGCGTTTTGCCACACTCGACCTTGTTCGTGCCGATTGGCGTCGTTACACCGGCGATATTCTGGAAGACGGAGCAATTCCTTCAACAGACGCCAGTTTTGATATTTCGGCCGTTAGTATTGAAGAAAACTCAAGCCGCTCTCCGGTAAACTACATTTTGCCTCCGGGAGTTTCAAGGGTTATCGACCCTGCCAACCCGCAGTTGCGTCAGTTAAACGAGCAGTCGATTGAAATGAAAGTGACTGAGCTGGAACAAGGCGACGCACGTGCAGCATACAAATCGTTGTACATGGATTTCAGAAGGTACAAAACCCTGAAAATGGAAGTTCACGCCGAAGAAATTGACGAGTACCCGCTGGAAGATGACCAACTGTATTTCTTTATTCGTTTGGGATCGGATTATAACTACAACTACTACGAATACGAAGTACCGTTAAAACTTACGCCCGAAGGAAATTACAATGGCGATATTGAAAGCGACCGCTATATGGTTTGGCCCGACGAAAACCGCCTAAATATTCCGCTCGAGCTGTTTACTAACCTGAAACTGGAGCGTAACGACGCCATGCGAATGGAAGGCTCGATTATTTCGATGCAGGATATTTATGAAGGTTCGCACAACGGCTGGAACGACGGTAAAAACCGGGTGAAAGTAAAAGGTAGCCCGAACCTTGGTAATGTGGAAGTAATGATGATGGGGGTTCGCAATAAACGGGGACAAGTAAACACCGGTCCGAAATCGGTTATTGTTTGGGCCAACGAATTACGCCTTACCGATTTTGACGACGAAGGTGGATGGGCCGCCAACGCACGTGTTTCAACACGTTTGGCCGACCTGGGTAGCGTGGTGGTTGCCGGACGTAAACGTACTGCCGGTTTCGGGAGCATCGACGAAAATATTAACAGCCGAATGATCGACGACCTGGATGAAATCGATGTGTCGGCATCAATCGATTGGGGACGTTTCTTCCCCGAAAGAGCAGGTGTTCGTATTCCAATGTACTATGGCTACTCAAACAGTACGGCAACACCAAAATACGACCCGGTAAATCCGGATATTGAATTAAAAGAATCGCTGGCTCATGCGCGAACCAGCAGCGAAAAAGACTCGATAAAAAATATATCGCAGGATGTGATTGAGCGAAAAAGCCTCAACTTTACCAACGTAAAAGTGGAGCCGCAGCGCCAAAAAGAAAAAACGCATTTGTGGGATCCGGAAAACTTTGCAGTTACCTATTCGTACAACGAAACTTCGAAACGAAACATTACAACCGAGTACAACGTGAACAGGACGCACCGTGTGATGTTCTCGTACAACTACAGCAACCGTCCGAAATTGATTCAGCCATTTAGCAAAGTTCAGTTCCTGCAAAAAGGACCTTTGAAACTGATTGGCGACTTTAATTTCTATCCGCTGCCAACGCAGATTTCGTATCGTACCGATTTGTATCGTAAGTACCACGAGCGTCAGTCACGGAATATCACGAATCCGAACCTGATATTACCGGCTACCTACGATAAAGATTTCCTTTGGAACCGTTACCTCGACATCCGTTACGATGTTACCCGTTCGTTGAAATTTGATTTCTCATCACGAGGAACTTCGCGAATTGATGAACCCGAAGGCCGGATAAATAAAAACGACGACGACTACGAATGGAAGCGCGATTCGATTCTTACCAACCTGTGGAATTTAGGACGACCAACGCTTTACAATCATAGTTTTAATGCCACTTACCAGGTGCCTATCCGAAGTATTCGTGCATTGAATTTTATGAGTGGTACAGTTCGTTACTCGGGAACTTACGAGTGGGCTGCCGGATCGTTAACCAACGACGATATTAATGTGGGTAACATTATTACCAACTCGCGCAACCTTACGCTCACCGGTAACGCCAACTTCCAAACCCTGTTTAACAAGGTGCCCTATTTTAAAGAGGTCGACCAGAAATTCAGGCGGACAGGACGTGGACGTGGCAGCTTAAACAGCCGGAGTACACGAGGAAGAACGAACCAGCAAGCCGAGCCACTGCAACGAAAACAGGAAGAAACGTTTAGCAGCAGTGCTAAATTTACAGCCGACCAGGGCCAACAATTTGCCCACAAGCTGAATACTAAAAAAGTAAAAGTTCTGGTAACCGATGTGGATGGTAAAACTGTTCCGGGCCGTACAAATATCATTGATGCCAATACTATTGAATTTGTTCCAACGGTTGATGTGCAGCAGGCAATGCTTACGGTTACCGGAAAACGCGGCGATCAGTCGTTCATGAAAGATATGTTGGATCTGACCACACGAATGGTGATCGGATTCCGTACCTTCTCGGTAAACTACAGTAAAAACGGTGGTACCGTATTGCCGGGCTTCCTGCCAGAACCAACATTGTTTGGAACTGGCAGATTTAGTGGCGATCCGGATTGGGGAACACAAACACTCGATCCGAAACTGGCTCCGGGACTTCCGTTCCTGTTTGGATGGCAAGACCGCGACTTTGCAGTGAAAGCGGCAGAAAACGGCTGGCTGACCATCGACTCAACATTGAATCAACCGTTCCAGATTATGGAAAACGAACGGATTAATTTCCGTGCGCTGTGGGAGCCTCTCCCCGACCTGCGTATTGATTTAACTGCTAACCGTTCGATGTCGAAAAATATTACAGAGTTCTACAATTACGATACTAACTCAGGTAGTTTTGTTGCCAACAGCTACTCCGAAAGTGGAAACTTTAGCATGTCGACGTTGACCTTGGGAACTGCGTTCTTCAAAATTGGAAAAGAAGAAGTAACCAGCTCCGATGCATTTGAAAACATGAAAGACTACCGCCGCGTAATTGCACATCGTTTGGCGCAACAGCGTGGTACCAGTGCAGGTTATGATCCGAATGCTCCGAACCAAAACTATCCGGGTTTCCCTGATGGTTACGGGCCGAACTCTGTAGAAGTTCTTGTTCCGGCATTCCTTGCGGCTTATCAGAATAAAGATCCTCAGGATGTTTCGCTGGGCTTGTTCCCGTCGTTAAAATACATCCGCCCGAACTGGAGTATTCGTTACGAAGGAATGGTTTCGCGAATTCCGGGACTGAATAAAGTTATGCGTTCGTTGAATTTCCAACATACCTACCGTTCAACTTACAACGTTGGATCGTATTCTACCAACCTGAATTTTATTGCTGCTGAAGATGGCTACACCATGGTGCGCGACCTGGCAGACAACTTTGTTCCAGCCTACGATTTTAATACCGTAAGTATTGTTGAGGCTTTCAACCCGCTGATCAATATCGACATCATGTGGTTGAGCGATCTTACTACACGCGGTGAGATTAAACGTGCTCGCAACCTGAACTTGTCGTTATCGAACAACCAGTTGACCGAGATACTGAGCAACGAATATATTTTAGGATTGGGGTATCGTTTTACGCGAATGGATTTGATCATTAAAACAAAGAATTCGCAACAGGCTTACTCGAACGATTTAAATGTTCGTGCCGATATTTCGTACCGTAAAACAAAAACCATTTTGCGCCAGTTGGATGATGCCGCCGACCAGATTACTGCCGGACAAGGTAACTTTACCTTAAAAACCTATGCCGACTACCGCTTAAGTGATAAGTTTGAAATGCGTGTTTATTACGATCGTATTATTAACGATCCGTTTACCTCGCTTTCGTACCGTACAACCAATGCGAATTTTGGAGTGAGTTTCCGTTTCACGTTGGCGAACTAATTGTTAAAGCAACTTTATTTGAGAAATAGTTTTTTGAAGCTTCTATCGACAATATTTTGATATTTCAAAAAAAACGTTTTTCTTGCAGAAGATTAAAATTAAAAAATGCAAAAAATAAATACAATATGGCTTCCGTGGTGGGGTCTTCTTACGTAAGTTAGGAGTTAAGAGCCATATTGCTATTTTTAAAGATATGACAGGCCTGCTTCTAACAAGAGCAGGTTTTTTTGTTTAATAGAAAAATAATTATGAGAACAAACAATAACATTTGGTGGTGGCGTAGCAACTTTTTACAAATATCGTGAAGAGAGGATACGTCATTGCATAAATTAAAAGCGGCTCATCGGATTTCACGGTGAGCCGTTTTTAGTTTAAACACCTTGCTAACAGCATTTTTAGAATAGAAATACAAACAAGAACAAAACATAAAAAAACAAAATGGAAAAACTCAATTTTAAACCAGTCGTTCGTAAAATACTTGCCGACACCGTAACTCCGGTAAGCATTTATTTACGACTTCGCACGCTTTATCCAAAGTCGATATTGCTGGAAAGTTCCGATTACCACGGAGTTGAAAATGCCTACTCATTTATTGCTTTTAACCCGATCGCCAATTTTAAAGTCACAAACGGCGAGGTTGGCATCGATTTGCCGGGCAGAGAGAAAGAAAATTTCAGTCTTTCTCCCGAAAAGAAGTTGCACGATGAGCTGGACAATTTCTTTAAAACATTTAATGTTGATTCGGACGAGATTGAATTGCCGGCCAACGGTTTATTTGGCTACCTGAATTTCGATGCCATTCAACATTTCGAAAGCATTCGTTTTTCATCGCCAAAAACCGAAGAATACCAAACACCGGAAGTACACTACAGTTTTTATAAATATGTAGTAGCCATCGATCACCACAAAAACCAGATCCACATTGTAGAAAATTTGCTGGAAGGCGAAGAATCGCAAATGGATTACGTGCATCATTTATTGGTGAATCTGAACTTTTCAACCGCAAGTTTCGATGTACGTGGCGAAGAGAAATCGAATATCACCGACGAAGAATACATGCACATGGTTACTAAAGGAAAAGAGCACTGCTACCGTGGTGATGTTTTCCAAATCGTACTGAGCCGCCAGTTCTCGCAGGAATTTGTTGGCGACGATTTTAATGTTTACCGCGCACTTCGTTCGATAAATCCATCGCCATATCTTTTCTATTTTGATTACGGAACTTACAGTATTTTCGGATCGAGTCCGGAGGCTGAAATCAGGATAAAAGACAATAAAGCTTATATTCATCCAATTGCCGGAACATTTAAACGAACCGGAAATGATGACCAGGATCGCGAACTTGCAGAGAAATTGAGCAAAGATCCAAAAGAGAATGCCGAGCACGTGATGTTGGTAGATCTTGCCCGTAACGATTTAAGTAGAAACGCCGACAATGTAATTGTTGAAACTTACCGCGAGGTACAGTTCTTCTCGCATGTAATTCACCTGGTTTCGCAGGTTTCAGGGGAAATTACCGACGATACCAACCTGATAAAAGTACTGGGTGAAACTTTCCCGGCCGGAACACTTTCGGGGGCACCTAAGTATAAAGCAATGGAACTGATCGACAAATACGAAAACCAGAACCGTGGTTACTACGGTGGTTGTATTGGTTATCTTGGTTTTGATAATTCGGTAAACCATGCGATTATGATCCGCTCGTTTTTGAGCAAAGACAAAAAACTGTTTTACCAGGCGGGTGCCGGAATTGTTGCAGACTCGCAGGAAGAGAGTGAATTACAGGAAGTGAATAACAAACTGGCCGCATTGAAAAATGCGATTGAAATGGCTAAAGGAATAAGTTAACCAACTGTCATTTCGACGAGGAACGAGGAGAAATCTTTGACTTCAAAAGACAGTCTTCTCACTTTGTTCGAAATGACAACTAATTTGAAAAAAAAATGAAGATATTAGTTATCGATAATTACGACTCATTTACCTACAACCTGGTACATGCCATAAAAAAGATTTCCGGCCAGCCGGTTGATGTGTTTCGCAACGACCAGATTGCCTTGGAAGAGATTGACAAATACGACAAGATCGTTCTTTCTCCGGGCCCCGGAATTCCTGAAGAGGCAGGTCTTTTACTCGACATTATAAAAGCATACGCTCCAAAGAAAAGTATGCTGGGAGTTTGTTTGGGCCATCAAGCCATTGGCGAAGCTTTTGGTGGTAGTCTGCACAATATGAACCGTGTTTTGCATGGAATTGCTACACCCGTAAAACAAACCGGAATTAAAGCCCAATTATTTGAAGGTTTGCCCGAATCATTTGATGTGGGTCGTTACCACTCGTGGATAGTTCAGGACGAGCAATTACCCGAATGTTTTGAAGTAACCAGTTATGATGAAGACGGATTGGTAATGTCAATGCAGCACAAAGAATACGATGTACAAAGTGTGCAGTTCCACCCCGAATCGGTACTTACTCCGCTGGGCGAAAAAATGATCGAGAACTGGTTGTATCCAAACAAATAGTTAATCAAATTCAAAAAACTCAACTGCTTAAAAAAATGAAACGAGCATAGTTAGAAGCCTTTTTAGGACACTGAAGAACGCCTATGCGAGTTACATGAGTTACCATAAAAAATAAACAATATTAAACGAATGAAAGAAACATTACAATACCTTTTTGAAGGAAACACCCTCACCCGCGAAGAAGCAAAAGCGGCCTTAACCGGCGTTGGAAAAGGCCTGTATTCGGAAGCTGAATTTGCCGCATTTCTAACCGTTTTTAAAATGCGTCCGTTGCAGTCGGAAGAATTGGGAGGCTTTCGCGATGCCATGGTGGAACTCAGTAAAAAAGTTGATCTCTCGGATTACAATGCAATTGATATTGTGGGTACCGGCGGCGATGGCAAAAACACTTTCAACATCTCCACACTATCCTGTTTTATTGTTGCAGGAGCAGGTGTAAATGTCACCAAACATGGTAATTATGCTGCCACTTCAACCAGCGGTTCGTCGAACGTTTTGGAATTTCTGGGATACAAATTCAGCAATGAGATCGACAAATTAAAAAGCGACCTCGAAAAAGGAGGATTCTGCTTTTTACATGCTCCGCTATTCCATCCGGCAATGAAACACATTGCTCCGGTGCGACGGGCATTAAAAGTGCCAACCTTCTTTAATATTCTTGGGCCGATGATCAATCCGTCGGAACCCAAATACCAGGTGCTTGGCGTTAACAACAGTTTAAATTTCGAGCACTACAAGAACGTGTACAAAACAATGGATGTTAACTTTGCCATTGTAAACAGTGTTGATGGTTACGACGAGATTTCGCTGACTGCCGACACACACTTTGCCACACAATCGGAAGACAAACTGGTGTCTCCATCAGAATTTGGATTGCCACAGATTGCTCCTGAAAAACTTTTTGGTGGCGAATCGGTGGAAGACGCCGCTAAAATATTTATCGATGTTCTGAAAGGCAATGGTACTACAGAGCAAACCAATGTTGTTCTTGCCAATGCGGCTGTTGCATTGCAGGTTGTTTTTTCGGAAAAAACATTAACGGAATGTGTTGAAATGGCACGCGAATCTTTACTCAGCGGAAATGCGTTGAAAAAGTTGGAAGCAGTAACTAACAAGTCCTTTTAAGGCCGAGCAAATAATAGACAATGAATATTCTTGATAAAATAGTAGCAACAAAAAAACAAGAAGTAGCTGCCCAGAAAAAAGAAGTTAGCGTTGAGCAGTTGGTGAACTATCCGGCTTTTGCAAGAAAATGCAACTCGCTAAAAGAAAACCTGCTGAAAGAAGGTGTTTCCGGTATTATTGCAGAATTCAAGCAAAAATCACCTTCAAAAGGAGAGATCAATTTTTCGGCAAAAGTGGAAGAAGTTACCAAAGCTTACAATGCTGCGGGTGCTTCGTGTCTTTCGGTTCTTACAGATTTTGAATACTTTGGCGGAACATTAGCCAACCTGGCGAAAGCACGTGAAGCCAATCCCGATATCCCGATTTTGCGTAAAGATTTTATGATCGACACCTACCAGATTGTGGAAGCCAAAGCTTTTGGTGCAGATGTGATTCTTTTAATAGCGGCATGTCTTTCGAAAGAAAAGGCGCTGGAACTAGCAAAAAAATCAAAAGAACTGGGATTGGATGTTTTAATGGAAATCCACAATGCTGAAGAACTGGAGGTCGTAAACGACTACGTTGATGTTGTTGGGGTAAACAACCGCAACCTGAAAACTTTTGAGGTGAGCGTTGAAACTTCGGTGGAGCTTTCGAAACTTATTCCGGCCAGATTTGTAAAAATATCGGAAAGTGGGTTGGCAGGAGCTGCCGAGATCAAATATTTGAAAGAGCATGGTTTTAAAGGCTTCCTGATTGGTGAGACCTTTATGAAAACGGATGATCCGGGTGCGGCTTGTAAAAAGTTAATTGATGAATTATAAATGTCATTTCGACGAAGAATGAGGAGAAATCTTTTGCTTCGAAGCTCAAATGTTACAGATTTCTCTCTGCGTTCGAAATAAAAGAAATGGAACGTGATGACAAAAAATCTAAAAATAAAAGTGTGCGGGATGAAATTCACCCAAAACCGGGAGCAGGTGGAGGCACTTGGAGTCGATCTACTGGGCTATATTTTTTACGGCCCATCAAAACGATTTGTTGGTGACACACCAGATTCCGGACTCTTTCAATCTGATAAACCCAAGGTGGGTGTTTTTGTAAACGAGAATGCTTTTGAAATTCTTGGTTTGGCTAAAAACTTTGGTTTCGAATACATTCAATTACACGGCAAGGAAAATCCGAAAACCTGTGGATTGTTAAAAAACCAGGGGCTGCGTGTTTTAAAAGCCTTCCCAATAGATGATGATTTTAAATTTGCGACAACAGCGGCTTTTGAGGGACATGTGGATTATTTTTTATTCGATACCAAAACCAAACAACATGGTGGTTCGGGTAAAAAATTCAACTGGCAGATCCTGGAAAACTACACCGGGAATACGCCCTTTTTCCTGAGTGGAGGAATTGGCCCTGATGATGCAGCAGAGATAAAAGAATTAAATCATCCGATGCTTGCCGGAGTAGACCTGAACAGTGGTTTCGAAGACGACCCCGGATTAAAAAACATTGAAAAACTAAAACATTTTATTGCGCAATTAAAGGCAGAATAGATGCTGATTGCGCCAAAGCAATAAAGATTATGAAATATCAAGTAGACGAAAAAGGATATTACGGCGAATTTGGCGGGGCATGGATCCCCGAAATGATGTTCACCAATATTGATGAACTCAAGCGCCGTTACCTGGAAATTATAGAATCAGAAGCATTCAAAAAAGAATTTGATCAACTGTTAAAAGATTATGTGGGGCGTCCGTCACCGCTGTATTATGCCAGCCGCCTGTCGGAGCATTACGGCAGCAAAATCTACCTGAAACGGGAAGATTTGAATCACACGGGATCGCACAAACTAAATAACACCATCGGACAAATTCTGTTGGCACAGCAGCTGGGAAAAACTCGCATTATTGCCGAAACAGGTGCAGGCCAGCACGGTGTGGCAACAGCAACAGTTTGCGCACTAAAAGGCATTAAATGTATCGTTTACATGGGAGCGCTGGATGTTTCACGCCAGGCACCTAACGTGAAAAAGATGAAGATGCTTGGAGCTGAAGTAATTCCGGTTCACAGTGGTAATAAAACATTAAAAGACGCCACCAACGAAGCTATGCGCGACTGGATCAACAATCCGGAAGATACACACTACATTATTGGCTCGGTGGTTGGGCCGCACCCCTACCCTGATATGGTTGCACGTTTCCAATCAGTCATCAGTGCCGAGATGAAAAAGCAATTGCTAGAACAAACAGGCTCCGAATTTCCAACACGAATTTTGGCATGTGTTGGCGGAGGAAGTAACGCCGCCGGCGCTTTTTATCATTATCTTGATGATGAGCAGGTGGAACTGATCGGTGTAGAAGCTGCCGGAAAAGGAGTCGACACCGATGAAACTGCAGCTACCTTAACGGTTGGAACTCCCGGCGTATTACACTCGAGCAGAACTGTGTTAATGCAGAATGAAGACGGGCAAATTACCGAACCGTATTCAATTTCTGCAGGATTGGATTACCCGGGAATCGGTCCATTGCATGCGCACCTTTTTAAAACAGGTCGTGCGAAGTTTTTGGCTGCTACCGACGAGGAGGTATTACAAGCCGTGCTGCTTTTAACACAAAAAGAAGGTATTATTCCTGCACTCGAATCGGCTCACGCACTTGCCGCGCTGGATAAAATAAAAATGAATCCTGACGATGTGAATGTGATTAACCTTTCGGGTAGCGGAAACAAGGATATGGAAACCTACCTGAATTATTTTGGATACTAAAAAAACGAACACTGATAACACAGATTTAAATGATCTCCACAGATAATAATCAACGAAAATCTTCAAAATCAGCGTCACCTGCGTTCTATTAAAACTATTATCATGAACAACAGAATCAATCAACTTTTCGAAAGAAAAAAAGAAAACATACTCTCGGTATATTTTACTGCCGGGTTCCCCAACCTGAACGATACCGTTGAAATTATTCAGCAGCTGGAAAAAAATGGCGTCGACCTCATAGAAATTGGAATGCCTTTTTCCGATCCTACTGCCGACGGGCCAACCATTCAACGCACCAGCGAAATTGCCTTAAAAAATGGCATGTCACTCAAAGTGCTTTTCGAGCAATTAAAAACCATTCGCGAATCGGTTTCTATCCCGCTGGTTTTAATGGGCTACCTGAATCCGGTTTATCAATACGGCGTAGAGAAATTCTGCCAGAAGTGTAATGAAATTGGCATTGACGGCACGATCCTGCCCGACCTTCCGTTGGATGAATTTGAAGCAGAATACAAAACTATTTTCGAGCAGAACAACCTGCATAATATTCTGCTGATTACGCCACAAACGTCGGAAGCACGAATTCGCCAGATCGACGATGCCAGTGAAGGATTTATTTACATGGTTTCATCGTCGTCGACAACCGGTGCCGGCAAAAAAGTGGAAGATTTCCATGCCGACTATTTTGAACGCATTCAGGCCATGAACCTAAAAAATCCACGCCTCATCGGATTTGGAATTTCGGACAATGCCACTTTTACGAATGCTTGTAAGTATGCCAGCGGAGCTATTATCGGAAGTGCCTTTGTAAGCTCATTCAGCGAGAAGGCAAAAATTGCCGATTCGGTTGCACAATTTGTTAAGAACATGCTTAATCCTGCTTAATGCAGAGACCGTAAATGTTCAACAATAAAGGATGTTTTGAAACACAATTTAGATATAAACATCCTAAGCAACACTCGTTCAGCGGGATAGAAAATTGGAGCGAAAAAAGGCTCAGTTAATTAGTGTTAAAGGATATTTTACAGCATACTTTAATTCAATTTTGGATGTTATTTTTAGTAGCGAACAATAAAAATTAAGCCATGTTTGAATACGCAAAAGTAATTCTACCCAAAGTTAGTTTTAGCAAAGAATTGTTCAGTAAAGAGTTAGCCAAATGCATTAACTGGGTGGAGCCCGATCAGTTGCACAACTTACGCAACTGGTGCTATGAAAATTTTAAAGAGATGTACCCCGATGTACTGGCAGACGCGTTTGCCGACATCGCGGCTTAAAAGTATTAACCGGGCGGGATTTTATCCCGCCTTTTTTATAGCAAATTTTTTCAACAACTAGTTGACCCCACTTGGTCTTCCGCCAGCCGGTGGAGAGGAAATATCCCCCTTTGGGGGATTATAGGGGTCTAAACTGATTCGCTAGACGAATTTCAAAGCCGCTTAATCATCCAAATATCACACCCAGTATGTCCCGAATCTCCCAGAGGCTTTTCCAGTTTTTCAAATCCTGCCCTTTCGTACATTCCTACCGCGTTGTCAAACTCGGGTAAGGTTTCAATGTAAATTTCGGAATATCCCAGTTCTTTAGCCGACTCGATACTTTGTTTCATTAATTGAGTGCCCAAGCCATTTCCACGAGCCTTTGCCAGCAGGTAGAATTTTACCAACTCAGCACAACCTTTTGGTAAACCATCGGTAGGATAAATGCCGCAACAACCTAAGATCTCTCCCTCGTTTTCGGCTACCCATAAAATCGATTTTTCATGCTGAAACAACTCAAATAAATTATCGGTAGTTGGATCGGAAAAAACGGTTCCTTCGCGCGGCGCATCATACTCCACAAAAGCAGCTCTTATTAAATCGGCTAAGTGTTTATTATCGGATTTCTTTACTTTTCTAATCTTCATATTTTCTCAATCATCATTAAAACAACATCTGGCCTACCGGCACCCTAGTTCTTTTCTGATTTAAAAATAACGGATTTTATGATAGCACAAAAAACATCGTCGGCATGTGTTCCCGACCATGGAAAACATTCCAGCTTTTCTTTTCTGCCAAACAACTAACATAAAAACACCGTTTTTTGACAATTACCGCCGGTCTTTCGTCTGCCAATTACTTCATTTTATCTGCAAACAACATTCATTACACCAATAACGCTCACATCTACAGATCATTGACATTAATCGCTCTATGCTTACCGTTGGTTGATAAAAATCTCGTCGTATTTCCTCTTTCTGTAAGTTTGATCAAAAAGCTAAAAATCCGGCAAACGCTAAACAGCTATTTCCGGCATGTAAACAACATTAAACAGGGGAATTCGGGGAATTAGAAACGTTAACAGCGGCACTCCATTTATTTTACATAGAAACAGAATTAAACAGCATTTAAAATGTAAAAAGTGCAATTATCTGGCCGGCTGGCGGATAATAAACTCCCGTTTCCCCGACGGGAGTTTTCTTTTGAAAAATAACGAAAGCGAAGGGTAATAACGCTTGAGTATGAATATAAGTTTTTGTCTGTGAAACGATCATGAAATCCTCTCCCAATAAGGCAAGGATCGAAATACACGTTCCATGACATAAGTTAAAATCTACAATTTGAATCATATGAAAAAACTACTTCTATTAGTTGTGGCTTTGTTCTGTGGAGTGAGTATGTTATTCGCACAAACAAAGCAAATTAGGGGAACGGTTACTTCATCCGAAGATGGACTGCCCATTCCCGGTGTTTCGGTTGCCGTAAAAGGAACTACTACCGGAACAACCACCGACCTGGACGGTAACTACACGTTAACCGTGCCTGACGATGAAATCCTTATTTTCTCCTTTGTTGGAATGAAAAGAGAGGAAGTGCCCATTACCGACGCCACGGTTTACAACGTAACACTCGAATCTGATGTGATTGGTGTTGATGAAGTTATGGTTGTAGCCTACGGCACCGCGAAAAAGGAATCGTTTACCGGTTCGGCCGGAGTAGTCGACAACGAAGTGCTGCAAAAGCGGCCTGTTGCCGATATCTCGAAAGCATTGGAAGGACAGGTAGCCGGTGTTCAAACCACCTCAGGAACCGGCCAACCCGGCGAAGGAGCGGAAATCGTTATTCGTGGTTTTGGGTCCATCAATTCAAGCAACAATCCGTTGTACGTGGTTGATGGTGTACCTTTCGACGGGAACCTGAACTCGATAAATCCGGGCGATATTGAGTCGATGACCATTTTGAAAGATGCTTCGGCGGGTGCGCTATACGGATCACGCGGAGCAAACGGGGTGGTAGTAATTACCACTAAAAAAGGTCAGTCGAAACAATTGTCGGTGGAACTAAAAGCCACTTACGGATTTTCGAGCCGTGCTATTAAACCATACGAAACACTGGGTACTGCCGACTTTATCGAGGCTTCGTTTCAGGGTTATAAAAACGCGTTGATCTACACCGACGGTGTTCATCCTGATTTGGCCGGCCCGATGGCTGTTGAAGCCTTAAGAGGAAGCACCGGTATTTTCGGGGCCAACGAAATGTATAATCCTTACGACATGCCCGTTGCTCAATTAATCGATCCACAAACCGGACAGGTGAATCCTTCGGCGAAACTGCTTTACGAGTCGGACTGGCTCGACGAAGTGACCAACGACAATGCTACACGCCAGGAATACCAGCTGTTTATAAATGGCGGCTCCGACAACTCGCAGGTATACGCATCGGTAGCCTACCTAAAAGATGAAGGTTTGCTGAAAACCACCGACTTCGAACGTATTTCAGGAAGAATTGGCGCTGAACTTACTCCTAAAAACTGGTTTAAATACGGTGGTAATGTCAACTTCTCGAAAACAGAAACCAATTATCTGGGCTACGACGGCACCACTTCAAACTCAAACGTTTGGTATTCGGCGCAGTTTATGGCACCAATTTACCCGATTTATCTGCAAGACGAAAATGGCAATCCCATTCTTTCAGAAACCGGCGAGAAGCAGTTCGACTACGGTTTAACCCGTCCGGCTGGTGCCAACCCGAACTGGAACCCTGTAGCAACATTATATGAAGATTCGTACGAAACTACTGCAGATAACCTGTCGGGAAGATTTCATTTGAATTTATTGGGCCTTGGACTTGGCAGTTCGTTCGACGGTTTGTCATTCACTACAAACGTTGGTTTCGATTACATTAACACGAACCAAACCATATACTGGAATCCGGAGTTTGGTAACGCTGCCAACATTGGCGGATACCTGGATAAAACCAACATTCGAAGCCTTTCATACACTATTAACCAACTGTTACGTTACGAAAAAGACTTTGGCAAGCACAGTATTAATGTGTTGGCTGGTCACGAGTTTTACAAACTTACCATTAACGAAATGGAAGGTTCAAAATCGGGCTTCCCCTACTCAGGAATTAAAGAACTGGCACCGGGTTCTACAACTTCGGGGCTTACCTCGTTCGAGGATAATTATTCCATCGAGTCGTTCCTGAGCAATGTTACCTACGACTATAACGATAAATATTACCTCTCGGCAAGTTTCCGTACCGATGGTTCATCGCGTTTCCACGAAGATTTCCGCTGGGGTAACTTCTGGTCGGTTGGTGGATCGTGGCGCATCAGCGAAGAAAGCTTTATGGAAGAGATGACTTTTATCGACCACCTGAAACTGAAAGCCAGTTACGGAAAACAAGGTAACGACAATATTGGAACTTACTATGGCTGGCAGTCGCTGTACAACCTCGATTGGGCAAACGCCAACCTGAACGGTGCGTTACTTTCATCGCTCGAAAATACATCGATAAAATGGGAAGAAAACAACAACTTCAACGTGGGAGTCGATGCGGTTCTTTTCGAACGCTTTGATATTAGTTTTGAATATTACCGTCGTCGCACCGTGGATATGCTGATGGAAAAACCAATGGCAACATCGCTTGGTTTCGATAGCTACTGGGCTAACGTTGGCGAGATGCTGAATACCGGTTTTGAATTTAATGCAAACCTGAACCTCATTACAAATCCGAATTTTGTTTGGAACGCCAACCTGAACCTGACTACCTTAACAAACGAAATTGTTGAGCTGGATGGCGAAACAGATCAGATTGTAAACGGTAATATCATACAGCGTAAAGGCGAAGAGATCAATTCGTACTACCTGGCACAATCGGCCGGAGTTGATGCAGCTACCGGAGCACAGTTGTACTGGGTTTACGACCTTGGCACTGATGGATTCCCTGGCGAACCATACCTCTCTGACGATTACCAGAAAGCCTCGCAAAGCAAACTGATATCCGGCAGCCGGATCCCCGACTTTTATGGTGGCTTTGGCAGTAGTTTCAAGTTGTTTAAAAACTTCGATATGTCATTCATGACCACTTTTTCGGTGGGTGGAGAAGTTTACGAGAGTGTTTATTCAAACCTGATGAACCCGGTTTACATTGGTACTAATTACGCAGCCAATGTTGAACGTGCCTGGAGAAATCCCGGCGATATAACTGATGTTCCGCGTATTCAGAACGGAACCGGTTTTTCGCGTCCGTTTACCGACAGCCAGCTGATCGATGCATCGTACTTTGCCATAAAGAATGTAACGGTTGGTTATACGCTTCCTAAAACCATTCTGCAAAATGTGGGAATTGAAAGCGTTCGCGCTTATGTGGCAGTCGACAACCTGGCCATTTTCTCTCATCTCGATGGTATGAATCCGCAGTTTGATTTCTCGGGAACTACCGATTTCTCATACACTCCGGTTAGAACGAGTCTTTTCGGAATTGAATTAAAATTTTAAAACAAACAGATCATGAAAATAGATAAGATCCTTATCCTCTTATTTCTGGTAGTTGCAGGATTTGCCTGCCAGGATGAACTGGACACAAACCCTACAGACAGTACGTCGGGCGATGTTTTATTCTCCGATGTTCAGAAAGCGAATGTGGCGCTTAACGGAATTTACCGCGCTATGTACGTGGCCGAAGAGTGGTCGGTAAACTGGGCCGACGAAGAGTTCGGAGTTACCGCGTTTTTACTCACCTACGACCTTATGGGCGAAGATATGGTACAAAACGAAGGCGGTAGCGGCTGGTTCTGGTTCGATTACATGTACAATGTAAAATCGGATTACACGCACAAAAGCGGCCGTCCTTATTCGGTGTGGTTTTTCTACTACACGGTAATTTCGAATGCCAACTCTATTATTGCGGCACAAGAAAATATCACCGGTGCACCATCAGAAATTAGCAGCCTAATCGGGCAGGCTTATGCATTGCGCGCTTACGCTTATTTCAGCCTCATCCGTTTCTATCAGCAAACTTATGTGGGTAACGAAAGTGCTCCCGGAGTTCCGATTTATACCGAACCAACAACCAATGCCTCGGAAGGAAGTGCAAGAGGCACAGTAGCCGATGTTTACACACAAATTGAGGCGGATCTTCAGCAGGCTCTGACTTTGCTTGATCCTGATGTAGCTGCACCGCGTACTCATCCATCGCACATCGATTACTACGTAACTAACGGATTGAAAGCACAGGTAGCTTTGGAGAAGCAAGATTGGGCAACCGCCGAATCAGCAGCAACAATTGCCATGAGCGGAGGAACTGCAATGCTTTCGCGCGAGAACCTGGCAAATGGTTTTGCATTTAACGATGCCAACTCGGGAACTGTACTTTGGGGCTTGCAGATCATTTCCGAACATATAAGCGATACAGAATCGTTATTTGGACATATGGATGCCAGCACATCGTCGTATGCTGAAAATGCACGAAAATGTGTGAGTTCGTGGCTATACAACCAAATGGCCGACACCGATGTAAGAAAACAAATGTGGTGGAATGGCCCGCTGGAAGAAGACTTACCTTTGGGAACACAGCTGAGCTACAACCAGTTTAAATTTCAGTTCTCAGATCCTACAAATGCCTTGGGCGATTATATTTTGATGCGTCATGAAGAAATGATGCTGATTAAAGCTGAAGCACTTTGTATGCAAAACCGATATGGAGAAGCCCGAACAATTCTTGCTGAACTCATGGCTGAACGCGATCCGGATTACGATATTTCGGGATTGACAGATGCCAATACACTTACTGTAAACGACGCAAACGGCCCAACAACTCCACTGAATGGTTCGTCAACTTTGCTCGATGAGATTATTCTGCAACGACGCATCGAATTGTGGGGCGAAGTAGGCCGCATTCTTGATATTAAACGATTAAAAACGGGATTCTCCCGCGATTTCGAGGGCAGTAATCACACACAAAAACTACTGTCGCGCAATACGCTCGATCCTGAATATCCTGATTTTGTAATGTCGATACCGCAATCGGAATTTGACGGAAATAACAACATGGACGAGGTTAATGATCAAAATCCATGGGCAGACAATTAAAAATTACGACTATGAAGAAAATACAATTAGCATTATTGGTTTTTGTTCTGGCCCTTGCAGCATGCGACCAGGACAATATCGGAGAACTTTACGAAACCGATGCGTATGTAGCTTTTAGCTCCTCCATTGTGGTCGACAATCTCCTTACAGCCGAGAATAATTATTCAGTAAACGTACAGGTTGTGCGCACTGACGGAACAGGAACTGAAACGGTTGGGATAAACCTTGAACCGAATGACAACATTGATGGCGTTTTTGAGCTTGAAAGTAATACGGTTACTTTTAACGATGGCAAAACAGTTGCATATGCCAAAATAGTTCCGCTGGTGCCTCCTACCGGAATTGCACCGGGTGTTACCTTTAATTTTAACCTGAATTTAAGTGATGCCACCGTATCGGAGTTTTTCGGTACTTCTACTTACAAGGCTACACTGAAACTGGATTTCTCATCTATTGGTACGGGAACATTCGACTCGCCATTTTGGGGAGAAGTTTTGTCACCTGAAATATACGAAGCCAGCCTCGGTTCAGTACAACTCTACAAAGCAACAGGACTGTACGAAAGTGGTTACGATATAATTTTCATCGTTGACGGAACTACGGTAACTGTAAATGCCCAGCCGGCCTGGTACTACGACGATGAATACGGCGAAGTTTATGTAGAAGGCAGCGGAACCATTGACGGCAATGTCATTTCTGTAACGCTAACACACTTTATTCCTGATGTGTATGCCTGGGATCCTTCGGTTGAAATTTTGACTTTACCATAACAAATCGAACCAAAGAAAACACAAAAAAGGGTTGCCTGCAGGCAGCCCTTTTTTATTCCGGAAAGTTCTTTCTATTTAGCCGATTGAGTTACTCTAATATGATCGAAATAATCACCTGCTTCCAATCCAATCCCCAGCACTCTGGATGTATCGCCAAGGTTTTCACTCATTGAAATATAAATCTCAGTAATATTTTTTCGCTCAATTTTAAATTCAGTTTCTTCAATTATAAAGTCATCCGCATTAGTATCAATGTCTTCAAGATTTATGATCGAATCATTCAAACTAACCTCAGTGATCCACCACCACTCTCCTTCTGTAGTTATTGTAATAGTATTTTCGTTGGCATCAAATTCAACTTCTTTTTGCGACAGTTTAATGTTATCATCCCAAATGCCAATAGGCGAATCTTTGTCTTTTGAACACGAAATTATTGTGAATAAACTAATAACTAAAAGCAATTTTTTCATATGATTTAAATTGTTTGTTTTCTGCTGTATCATATGGAATTCGCATGAACTTGTATCACTTAATGGAGTGAATGAATTATCATGCTCATTTCATAACAGCAATTTTTGAGTTTTATGTTTATTACTTGATGGGGGCAAGACTGAAATGGTTGCGTGAACCTTTGGAATTTTTTAATAATCGCGCGGATCGTCTTCTACAATGGCGTAATGGAAATTGTCTTTCCAATCTCCGCGGATCGGCAATATTTTCCTCCGCAGTCCTTCGCGGGTCATGCCAATCTTCTCGAGTACTTTTACTGATTTTGTGTTTTCTGTTGCTACTCCTGCCTCCACTTTGTGTAAGCCCAAAGTATCAAAACCGAGCACAACCAACCTTTTTGCCAATTCCGTGGCATAACCTTTTCCCCAATAAGCAGGATCGAGTTTGTAGTAAATTTCACCGAGCTTAAATTTATTGTTCGACAAAGAAAATCCGGCTACACCAATAAAATTCACCGAGCTTAAATTTATTGTTCGACAAAGAAAATCCGGCTACACCAATAAAAGCTCCTGTTTCCTTCAATACTACTTTCCACATGTATGAACTTCGTGGCGTTTTGCTTTTGGCGGCTATCTGTTGTTGTAAAAATTGCTCTGTTTCTTTAATCGATTTGGGAACGCCAAGCGTGTTAAATTCGTCCACTTCGGGAATAGAATGCAGGCGGTGGAGTTTTTCAAGATCGTCCATTTCAATCTCGAATAAACTCAGTCTTTCTGTTTGTATTCTATTTATGTCAGAATTACTCATTCCTCCGTTTTTACTGCACCCGCATTTCTGTAATCTTCACTTTTTCAACAAGTGTTTGCTGCTTATCCTTTTGTTGCTGGATTTTACGTACCACATCCATTCCTGAAACTACCTGCCCGAAAGCTGCAAAACCTTGTCCATCGGGATTTCGTTTGCCACCAAAATCCAGTTCCGGCTGATCGCCCACACAAATAAAAAACTCGGTTGATGCTGTTCCCGGCTCGCTTCTCGCCATCGACAATGTTCCGTCCAGATGTTTTAATCCCGTGGTTTCGGTTGTTTCGTGTTCGATTGGTTTTATGGTCTCAAAGCGCGGTTCCGTGTACATTCCTCCCTGAATCACGTCAATTTTTACATCGTTATTGGGCTGGTTATCCATCTGCACCACCCGGTAAAAACAGGCATTTTTATAGGTTCCCGCCTCAACGTGCTTTAAAAAGTTTTTAGCACTAATAGGTGCATTTATTGTATCTATTTCAACGACAATATTCCCAAGGTCAGTCTGCATTTTTACACGGGGAAGTTCCTCGGCTGTGGTTTGAAACGCGAACAGCAGCGCAGCAATAAAAAAGATTATAGCATTCCTCATAATTTTTGTTGAATATTATTTTTTATTTGCAATCAAATGTACAAAAAACGGTTTTGGTTAACCAAAGCCAAGCTCAATAGAAAATAAAGCTCATGAAAAAATTTCAAATCTTACTGGTTCTGCTGTTGCTGTCGGCACTAACTTTTTCGCAAACCACGCTAAAAGCCTTTCTCGAAAGTCAACCTGAGATTAAAAGTGTTGAACAAATGGACTGCAACGACTTTTTTGCAACCAAATACAAAATTATGGTTGAGCAGCCTGTTGATCATTCTGATGCGTCGAAAGGCACCTTTTTGCAGCGTGTTCTGATCGCTGATAAAGGCATCGACCAACCTGTGGTTTTTATAACCGAAGGATACAATGGCGGTTATTCCGAAAATCCAAATTACATAAACGAACTGTGCCCGATTCTGGGAGCCAACCAGATTTGTATGGATCACCGTTATTTTGGCGAATCGATGCCGGAGCCACTGTACTATGATTACCTGACCGTGCGCAATGCCGCCGCCGATCATCACCACATTATTCAGATGATGAAAAAGTATTACACCGGGAAATGGGTAACCACCGGCATTAGTAAAGGCGGGCAAACAACTGTTTACCACCGCTGGCTTTACCCCGATGATGTTGACGTTTCAGTACCATATGTTGGTCCACTGAACTTCGGAGTTGAAGATGGCCGTCATGAGCCATTTATTGATAATATCACAGGCACACCTGAAGGCCGTGCAAAAGTACGCGCATTCCAGTTACATATCCTTAAAAACCGTGACACTTACCTACCTCTTCTTGAGGAATACTGCGCTGACAAAAAATTGCATCCACTACTAAATAACGACGAAATGTTGGATTATGTGGTGCTCGAATTCTCTTACGGCTTTTGGCAGTACGACAATTCATTGGATGATATTCCGGCATTGGATGCGCCTGCAGAAGATTTATTTGCTGAGTTGGTTAAGGTGTCGTCGCCCATGTACCTGGCAAGCGAAGGAGTGAATATTTTTAAATCGTTTTATGTGCAAGCGGCACACGAACTGGGTTATTATGGTTACGATGTAAAACCTTTTAAAGACTATTTGTCGATTAAAAGTGCAGAAGGTTGGCTGAACCGTATTTACCTGCCCGAGTTGGATATTAAATACAATAAAAAGACTGCCAAAGAGGTGGAAAAATTCATCAAAAAAACCGATGCTAAAATGCTGTTTATTTATGGGGAGTGGGATCCGTGGTCAGCTTCAGCATTCGAAGTTCCGAACAAACCAAACTTCCTGAAAATTGTAAAACCAAAAGGAAGCCACAGCACCCGAATCGGAAATTTACCAAAGGATCAAAAACAGCAGGTTAAAGAAACGCTGGAAGATTGGCTGGATATGGATGTTAATATTGAGCTATAAGAGTAATCACCAAATTAAACGTGATTATTATAGTCACACTGAGCGAAGTTGAAGTGTTGTTTTAACAGTCTTCGACTTCGCTCAGAGTGCCACTCTACAAAAAGAACATTGCCACACCTCCAACAGTAATTACTGCCCCCAGAATTTCTTTCCAGTTCACCTTTTCTTTAAACAACAGAATTGAAGGTCCGATGATCAACACCGGAACAATGGCCATAAGCGTTGCTGCAATTCCGGCTTGCGTATGTTGAACCGCCAATAACGAAAACGAAACACCGAGAAAAGGCCCAAAGAAAGCCCCCAGGGTTATCCGTTTCATAGCCGGGCCATTTTTTAAAGCTGCCCAAACACGAGGCCAGCGTTTTATAAAAACAAATAGGACGGAGAATCCAACAGTACCAGCCAAAATACGTATCTGTGTAGCCGAAAAAGCATCATAATCGCCCATTCCCTTCTTGCTAATAACCAAACCGGCCGCTTGCCCCATGGCGCCGCCCAAAGCCAGCAAAATTCCTTGAATGGGATACGACGATTTAAACCTTCGGATTTTGACTCCATTTTCTTCCGACTTTTCACGTTTCAGGATTACGATAATAATCCCGGTCATGGTAACAGCCATTCCCAACCAACTTTGAGGCGCAAGTACCTCGCCCAAAAGCAACCATCCGATAAGCGCCGCAAAAGGCGGTGCCAGCGCCATTAACAACATGGCAATTCGTGCACCTATTAAAACAAACGACTGAAAAAGCAGTAAGTCGCCAATTACAAAACCAACCAATCCGGAAAAAGCCAGCCATTTCCAGGCGTATAGGCTTGCGTCGCTTGGAAAGAAAAAACCACGGGTTATCCAACTGTAGGTTCCAACCAGAAAAAAGGCAATTACCAAACGAATGAGATTTACCGCGAGCGAACCAACCTTTTTTCCGGCCGATTCGAATGCCAGTGATGTTACTGTCCAAAATACGGCAGTTAATACACCGGCTATTTCTCCAAAATGATTTTGCATGCGGCAAATGTACTAAATCGTATTGATGTATTTATCGATTTGTTTTGGCAGAAAAGATCAGATAAACATTCATGATTCCCGGGAATCACCAACAGGAATGAAAGAGAAACAATATTCGAAAAACTCTCCCTCACTCCCTCTCTTCGCGAAGAGAGGGACGATTGTGTCAAAGACACAATCAGGGTGAGTCAATAAATTTTGAAGCATATTCTGCTATTGATTTTCAATTGACTTTCAAAAAAAAGATCCTGGCAATATTGCCAGGATCTTTTTCTCCTCTCTAGTCCTAAAAAAAAAACAACTTTTAATTGGTCACACATTCATAATTGGTCCTTCACCTCTTCCCTTTATCACAACTTAACCAATTCTAAATCTTTTCTACTCTTCAATACTCTTATGGTTTGTAGGTACAAATATATATTGCAAAAAGGAATGAAGCGCCAAAACCATTGCTGATTCAGGCTGCCTAAAACGCTGATTTTTAACTTCTTTTTTGCTGACCAAGATCAATTATTGTCCGACAATGAGGCACAAAAAAACCGTTTTAACCTGTAATCGTTAAAACGGTTTTTCGTTATCGAACTTAACTCGTTCTATTTGTTTAGGAACTCGGCAACGGTTGCTCCCAGTTCTTCGCCTCGTTTATTTTTGGCAATAATTACTCCGTTTTTGTCAACCAACAAACTCGATGGAATTGAATTAACAGCATAAATTTTTGCAGCCGCATTGTTCCAGTATGCCAGGTCAGAAACATGATCCCATGTTAAACCATCATCCTCGATAGCTTTTAACCATGCATCTTTATCGCGGTCGAGCGAAACGCCAAATACGCTAAATCCCTGATCTTTGTATTTATTGTAAGTAGCAACTACATTCGGATTTTCCTGACGACATGGTCCGCACCACGATGCCCAGAAGTCAAGCAAAGTCAACTCGTTTTTTGAATAGATATCAGAAAATTTAACCGGATTGCCATCCGCATCGTTTTGAGTAAAATCAGGAGCAGTTTTTCCAACAGCTACTGTTTTCAGCTTCTCGATTTTTTCTTTTAAATCAACAATTGCAGGAACCGCATCTAATTTTGGATCCAAAGCAGTAACAAGGGCTTCCAGTTCGTCAACCTCTTTTTCGTACTGAATTTGGCTCAAAAGTAACGGAGTAACATACGACGCAGGATTTTCTTTCACAAATTCTTCCTGAATTGCGCCAACGCTGGCGTACAGGTCTTCAACTTGTTTCATCAATTCGTTGGCTTTTGCAGTATCACCGGCGGCACTTGCTGTACGCGCTTCCTGGTAAATCGCCATATACTCTTCGCTAATTTTTTGTATCTCGTCGTTTATGGTTTTAAACTCATCGTGTGTAGTCGATCCACTAACCTGAACGCCTGCAATAGAATCTGCTTTTCCGGTAATCGTCATGTTCGTGTTTTCAACAAACACAACAGCTTTGTTACGCTGCCCGTTAACCGACAAATAATAAACACCCGGGAAATCCAATTCTCCCTCAAGAACAGCAACACCATCAACCACCTCGGCAGTATCGATACCAATCCATTGGCTGGCTCCGCGTTGCTCCAACATCACATTTCCTTCAGCACCATCAAGTTTAACGGTAATTTTATAACCATCCTGCGGCTGCGAGCAGGCAAACAAGGCAATTCCTAAAACAATTACTAATAACTTTCTCATTGTACAGTTTTTCTTTTTATTGAATTCTGGTCGAATATAATCATTCTGCGCCTACCTGAAAAGTGAATAGTTTGAATTATACTATAGAATTTAACTAAATTGCATCGGTTAAATAGAATAGCAAATGAGTAAAAACGTTGCCCTTGTACTTTCGGGCGGAGCTGCCCGCGGAATGGCACATATTGGCGCAATTGAAGAATTAGAAGCACGCGGATACAACATCACCTCAATTGCCGGCACATCGATGGGCGCGCTGGTTGGAGGAATTTATGCCCTCGGGAAATTACCGGAGTTTAAAGAGTGGGCCATTTCGTTGGATCGGCACGATATGTTTCGCATGGTAGATTTTTCGTTTGGCGGAAACGGCCTGATAAAAGGCGATAAGGTATTGTCGAAAATCAAGGAGTTTGTACCCGACGCGCTTATCGAAGACTTACCGATTGCATTTTCGGCTACTGCTGTCGATTTAAAACATCGCGAAGAGGTGGTGTTTACCAAAGGTAGTTTGTTCGATGCTATTCGGGCATCAATTGCCATTCCTTCGGTTTTTACGCCCATAACAAGCGACAACACAGTTTTAGTTGATGGCGGCGTGATGAACAACCTTCCCATTTCGAATGTACAACGCACCGATGGCGACATGCTGATTGCCGTTCATGTAAATGCAGCCATTCCGGTTCCTCATCATTTTTATGAAAATGAAGACCGGATAGAAAAGGAGTCGAAATACAAAAAATGGATGAGCGAGTTTTACGACTTTCTGCACATTAACCATCCGAAAGAGAAAAAAGAGCAGCTCGGATTTCTTTCGCTTATGGATCAGGCCTTATCTACCGGAATGTTAAGACAAGTAGAATATTCGATTGAAAAAGGGAAACCCGATTTGGTTATTAACGTTTCGCGCGATGTTTGCGGAACCTACGATTTTTACAAAGCAAAAGAAGTGATTGAAGTCGGACGTTATTCAGCTATTCTCGAACTAGACAAAGTAAAATTCAATGTCTGAAATACTGGTTGTAAATAATGCTGAGCCCGGGATTCGGGAATTTGCCGAACCGATATTGAAACTTATTTCGGAAGCCGGTTCTACACCAACTTTTATTGAATATGCTGCATGCCCAACTGCAAATTTGAATGCTTTTGACGGCATAATTTTAACGGGCTCGCCACAAGGCGACGATATTGTTGAGCATCATGCTCCCTATTTCGAATGGATTAAGGACTTTGAAAAACCGGTGCTTGGAATTTGCGCCGGACACCATGTTACCGGTTATTTGTACGGCTCGGAATTACTGCGAAGCCAGGAACCGGAATCGGGCGATTTTGAGGTGGAGATCGTTAAAGCCGATCCCCTTTTTAATGAACTTCCACAGAAGTTTACGGTGAGGCAAATGCACAACGACTCTATAACTTTACCCAACGATTTTGAATTGCTGGTTACATCGGCAACCTGCAAAAATCAACTCATGAAACACAAAAACAAACCGTTATACACCAGCCAGTTTCACCCGGAGTTTTATAACCATCAACTTATTCGGAATTTTATAGCCTTATGCGAATAAGTTTTGTTTTGCGCGCAAAATGTCCATTTCGAAAATTCAGATGCTTGTTTTTTTTGTAAAACACCCATCCGGATAATTTTTTTTCATGTTTTGTGCGCAAAACAACCATCCTAACATTTCGTCCGGGATAACGAACAATCTCGGTGCAACTTTCTTCGCCGAACAAGATTGATTTTTATTCTCCTTTTTCCTGCCTTCGCCCCCTTGGGGCTTACCCCCGGGTTTCACCCGAGGTTAGTCACATTTTATCCCTTTGGGATATTAAACCGAATTACAACTTTAAGACGAGTTTATTGGCCTGCAATGTCGGAATTGCAAACTTTTCATGACGCTGTAAGCGTCGAATGTGAATAACCCGGTGCGTAGCACCGGGATGAAATGACCAAAGGGAAATCGTCCGGCGAAGAAAGGCGATCGTAGCCAGATGGTTCACCCGGACGAAATTTAAACGGCAATACACATAAAAAGATGGAGCAACAAAAAAAAGCCATCCGTATAAAACGAATGGCTTTCTGAGTTGATCGATAATAAATTAAAATTATTTCTTTTTAATATCCTTAAATGTCGCTCCTTGCGAGTGAACAGTGTTAACCGCACGACCTGATGGATCGGCATTACCCTGGAAAGAAGCATCCCACTCAAGAGCAGCAGCAGTACTACATGCAATTGACGCTTCAGACGGCACACAAGCTGCGGCCGCATCCGATGGGAAGTGTTCGCTGTAAATTTCGCGGTACACATATTCTTCTTTGTTCATAGGTGGGTTCACCGGGAAACGATATTTCGCATTTTCCATCATTTCATCGCTCACCTTATCTTCTGCAATTTGTTTCAGTGTATCAATCCAGCCGTAGCCAACACCGTCAGAGAATTGCTCTTTCTGGCGCCATGCCACTTCTTCGGGTAGGTAACTGGCAAATCCTTCGCGCAAACAGTGTTTCTCCATTTTTCCGTCTTTTGCCATTTTGGCTTCCGGATTAAAACGCATTGCAATGTCAATAAATTCTTTGTCAAGGAAAGGCACACGACCTTCAACACCCCATGCAGCCAACGATTTATTGGCACGCAGGCAGTCGTACATATTCAGACGGCCAACTTTACGCACGCACTCTTCGTGAAATGCCTGAGCATCCGGTGCTTTGTGGAAATAAAGGTAACCACCAAAAATCTCATCGGCACCTTCGCCGGTAAGTACCATTTTAATACCCATCGACTTAATTACACGCGAAAGCATGTACATTGGAGTTGATGCACGAACAGTAGTTACATCGTATGTTTCAATATGATAAATTACATCGCGGATGGCATCCAAACCTTCCTGGATAGTATAATTAATTTCGTGGTGAACCGTTCCGATATGATCGGCAACTTTACGTGCAGCAGCCAAATCGGGAGAACCTTCCAAACCAATTACAAACGAGTGTAACTGTGGCCACCAGGCGTCTTTTTCACCTTCATCTTCAATTCGTTTCGATGAGAATTTTTTTGCCAGAGCCGAGGTGATCGATGAGTCTAAACCACCCGACAACAACACTCCGTATGGTACATCCGACATTAACTGACGCTGAACAGCATCTTCTAACGCTTGCGACAATTCTTCAACACTTGCCGGATTATCTTTTACTGCATCAAATTCCTGCCAATCGCGAACATACCATTTTTTAATTTCGCCTTCTTTACTGTACAAGTAATGTCCCGGAGGAAATTCCTCGATCTTGGTACAAAATCCTTCCAACGATTTTAATTCAGATGCTACATAGTAAGTACCCCATTTGTCCCATCCCTGGTACAATGGAATAATACCAATATGGTCGCGACCGATTAAATAGGCATCATTTTCTTCGTCGTACAAAGCAAAAGCAAAAATACCGTTCATCTCATCCAGGAACTTTTCCTTTTTGTCGTTGTACAAGGCTAAAATTACCTCACAGTCCGATTTGGTTAAAAAATCGTATTTCCCTTCGTAACGCTTACGAATTTCGCGATGATTATAAATTTCGCCATTAACTCCCAGAATAAGTTTTCCATCTTTACTATATAAAGGCTGTCCACCCGACTCCGGGTCAACAATTGAAAGACGCTCGTGAGCGATTACTGCTTTTTCGCCACAATAAATTCCAGACCAGTCTGGTCCGCGGTGACGAACTTTCTTACTCATCATCAGCACCTGAGGGCGCAGATCCTCGGCTTTAACTTTTAAATCAAATGCTCCAACAATTCCACACATATTCGTAAATTTTCTTAGCTGTCAAATATTTTGTGTCAAAAATAATCACTTTGTCAATACGGCAAAATAATTATTGACAAATTTCTATCTAAATTAACAATTATCTATCTTTTTAGGACTTTAATAGCAATTAACGAAACATTTTAATAATCAAAGATTATACAATTACCCCCTTTCGGATAAGGTAATATTGCCACGTTTTATTTCTTTTTTCATTAACCCCCTATAAAATGACAGTATAGCGATCAAAAAAAGGGTATATTTTTATAACACACCCTAACAGAGATCACAAATAAAAAGTTTTAATTAACACCCCTGTATTAATCAATCTGTTAACAAATAGGCAACATTTTTGACAATTCAGTTGCCGGCAAGCAGCTATATTTTCGAATATGTAAGAAAATTACGTCGTTTTGGCCCTATGTATTAGTAACCAACAGTGTAGAAATATTTGATTTTTAGCTATAAAAAGCGAATTTGTATGTTTTCTCCAACCTGCTCGAAATTGTAAGCTCCCTCGCGCTGAAGCTCGCATTTACGTTTTTCGGTCTCGTTTTTAAGGTTGGCAAAAATATTTGTAGCATCCTTTGCTGTACAGTCTTCGTGAAAGTAACAATGCAGTTTATCGGTGCTTTCTTCGTTAAACTGTATTATAAATGCACCATGCTCCGGAAAAACAAGGTCTTCGTAAGCATAGCTAATATCTAATCCGGTTGCATCGTTTACAATTTGCCTAACGGCTTCCAGGTCTCTGTAATTCATAGTATAAAATTTTGTCCGAAGTCCAGCTGTTCCGTTCTTCGGTATCGTTTAATAATTATAAGGATAAAAACCACATGCGTATCTGCTGATACACTTCGGCCTGCTCGTAGGTCTGGCATTTTACCAGCTGCATATTTATCGCGTCGTCAAACTCTACTTCGGTAAAGTCTTTTTCTTCCATCAAACTTTCTCTCGATGGGGCCCGGTAACATGCTTTCCTGAAATCGCTTTCGGAAGTTGCCCGTTTTACAAATTTTATTGCTTTATCGATTGCCATAAGCCACTAGTTTTTGCATGATGTTGAACTACACGAATGACAGCCACTCTCGCATCCCCACAATTCGCGTGCTGCCTGCGAGGTAAACGACTCCAGTTGGTTTTGGGTAAAAAAGCTGATGTTTTCCTGCACGTTTCGGCCGCGTGCTTTTAATACTGAAAAACCGTTGCGGGTAAAAATTTGCAAAACCATGGGCGGAATATAACCGCTGATGATGGTATTTATTTGCAAACGTTTTAACTCGTGGGTAAGATTCCCCGGGTTGGCACTGATTTCTGAAGTCTCCTTCCACTCAAACACTTTCGACTCCGAATCGTAAATACACACCAATTTAGCATTATGAAAACCCCGTGCGATTTTCTCACTTCCTGTCTCTTTTCCGGCAACTGGTAATAGCACTCTCATATCCTGCACATTTAAATTGTTTGGCATGAACAGGGCAAATGAAATACCAAAAAAATCAGATTACTGGAAACCAGCCATTTGAGAAAACCGAAACACCGCTCAACATTTCTTTTTTGTAAGAAAAATGTAGCAATCCTACAAAAATGTAGTGTTTTCTACTTCAGAAAATCATTGATGAAACGCATTTTGGGTTGGTAGACATTTTTTTCCCAGTCGCTTTGAAACTGTTGCTGATCAAGATGATGCCCACGATATGGATCGGCATGGATAATTTTCCTTCCTTCGGCCTGGTTAATGGCCGCATAAATAGCATACGACGGACAAGTAAAATCTATCAAACCGATTTCGGTTACGATTGTTGCTTTACTCCCTTTTAACAAATGCGCCGTATCGAAATAAGGAACGGTTTCCAAAACTTTTTGTTGGTCGGCATCAAACGAAACTGGATTTGGCCAGCCGCCAATTGCATTATCGAAACGACTTACCATATCCGACATGGCAGGAACAGTAGCCACCACGGCACTTACCCGATGATCGAGACCGGCAGCTGCCAAAGCTTGTCCTCCGCCCTGGCTTTCTCCGTATACTAAAATACGTTTTCCGTCCCACTCAGGCTGACTGGTTAAAAAGTCGAGCGTGCGCATCAACCGAAGATACATACCTTTAAAATAGTACTCATCACGGCTTTCAACGCCTTGCGCCCAATATCCTTTTAGTTCTCCTTCTTCCAGTGCATCGTAATATTCCTGCGGCTGACCGTTAAGCATTCCGTGCGCATTCAAATCGAAAGCCAAAGCGCCCTTCCCCATTTTTGCGTATTTCAAGGCCTCATCAGCACGCGACAAACACCACGATCCTTTTACACCTGCTGCGTGCACATACAACACGATAGGTAACGATTTCGCCTCCGCATTTTCTGGTTTGGCAAAATACCCGCGAGCCGGTTTTGGTCCGGTACAATTTAACTCCACATCCCAACATACAAATCCATCTTCGGCGGCGGCAGCTTCCTTTTTAACCTCTATCGGTAAAGCCCGCAGTTCACTCTTTTGGTTAGCCCAAAATTGATCAAAATCTTCGGGGCGTGTAGTTCCGGGATTGAATTTCTCCGGCTCAATAATAGCACCTAACTCTGCATAGGTATCACCTGCTTCAACTTTTACAATTACCGTTGCTGGCTCTGTAAACATTTCGCTAAACACAATAAGTTCGCCTCCGGGATTCTTACGAGTGGTCTCTACAATTTCGTTGCTGTAGTTTTTTCTCACTTTCACGGAAATCGAATCCGACTTTACACCTTCCAGGTTGGCCGTAAAAATTACCTGTTCACCCGTTTTATAAATTCCACTTTTATAACTTTGTGTAAGCTGAATTTGCTGCGCGCCGCAAGTTGCTGCAACGAAAACAGACAAGATCGTTAATGCTAGAAATCGTTGAAAATTAGTCATCGATAATGGTTTAAATTGAAATACCCTGTAAATGTAATCTCATTTTGTAAAAAGAACAAAATGAAACAATTGAAATTTGATTAACTTTATTGTAGAAGAACAAGCTATGAAAAAACATGTAATTGTAACCGGAGGCGCCCAGGGAATTGGCAAACACCTGGTTCTTGAATTGCTGAACAACAATTATGCAGTATCGGTTTTTGAAGTTGATGAAGAAGCCATCACTGAATTTCATGAGGAATTTACGGATGAAATAGTGCAGGTTTATCATGTTGATGTGTCTGATGAAAAATCGGTTGAGGCAGCAGTAAACGAATCGATGAAACATCATGGAAATATATATGCACTGGTAAATAATGCCGCAATTAGTATCAACAAACCACTGGAAGAACTTTCGTTTGAGGAGTGGAACAAAGTAATTGGCACCAATCTTTCCGGCGCTTTTTTGTGCTCGAAATATGTATCGCCGTTTATGAAACCATATGGCGGAAGGATCATTAACATGGCGTCCACCCGCGCGTTACAATCGGAGCCGGATACCGAGGCTTACTCAGCCAGTAAAGGCGGGATTCTTGCACTTACTCATGCGCTGGCTGCAAGTCTTGGTCCGCAAATAAAAGTGAACGCCATTAGCCCCGGTTGGATCGATGTGTCGGCAGCAAAAAAGCGCTCCATCGCTCAACAGGAAAAACTAACAATAGAAGACCACGCGCAACACCCGGCAGGGCGCGTTGGAAAAGCAGAGGATATTGCCGGCATGGTTCTTTTCCTGCTAAAAAAGGAAAATGATTTTATTACCGGTCAGAATTTTGTAATCGACGGCGGCATGACTACGAAAATGATTTATGTGTAATATTATTGAGCGGTTAGCGTAACCTCGTATAAACCATCGGTATCCTTGTACGAGAAATTGGCTTTCATATGATTAGCAACTGCTTTCATGAGTCCGTCGGAACAAGCCAGAAACTCGTTGTATGTGATTCCATAAGCCGGCCCCTGTTTAAAAAGCATATTCATATTACTCATCGTAAACCGGATCATCTTTGCATTTTGCTCCTTAATTTCCATTTCGCTGTATGGATTTACTCCTTGCAGAATAAACATGATCTGGTTCACGAAAAATGGGAAACCTGCTTCCGGATCCCAAAATACCTGAAACTGTTCGCCAATATATTTGCCATACGCTTCCGGCGAAACTCCTTTTTCCTTTGCCATGCTTAATCCTGCGGCAAAATAGGCGTAGACATGATTATAAAGCACTTCCTTTTCCTGTTCCGGAGTAAGTTGAGGGACTGTAAATGATTCCTGTGCATAAAGAGTGGAGGCGGACAATAACGCCGCAAAAACGATAGTTAGAATTTTCATAAGTCTGGTTTTAGTTTGAAATTGGAATTAAGAAACCCGCCCTGCGCGCTACAGGACGAGTCTCATGTTGCGATTTTTAATAAACATGGAGGAATACGTAATTCATGAGTAAAAGTTATACTGTTGAATTATTTTACGCCTATTTTTTGTGTTTACCCAGTCCCGGGAACAAGGGACTTTTATAAGTTTCAAGCAAGTAAGGAGGAATATTTCCAGCATTCTGAACCTGAATTAAAACACGGTCGGGCCACAGGTAGTAGTAACCAACTTCTTCTCCTTCTCCGGTATACCAAATACCAAAACCATTAACCGGATCTATCATTTCTAGAATATACGAGGATTTTGCTGCCACAAATTTTTGGTATTGCGACCACTTGTTTTTGCCTTCACCCTGGCTGTAATGGAAAGTAATCCACGCTTCTGAATCAAGGATTGGATACTGATAAACTCCTTCGGTGGAAATACAGGCCTCATTCCAGTGCATCACCAGTTTCATATCGCCATACCCCCAAAAAGGATAATCAAGTACCTCGGGGTGTGCTTCCTGATAGGCAATTACATCTCCTTCAAATGGTGGCTCTTTTTTATACCAATCAGCATCGGGATAAAGCTCATCGCCAAACCAGGCATTCATCAGATAACCATTAAAATGGTGAGCATTCCAGTTATATCCCCACTGATCGAATCCGGTTAGTTTGTCATTTCCTGAATTACCACTTTTTAGCTCAGTGTTGTCGGTTGGATCTTCAACAAAGTCCTTTTCGCAGCCGGCAAAAACCAGTGCAATTGCAATTACTATTAAGATTGATTTTTTCATACTTCGATTTTTGAGAATTCTGTTATAATCATCATCAATTAATTAGGGTCGATTTAATAGCACTCAAACCACCCTCTTTCAAACCATACGACCAATCTCTCATTTGCATCCTCTGTTCCGTGTATCGTATGATGATATTCTCCGACTACCATGCCTGTTGATTCACTTACAATGCTCATTGTTAACGTCTGGGTTCCATTATGAGAGATTCCCATTCCCCAACGGGATAAGTTGCAGTTAAAAACCTGACTTAAATAGTAGGTATCATCAGCGCCATAGAATACGCCCTTGTATTTTTCCTGGATTTTCCCATTACCAAAATCCGTCCAACTGTAATCTATAACACCATCAACTAAACCAATGCAATCTAGATTAAAATCTGTAACAGGAACTGTCACTTTATAAACATCCTTTTTATTTTGAGAGTAAGTACTGCCAACCATTAAACAGCAAACAGTAAGGAGCGCAATAAAAAATTTCATAGTTTTCATAACAATTAGTTTTAAAGTTTATGCTACAAAGTTCCCATGAAAAGGCTTTTACAACTTATCAGCGATGAAGCATAAACTTTAAAAATTGGCGCACCTCTTATAATTTTGCAGCATCCGCATACAATCAATCTATGAAATAAGAATTTGAGTTATGAGTTAAAGAGGATTCGTTTGTGGTAAAACAATACCAATATCGTTTACCAGTTTCTGAAATTCGGGATAATTATGCAGCGGATAATAAAGCGGGTATGACAATACAAAAGGCAGGTCTTCATTCCGAACCTCGTAGGCAACTTTCAAATAATCAATAGTCCCCTGAGGATCGTCAACCATCATAAATAAACCAGATACCACGGCCTGGTTACAACAGTATTTATCTTGTCCCTTTAATGCCCCATCCATATAAAATTTTACACAGTCTTCAAACGAAGCACCTGTTCTATAATACTCGGCTACAGCTTTATTCCGCATCAGATCCTGCAGTTCGGTCCAAATTTCAATGGTTTTGTCCAATGCTCCCTGTTGCAGATATACATAGCCCAAACCGTGCATGGCAAAACCAAAAGTTGGAAATAATTCAATCACCTCGCGATAAGAATCAACCGCCTTTTCGTACTCTCCTACAATGTAATAGCGTTCGGCCAAAAAACTTAGCGTTCGTGGATTCAACGGGTCTAACGACTTTGCGGTTAACGCCTCGCTAATTGCATTATTATAGTCGCCCTTTACCGTATAATAGTTCGACAGAACCAAATGAGCATCCGAATTACTGGGTTGCTGTTCCAGTGCCTTTTCAGCAAGTTTTTTCATTTGCTCCCAATCCCAGTCGAGTTTACCAACGAGGTTGGCTTTTGTTGTGTAGGCATCAGCAAGCGTGTTATCCAGCTCCAAAGCTTTGTCGACTGCAGCCCTTGCGTTTGAGCGATAAACCTGTTCTTCTGCATGGTCATAAACCAAGCGGTCGAGCGCCATATAACATTCGGCCAGGGTTAAATAGGCCGGCGCAAAATCGGGGTCGATCGCAACAGATGACGAAAGGTATTCAACGGCATCCTTCATTTTATCTTTCCTGATATCCTGTGTTAACCACAACATTCTGCCTTTCTGGTACAATTCATGGGCTTCTCCATTTACCTCAGGCAATTCCTGCGGCTGTGCTGGTTGGGTCGCATTCAAGATTTCAGTTGCAATATTATAACTCAGGTCGCTAACCACCTGCAATATCTTTGTCGATCGCTGATAATATTGATTAGCCCAAATGTGTTCTTCCTCCGGAAAAGGATTTATCAGCTGCACATTCACGAGCATACTGTCGTCTTCGGTTAACACACTGCCTTCCAGCAACAGATCTGCCCCGAGGTATTCTGCGATCTCAGAATATATTCGTACCGAGTCGCGAAAGATCATTGCCGATCCCCTAGAAGTTACCCGAAATCCTTTCATTTTCGAAAGTTCTGTAATCAGGTTATCGGTTAATCCCAAAGCCAGATGCGAACGGTTATTCATTTCCGACAGATCTAAAAAAGGCAACACGGCTATCGCTATTTCTTCGGGTTCAGATTGTGCAGGTTTTGCCATCTTCGATCCCCAGTAACCAAATCCTACCGTTACAATTATGAATACCAAAAACATTCCCACCACCTTCATTCGGTTATTTGGTTTTGGAGGTGCTTCCGTTTCAATCGCTGAAACTGCTTCCTCCCCCGCTTGCTTTTTATAATCACCCGGTGTACATCCGTATTTATCGTGAAAACATTTATTAAAATACGACGGACTGCTAAATCCAACCTTATAGGCAATTTCGGAGGCGGTGTGATCGTCTTTTTCGATTAAAGCGATAGATTCTTCCAAACGAATATCGCGAATAAACTGGTTGGCAGATTTTCCGGTAACTGATTTTATTTTGCGTAGAAATTGTGAACGGCTCAATCCCATTTCGGCGGCCAATTCACTAACACCGAATTTATCATTCTCCAGGTTGTCGAGGATTGATTGTTTGGCTTTATTAATGAAAAGCTCAGGCATAAGGCTCAATTCATTTTGGTTTTCGAACGTATCACAATCACTTAAATATACGATTTTTACAACACATTGAAAAACAATTACCTAACTCGCCATTATGACATTTATCAATTTCGAACGTATGTAATTTAATCGCAAAAAGGGAGTACGATATTATTTGACTATGAGTCAATGCATTCTTTTTAGGGTGTAGTCTCCATAAGAATCTTCGATACCCAAAAGTTTAACATGCATTTCATCATCCTGAATAGTACCTTTAACTTCCAGAATTTTACCCGACTTTGTTTGAAATGTAAAACAGAACTTATTACCCGTCATTCTTAGGTTATCAACCTCGTAATGTTCATCTTTGGCATCCTGCGCAATGGAGGCTGTAACAGCATTCCCTTTCACCTGAAATTTAATGGAGAAATCAATCTCATCTTCCGCCCCTGTTTGTACACTTTTCCACGTTCCCAGAAAGAAGTGGCTTGCGTTATTGGCATACGAATCAGTATGATCAACAATTCGCTCGGTAAACTCATTGCCGGTTAATCCACCATGCGTATAAAAATCTTCGGGAAGAACGGGCAACAACTCAAACCTGATAAAATTCTGTATAATTTTTTTGGTGTAGGATTCAAACGACGACAGCACATTGCCTTTCAAACTAGTGGCAATATTCAATACCTGCGCCGGTTCGCTGTTACTAAAATCAATCTCATCCATTGCCAGCGACTTTCTTCCGGGATTCATACGGGTACGAAAATGAACCGTACGATTAGCCACATCGAAGAGGATAGACCATTCAGGATCGTCGAAAACACGCAAGGTTTTCAGCATGTAAAAACCATAATCAACGGGGTCGTCATCTTTTTTAAAGTTATCGATCATAACAGCCGTACGCACAAAACGGGGTACATTCGGGTCCTCAACATTGGGTTGGTACTCGCCACCAAATCCACGGAAATATTTCAGCAACTCCAGCTCACGATCATACGGAGCATTAAAAAGCGCCGGAACCGGCATTTCATCTCCCGAGTGTACAACTACTTCGCCATTTATAAAGGCAATTGCGGCAGTGTTCCCATCGGCATCACCTACAAAAAAGTGACAGCTCCAGCCATCAATCTGAAATTCCGAGGCGCTTTGAATAGCCTCTTCTGTAGTTGAGAAATTATCGAGAATATACTGCATCCAGTTCATCTGGTTTAGCTTGGGCAAACTATCGTTTCTCGGATAATCGGCCTCTTCGTTCATCGCCCAAATGAATAAACCTGCCTCGTTCATTCCTCCATCCGGAAAGTCCTTACCGAAATTGTTGAAGGTAACCGATCCGTAGCGTGAAATCCAGCTGAGCGACGAGGGATTAAGCTGCGCCAGTGTAATGATTTCGGTCCATGTGCGGCCTGTTTTAAACATTCCGCGTTTGTTGATAAACACCAGCCCCGGCACACCAATATCGCCTTCGTTGAGGTTGTGCCCGTAAATAAGCGTATTTCCTTTTTGCAGTTTAAAAGTTGAGCTGGCCAGAGCAGCCTTGTGTAACGTCGGAAATAAAAACAAAGAAGTAACAAACAGTGCAATTATAGTTTGTCGAATTTTCATTTTTTCCGGCATTGAATTATTTGTTTTATAAGGCGTAAATCCTTAGGCGGTTACGCTTGTCTTCTTTAACAAATAACGAATGTTGCTTGTTCGACTTTTGTTTTGTGGCTCTGTTGGGAGTACTCCCAAAGGCTCCCTAACGCATGTTTCTTGCTTTGGGAGTATTCCCAAAAGAAAACAAATGCGCAATTGTTTTTTTCTGAGCTTTTTCGTCCGGGGCAACGTACAAACGCTGATCGGCTTTCTTCGCCGGACGAGTGCATTTACATTCTCTTCTTCCTGGCGCTTCCTGACATTCGTCAGTCGCACCGGGTTATTGCCTTCGCCCCTTTGGGGCTGTTAACGAAAGCGCTGAAAGTGCTTGTTGGTTATACCGGACGAAAAAAGCTGTCTTTCCTTTTATGGAATTTCAAACAAAAAGCCACCTCCCGTTAACCGGAAAGTGGCTTAATTATTTCTTGCTAAAAGCTAATAGCTCGTGGCTCGTAACTTTTATTGCAACTCAAATTTATAATCGCCCATGTCGCTTAATTCCGATGCACGGATAAACTCGGCATGTGCTTTAACCTGTGCTTTTGCAAAAGCAACATAGTTTTTGGTCGATTTCAGGAACGAAGCCTCGCGGTTGGTATCCAGTAACAACAGGTAGCTCATAATAATGTGGCCTGCCATTTCAACCAAACGACGTGCATGGAGATCAACAAACTCGTTGTCGCCAGCAGAAGTTACTTTCTTAACTGCTTCTTCGTAATCGGCAGTCAAGATGATAAGCGTACGCTTCAGGTATTCCAGTGTTGGCGATACTTTCTCAGCCTCGTATGCACGAATCTGGTTCAGATAACCGCCGGTAGTTACACCGCGGATAGCAGCAACAACCTGCAGCTGAGTAGTTCCTTCGTAGATTGAAGTAATACGCGCATCGCGGTAGATACGTTCAACCGGGTAGTCTTTCATAAAACCCGAACCACCGTGAATCTGTACCGCATCGTAAGCCAGCTGGTTACTGTATTCGCTCGACATACCTTTTACAAGCGGCGTGAAGATATCGGCTAAACGCTGGTATTTTTTCATTTCGTTGCGCTCATCTTTTTCCAGTTTGCGCTCTTCGGCAATGTGCATGTAAGTTTTGTACATATCAACAAAACGCGAAGTTTCGTACAACAACGTACGCGACGCATCCAATTTGGCTTTCATCAACGAAAGCATTTCGTAAACTGCAGGGAATTTGATGATCGCTTTTCCGAACTGCATACGTTCTTTGGCGTATTCCATCGCTTCGCGGTAAGCTGCTTCGCAAACTCCTACCGACTGCGCTGCAATACCCAAACGAGCACCGTTCATCAATGCCATTACGTATTTGATCAATCCCATTTTACGCGATCCGACCAATTCGGCAGGAGCATCTTTGAATACCAGCTCGCAGGTTGGCGAACCGATAATACCCATTTTGTGCTCGATACGACGAACGGTTACACCACCCGATTGTTTGTCGTAAATATACATCGACAAACC
>NZ_CAJXTC010000039.1 GCF_913060805.1 uncultured Draconibacterium sp.
GGCCAATATGGTTTTGGAGGCTGGTACTACAGTAACGGTGTCGATCTTTCAAACTATAAATACCTGGTGGTGAAACTTGGAAATACAAATGCCTGTGGGTTTTCATTCCGTTTATACGATGAAAACAGTTACTGGACAACACCTGGAATATATGATATTGGTAACGAAGACCAGGTAGTGGTTTCGCTCGACAATATGTACAAAGACGAGACAACAACCAAAATGGATCCGTCGCAAATTTATTACGTTGGTTTCTGGTCAAGTGGTGGTTGCCCGCTAATCATTGATGATGTATACCTCACTAACGACGAAAGTTACGCAAAACCTACCGGAATAGATGATCTTTTTCCGATCGATTCAGAACCGGAATTTGTGGATGTTTACACCATTACCGGTGCAAGAATACGCTCGCAAGTAAAAAGATCTGAGGCAACAAAAGGGCTGAAAGAAGGGATTTACATAGTTGGTAGAAAGAAAGTTGTTGTGGTTGGAAACAATTAAAACAGTAGCTTATGAAATTTAACTTTTATAAAAATACATTAGGAACAGTAACCCTCGCGCTGCTGCTTGTTATTGCTGTAAATGGTTTTGCCCAGAACAGTAGTCCTGAAAACAGCGAAGACATTTACCGTGATTTTAAAACCGAACTGATGTGGAAGGCCAATGTAAAAATTGGTACAATGATAAACGTTGGCGAAAGTAAACGGGGAACACGACGGGTAATTCCTATCACCGGCGGCACATTTAGCGGACCAAAAATAAAAGGCGAAGTTTTGCCCGGTGGCGAAGACTGGCAATTGGTTCGTCCCGATGGCGATACCGAACTGTATGCTCGTTATTTAATGAAGACAGATGACGGCACGGTACTGCAAATTCTAAACAAAGCGTTAATGCATACTCCAGCACAAGGAGAGGAAGGCGGCTTTTATGTAAAATCGGTGATCGACATTGAAGCGCCCGTAGAAAGTTCGTACGATTATTTAAACCACGCTATATTTTTAGGAACACTCGAAATGCCTCAGTTAAAACCCAATGAAGAGCCTTATGTAATAATTGGGGTTTACAAGGTTTTGTGAGCAAAGTCGGTATAGTAAAAAGAAAACGAAAGAACTATAAAAACAGATTAAACCATGAATAAACTTTTATACATATTGCTAATTGTATCATTTGTATTCACTGATACGAAGCATTTGTGTGCCCAAACAAAACTATACCCCAACGAATTTCCTTTAAGCGACGTTCAACTGCTTGATGGCCCGTTTAAAAAAGCGCGCGACCTGAATATAGAGGTTTTGCTGAAATACGATGTAGATCGTTTTCTGGCACCATACCGTAAGGAAGCCGGGTTGGAACCTCGCAAACCAACCTATCCGAACTGGGACGGATTAGACGGTCATGTTGGCGGTCATTACCTATCGGCTATGGCAATGAACTACGCCGCAACAGGTAATAAGGAGTGCAAGCGCCGAATGGATTATATGCTAAAAGAGTTAAAAGAATGCCAGGAAGCCAATGCGGTAAACAACCCCAAATGGGGAGTTGGTTATGTTGGCGGTTTCCCGAATAGTGCCAAACTCTGGTCAACATTCAAAAAAGGCGATTTTGGAGTGTATTTTGGTTCGTGGGCTCCCTTTTACAACCTGCATAAAATGTATGCCGGTTTGCGCGATGCCTGGCTTTATGGCGAAAGTGAAGAGGCCAAAGACTTGTTTCTGAAGTTCTGCGACTGGGGAATCGATCTGACTGCAGGTTTGTCGGACGAGCAGATGGAAACAATGCTGGGCATGGAGCATGGAGGAATGAATGAAGTTTACGCTGATGCCTACCAGATTACCGGCGATGAAAAATACCTGAATGCAGCAAAACGCTATTCACATAACGAATTTTTGGAGCCTTTATCAAAAGATATCGATAATCTTGATAATCACCATGCAAATACACAGATCCCAAAATTTATTGGTTTCGGGCGCATTGCCGAGCTAGATGATAATGAACAATACCTGGAGGCGGCACGCTTTTCATGGGAAACCATTACCCAAAACCGGTCGCTGGCATTTGGCGGAAACAGCCGCCGCGAGCACTTTCCAAGTGAAAGTTCGTGTATCGATTTTGTACATGTAAACGACGGGCCTGAGTCTTGCAACTCGTATAACATGCTCAAACTTACTGAAGATTTATTCCGTGTTTATCCCGAGGCCAAATATGCTGATTATTACGAACGTACCCTATTCAACCACATTCTTTCCACACAACACCCCGAGCACGGCGGTTATGTGTATTTTACTCCGGCGCGGCCACGTCATTACCGGGTGTATTCGGCACCAAACGAGGCCATGTGGTGTTGCGTAGGTACTGGTATGGAAAACCACGGACAGTACAACCGTTTTATTTACACGCACTCTGATGACGACTTGTACCTGAATTTGTTTGTGGCTTCGGAACTCAACTGGAAAGAAAAAGGCATTCAACTAAAACAGGAAACAACATTTCCGTTTGCAGAGCAAACAAAACTTACCATAACAAAAGGTACTTCTAAGTTCAATTTAAAAGTAAGGTACCCGGCTTGGGTAAAAGAAGGAGCACTAAGAATTAAAGTAAATGGCAAAGCGGTAGAATATACTGCTCATCCTTCGTCATACATTACTATCGACCGAAAATGGGAAAAAGGCGATGAAGTAGTAATTGAATTGCCCATGCAAAGTACCATCGAGCATTTACCAAATGTGCCCGAATACATTGCGTTTATGCACGGGCCAATTTTGCTGGGAGCAAAAACCGGAACCGAAGATTTGAGGGGATTGATTGCTGACGATGGCCGCTGGGGACAATATTCAGGTGGCGAATATTTGCCGGTTGATAAGGCACCGATCCTGGTGGAAGACGATATGGAGAATCTGGGCGACAAACTGGAGCCGATTGAGGGGAATCCGCTTCACTTTAAGCTGAATGTGAAGATGGTGAATCCAATGGATTTGACGCTTGAACCGTTCAGTCAGATTCACGATTCGAGGTACATGATGTATTGGCTCGCTTTAACCAACGATGGTTATCAGGCTTATGTGGACTCGCTTGCAGCCAACGAACAGGCAAAGCTGGCCATCGAAAAAAGAACTGTTGATTATGTGGCTACCGGCGAACAACAGCCAGAAACAGATCATGACATGCAACAGGAAAGATCGAGGTCGGGAAATAACCAAAACCAATTCTTCCGCGAGGCCGCCGGAGGTGGTTATTTTAGTTACGATTTTGCAACCAACTCCGAAACAAACCTCAGCTTGCTGGTGCGTTACTGGGGAGCAGAGTGGGGAGGCCGCAAATTCAATATTTATATCGACGATGAAAAACTGGTAACCGAAGATAACACCAGGCGCTGGGAGATTTCCGCCTTTAAGGATATCGTGTATCCAATTCCTAATTCGATGGTTGAAGACAAAAGCAATGTACGCATAAAGTTTGAAGCGCTTCCCGGGAATACGGCAGGCGCAGTGTATGAGATTCGCTTATTACGGGCTAAGCTAAAACACTAAGGAATTTGATTGAGAATTAAATTATAAGATTATGAAACGACCATGAATTCTAATTTGCTAAAATTCACCCAAGAGCATAATTAAAATTCATCGTGAGTTCCATACTATACCTTTGAAAACTAACAATTTTAATAGTATGAAAAAATATGTTTCTTTTTTATTGATTCTGGTGCTGGCGGTATTTCAAACCAGTCTGGTACAAGCTCAAAAAGCTAATAATCCCATCATCCACGCCGATGTACCCGATGTTTCGATGATTCGCGTTGGCGATAATTATTACATGAGTAGCACCACCATGCACATGGCGCCGGGAGTACCGGTTATGAAATCGAAGGATCTGGTAAACTGGGAGATGGTGAGTTATGCTTACGATAGGCTGGCAGACAATGATGCTATGAATCTTGATAACGAAAAACGCGCCTATGGAAAAGGATCGTGGGCGAGCTGTATCCGATACCACAAAGACACCTATTATGTGTCAACCTTTTCGAGTACAACCGGTAAAACATATGTTTTCTCAACAAACGACATTGAAAAAGGCGAATGGAAGAGACACGAATTTTCTCCAAGTTTGCACGACAATACCTTGTTTTTCGACGACGATGGCAAAATTTATATGATTTGGGGAGCCGGAAGATTAATGATTGCCGAACTGGAACCTGATTTTTCGGGTGTTAAGGAAGGAACAGAAAAGGTATTGATTGAAAATGCAAGTGCACCGGCTGGCAACAATATCATGTTGCCAGCAGAAGGTTCGCAACTTTTTAAAGCAAATGGAAAATATTACCTGTTTAACATTACCTGGCCGCGTGGAAGCATGCGTTCGGTTGTTATTCACCGGGCCGATAATATTAATGGTCCGTGGGAAGGTCGCCTGGCTTTGCAGGATAAAGGTGTTGCTCAGGGCGGACTGATCGACACGCCCGACGGGAGATGGTTTTCATTTCTGTTCCGCGATTATGGTTCGGTAGGCCGCATTCCGTACTTAGTACCTGTGAAATGGGAAGATGGATGGCCTGTTTTGGGTGTTGATGGAAAAGTTCCCGATGAACTGGATTTACCGGCAAGCAAAGGTTTAATTCCTGGAATTGTGAACTCCGATGAATTTACCCGTAAAAAGAACGATCCTGATCTGCCACTGGTTTGGCAGTGGAATCATAATCCGGTTAATGAACTTTGGTCGGTTCGCGACCGCAAAGGATATTTACGACTTACCACAGGACGTGTTGACGACAGCTTTGTTTATGCAAGAAACACCCTTACTCAGCGAACTTTTGGTCCTGTAAGTTCGGCCAATACATTAATGGATGCATCAAACATGAAGGATGGCGATTTTGCCGGATTGTGCGCCTTGCAACGAAAGTACGGACAGGTAGGCGTAAAGATGATAGATGGAGAGAAATTCATTTACATGATAAGCAACGAAACCGATACACCAGTTGAAATGGAAAGTCTTCCGCTAACACAAAACGAAGTGTACTTAAAAATCGACTGCGATTTCCGCGACAGAAAAGATACTGCCCGGTTTTATTACAGCCTTGACGGAAAAATATGGACGGCAATTGGCGGCCCGTTAAAAATGGAATATACCCTGATGGAACATTTTATGGGTTATCGTTTTGGGCTGTTTAACTATGCCACGAAGAATACAGGAGGATACGTCGATATTGATTTCTTCAAAATCAGCGATACAATTTCAGAATAAATTTTAAACCAGTAAAACGAAATACAGATGAAACTTAAAATCAGTCTACTTGTAATTGTAAGTGCTTTTTTGTTGCACTTAAAAGGATATTCACAGGACCCGAATTTTCATATCTATCTCTGTTTCGGGCAGTCGAACATGGAAGGAAACGCACGCCTGGAACACGAGGATTCCCTAAATATCGATGATCGTTTTCTGATGATGTCAGCGGTTGATTGTCCGGATCTAGGAAGGGAAAAGGGACAATGGTACCAGGCAGTACCACCTTTATGTCGTTGCCGCACAGGATTAACGCCTGCAGATTATTTTGGAAGAACGCTGCTTGAAAACCTTCCCGAAAATGTTAGGCTTGGCGTTATCAATGTTGCCGTTGGTGGTTGTAAAATCGAATTGTTCGACAAGGATAGTTGCGAATCGTACGTGGAAACAGCTCCCGGATGGATGATGGGTATGCTAAAACCTTATGACAACGACCCGTATAGCCGTTTGGTTGAAATGGCAAAGCTGGCTCAAAAAGATGGTGTTATAAAAGGAATCTTATTGCATCAGGGAGAGTCCAACACCGGCGATTCGTTATGGACGCAGAAAGTAAAAGTGGTATATGACAACCTGTTCGCCGATCTTGGCCTTCAGGCCGACAATGTGCCTTTATTGGCCGGAGAAGTAGTTGGCGATGACCAGGGTGGCTCTTGCGCAAGTATGAATAAAATTATTGCCACGCTGCCCAATGTAATTCCCAATGCCTATGTAATCCCATCAGTTGGATGCCCGCAACGTGGCGATGGCCTGCACTTTACTGCCGAAGGTTACCGCATGCTGGGAAAACGCTATGGAGAAAAGATGCTTTCCATATTGAAAGAACCATAACCGATGGTTAGTAGTGAGTTCAATCAAAATCAGAAAAATTAAACCGGAACTTCTTTAGGAAAACAAAAATCAAAACTTATGAAAAAAATAAACATCATTTTTTTATGTCTGATTAATTTCTCAATAATCACTGGAAGACTTTTTGCACAGGAAGCAGCAATAATAAAAATCGATTTAGACCGGCAGATTGATGCCATCGATCCGAACATTTACAGTGCTTTTGTTGAACCTATTCGAACGGTCGTTTACGGAAGTATTTACGATCCGGAATCGCCTTACTCTGATGAAAACGGTTTCCGCAAGGATTTTATCGAGTTGGTAAAACAATTGAATGTAAGAAGCGTGAGATGGCCAGGAGGAAACTTTGTTTCTGGCTACAACTGGGAAGACGGAATCGGGCCTAAAGACCAGCGTCCGGCAAAAATGGATTTGGCTTGGAAACAAATTGAAAGTAACCATATGGGAACCGACGAATACGCCAAATTATGCAGCCTGATCGGGGCCGATAATTTCCTTTGTGTAAATGGCGGAACGGGAACCCTCGACGATGCCCGCCACTGGGTAGAATATTGCAACGGCGAAGCAGGAACCTATTACGCCGATCTGCGGATAAAATATGGCAACGAAAAACCCTTTAATGTAAAATATGTAGGGCTAGGCAATGAGATTGATGGTCCGTGGCAAATGGGACAAAAAAGTGCCGAAGACTATTGTAAATGGGCACTTGAAGCCGGCAAACTGATCAGCCTGCTGGATGAAGACATCAAGCTTGTGGCTTCGGGCGCTTCCTTGTACCGCCCTGGAAACGAGTGGGTAGACTGGAACGAGTATGTGCTGGATAAAATTATCGGAAAGATTGATTATTTGTCGGTACATCGATATGCAACCGAAGCACTGCCGGGCGGTCGGTCAAACAAAGTTTTTTCTGACCACATGTCATTGGGACTCGATATTGACGAAAAAATTGAAACTACACAGGCACTCATCAAAAAAGCCATGGTAAAATCGGAAACCAAACGTCCGGTTTATATTTCGTTTGATGAATATTCTCCGGGTTTTGGAGGGCTGCTTAGTTCGCTGATGCTTGCGCAGCATTTGAATTCTTTCATCCGTCATGCCGATGTGGTGAAAATGGCCAACATTACCATGATTACCAACTTAGTAGGCAATTCTCCCGAAGGAGATTTTAAAAACTCGGTCTTCCATACTTTTTCGTTGTATTCGCACAATGCGTTGGGCACCGCGCTCGATGTAAAAACCATTTGCGATGATTATGATAATGAGGTTTTCAAAGATATTTCCTACCTGGATGTAACAGCAGTTTTGAACGAAGCAGAGAACAAAGTGATTGTAAATGTGGTAAACCGCCACGAAACCGATGCTATTGAAACAAACATCGATCTGCAGAGCGGTGAATACGCCGGAAAAGCAACGGCAAGCCTGATCAATGCTGAATCAATCGACACAAGAAATACAAAAGATGCGCAGCCTATTCGGGTAGAATCAGAACAGATAAGTTTTAAAGGAAATACATTAAAACACAGTTTTCCTGCGCATTCGTTTACACAAATCGAAATACCCATTAAATAATTTTAACCGGACGTTATGAATCTCAGACGATCAACATCCCTGATTTTAATACTGTTCTCGCTGCTGGCGCTGGCATTTATTCCGCAAAACCAAATAGCGAAGCAACCCATTTACCTCAACACGGCTTACTCGTTTAAAGAGCGGGCCATCGACCTTGTTTCGCGGATGACTCCCGAAGAAAAACAAAGTCAGTTGGGAAATACCATGCCACCAATTCCGCGGCTTGGCGTAAACCATTACGATGTATGGGGCGAGGCGCTGCACGGAATTATGGGCCGAAACAACAACAGCGGAATGACAGCCACTTCGTTTCCAAACAGTGTGGCGGTGGGTTCAACCTGGGACCCGGAGCTGATTAAACGCGAAACAAAAGTAATTTCCGACGAGGCGCGTGGGTTTAACCACGAGCTGATTTTTACGCTGACTTACTGGTCGCCGGTAATTGAACCGGCCCGCGACCCACGTTGGGGAAGAACCGCCGAAACGTTTGGTGAAGATCCGTTCCTGGTTTCTGAAATCGGAAAAGGATTTATTCAGGGCTTAATGGGCGACGACCCCACCTACCTGAAAACTGTCCCTTGCGGCAAACACTATTTTGCCAACAATACCGAGTTTAACCGGCATTCGGGCAGCTCGGATATGGACGACCGCGACATGCGCGAGTTTTACCTGCTTCCTTACCGGACGCTGATTCGCGATTACAATTTACCTTCGATAATGACCGCTTATGGCGCTGTTAACGGCGTTCCCATGTCGGCCAGTAAATATTTGGTGGATACGGTAGCGCGTAAAACCTACGGAATGGACGGATACGTTACAGGCGACTGCGGTGCAATCGACGATATCGTTCGCGGCCATCATTTTACGGATAGTTATGAAGAAGCAGCGGCGCTGGGTTTAAAAGCCGGAGTTGACACCGACTGTGGTGGTGTGTATCAAAACCATGCTTTGAATGCTTTGGAAAAAGGTATGATGACGCAGGCCGATATCGATAAAGCACTGATTAATATTTTTACCACCAGAATGCGTTTGGGCGAGTTCGACCCGGCAGAAATTGTACCGTACGCAGGTATAAAACCGGATATTGTGAATGATCCTTCGCACAACGATCTGGCCATTGAAATAGCTACAAAAACACCGGTTCTGCTAAAAAATGAGGTAACCGTTAAACCTGCCGAAAAAGCATTACCACTAAATACCAAACACATCAAAAAAATTGCGGTACTGGGACCACAGGCCGATAAGGTGGAACTGGGTGATTACTCTGGTCCAATTGAACCTCATTTGAGTATCTCGCCGCTTTTAGGAATTCAGAATTATATAAAAGAACATAAGCTCGAAATTGAAGTGGTTTCAGCATCAACAGGAAATACGGATAGAAATACCGATTTTCTGACAATGAACAGTTTTTCCACCGTACGAAACGGCGAAGTAGTGGCCGAATTCGATGCTACAAAATATGATGATTCGGCACCCGGATTAATTGTGGCTGCACGTTTTGGACGAACCTCAATTCGCGGTGTAAAAGATGGCGACTGGACAGCTTACGACAATGTGGATATTACCGACATCGATTCCATCCGCTTTAACGTGGCAGCCTCTGGGAACGGTGGTTTGCTTGAAGTGCGTGTTAGCTCGGCAACCGGAAATATTCTGGCAACTCAAAAAATTGAGGCCGTTCAGCAAAGCGGTGGATTCCGGGGATTTTCCCGCCCGCAAAATGTGGCGGTAAAAATCAATACGCTGGGAATTTCAGGGCCGCAAACGCTGGTACTGGTTTACCGCGAAGCCGAAAGTCCTGCAACCGATCAGGAAACACTTGAAATGGCTGCAACTGCAGATGTGGTGCTGGTTTTTGTGGGAACCGATCAAACTACCGGCCGCGAAGAGTCCGACCGCTTTGCCATTACATTGCCCGGAAATCAGAATAAACTCATCGAGGCTGTGGCTGCCGAAAATCCAAACACCATTGTGGTAATGCAAACCATGGGAATGGTAGAAGTGGAGCAGTTTAAAAACAACCCGAATATTCCCGCAATTGTCTGGACCGGCTACAACGGACAGGCACAGGGAACCGCGATGGCACGCATTTTATTTGGCGATGTAAATCCCGGTGGAAAATTGAATGTTACATGGCATAAATCGTTAAACGACCTGCCAGGATTTAACGACTACACCTTGCGTGGCGATGGCTCGAACGGAAGAACTTACTGGTATTTTGATAAACCGGTTTCGTATGAATTTGGTTACGGATTGTCGTACACCACTTTCGAATACAATCGCTTCAGTATCAGCAAAACAAGACTAACGCCTCACGACAAAGTTACCGTAAGTGTTGACGTGAAAAATACTGGTGCAGTTGACGGCGACGAGGTGGTGCAGGTATATGTAAAAACACCCGACAGTCCGGCAGAATTGGAGCGCCCGATAAAACGTCTGAAAGGATTTAAACGCGCAACCATTCCGGCAGGGCAGACGAAACGTGTTTCTATTGATATCGATTGCGACGACCTTTGGTTTTGGGATGCCGAAGCCGGTAAAATTACCTTCGACCAGGGACGTTATATTTTCGAGATCGGGGCATCTTCAAAGGATATAAAAGCCGAACTGGAGACGATTATGAGCGGCGAGTACAAACCGGTGTTAACAACCGTAGTGGCCGAAAGCGACAAGGTGATACTGCGCCCCGGAAATACGGCACAAACCAGCGTAACCGCTGCTATGTCGGACGATAGTTTTTACGATATTTCGAAAGCTGAAATTGAATACAAAAGCAATAATCCGGCGGTGGTAAGCGTGGATGAAAACGGTAAAATAACCGCTACCGGAGTAGGTGTTGCATCGGTATTTGCTTACGTAACTGTTGACGGTGTAACCGAATCAAGCAGCTTTCCTGTAAAAGTAATGCCCGACCTCAACCCGAAATCAATTTTGGTAAACGGCAAGCCCATCGAAAGCTTCGATAAAGAAGTAAAAGCTTATAGTTATCTGCTGAAAGATAAAACCAAAGTGCCTGAACTAAAAGCAACGGCTGCCGGAAACGGAATTACTGTTGATATTCAGCAGGCAAAACAAATTCCAGGAACTGCAGTGGTGAAATTCATCGACAACATCACACTCGAAACCAACACGTACTATTTCAATTTTGATGTGGAAGCGGTTAGCGACGAGTTTAACGGTGCAATTGGTAGTCAGTGGCAGTGGATCAGGGAAAATGCTGCAACACACAGCTCTTCGGCAAACAATGGCAGCCTGACCATTACCAGCGAAGTTGGCGATGTTTCAGAAGGTACCAACAATGCCAAAAACATTCTGTTGCAAAGCGCCAATAACGACTGGACAGTGGAAACAAAACTGACGGCTTCACGAATGCCTTCTCAGCCTGAAAATGCAGGGATTCTGGCCTATCAGGACGATGATAATTTTGTAAAACTCATGTTCCGTGCAGTAATTAAAACCACACGGCAAAGGGAGCCGCAACCCGGAACCATCGATTTGATGATGGAAGAAAACGGCATTGCAAAATCGCTGGGTTCTTTCAATTTGAAAACTGAAATCACCGGCGACCAGGCCTTGGTGCTTAAACTCGATAAAAAAGGAAGTATTTATACGGCTTCGTATTCGTTGGATGGCGAGAATTTCGAAATCCTGGGAACTGCAGATCTGGCATTAGAAGACATAAAAACAGGTTTAATGGTAGGCGACGGGATTATTACCGGCTATATGAAAAGTACGTTCTGGTTTGATTCCGACACAACAAAACCGGATTCGCCGTTTGACGTGGCTTTCGATTATTTCCGGATTACAAACAGTGGACTAAAACAGTAAAACATAAACTTTCAACAAACAAATCATGAAGTATCAAATTCTACCCATTTTAATGGCAATTTTATTGACAGCCGGATTTTGTTTTACGGCTTGTACGCCTAAAACTAACAACAATCAGGAATTGCAGGTTAAAACCACACATGGTGATATATCTGGGAGTATTAACAACAGTGTTTATGCTTTTAAAGGCATACCCTACGCCAAGGCTGAAAGATTTATGCCTCCGCAGAATCCGGATGCCTGGGACGGAATTCGTGAATGTACAAACTTTGGGCCTGTTGCCAGACAAGTAGCACCATGGTATCCTGATTCCGTTCAAAACGAACAGGAACTGTTTAGTGTGAATGTTTGGACAAAGGGCCTTAATGATGGTAAAAAGCGCCCGGTAATGCTCTGGTTACATGGTGGCGGATTTCACATTGGCGCCAGCAACGATCCTATGACCTATGGTGAAGCCTTGGCAAAAAAAGGGGATATCGTTTTTGTTTCGGTAAATCATCGGTTAAATATCCTTGGATTTCTTGATTTATCTGCATGTGGCGAAAAGTATGCAAAATCAGCAAATGTTGGTATGCTCGACATTGTGAAAGCGCTCGAGTGGATTCAGAATAACATTGAGAATTTTGGGGGAAACCCATTTGATGTAACCATTGTGGGCGAATCTGGTGGCGGCGGAAAAGTAGGAACGCTTATGTGTATGCCGGCCGCCAAAGGATTGTTTCAGAAAGCAATTATTCAGAGTGGAACGCTGATTAATACCATGACCAAAAAGAAATCGCAAACACTGGGTTTGGCCGTTCTTGAAAAATTGGGACTTACTCCAAACGATGTTGAAAAACTGGAAACGTTTTCGTACGCTGAACTTGTAAAAGCCGGAAATGAAGCGATAGCTGAGATCTCTGGTCCGAGAAAGCCCGGTTCACCAACCATGTTTGGCTTTGCACCTTCGGCTGATGGTGATGTACTGCTGCAACAACCGTTCAGCCCGGGTTTTGCCGATATTTCAAAAGACATTCCACTTATGATGGGTTCCACTTTGAATGAGTTGATGCCCGTTGCATATGGCGAAAAAGACCTGACCCTGGAACAGGCACAAGAACGCCTGGCAAAACAATACGGTGATAAAACCGGGCAATTCGTAGAGTTGTTTGCAAAGGCATATCCTGATTATACACCGCAGGACCTACTTTCTGTTGATAAGACTTTCAGACCTTATACTATACGAACTGCTGATGCAAGGGCAGTAGAGTCTGGCGCCCCATTGTATGTTTATTTTTTGGCATGGAAAAGTGCTGTTGATAATGCCTCAAAAGGTTCTTTCCATGGTTTGGACATTCCTTTAGCTTTCAATACTGTTGATCTTAGGGCAGACTGGACCGGTAATACCGAAGAAGCCTGGGAATTAGCTGATAAAATGAGCTCTGCTTGGATAAACTTTGTAAAAGCTGGTAATCCCAATGTTGAAGGAATGTTGCCAACGTGGGAGGAATACACTGCGGAAAACGGTGCCACCATGTATTTTGATAAGGAATGTAGAATTGTATATAACCACGACAGAGAATTGATGAATTTCATTAAACCTCTTAATTAGTCGAATAAGGTCATTCGTGAATTATGTAAATAACTGGGATTAATATTATGAAAAAGAAAAATCTAATAATTTCATTTATCTTTTTGATGGCAGTCGGGATCTGTACCGCACAAACGTCGTCGGAAGTAGTTGAGGATTTTAAACCCTCAACAGTGAATCAACCCGGAAAGGAATACCCGATGGTGAATTCCGAAGGACGGGTACGCGTTCAAATTTCTGCGCCTGAAGCAGAAAGAGTGCAACTAGATATCAGCGCAGTAAAATACGATTTGGTAAAAGATGAAAACGGTGTGTGGACCGGCGAATCGTCACCACAAGACGAAGGTTTTCACTACTACCAGCTTTGGGTTGACGGAGCTGCTGTTCCCGATCCAAACAGCCTGTATTTTTACGGAGCCAGCCGATGGGGAAGTGGTATTGAAATTCCGGCGCACGACCAGGAGTTTTATGCCTTGAAAAATGTTCCGCACGGCGAGGTACGCGAGCTTCAATATTTCTCGGAAAGCAACAATACCATGCGCAGGTGTTTTGTTTACACGCCTCCGGGTTACGACGAAAATCCTGAAAAACGCTATCCGGTGTTGTACCTGCAACATGGTGGTGGCGAAAACGAAACAGGCTGGTCGAGCCAGGGACACGCAGGTTTGATAATGGACAACCTGATTGCCGAAGGAAAAACCGTTCCATTTATCATTGTTATGGACAACGGAAACTGGGCAATGCCAAGGCCACCGCGTAACCGCGAAGGTGGCGAGCGCCCGCGCACATGGCCACCCGAAGGTTGGGCCGATGGTTTTATGAATACCTTGCTGAAAGATATTATTCCGCTAATTGATGGAAAATACCGCACCCTGGTTGATGCCGAAAACCGTGCCATGGCCGGATTGTCGATGGGTGGAATGCAAACACGTGTGATAACACTGGCCAACCCCGATGTGTTTTCGCATGTGGGAATGTTTAGTGGTGGCAGCATCACCATGGAAGACATTGGGCAAAATCCTGATTTTAAGGAAAAAGTAAAACTGCTTTTCGTCAGCTACGGAAGCCGCGAGATAGAAAATCCGCGCCCTGGACCATGGGGAGATCCAAAAGAAAATACCGAAGCACTTAAAAAGGCCGGTATAAACACCCATTTTTATGTGTCGCCCGAAACTGCCCACGAATGGCAGAGCTGGCGCCGCAGCCTTTATCAGTTTGCACCTTTATTATTCAAAAACTAAAAAAATGCTGGTAGGATTAGTAAAGAAAAGCTAAAAACCAGACTTCGACTTCGCTCAGCCTGACTGTCACAGTGAGCGAAGTCGAACTGTGAACCAATGGCTTGTGAATTAATTCTGCCAATCAATAGTAAACTATCAACTGTAAAAAAATAATCTTAAAAACATGAAAAAATATATTTCAACACTAATAATATTCTTTGTTTTCTCACTTACGCTGTGTGTAGCTCAAAGCGAAAAACCGGCCATAAAAGAAGATTTTAAACCTTCAGTTTTAAACCAGCCCGGGAAAGAATATCCCATGGTAAACTCGCAGGGTTATGCCCGTTTCCGAATTGAAGCGCCCGAAGCACAAAGTGTGGTGGTGAGCCTTGGTTTGGGCGGAACAAGAGGCGGAACTCCGCTTACAAAAAACGACGATGGCGTTTGGATGGGAACCACTGCCGGCCCAATGGACGAAGGTTTTCATTATTACCATGTTACCATCGATGGCGGTGTTTTTAACGATCCGGGAGCGTTGAACTACTACGGTTCGGTACGTTGGGAGAGCGGTATTGAAATTCCGGCACACGACCAGGATTTTTATGCGCTGAAAAATGTTCCTCACGGGCATGTTCAGCAGGTGCTTTTTCCTTCGCCAAGTACAGAAACCTCGCGCAGGGCTTTTGTTTACACACCTCCGGGTTACGACAAAAATCAGTCGGAGCGCTACCCTGTATTGTATTTGCAACACGGCTGGGGCGAAGACGAAACCGCGTGGATGAACCAGGGACGCGCCAACCTGATTATGGATAACCTGATTGCCGAAGGTAAAATCGATCCGTTTATTATTGTGAATACCTATGGCATGACCAACGAAATTAAGTTTGGCGGCTTACGCAATTTCGACATCACTCCGTTTCAAACTGTTTTGGTAGATGAGCTGATTCCTTATGTTGATGCGCATTTCCGCACTAATCCCGATCAGGCACACCGTGCAATGGCCGGCCTTTCGATGGGTGGTATGGAAACAAAAGATATCACCTTAAACAAACCGGAGGTGTTTTCGCATTATGCCCTGCTAAGTGGTGGTGTTTATGCTCCGGAAGATCTTAAAGATCATTCTAACCTGAAACTCGTATTTATCAGTTGCGGAAGCAAAGAACGTCCGGATGGAGTAAAAAATGCAGTTGTGGCTTTAAAAGATGCCGGTTACAATGCGGTTTCTTATGTTTCGGAAGGTACTGCCCACGAGTTTCAAACCTGGCGCAGAAGTTTGTATCAACTGGCTCCACTGCTGTTTAAAGAATAGGTTATGAAGAATACATTCGTATTAATTGCGGCTTTATTTATCAGCGGAATTTGTACCGCTCAGGATGTGGTTGAAGATTTTCAGCCATCATCGGTAAATCAGCCAGGCAAACAATATCCTCAGGTGAATTCTGAGGGCCGGGTTCGCGCACAGATTTTGGCACCTGAAGCCAACAACGTGAGGCTCGATATTGGTGGTGTAAAATATGAAATGGTAAAAGACGAAAACGGCGTGTGGACCGGTGAATCGGAACCGCAGGATGTTGGTTTTCACTACTACCAGTTAAATGTTGATGGCGCTTCCGTGCCCGATCCGGGAACCAAATATTTTTATGGTGCCGGCCGCTGGGGAAGTGGTATTGAAATTCCGGCCGACGATAGGAATATTTATGCGCTGAAAGATGTGCCGCACGGTTTGGTTAGCGAGCAAACCTATTTCTCTGAAATTACACAATCATTTCGCCGTTGTTTTGTTTATACGCCTGCCGAATATGCTGAAAATCCTGAAAAACGTTATCCGGTATTGTATCTTCAACACGGAAGTTTTGAAGACGAAACCGGATGGCCCGGACAAGGACACGCCAACCGCATTTTGGATAACCTGATTGCCGCGAATAAAGCGATGCCGATGATTATTGTTATGGACAACGGTTATGCCTACAAACCACAAAGCTCAGGGGGCGGTCGCCCGGCAATGGTTTTTGAGGAAGTGATGCTCAACGAAATCATTCCGATGATCGATAAACGTTTCCGAACCATTGCCGATCGGGAACACCGGGCTATTGCCGGTTTGTCGATGGGCGCCAACCAAACCATGCGGATCTGTATGAACAACCTTGATAAGTTTGCTTATTACGGCGGTTTTAGCGGTACATCAAATTACCCCAGTTCCGACGAAATTAATGTGGAAACCTTTTTAAACGGAGCCTTCAAAAACGGGAAGTCTGTAAATGACCAGATAAAAGTTTTCTGGTTGGGCTTGGGAACCAAAGAACCCGAACCTTTTCCCGGCTCGGTTGGTGCTTTCCGCAACATGCTCGAAAAACAAGGCATCGATTATGTGTATTACGAATCGCCCGAAACCGCCCACGAATGGCAAACCTGGCGGCGCAGTCTACATCAGTATGCACAGTTGCTTTTCAAATAAAAACTGAATAATGAACTATATACTCAATAAAACAGATTTCAGGCGAGCAAAGCTGTTGGTCGTTTTTTGTTTGCTGGCTGGTTTAGTTTCGGCACAAATGCCCGAAAATGGCATTCCGGCACCTACCAATAACAACGCCAACCAGTGCCCGTGCATTATGCCCGATAATTCGGTGGTGTTTCAGGTAAAAGCGCCCAATGCCCAAAAAGTGCAAATTGACCTCCGTAAAAAGTATGACATGGAAAAGGGTGCTGATGGTGTTTGGTCGGTTCGTACCGAGCCTATTGAGCCTGGCTTTCATTATTACTTTTTGGTGATTGATGATGTGCCGGTTGCCGATCCGGCGAGCCAGTCGTTTTACGGAACCGGAAAAATGACCAGCGCCATTGATATTCCTGAAAAAGGAGTGGGTTTTTATGAAATAAAAGATGTTCCACACGGCGCTTTAAGTTCGAAATACTATTATTCGGAATACACCAAAAGCTGGAGGCACCTGTTTGTTTATACGCCTCCGGGCTACGATAAAAATACCCGCGAAAAATATCCGGTGGTTTATATTCAGCACGGTGGTGGCGAAGATGAAACCGGCTGGGCTGTGCAGGGAAAAACCGATATTATATTGGACAACCTGATTGCCGAAGGAAAAGCCAAACCAATGATCGTGGTAATTTCCAACGGAAATGTTAGGGCCCCCGGCGGAGCTTTTGGCGGCTACAGCAGCCAGGGAATGGCTCCTTTCAAAGAAGAAATGACGAAAAATATTGTTCCGTTTATCGATGTGAATTACCGCACACTGACGGATGCTAAAAATCGTGCCATTTGCGGACTCTCGATGGGAGGCGGGCAATCATTTTATGTGGGCCTCGAAAGCCCTGAATTTTTTGGCTCTGTTGGTGTATTTAGTTCCGGGCTGTTTGGTGGAATCAGAACTTCGGGGACTGGTTTTGATGCCGAAAAAGAAATTCCGGGACTTTTATCCGAGTCGGAAAAATTCAATAAAAACCTTGATTTATTCTATATTTCGTGTGGCGAGCAGGATATGCGTATTGAGCATACCAAAAAGGCGGTAAAAACAATGCGCGAAAATGGCCTGGATGTGGAGTTTAATTCTTTTCCCGGCGACCATGAATGGCAGGTTTGGCGAAAGTCATTACACGATTTTGCATCAAGAGTATTTCAGTAAAAAACTAAAATCTAAATTATGAAACGAATAAAGAATCTACTACTAATTTTTGTTGCTGCACTGTTTGTGTGCCCGTTAGTTTCACAAGCACAGCAGGCCAATGTTAATCTTGATTATAATCCGCAGAAAGATACCGAAGGACTGATTCCTTTTAGTGCGCCTTTAAATTCACCTGAAGTGCACGACGACCACACGGTAACTTTTCGCTTAAAAGCACCCGAAGCCAAGGTGGTTACAATTACCGATGGAACGATTCTTACTGCTCTTGGCAGAGGTCGTGAGCCTCTTCCGCTTGTAAAAGGAGAAGATGGAATTTGGTCGGTAACCGTGGGGCCGTTTAAACCCGATATGTATGCTTATCATTTTAATGTTGACGGCATGCAAATTTGCGATCCGAGCAATACAATGGCTGCTTTTACAGCCATGCCGCCTTACAGTCAGTTGATTGTTCATGGCGATGGTCCGGCGTATTACGATGCCATAAACGTACCTCACGGAAACGTTACGCGCCACATTTATCATTCGGATGTTACCAAAGGCGAGCGCGAAATGTATGTGTATACACCTCCGGGTTATGATGCTTCTAAAAAATATCCGGTGCTTTATCTTGTGGGTGGTAGCGGCGAATTGCCATCAAACTGGATTTACGATGGTCGCGCCAATCTGATTCTTGACAATCTGCTGGCCGAAGGGAAAGCGGAACCGATGATCATTGCCATTCCAAACAACCAGGTAATTCACCGGAATCATCCGCAGCATACCGAACTCACTTTCGATATTTTTGAAAAAGAACTGCGTAACCATGTAATCCCACTGGTTGATGCAAGTTACAGCACCATTCAAAGTCCAAAGGGACGCGCCATTTCAGGTTTATCGATGGGTGGACGCCACAGTATGTTTATCGGCTTCCGTTCGCTCGATTTGTTTGCAAACTTTGGAATTCTCAGCGCTGGTGACGCAACTGCCGAAACTACGCTCGAACATTTTCTGACCGATCCAAAGGTGAACGACAAAGTTGATTATCTTTTTATCGGACAGGGAACGGAAGAAGCCAAAGGATTTTTTAGCCGGCGAGTTGATGGATTGTGTAAGGCACTTGACAATCATAAGATTGAATATGAATATTATGTGGGCGGCAGTGGTGGCCACGATTGGTCAACCTGGCGTCACTTACTGTATTACAGGTTTCTGCCAAATCTCTGGAAATAGCAAACAAAATAATAATTACCCTTCGACTACGCTCAGGGTGACCGTCAGACTGAGCGTAGTCGAAGTCTGATAATACAAACTAAAAGACTGAAATTTAATAGCTATCAATAATGAAAAAAACATTCTATTTAATTGCAATTGCAATTATTGTTTTAATGAATGCTTGTTCTCAGCTTCCGCCAGAGCAGGTAAAAGTTGAACAGGGAATTGTAGAAGGAACCATCGAGGACGGGCTTCGGATTTTTAAAGGCGTGCCGTTTGCAGCGCCTCCGGTAGGTGATTTGCGCTGGAAAGCACCACAACCTGCCGAAAAGTGGGAGGGAGTCAAAGAAACCAAAGAATTTGGGCCATCTCCAATGCAGGGCGGTAATCCTCCGGCTGGAAAAAGCGAAGACTGTTTGTACCTGAACATTTGGACTCCGGCTATGACGGCCGAAGAAAAACTGCCCGTGTTGGTTTGGATTTATGGCGGAGGTTTTAGTGGCGGAGCAACTTCGTATTACGATGGAACGATACTGGCAAAAGAAGGTGTTGTTTTGGTAAGTGTTGCTTACCGCGTAAATCAGTTTGGCTTTTTGGCGCATCCTGAATTGAGTGTCGAAAGCCCGAATCATGTTTCTGGAAACTACGGAATTCTCGACCAGATTGCCGGTTTACAATGGATACAGGATAACATTGCCGCTTTTGGTGGCGATCCTTCGAAAGTTACCATCTTTGGCGAATCAGCCGGAGGTATTTCTGTAAGCATGTTGTGTGCCTCGCCTTTGGCAAAAGGACTTTTTAGCGGTGCCATTTCGCAAAGTGGAGGTTCGTTTGGACCAACCCGTCCAAGAACTTTCCCGGGCGAAAACATGAAAACACTGGAAAAGGCAGAAGCCGATGGCGTGGAGTACATGCAAAAAGCAGGCGTTTCCAGTTTGGCCGAACTTCGTGCTTTGGATGCCGACGAAGTGCCAAGTGGTTTTGGTATGGCCGGCGGATGGCCAATTGTTGATGGTTATGTAATCCCCGACGATCAGTATAAACTTTACAAAGAAGGAAAATACAACGATGTGCCTGTGCTTATCGGATACAATTCGGATGAGGGAGCAAGTTTCTCGCGCGAAAGAGAACCCGAACAATATTATGACGGGGTAAGAGCGCGGTACGGAAAATTTGCCGACAAGCTGATTGAAGCTTATCCGGCAAGTGAAAACACGGTTCCTAAAACCGCACGCGACCTGTCGCGCGATGCTGCTTTTGGCTGGCATACCTGGAGTTGGGCAAGATTGCAATCGGAAACCGGAGAATCGGATGTGTATTTGTATTATTTCGATCAGCACCCCGATTATCCTGAAGATTCGCCTCGTTACGGATATGGTTCGCCACATGGGCAGGATGTTGCCTTTGTGTTTGGATTGAAGCCCGAAGATAAACATGAAAATGAGTCAGACCTTGCACTTTCGGAAGTAATGGTTGATTACTGGACCAACTTTGCAAAGTATGGTAACCCGAATGGCGAAGGAGTTCCTGAATGGCCGGCTTTCAGCAACGAAAATCCGGATGTAATGTACTTAAAAGGGGCAACACCTTTTGTGGGAGAGGTGCCAAGTGCAGCGTCGTTAGAGGTGCTCAACGAGTACTTTGAGTGGCGACGTTCACCCGAAGGCAAAGAATGGGTAAATAGCCTGGAATAATTATAGAAGTATAAATCATAAATCAGAATTAAAATGAAGAAAATTCAAAGAACAGTATTGTTATTCGTTGCCATAGTAGCAATATCGATTAATAACATTACAGCACAGGAAAGTGCTTCACGAGTGGTTGAAGACGGCGGAACCGGCGAATACAAAGCCATTATGATTTCTGAGCCATCGTTGGCAACACACACCGTTTTCCGGCCACAGGATTTAAGCGTTTTTGGCAAGAAAAGCAAATTGCCAGTTATTGCCTGGGGAAACGGAGCTTGTGCCAACTCGCCATGGGAGCACATTAACTTTCTGAACGAAGTGGCGTCGCACGGATTTTTAGTGATTGCCATTGGCCCGATGCCGGCAGAAGGCGAACGTGGCGGTGGCCGTTCACAATCGTCGCAGTTAACCGATGCCATTGACTGGGCTATCGCGCAAAACAGCGACAAAAACAGTCCGTATTACAAAAAAGTAGATGTGGAAAATATTGCCGTAAGCGGAATGTCGTGCGGAGGGCTGCAAACCCTTGAAATGGCACCCGACCCACGTGTAACAACAGTGGTGGTGTGCAATAGCGGTGTTTTACCAACTCCGGGCGGAGGTATGCCGGGAATGCCGGCTTTGGTAAAAGACGACCTGAAAAAGTTACATACACCTACGCTCTACCTTTTGGGAGGCGAAACGGATATTGCCTACAATAACGGAATGGACGACTACAAACGTATAAACCATGTGCCGGTATATGTGGCAAATTTGGATGTAGGCCATGGCGGAACGTATCGTGAGCCACACGGAGGCGAATTTGCAAGAGTGGCTACAGCCTGGTATCAGTGGCAAATGAAAGGCGACAAAGAAGCATCAAAAATGTTTGTTGGCGACGACTGCGGTTTGTGTAACGATGATGAATGGAAATTTGAATCGAAAAATTAGAACTTAAACGGAGGCCAGAATGTAATATGCAACACACTTGAAAACGGTTTGTCGTGCATTACATTTTGAGTCATTTCATTTCATTCATATGGTGAGAAAGTTGTTGAGTCTGGCTGAATCTGGCGGATTTTTTGAATATTATCTAAAAACGGAATAAGATTATCTTAAAACTGAAACGCAATAATTGGTGTTGATCTAATTTTATTTTTGAAAACATCTTGTGCTATTTGAAGTGTTTTTAAAAGAACAAAATAGTGGTTTTGGCAGAGATGTTTATAGTACCTAAATCAATTATTACTAAACAAACTAGAATGGCTAAAATTTATATTTTAACATTATTTTTTATACTGATTATTGGCCCAATTTCGGCTCAACAAAATAAAATAACAAGTCCTGATGGAAAACTTGTTGTATCAGTGGAAACAAAAAATGGAGTGCCTGTTTACAGCGTTTTGTTAAACGGTAAAACTTTCATAAAAGAATCGCCTCTTGGAATGGAAACCAATATTGGCGATTTTACCCAGGAACTTACCCTTTCCGAATCGGTTGAAAGAAGTGAGATAAACGACTCGTACGAACTTCGAAACATCAAACAAAGCAAGGTAGATTACACGGCTAACGAAGCTGTTTTTTCATTTCAGAAAGATGATAAAACAGTTTTAGATGTTGTCTTTCAGGTAAGCAATAACAATATTGCTTTTCGTTATAAAGTGCATCCGCAAAAAGAAACCCGGAGTTGCGTGGTAAACAGCGAATCAACAGGATTTGTATTCCCCGAAGGCACCACAACCTTTTTGTGTCCGCAAATGAAACCCATGACCGGTTTTGCCCGCACCGCTCCAAGTTACGAAACCGATTATACCCTCGATGATGAAATGGGGAAAAACGGATGGGGATTTGGATACACTTTCCCTTGTCTGTTTAAGGTGAATGATAACGGTTGGGTACTGATTTCGGAAACAGGAGTCGACAGCCGTTATTGTGCCAGCCGTCTGGTTGGAAACGAAGACAAAAGCTACTCGATTGCCTATCCTTTACAAGAAGAAAATAACGGAAACGGAACAAATACTGCCGGTATTCCTTTGCCGGGATTTACACCCTGGCGAACCATTACAGTTGGCGAAACACTGGCCCCAATTGTAGAAACTACCATTCCTTTTGATGTGGTGGAGCCACTTTACGAAGCCTCACAAGAATACAAATACGGAAGCGGCAGTTGGAGTTGGATCATAAAAATGGATGGTGCAACAACTTTTGACGTTCAAAAAGAATACATTGATTTTAGTGCTGCTATGGGATTTGAAACCGTTCTTGTAGATGCCTTGTGGGATACGCAGATCGGTCGCGAAAAAATTGAGGAATTGGCAAAATATGCAGCTTCAAAAGATGTTGCCTTGTATCTATGGTATAATTCGAACGGGTACTGGAACGATGCTCCGCAGGGGCCACGCGGAATTATGGATAATACCATTATTCGTCGCAAAGAAATGGCGTGGATGCAACGAATTGGAATTCGCGGTATTAAAGTTGATTTTTTTGGTGGCGACAAACAGGTAACCATGAAGGTGTATGAAGACATTTTATACGATGCCAATGATTACGGTCTGTTAGTTGTTTTTCACGGTTGTACCTTACCACGTGGCTGGGAACGTATGTTTCCGAACTTTGCCTCTTCCGAAGCTGTTCGTGCCAGCGAGAATCTGCATTTCGGTCAACGAAGTTGCGACCTCGAAGCAACAAATGGCTGTTTGCATCCATTTATCCGCAATGCCGTTGGTAGCATGGATTTTGGCGGAAGTGCCCTAAACGAGTTTTACAATGCCAACAATACGCCGGGAAGAGGAACGAAGCGAATGACTTCGGATGTTTATGCCCTGGCAACAGCTGTTTTGTTTCAAAGTGCAGTGCAGCATTTTGCACTGGCGCCCAATAACCTGACTGATGCCCCTGCATGGGCCATTAATTTTCTGAAAGAAGTACCTACCACCTGGGACGAAGTGCGTTTTATCGACGGTTACCCCGGAAAATATGTGGTGTTGGCACGCAGACATGGCGATACCTGGTATGTGGCCGGTATAAACGCACAAAAAGAGACCCAGGAGTTAACGATAAAGTTACCAATGATAGCTGTCGGAAGTAACTACCGGATTTATAGTGACGATGCCGCGTTGAATGGAAAGCTTGAAACGGAACGACTGGCTAAAAGTCAGGAAATAAATATTTCGATTCCTGGCAATGGCGGGCTACTGATCGTAAACCAGAAATAAAAATCGACAAAAAGAAATTTAAAGAGGATGATTAAGTTACTGACAGCACTTTTTGTTTTTGTTTTAATAAGTACCGGAGCAGGGGCCGAAAATGGTCACAAGCTGTGGCTGAGAGCCAATAGCACTATCCCGGTTGAAGTGAGGTGTTCAAAAAAATCGCCTACCATCGACATTGCAATTAACGAACTAAAGAATGGTTGGCAGGGAAAAGCCGGTGAGCTTGTTGAGTTGAAGATAGTAAAAGATGAACTGTTGGAAAACGATGGTTTTCGTATAAACGATAAAAGTATACTAGCCAAAACTGACGCAGGCTTACTTTACGGCGCTTTTGAAATTTTACGCAGGCAACAAAGCGGTGAACCAATCGCTGACGAAATTGTAAATCCGTCGTATAATTTGCGTATACTAAACCATTGGGATAACCTGGATGGAAGCGTTGAACGGGGGTACGCCGGACGTTCCATTTTTTGGCGTGGAATCGATTCGCTGGAAGTTACTTCAGGCGATTTAAACCTTTGGAAAGAATATGCCCGGGCCAATGCTTCGGTAGGAATTAATGCATCGGTGCTTGACAATGTAAATGCTTCACCATCCGTATTAACAACACCTGTTTTGGAGCGGGCAAAAGCTGTTGCCGATGTACTGCGCCCTTACGGAATAAAAACTTATCTGGCTGTTAACTTTGCTTCGCCTGAAGTAATTGGTGGCCTTGAAACTGCAGATCCTCTCGATCCTGCTGTAAAAGCCTGGTGGAAGGAGAAAGTAAAAGAAATATATACGTTAATTCCCGATTTTGGTGGTTTCCTGGTTAAAGCGAACAGCGAAGGACAGCCCGGACCGCAAAACTTTGGGCGAAACCACGCCGATGGTGCCAATATGATGGCCGAAGCGCTCGAACCATACAACGGTATTGTAATGTGGCGTGCGTTTGTTTATGATCCATCGGATGAAGACCGTGCCAAACAAGCGTACAATGAATTTATGCCACTGGATGGACAATTTCATGATAATGTGATCATTCAGGTAAAAAACGGTCCTATCGATTTTCAGCCACGCGAACCGTTCAGCCCCTTATTTGGAGCAATGAAAAAGACAACCGTGATGCCCGAATTGCAGGTTACAATGGAATATTTGGGACAGTCGGTGCATCTGGTTTTTCTGGCTACCATGTGGGAAGAATTTCTAAAAAGCGAAACCTGGCAGGAAGGTGCAGGCAGTAAGGTTGCCCGTTGCACCGATGGCAGTATTTTCAATCAGAAATACAGCGCTATTGCGGGCGTTGCAAACATCGGGCTCGATGCCAACTGGTGTGGTCACGATTTTGCTCAGGCCAACTGGTATGCTTTTGGGCGGCAAGCCTGGGATCATTCGATCAGCAGCGCACAAATAGCCGATGAATGGTTGAAACTTACTTTCGGGCCACAAAATATTGATAAAGAAACAAGCTCTTATGACCTGGAGTGGAATCTGTCATTTTTACAACCCGTGAAACAAATGATGCTCAACAGTCATGAAGCTACTGTTAATTACATGATGCCTTTGGGGCTTCATCATATTTTCTCGGCGCACGCACATTATGGACCAGGTCCATGGTGGGCTCCGCATGGTATGCGTGCTGACTGGACTCCACCGTATTATCATCAGGCCGATTCGTTGGGAATTGGATTTGATCGTACGGCTTCAGGCAGCAATGCAATTAGTCAATACCACGAGCCGCTTGCCGGCCAGTTAGCCGACCTGAATACCTGTCCCGAGGTGTATTTGCTTTGGTTTCACCATGTTTCGTGGGATCATAAAATGAAAAATAACAGAACGCTTTGGAATGAGCTATGCAATCGGTATGACGAAGGAGTGAAACAAGTGCGCGAATTTCAGCGGGTTTGGGACAAAGCAGAGCGTTTTGTCGATGCCGAAAGATTTGCAGCCATTCAGCATAAACTTACAGAACACAGCATGAATGCACAGGAATGGAAAGACGCCTGTTTGCTGTATTTTCAGCAATTCAGTAAACAACCGATCCCTTATGAACTGGAACGGCCATTATATAACCTGGATGAGCTGCTCGAACGTGACAGACAGCGGGTAAGGCAAAGTCAATAGTGAGAATCTGTAAAAATAATTTTACCAAAAACCTAATAAAATCAATATGACTAAAATAGAAAAACGTAAACAACACCGGTCAGTCAGACAAAAGTTGAAGAATGGAATTTTGGCTTTATTTCTGATAGGTGGTTCATTTGCAGTTTACGGACAAAAAATGAAGGTCACTGAACTGGAGTATTTTGAGAAAACGGGTGTAAATATCCTTGTTTTTAGCAGTGAATACAATGGAATGTTCTTTGATGAAAAAACTGCCGCCATTGAGATTATACAGCATGGAATGCGCACTTCAACAGGTGGGGCGGTACGTCTACAGAATACACCCGAACAATGGGATTTAGTGCCTAAACTAATCGATCGTAAAGTAAATCGTGAAAACAATTCGATAGAGGTTACTTTGCGTTATGAGGAGCTTGATTTTGAATCGAAGCTAATTGTTACAGCAAAAGACGAGGGTGTAGAAATTAATGTATTTCTGGATGAACCACTTCCTGAGAAATTGCAAGGGAAGGCAGGATTTAATCTCGAATTTCTGCCATCAGCATATTTCGAAAAGATGTATTTAATGGATGGTAAACCCGGAACGTTTCCCCGTTACCCTTCTAGTGATACAAAAATAGAACCCGGAAGCAATAAAATACACCAATTTGAAGGACATACCACTTTCGATGATAGGGGAAAAGACGAGTTTATTGTTCCCTTTCCTTTAGCACGCGGAAATACATTGGTAATGGCTCCAGAGGATACAGAACGACTAATAAAAATTAAGAGCGAAACCGAGCTGATGTTGTTCGATGGCCGGAATGTAGCGCAAAATGGTTGGTATATAGTGCGTAGTTTACTCCCCTCGGATAAAACAGGAAAAGTATTAAGCTGGTACCTCGAACCCAATGCGATAGACAACTGGGTGCGTAAGCCTGTAGTTGGCTTTTCGCAGGTTGGTTATGTCCCCAATCAGGAAAAAGTGGCAGTAATTGAGCTTGATAAAAACGATGCACCCCTAAAAACAGCTTCATTATTGCAAATAACAGAGGAGGGCGATTTTGTAGAAAAATTGAGAGGTGAAGTAAAAGTCTGGGGAGAATACATGCGATACAACTATGCCAAATTTGACTTCAGTGAGATAAAAGAACCTGGAATTTACTGCATTCAATACGGCGATCAAAAAACAAATACATTTTCGATCGATTCGGATGTTTACAACGATATCTGGCAGCCTACTTTCGATGTGTGGTTTCCGGTGCAAATGGATCATATGCAGGTGAATGAAGCTTATCGAACCTGGCACGGTGAACCCTATAAAGACGATTGTTTACAGGCTCCGCTAAACCATCTGCATTTTGATGGTTACCAGCAAGGACCAACTACCGATACAAAATACAAACCGTTGGAACGAATCCCCGGAATGGCCGTTGGCGGATGGTTCGATGCCGGTGATTTTGATATTCAGACCGGTTCGCACAACAGCGTAATAAATGATTTTGTAGGATTATGGGAACAATTTGGTGTTGACAGAGATCAAACATATATTGATCAGAAGACACACTATGTAGATATCCATCGCCCCGATGGACAGCCAGATGTGTTACAGCAAATTGAACATGGTGTGTTAAACCTTGTGGCACAAGTAGAAAATATTGGTCACCCGGTTAGAGGAATCATTGTGCCAAATTTGCACCAGTATCACCACCTTGGCGATGCAATGACTGAAACCGATAACCTGCCATACAATTCTGAATTAGGACCTTTCGAAACCGACGGTGTTTCAAGCGGAACAATGGACGACCGCTGGGCTTTTACCAACCGCAGTTCGTTTTTGGATTACCAAACGGCGGCAACTTTAGCAGCTGCAAGCCGGGCACTAAAAGGTTACAATGACCTACTAGCCGGCAAATGTTTGAAATATGCTGTAAAACTTTTGGAAGAGGCAGACGAAGCCATAAAAAACAACAGCGATACCAGCGAAAGTTGGATGAGAATGATGGCGCGTGGAGCGGATTTAAGTACTGTTCTTGAGCTATACATTACTACAAAAGAGAAAAAATACCGCGATCGTTTTGAAGAAAAACTATGGACAATTCTTGATCAACCAACAGGCAATCGCGATTTTGGTCAGATGTTTTTTGCCAGTAGAAGTCTGAACCCTGCATTAAAAGCCATTCCATACATGGATGGAGCTTACAAAACAAAACTCAAAGGCTACATTGTAAAATACAAAGAGTCCTTGGAAGCAATGGAGGAAAATAATCCCTATGGTGTGCCGATTTCTGCCAGTGGGTGGGGTGGTAGCGGAATGGTTGTAAATGCTGCCATTACTAATTACCATGCACATAAAGCTTTTCCCGATGTGATTGATAAAAAATATGTTTTTAAAGGACTGAACTTTATTTTTGGTTGTCATCCGTATTCAAATATCTCGTTTGTAAATGCGGTAGGAACAAAATCAAAAAAAGTAGCATACGGAAATAACAGGGCCGATTTTACAACCATTGCCGGCGGTATTGTTCCAGGATTATTGTTACTAAAACCCGATTTTTTTGAGAACAAAGACGACTGGCCATTTTTATGGGGCGAAAATGAAGTAACCATTGGCGGTTCAGCTGAATATATTTTCCTTTCACATGCTGTTATCGACCTTGTAAGTAATTAAATCGCTAAAACCATTTAAAATGAATATCAGAAAATATTTTACCCTTGCCTTTTTCGTTAGTGTATCGATGCTTTCGTGTTGGGCTCAAAATCCCATAATCAGAGATCAGTTTTCGGCCGATCCTACGGCACGAGTAATAAATGGAAAGGTTTATGTTTTTCCTTCACACGACATCCCGGCCCCGCCCAATAAAAACCTACGAGAGAATTGGTTTTGTATGCCCGATTATCATGTGTTTTCATCAGAAAATCTTAGCTATTGGACCGACCATGGTGTAATTGTAAGCCAGAATAAAGTGGCCTGGGTTGATTCTTCCTCATACAGCATGTGGGCTCCTGATTGTATCGAGCGTAACGGAAAATATTATTTCTACTTTCCGGCCAATAAAAATGTAGCGGGCCCCAACGGCCGCAAAGGTTTTGGAATTGGAGTGGCCGTTGCCGATAAACCTGAAGGTCCTTACATTCCAGAGGAAAATGCGATTGAAGGTATTTTTGGTATCGATCCAAATGTTTTGATCGACAAAGACGGACAAGCTTATTTGTATTATTCGATGGGCAACATATATGTGGCAAAACTAAAAGAGAACATGACGGAACTGGCTTCGGAGCCGGTTGCCATTGCCAATTTGCCCGAAAAAGGGTTGAAGGAAGGACCATTTGTTTTTGAACGAAACGGAAAGTATTACCTCACATTTCCGCATGTTGAAAACAAAACCGAACGACTGGAATATGCCATGGGCGATAGTCCCGAAGGCCCGTTTACCATGACCGGAGTGATTATGGACGAATCGGAAACAGGATGCTGGACCAATCATCATTCGTTGATCGAATACAATGATCAGTGGTATTTGTTTTACCACCATAACGATTATTCACCTCATTTTGATAAGAACCGATCGGTGTGTATCGACAGCCTGTTTTTTAATGCCGATGGAACGATTCAAAAAGTTATTCCAACAAAACGAGGTGTAGGTGTAACCCCGGCATCCGGTAAAATTCAGCTCGACCGTTACAGCGCAATAAGCGAAAATGGCGCAACAATAGCTTTTAACGATACCACAAATACTTTCGCAGGTTGGAAAACCACGCTGGCCAATGAAGGTGCATGGATTTCATACAACGCTGTAAACTTTGAAAAGAAAAAGACTGGAAAAGTAGTGGTGAACGCAGGTGCTTTAAACGGTGGAATAGTTGAATTGAGAATTGATGCAGTGGATGGCCCTGTTCTGGCTGAAATAAATGTGCCAGAAAGTAAAAAAATGACTGTGTCGAAAACAAAAATAAACAAAGTTGAACCCGGTATCCATAATATTTTTGTGGTGGCGGCCAATGATAATCCGGTGGAGATCGACTGGATAAGTTTCGAATAGAACATAAGTAAATTCCACTATTAAAAAGAGGCCTAACAACCTGAAAAAATGAAGATATTTGTATTTTTAATATTCACAGCCTTTTGCGCCTGTGTACAACAGCAGCCTGAAGATAATACGCTGCTAAAGCTGCGTTATGATAAACCCGCTGAACGATGGGTTGAAGCACTTCCGGTTGGAAATGGCCGTTTGGGGGCGATGATTTACGGAAACCCTGAAAACGAAATAATTCAGTTAAACGAGAATACCATTTGGGCTGGACAACCCAACCGAAACGATAATCCGGATGCCAAAGCATCATTAAAAAAGGTGCGTCAGTTGATTTTCGATGGAAAATACAAAGAAGCACAGGATCTTGTTAATCGTGATTTTATTACCAAAAAATCGCATGGAATGCCTTATCAAACGGCGGGGAATCTGAAGTTGACTTTTGACGGGCACCAAAATGTTAGCAACTATTCGCGCGAACTGAACCTGGAAACGGCTGTAGCTACATCGTGCTACCAGGTTGGCGAAGTAAACTATAAAACAGAGATATTTTCATCTTTCCCAGATCAGGTAATGGTTGCACGTATTTCTGCCGATAAATCAGATGCTTTGAATTTTTCGGCGACACTAGACCGGCCTTCAAAAGTAACGGTTACAACAAACGGCATTGACGAGTTGGTTATGACAGGGTTTACCGGTAGTAATGACGGTGTTAAAGGTGCGGTAGAATTCGAAACCCGGGTAAAAATAATAAACGATGGTGGTGAACTGGTAGCCGATGAATCGGTACTTACCGTGAGGGATGCAAAAGCGGCTACCATTATAATTTCAATGGCCACCAATTTTAACAATTACAATGATATTAGTGGGAACGCCAACGAGCGTGCAACCCAATATTTGCAGGCAGCCATTCATAAAAAATACGAGGATTTATTGTATGATCATATTGCAGATTACCAGAGCTACTTTAAACGTGTTGATCTTGATTTGGGGACAACCGAATCGGTACACAAAATGACGGACGTACGGGTGGAGGAATTTGCATCTACCGACGATCCGCAGCTGGTGGAGCTCTATTTTCAGTTTGGCAGGTACCTACTTATTTCATCGTCGCGTCCGGGTGGTCAACCTGCCAATTTGCAGGGGATTTGGAACGACCAGTTAATGCCACCATGGGACAGTAAATACACGGTAAATATTAATGCCGAAATGAATTACTGGCCATCGGAAATCACCAACCTGAGCGAATTAAATGAGCCGCTGGTTCAGATGGTAAAAGAGCTATCGGAAACCGGCCAAAAAACCGCTCAGGATATGTACGGAGCCAATGGTTGGGTACTCCACCATAATACCGATATCTGGCGTATTAACGGGCCAATTGATGGCGCTACCTGGGGCATGTGGCTAATGGGCGGTGCCTGGTTGTCACAGCATCTTTACGATAAATATGCTTTTAACGGAGATACAGAATACCTGAAAAGTGTTTACCCGGCCATGAAAGGGGCAACATTATTTTTCCTCGATTTTTTGATTGAAGAACCTGAAAATGGCTGGCTGGTGGTTTCTCCTTCTGTGTCACCTGAAAATACCCCGGCGGGGCACGGATCAAACATTACAGCCGGAACAACAATGGATAACCAGCTGCTTTTCGATTTGTTTTCGATAACGGTTAAAACCGCTGAAGTTTTAGGAACTGATACGGCCTTGGTAGAAAAAATTAGGGCCACCATGCAGAAACTGGCCCCCATGCAAATTGGAAACTGGGGCCAACTTCAGGAGTGGATGTACGATTGGGATAATCCAAACGATCATCACCGGCACGTATCACATTTGTACGGACTTTACCCTTCGAACCAAATATCGCCCTTTCATTCGCCCGAATTATTTGAGGCTGCACGCACTTCGTTAGTAGCCCGCGGCGACGAATCAACTGGTTGGTCGATGGGATGGAAGGTAAATCTATGGGCACGTTTGCTCGATGGCGATCATGCCTACAAACTAATTACCGATCAGTTAAAACCGGTTTCACGTGCAGGCCGAAGAATGAGCGGTGGTACATATCCAAACTTGTTTGATGCACACCCACCTTTTCAGATTGATGGGAACTTTGGTTGCACAGCAGGAATTGCGGAAATGTTAATGCAAAGCCAGCACGGAGCCATTCATTTGCTTCCGGCACTTCCATCAAAATGGAGTAAGGGATCGGTGAGCGGATTGGTGGCTCGCGGAGGTTTTGAAGTGGGTATTAAGTGGAAGAGTGGCGAAGTACAAACTGCAGTGGTTCGATCAAAACTGGGTGGAAATTGCCGAATTCGTTCTTATGTTCCATTAACAGGCGACGGTTTGGTAGAAGCTAACGGCGAAAATCCAAATCCGTTTTATTCCATTCCTAAAATAAAAGAGCCAAAAGTAAATACGGAAGATGTGAAACTGCCGGAGTTAAGAAAAGTATATGAGTATGATTTGGAAACAATTGCTGGTCAGGAAATACTTCTTATAAGATTATAAAAATGGGAAAGAGAAGACAACTTAAAAACTATGATAAATAGAGAAATGGTAAGAACACTATGTTGCTTTTTTATAGTATTGCTGCTGTTCCCGGCAACTAGTATATTGGGGCAGCAAAAAGAAGAAAAACAAGGAGCCTATTACACCGGTGAGTACCCAAACTTTTTTGCCGAAGCGGGATATGCGCAAAAAGATATCGATGAGAAATTGAAACAAGCTTATCACGATCTTTTTGAGGGACCTAACCGTATTTATTTCGAGGTTGAAGATTCGCTGGCTTATGTTTCTGATATTAAAAATAATGATGCACGAACCGAGGGGCTTTCGTATGGATTGATGGTGGCAGTCCAGTTGGATAAAAAGGAAGTGTTTGATAAACTTTGGCGATGGAGTAGAAAATATATGCAGCATCAGTCAGGATCGCGCGAAGCCTATTTTGCGTGGAGTGTTAATCCGGAAACCAACCGTCAAAACTCCGTAGGATCGGCATCAGATGGAGAGTTGTATTTTGTAACCTCACTGTTGTTTGCATCAAACCGATGGGGCAACGATACCGAAATTAACTATTACGCTGAAGCGCGCCGAATATTAGATGCCATGTGGGAAAAAGACGGCTCCGAGAGAATACATCACATTATCAATGTTGAGCATAAACAAATTAGTTTTGTTCCCGAAGGGGATGGGTACAACTGGACCGACCCATCGTATCATGTGCCGGCGTTTATGGAAGTGTGGGCTGATTTTGCCAATGACGGACACGAACAGTTTTATCGCGATTGTGCCGATACTGCGCGGGCTTTTCTTCATCGCGCCTGTCATCCTGTAACCGGATTGAATTACGATTATACCAATTTTGATGGTTCGAAGCATGATGCCCGCTGGATGCCTCAGGCATTTCGGTACGACTCGTGGCGGGTACCTATGAATATCTCCATGGACTACATTTGGTTTGGCAAAGACAAAAACTGGCAGGAAGATTATGCCGGCCGGTTTCAGGGATTTTTGAGATCGCAGGGAATTAACGATTTTGTTGACCAATACAACCCTGACGGTACAAAACCAGAATGGATACTTCAGGCAGGTGGTTTCAGAAAACTACGTCATTCGCTAGGATTAATTTCTACTTCGGCAACACTTTCGATGGTTGATGATGTTGATCCTGAATTTGATTTTGTACATAAACTTTGGAACGCCAGACTAGAACCGTACAACGATGGATATTTCGATCCTTATTACGATGGCCTGCTCTACCTGTTCAGTTTAATGCATCTGAGTGGGAATTATAAGGCAATTTTACCTGAGAATCCATAATAATGAGGCTAAGATACTTTGAACCTGAATTATAATGAAATAAATAAATAATAATGACAAAAATGAAATTAACACTGGCCTTTTTATTTGTAATTAGTACAAGTATACTTTACGGGCAAACTACAATTACTCTGTTTCCCGATCAGGCGGAAACTAAAATAAACAAGGAAATATATGGCCATTTCGCTGAACATCTCGGACGTTGTATTTATGGCGGTATATATGTAGGAGAAAACTCTGATATCCCAAATACCAGAGGATTTCGTGATGATGTGACCGGTGCCCTTATCGATATGAAAATACCTTTATTGCGTTGGCCGGGAGGTTGTTTTGCTGATACCTACAACTGGAAAGATGGTATTGGACCTCGCGAAGAACGTCCGTCAATGGTAAATGTACACTGGGGCAATGTTACAGAAGATAACAGTTTTGGTACCCATGAGTTTCTTGAGTTTTGTGAATTGATAAATGCCGAACCTTATATAAATGTGAATGTTGGATCGGGGACTGTGCGTGAGGCTTCGGAATGGATTGAATACGTTACTTCTTCAAACATTAGCCCAATGACCGATTTGAGAAAGAAAAATGGTCGTGAAGAACCATGGGAGGTGAAATATTGGGGAATAGGTAACGAAAACTGGGGTTGTGGAGGAAATATGACACCTGAATATTATGCCGATGTTTACCGGAATTTTGCCTCGTATGCAGGTGGTGCAGAATATAAGATTGCCTGTGGTGCAAGTGATTTTGACTACAACTGGACTGATGTGTTGATGTCAAAAATGCAAAGTAAAAAAAATCTGATGCAGGGATTATCATTACATTATTATACCGTTACCCATGACTGGGCTAAAAAAGGCTCGGCTACTGATTTTGATGAAGAAGAGTGGTTCACAACCTTAAGCAAGACCTTATTAATGGACGAGCTTATTCAAAAGCATTCTACCATAATGGATAAATACGATCCTGAGAAACGGGTTGGATTAATAGTCGACGAGTGGGGAAACTGGTTTGATGTAGAGCCCGGAACCAATCCTGGTTTCCTTTATCAACAAAATACTTTGCGCGATGCTTTGGTGGCAGGTATAAACCTGAATATTTTTAATAATCATGCAGATCGCGTTAAAATGTCGAACATAGCACAAACCATTAATGTACTGCAATCTGTTATTCTTACCAAGGATGATGAAATGGTGTTAACACCAACCTATTATGTCTTTAAAATGTACAGCGTTCATCAGGATGCAACTTTAATTCCTGCCAATATAAAATCTGGAAAGTACGAAATAGAAGGAAAATCGATACCAACAATTAATGCTTCAGCATCAAGCAAAAATGGAGTGGTGTCAATTACATTATGTAATCTCGATCCTAATAAAAGTGAAAATATTGTAATTTCTGTACCACAGGGTGAATTTGCATCAGCAAGTGGACAGGTAATTACCGCTGAAAACATGAATGATTTTAATGATTTTGGCGAAAGAGAATCTGTGAGTCTTATGGAGTTTAACGTGCCAAAACCGAAGGATGGAAAACTCGCTATCGAGCTACCTTCAAAATCGGTAGTGCTCATACAAATGAAATAAGGCAACATAGATTGATTATTTGATAGTTTAGTAAAAAGGAAGCTGTTGAGCTTCCTTTTTTTACTGGTGTTAAAAATGTAATTATAGAATTTGGTAGTCAGGAAACGTTAATTTAGAAGACAGAATACTGAAATTACATAAGGTTTTAATAGATCAATATGTAATGCGAATGGTATAACATATCAATAGAGGCAGAACAAATCTTTATGACTTGAAAGAGTATCAAATTAATTATGATTGGCCTAACAAGTTTTTGTTTATTCTTCCTAAATTTTTATATTTCCTCTGTATAATAGTGCAAAATCATGAATTCAAGAAAATACTGTTTTATCCATTTTATTTTCATTTTTCTCAATTGTGTGGCCTTTATTGCCACTGCAGAAAATTCAATTCAGTTCTATAACCTGAATGAAGAATACGGTATTTCAATTCGTGAAACCAATCAGGTTTGTGAAGATGAAGATGGTTTTATTTGGATCTCTTCCAAGGTTGGTATTGTGAGATATTCAAGAGATGATATTCGAACGTATCAAATACCATATGATACAGAAGATATTATTTCTGTTGGTATGGAATATACTAACCATACACTATATGTATACACTAATAATGGACAGGTATTTGTTTACAATAATATTCAAGACCGTTTTGATCTTATCACAAATATTTCCAGACAATTAGAAAACCCTCATGTATTGATTAATAAAATGTTAGTTGATTCGGCAGGTACAGTTTGGGAAGCGAGCTCTTTTGGATTGATGCGTTATAATAACAACGAAGGACTTTCGATTCATTTAAAGGATCAAAATATTCAATTTATTGAATGGTTAGATAATCATCGCTTCTATTATGCTCTCGCAGGTGTGATTGGGATTTTTGATATAAATACTTTAAGCTCGGAAGAGTATTTTATCTTTCCTGAAGAATCTAATTTCTATATTTCATATATTGAGTACGATCAAGCTGAAAAAACTTTATGGCTGGGAACTTTTGGGGATGGCTTGTATTGCCTGAAAGAAGAAAACGGCCAACAACGTTTAACGGCTGTTAAAGCTATTCCCAATCAACCAGTTCAGGCGATAAGTCCAATTTCCGAATCAGTGTTCCTGATCGGAATTGATGGCCAGGGAATATGGGAAGTTGATAAAAAATCACTGGAAGTATTATCTGTTTATAAGGAAGACTCTGATAATCCAAATTCATTAAAAGGAAATGGAGTTTATGATGTCTTTTGCGATCGCAATAAAAGAGTATGGATTTGTACGTATACGGGGGGAGTTTCATTTTTTGATCAGGCAAGTAGCTCGGTTGTAACTAAGATATCACATGTGGTTAATAACGAAAATTCATTAGTAAATAATGATGTCAACAGTGTACTGGAAGATCGTAACGGCAACCTTTGGTTTGCCACCAATAATGGTATCAGCTTTTGGAACACAAAAACCAGGAAATGGAAATCATTCTATCATAATAAGGAACAACATGCCCAGGTTTTTCTTGCACTTTGTCAGGATTCGTTTGGAAGAATATGGGCTGGTTCTTATTCTTCAGGTATTTATATTCTGGATGGAAATACCGGAAAAGAATTAAGGCATTTGAGCCAGGAAAACACTGAGGGCAATTTTGCTGGTGATTTTGTTTTTAACATGATCGAAGACCAAAAGGGAGATATTTGGATTGGTGGTGTTCGGGGCGATTTGATAAGATATAATTACACAAATGACACTTATCAATCATTCCCGAATTATACAATTTATATGATAATTGAATACGGACCTGATAAATTATTGATGGGAACAACCTATGGATTGTTACTCTTTGATAAAACTACCGGTAGCCATGAAGTTCTGGTCGAAGGTTTTGTGGTATCTGACCTTTATCTGTCGGAAGATATAGTTTGGATTGGAACCAATGGTAATGGTGTGATCCGTTATAATTTAAATAATAAGTCTACACAGTATTATACAATAGATAATGGCCTGCCCAGTAATTTCGTAAATAGTATTGAGTACGCAAAAGGATACTATTGGATAGGTACTGAGCTAGGGTTATGTCGATTAAATGAAACCGATCAGACTATATTAACCTTTAACTCATTGTTATATCTTAGTAATGTGTCTTTTAATCAGGATGCACAATGTCTCCTAAAAAATGGAGACTTGATTATGGGCTCAAATAAAGGTGCTTTAATGTTTGACCCAGATGATTTAAAGCTAAACCCGGAAGAAGGTCGGATTTATGTTCAGGATATTTCTGTATCAGGAAGATCAATTCGTGACATTAAAGATTTGAAACCTTCGGTGCCTCTTAATGAGCTTAAGGAAATTAGCCTTAAATATTTTCAAAATACGATAGGCTTAGAACTTATACCTCTTGGAGTTACTTCTCCTGGTGCAAAATTTTCATGGAAGATTGATGGTTTGGATCAGGAATGGAGTAAGCCGGTAGACAACCGAATTTTATCTTACTCTAATCTTCCATACGGATCATATACCATACAAATACGTATGTTCGATAATTCCAGAACCGGCATAATTGCCGAACGCCTAATTGTGGTGAAAATCATTCCGCCTTTCTGGAAAACGGTTTGGTTTACCCTAATTGTAATATTCTTTGTTGTTGGTTTGGGGATTTTCGGTGTTTATTTTTACATTGATAGGTTAAAGAAAAAGCACTCGGAGGAGAAAATCAGGTTTTTTGCTAATACTGCTCACGATATACGTACGTCGTTGACGTTGGTTAACGGACCAATAGAAGAATTAAATAAAGATTCGGGATTAAGCGATAGAAGCATGAAATACCTTCATTTGGCTACCGAACAGGTTCATCGCTTATCGATGGTAGTGACTCAATTGCTAGATTTTCAGAAGGTAGATGTTGGAAGGGAAAGAATGGCATTAAACTTTGTTGATATTGTTAAGACCGTAAAAGACAGGGTGATGATGTTTGAGGCTTATGCTAAAAGTCGAGAAATTGACCTGATCTTCAGAGTAAATTGCGATAAGTTTGAAACATCTGTTGATGAACGAATGATACAGAAAGTAGTTGATAATCTTATTTCCAATGCCATAAAGTACTCAAACCCAAATTCGCGTGTAAATATTGAGCTCAGATGTGCATCTGCAAAATGGATTCTTGAAGTCCAAGACAGTGGTATTGGAATCACCAAAAAGGCTCAAAAAATGTTGTTCAAGGAATACTACCGTGGAGAAAATGCTATCAACTCCAAAATAGTTGGTTCGGGAATTGGCTTGCTATTAGTTAAAAATTATGTTTCCATGCATGGTGGTAAGGTTACATGTTATAGCCAATCTAATGTTGGATCCACATTCTTAGTAACTATTCCCTTTATTCAGAAGGATGTCTCGGAAAGGAAAAAAGAATCAGCTTCTCTATCTGTTGAAGAAAATGTTTTCAAAACATCAAAAATTAATCCTTTAACAGAGAAGCAGGCTGCAGATAAAAGAGGGAATAAAATGACTGTTTTAATTGTCGAAGATCACGAATATCTAAGAGAGTTTCTTCAATCAGCTATGCAAGATCAGTTTAATATTTGTCTGGCAGAAGATGGCGAAGAGGCATGGAAAATAATACAAAAGAAGCATCCAGATCTAATTGTTTCTGATATAATGATGCCCATAATGGATGGTTTTGAATTGTGTGAAAAGGTCAAATCGAATTTTGAAACTGCACATATCCCAATAATCTTATTAACTGCCCTAGCGGGAAAAGCACAACAATTGCACGGATTGGGGATAGGTGCAGATGATTATCTTACCAAACCTTTTGATGTTAGTTTACTTCAACAAAGAATTAGATCAATTCTAAAAAACCGCGAGATTATTAGGGATAAGGCCTTGAAAATGATTAAGGCAGACGAAGGAGCAATTATTTTAGAAAACGAACTAAATGACAAGTTTCTAAAGCGTCTAATTGAGATTGTTAATGATAATATAGGTAATGTTGAGTTTACTAGAGATGATTTTGCTGAAGCAATGAATATGAGCCCTTCACTACTTTATAAAAAAGTCAAATCTCTTACTGACCAGTCGCCATCAGATTTTATAAGGATTAAGAGGCTAAATCGTGCCTACGAATTATTACAATCAAAGAGATATACCATAACCGAAGTGAGTGAACTATGTGGATTTAGTAGTATCGGTTATTTTAGTACTATTTTTCGTAAACATTTTGATAAATCACCTTCCCAGGTTGAATAATTGAAAGGAAACCCCCGTTTATATATCACTACATATTTTAACCCAAAATATGTAAAGTCAGATGTCATATAATTAAGACTCCATTTAAAATCGCGTTTCATATTATGTAAAAATACACGCGTTTTTTTAAATCTACACTCCCGATAGTTCGGATCAAACAAAAAAACTAAGGAAATTATGAATTTTGTAAGTTGTTTATGTTGAATGAGATATGAGTGTAAGGTCCGAGTTTTATCTTAGACTACAAATCAAATATCTTAAAACAGAAGACTCCAAATATGCATGATTCTACATTTGGAAAATGGATTGTTGGAGAATTACTGTTTCACTTCAACGATAGCAAAGTTAAAAATAAACTAATGTAGTAATTGAACTAAACGGTGTAAATAATGATGCGTAGCTATTCTGGAATAACGCTTTTATGTGTATACCTGAACTTATTCTGTTCTTATATACTAAAATCTGTCAATTCAAATTCAATACTAGAACAGCTGGATATGGACTCCAATCGTTTCATCTTACAATCCAGATATTTCTTTCGGAACTGTCATTCTGAATATTTATGGAGAATTTATTCGTGGATTACAGAGATGACACTGCCATTCGACTACCTAAACGAATGGAGATACTATAATGTGTATAAGATTACATGTCGATAGTAAAGTATACTAGCTTTTCAAGTCATAATTTAATCACTTAATCAATATTATTTTAAACGTAAAAAGAACATCTTATGAGGAAAAACACTTATGGACATTCTGTCCTTCATTATTTCTATTCAAGTATTCATTCTTTGCCTTAACAGGGCATTATGGATCAGAGTCAATAAAATCAACATCTAATAAAATTTAGAACTCTTTTGTCAATTTAATAGAGAATATAATGAAACACAGAATTAATTTATCATCTCAAAAAGCTTTGTCAGCTTTGATGAAGAACTACTTGATAAAAACGCTGGTAGTTTTACTTGGGATTTTTATCAATTTATCGTTGTTTGCTCAGGATACCAAGACCATAACGGGGACGGTTGTTGATGAGCAAGATAATCCGGTAATTGGTGCTACAGTAATCGTTAAAGGTACGCAAATTGGTGTGCCAACCAATGTAGATGGAGAATTTGAGCTGCAAGTTCCAACTGATAAGGAGATACTGGTGATCTCGTTTATAGGAATGGAGCCACAGGAAATTAACATTACTAACCAAACTAAACTGGAGGTTGTACTTGCATCATCGAGCGTACAATTGGAGGAGACTATTGTTGTTGGTTACGGCCAGCAAAAGAAGGAGAGTGTTGTTGGGGCGATCACTCAAACAACGGGTGAAGTGTTGCAGCGTGCAGGTGGTGTTACCGATATCGGAATGGCATTAACAGGTAATCTGCCGGGTGTAATTACCATTAACAGCTCGGGTATGCCGGGCGAGGAAGATCCTCAAATTATTATTCGTTCGGCTAGTTCGTGGAACAACAGCGACCCATTGGTATTGGTTGATGGTGTTGAACGCCCGATGAGCGGAGTAGATATGAACTCGGTTGAGTCGATTTCTGTTCTGAAAGATGCTTCGGCAACAGCAGTTTTTGGTGTGAAAGGAGCAAACGGTGTTATCCTGATTACTACCAAACGTGGTAAAGAAGGATCTGCTCGTATTGATGTTTCGGCCAACATGACCATGAAGGTGCCATCGAAACTACCAAACAAACTCGATTCGTACGATGCTTTAATGGCGAGGAACTATGCTATTGAGCACGAGTTGGGTGTTTCTCCTGATTCATGGGGATATATGACTCCGCAGGATATTATTGAAAAATACCGCTACCCGGCTGATTTGGCAGAGGCCGAGCGTTATCCTAATGTCGACTGGCAGGATGTATTGTTTAAAGATTATGCCATGTCGTATAACGCAAACGTAAACGTATCGGGAGGTACCAAATTTGTAAAATATTTTGCCTCGGCAGACTTTGCCAACGAGGGCGACCTTTTTTATGTTTTCGATAACGGAAGGAACTACGAATCAGGATATGCTTATAACCGTATTAATGTACGAAGCAACCTTGATTTCCAACTTACAAAATCTACGGTTTTCCGACTGAACCTGGCAGGATCTAACGGTCAGAAAAAAACACCGTGGGGACAAACCAATTCGGGCGACTGGGCTGTTGCGCAGCAGTGGGCCGGTGCTTATAATATCGCCCCTGATGTGTTTTTGCCACAATATTCTGATGGATCATGGGGATTTTATCCAAACATCTCCAATGTTTCCAACTCGGCTCAAAACCTGTCGCTTTCAGGAACCATGCTTTCAACAACCACACAAATCAACACCGACTTTATTCTGGAGCAGGAGTTGGATTTTATAACTAAAGGCTTGAAGTTTCGTGGTGCCATTTCTTGGGATAATACTTTCCTGGAGAATAACAGGGGTATTAATGACCTTTACAACGATGCACAGCAAAAATGGATCGATCCAGCAACTGGTATTGCTACATATAAAAAGGAATATGAGAATAACAATAAATTCGATTTCCAACAGGGCGTGCTATGGAATACCTCTGCTGGTTCTGTTCAAAACTATGCAACACAACGTAACCTGGAATATCAATTACGCTTAAACTGGGATCGTCAGTTTGGCAACCATAGTATTACTGCAATGGGTATGTTTAGCCGTAAAGAACGCGCACAAGGAAATGTGATTCCTTCTTTCCGTGAAGACTGGGCATTCCGTACTACATACGACTATAAATCGCGCTACTTTTTAGAGTATAATGGTGCTTATAACGGATCAGAAAGATTTTCCAAAGACTATCGTTTTGCCTTTTTTAGTTCGGGAGCAATTGGCTGGATGGTTTCTGAAGAATCATTTATGGAAAATGTCGAATTCCTGGATATGTTAAAACTGAGGGCTTCGTATGGTGAAATTGGTGATGATAATATCAATGGCCGTTGGTTGTACCTTACACAATGGGCTTACGGGGGTAACTCATCTCTCGACTTAAATCAGGGAACCAGCCCTTATGACTGGTACCGTGAATCAACAGTTGGAAACCCTGATGTACGCTGGGAGACAGTTAAAAAGTTTAATGCGGGTGTAGACTACGCTTTCCTTGACGGGCTACTGGCCGGTAGCATTGAATATTTCCGCGATAACCGTGTTGATATTCTTATTAACGGGGGCGATCGTTCGGTACCAGCTTATTTTGGACCGACACCTCCAACAGCTAACCTCGGAGAGGTAGAAACCAATGGGTACGAAATACAACTGCGTATAAATAAAGTATTAAATAATGGCGTTCGTTTGTGGGGCGACATGAGTATGACGCACGCGGTAAATGAAATTATTGAAAGAGACGACCCTGCCTTATACGAAGATTACCGTAAACAGGCCGGTTATAGTCTTGGACAAACACGAGCTTATGTTGATGCAGGTTATTTTAATACCTACGATGCATTATACGGTAGCCCGATGCACGATACCAACGATCCGTACAAAGTACCGGGAGACTATTATATCCTCGATTTTAATGCCGATGGTATTATCGATAGTAAAGATCAGATTCCTTATGGATACGCTGGATCTCCGCAAAATACCTACAATGCCACAGTTGGTGTTGAGTGGAAAGGTTTTAGCGCATTTGTACAGTTTTACGGGGTTAATAATGTAACACGTAACGTACCGTTAACCAGTTTCGGAAGTAAGCTGAATACTGTTTACGATTTCGGAACGTGGTGGTCGCAAGAAACACCAAATGCAGATGTAACTGTTCCGCGTTGGTTGTCAGAACCTAGTTATAATAATGGTACACAGTACTTGTTCGATGGTTCGTATGTTCGATTGAAAAATGCTGAATTAGCTTATACCATTAACGGCGGTTGGATCAATACAATTGGTTTCCGTACCCTGAAGATATTTGTTAATGGTAACAACTTGTGGGTATGGTCAAAAATGCCTGATGACCGCGAATCAAACTTTGCAGGTTCGGGTGGACAGGGAGCCTACCCAACTATGAAACGATATAATTTAGGAATAAGATTTACACTATAATTATGAGTACAATGAAAAATATACATAAGACGCTTTTGAAGAGTGGTGTACTGATCATCATGTTATTGGGGCTCTTTTCCTGCGAAGATTACCTGGATAAAGCACCCGAATCGATCGTATCGGAGGAGGTAGCGTTTAGTAATTTTACCAATTTCCAGGGGTATATTGAGGAGATTTACAACTGTATCCCTGATAAAGAAAAGAAATACTGGACTACCTCGTGGAACTGGGGTGACGATGAGCTGTTTAACCTTGAAGGTAGCTGGCACATGACCAATCAGGTTGATATTGGTAACTTCTGGGCATGGCAAAACAATGCCGGTACATGGCTGGACGATGACAATGCGAATCCAACTTCTACAAACAAATTTGATCATGGATTATGGGCACATGCCTGGTATTGTATCCGTAAAGCTAATATGGGCCTCGAGAATTTGGACCTACTTACTGTGGCAACACAGGAGGAAAGAGATTACATTGAAGGGCAGCTTTACTTTTTCAGAGCATGGTGGCATTTAGAAATGATGCAATATTTCGGTGGCCTGCCATATGTTGATCAGGTATTGCCTTCAGGTGAAAAATTAACTTTACCACGTTTAAGTTACCAGGATTGTGCAGACAAAGCCGGGGCCGATTTAAGAAAAGCTGCCAACTTATTGCCAATTGACTGGGACGAAACAACAGTTGGTAAAAACACGCTGGGTAAAAACCAGTTACGCGCCAATAAAATTATGGCTTTGGGTTACCTGGGTAAAAACTATTTGTGGGCTGCAAGTCCGTTAATGAAAAACGGTGCAGAAACAGGCGGTGCCAATACCTATAACTACGACGAAGATTATGCACGCAAAGCTGCCGAAGCTTTTGGTGAGTTGCTGAACCTTGTTGAAGGTGGGCAAACACAATATGCATTGGTAGATTTTGATTATGAAGACATTTATAATCATAAAAAATCAAGCGGTGTTGAAACCAAGTACAGCGATATGTTCTATACTACGGGCCAAAACTGGTTAATGCCGGGGTCTACAGAAGCTATTTTCCGTGGTCCTTCAACCGATTACAATGGTAGTAACTGGAACACCACAAAAACTTTCGGACCAAAAGTTAAAGGTCTGGTGGAACACGATAATATTATCCATCATCCTACAGCCAATTACGTGAAGAATTACGGTATGGCCAACGGTTTGCCATTGGATGATCCGGAATCAGGTTTTGATCCTGAATATCCTTTTAAAGATCGTGATCCACGTTTCTATCACGACATTGTTTTCGATGGATTTAAATACGTGAATGCAACAATGCCTGCAGATATGGAATACTTGCGTTACACAGGTTTGGCAACAAACGGAACGATGCGTAATCCTGCCGATGGTAGTCGTACCGGTTATTTTATTCAGAAACTGGTACCACATACCGCAAATAAATACGACGGAGCTTATAACTGGAGTTTTAACCTGCATACCTACCTGCCATACATGCGCTTAGGCGATATTTACACCATGTATGCTGAAGCATGTGCTGCGTTTGGTGGTGCTACAGGGAAAGCATCGAATTTCGCAAAAACAGCTGAAGAGGCCCTTAACACGCTTCGCGACCGTTGTGGAGCCGGACATGTTGCTGCCTCGTACACGGCAAGTCGCGAAAAATTCATCGACGAAGTTAGACGAGAACGTGCTGTAGAGCTTTCATTCGAAGGTTTCCGCTTTAACGACTTACAACGTTGGTTGTTGCTTACCGAGTATCCTTACAATGTAAAAACTTCTCAAGAGTTTGACCGGGTAGAAGACCCTGATTTCTACGAGAACAACGACCCAAGAGATGCAAGGGTAGCCAACTTTAGAGAAGAAGTCATTTTAACACGTCAGTTTGGAGTTAAACACTACTGGTTCCCGC
>NZ_CAJXTC010000040.1 GCF_913060805.1 uncultured Draconibacterium sp.
CTAAACCAATAAAACTAATCAAACCTAAACTTATGAACTAAAACTTATGCTGCAAAGATATGCTGAAAAACATGTTCCGGCATCAAAATGGATCAAAAATCGCTTAGAAATGCATATTTTTTAACAAACGCTTAAGCTTCGGAAAAAATTTTAGAAACATTGGCATTGAATACATTCATGATTCCTGAGAGTCATCAAAGGAATGAAGTTGAAACAATACTCGATAAACTTCTCCCTCACTCCCTATCTTCGCGAAGAGAGGGACGATTGTGTCGAAGGCACAATCAGGGTGAGTAAATAATTTTTGAAGCATAATTTGCTATTGATTTTACTCGTCATTCAGAAAAAAAGCCCGCTACAAATTGCAGCGAGCTTTACTATTTTGTCGTTAATACGTTTTATTGATCGTCTGTTTTGCCTTTGTCTTCGTCGGCAATCGACTCACGCATTGTGGTGTCGGCCATTATGTTTTTGTATTTCATGTAATCCATAATTCCAAGGTTGCCGCTACGGAAAGCCTCAGAAATTGCCAATGGTACCTGAACTTCGGCTTCAATAACCTTAGCTCGCATTTCTTGTGCTGTAGCTTTATTTTCCTGCTCAAGCGCAATTGCCATAGCACGACGTTCTTCCGCTTTAGCCTGGGCAATATTCTTGTCTGCCTCAGCCTGGTCCATCTGAAGCACTGCTCCAATGTTTTTACCGATGTCGATGTCAGCAATATCAATCGATAATATTTCAAATGCGGTTCCTGCATCCAGACCTTTTTCGAGCACAACGCGCGAAATAAAATCAGGATTTTCTAAAACTGCCTTATGTGAATGTGATGATCCGATTGACGAAACAATTCCTTCACCAACGCGAGCGAGAACGGTTTCTTCTCCGGCTCCTCCAACCAGTTGTTTAATGTTCGCACGAACAGTTACCCTGGCTTTTGCAATAAGCTGAATACCGTCCTTAGAAACTGCAGTTACGGGCGGTGTATTAATAACTTTCGGATTCACCGACATTTGTACGGCTTCAAAAACATCGCGACCTGCAAGGTCGATGGCGGTTGCCATATTAAAAGGCAGTTCGATGTTTGCTTTTGCGGCAGATACCAGTGCATGAACAACTCTGGCTACGTGACCACCGGCCAGGTAATGCGCTTCCAAAGCATCGCGGCTTAATTCAACATCTGCTTTTGCTCCTTCAATCATTGCGCGAACAATTACCCCCGGAGGTACTTTCCGGAAACGCATTAAGAACAATTGCAGGAGTGAAATTCGTACTCCTGATACCAACGCTGAAAACCATAATCCTATTGGGATAAAATAGAGAATTATAAAAAGTAATACGATTGCCCCGACTATTAATCCCCAGGCACCTACTGCTTCTACCATGTTTTATTTATTTAAAGGTTCAACTATAATTTTATTGGATTCAATTTTTAAAACCCTGATTTCAGTATTGTGGTCGATGAAAGCACCGGTTGATTGTGCCTCCACGATTTCACCATTCACTTTTACTTTTCCCATTGGCGCTAATCTGCCAATCGATTTGCCGGTTTCGCCCACAACAATTTTCTCCCTGTTAATCAGGTCTACTTTTCCTACAATGTTCTTTTCAAGGATCATCTTTTTCCCGGTTCGCGATTTAAAAAAGTAGAAAATCATTGCAGGGGCGAGGATAAGAACTGCGGCCAGAGTTATAAAACCTGCAAGCGTTCCGTATTCGGCAAAAGCCACATACACTGCTCCTCCTAAAAGAAGAAAACCGCCAATTCCGGCGATGGTAACTCCCGGGATCACTGCAAACTCGATGAGCAGCAGTAACAGGCCGAGAAGAATAAGCAAAATAATTGCAAGAATGCTCATATGTATTAGTCAATAGTTGCGTTTAATTCGCGCTCGATCAGTGCATCTTTCATTGGTTTTAGTGCATCAAAAGCTCCTTTTTTAACATCGCATTTACCTTTGTAATGAACCAGCATTGTACATTGTGTAGCCTGTTCGTAACCATGGTCGCAAATATCAATCAAAGCATCGATCACATAATCGAAAGTGTGCACATCGTCGTTATGCAAAGTCAGGAAATTTTCTTCAACAACTCCTTCTCTGAAATCCCCTTTTGGGATCTTTTTTGTCTCTTTCTGCGTCATTTGTCGTTTGCAATTTCTTTAGCTTCACTCAAAGTTATTCTTTTTCCGTTAAAATACGGCACAACATAAGCATCTTCTACACCTTCTCTACGCACTTGTTCCTGCATTTTTACTGCGTCGTCGTAGTTCGTAAGGTTGCCGGTAGTGTACACTACAATGCCGTTTTCGTCGGTGTAATTCTCAATTTTACGAATATATGATAACTTGTCGAATAATCGTTTTACATAGGCCGGTAATCCGCGGCTGTAGGCGCCCAGCTGAATTTTATAGATCAGTTCGTCTTCTGTTGTTTCGTCGGTTTCGCTGGTTGTTGTTCGGGTTACCGGCGCAATTGATGGTGCCACCAGGATAATGGAATCGGGTTTTGCCGGAGTTGATTGCGAATTATAGGCTGCTAAATATTCATCGGCTTGTTTATGAAATGCTTCTATTTCCTCGTAAGAAGCGTCTTGCCAGAACGTATTTTCTTCCTGTTGCGATTGTAGCAGCAATTCTTCGGCAGCTGCACGAAGCTGAAAAATGCTGGTTTCTTTATCCAGAATTTGTTTCCCCAATGTTTGTCGTTCGGTGTACGAGGTTGTGGCACCGTATTTTTTGCGCAATTCGTCGGTATTACTGATCGTTTGTTCCAGCTCTTCTTGTTTGGCCGTTCCTTCGGTATATAGTTTTAAACCTTTTTTTGTTTTGAAAAAAGTAGTGTCGGGATAAGTAATCTCTGCATTTACGACAAAATTTATCGGCTCCGGCAAAACTTCAGCCGGTTCTTCAATAACTTCCGGCTCGGGTATGATTGAGTCTGTAATTGTAGAGTCAACCAAAACCGAATCGTTTGCGGCAAAAACTTCTGTTGAATCCATGATTTCAGAAGCAATTACTGCCTCGCCAATAACCGGGTTAAATGATTCGGGTTCTGTTTCGCGCGGAACGGCAGCCGGCATTACATCGCTTCCTGCAGTTTCGGCAACTTCTTCGGTTTCTTCCTCTTGCTCAAACGGATTTATTTTATCGCGGCATTGTTGCATTTTTTCTGCAAGACCAACTTCCTGTGCTGTTGCATCGTCGGTTTTATTCTTAAATAGCGTATAATAATTTAATGCCTCCTCGAAACGGTTTTTGGCGTGGTACTGAATACCAATATAATAATCGGTTTTCAAAGGCGCTTCACCCAAACTTCCGTTCAGCAGGTAAATGATTTCGTTGGTTCCGTAATGCCCATTTTCGGTACGGCAGGCACCATAATAGTAATTAACCATCAGGTGATCAGGTTTTTCATCCAGCAACTTTTTCAGGATAACCTCGGCATCGGCAAAATTACCTTCGTCGTATAAACGAATAGCTTGCGATAACGGATTTTCCTGACTGCCTCCAAAAACGCTGTTTGACGCAAACAAAAAAATAGAGAATATTGTTAGTAGTGCTAAAACCTTTCTAAAAATCATATATAAATCGGTTCTGTTTTATGTTTGTAAAGCTACAAAAAATCAAGTTTTTTTCAGAGATTAAATTATACTGAAGTAGCAGCTAAGATAAAGATTTGAACTGAGATTTATCATTTATTAAACTATATTTGTAAAATTGAATAATTCGTAAGACATGGCAAATTTAAAAGTTGGAGATAAGGCACCGGATTTTGAAGGTAAAAATCAAAATGGAGAGAAGATCGCTCTTAAAGATTTTGCCGGAAAAAAACTGATCCTTTATTTCTACCCGAAAGACAACACTCCCGGTTGTACAGCCGAATCGTGTAATTTAAACGACAACTACGATGCATGGCTTGAAAAAGGTTTTGATGTAGTGGGAGTGAGCCCCGACAGTGAAAAATCGCATCAGAAATTTATCGAAAAATTTGGGTTTAAATTTAACCTGATTGCCGATACTGAAAAGGAGATTCTGGAGGCTTATGGCGCCTGGGGACTGAAAAAAAATTACGGTAGAGAATACATGGGCGTTTTACGAAAAACCTTTGTTATTAACGAAGAGGGCGTAATCGTCGAAATTTTTGAAAAAGTAAAAACAAAAGATCACACAAATCAGATTATTGAAACTTTAAATCTATAACCTATCTGAACATGACAAAAGAGGAGAGAGCTCAAATGAATAAGGAAAAGCTGAAAGCGCTTCAGCTAACTATGGATAAAATTGAAAAGAGCTATGGTAAAGGCTCGATTATGCGCATGGGCGACCAGGGAGAACAAGATATTCCTGCGATCTCATCCGGATCGATTGCTCTTGATGTAGCTTTGGGTGTTGGTGGATTTCCGAAAGGCCGTGTAATTGAAATCTACGGTCCTGAATCGTCGGGTAAAACAACCCTTGCCATTCATGCTATTGCCGAAGCTCAAAAAGCCGGTGGAATTGCAGCAATTGTTGATGCTGAGCATGCTTTTGATCCGTACTACGCCCGTAAACTGGGTGTTGATATTGATGAACTTTTAATTTCGCAACCCGATAACGGTGAGCAGGCTTTGGAAATTACCGATAACCTGATCCGTTCGGGAGCTTTGGATATTGTAGTAATCGACTCGGTTGCCGCATTAACTCCAAAAGCCGAGTTGGAAGGCGAAATGGGAGACTCAAAAATGGGACTTCAGGCACGTTTGATGTCGCAGGCACTGCGTAAACTTACAGCCAACATCAATAAAACAAAAACCTGCTGTATTTTCATTAACCAGTTGCGCGAAAAAATCGGTGTGATGTTCGGTAATCCGGAAACAACAACCGGTGGTAATGCACTTAAATTTTATGCATCGGTACGTTTGGATATTCGCCGAATCGGACAAATTAAAGATGGCGACGAGGTGAACGGTAACCACGTTCGTGTAAAAGTGGTGAAAAACAAAGTGGCACCACCATTCCGCAAAGCTGAGTTTGATATTATGTATGGCGAAGGAATTTCTAAATCGGGCGAGATTATCGATTTGGGCGTTCAGTTCAACATTATTAAAAAGAGTGGATCTTGGTTTAGTTATGGCGAAACAAAATTGGGTCAGGGACGTGAAACTGTACGTAACCTGATTATTGACAATCCTGAGCTTGCTCAGGAATTGGAGACGAAAATTATTGAAGCCATTACCGGAAAAGTAACCACCACCACAGAATAGATTAAACTGATATAGACAGAATATACCGGGTGAATTGATTCTGTCGATTCATCCGGTTTTTTTATAAGCATGGATTAAATTGAAGTAAGTTTTACAAATATTAATAGATAAAAAAAATCGTATGAAAGTGTTAAAGTTTGGTGGAACATCCGTAGGTTCCGCCGCGAACATTAAACGTGTAAAAGACATTGTACTAAACCAGAACGACGACGTTGTTGTGGTAGTTTCGGCCCTTGGTGGCATAACCGACAAAATTCTAACGGCAGCACACAATGCTGCCTCTGGTACAGGCGACTTTCATACGGAACTTACGGAAATCAGACAAAGACACGACGAGACAATCAATGAACTTTTTAACGGTTCAGGATCGGTAAAAGAAAAGGTTGATGCATTGCTCGACGAACTGGAAAAATTACTTACCGGAATTACTTTGGTGGGTGAATTAACATTGAAAACACTCGATCGAATTGCCGGTTTGGGTGAGCGAATTTCGTCGCATATTGTTGCCGAATTTATTGGTTGTCCACGAAAAGACTCATCGGAGTTTATTCAAACCGACAGTAACTTTGGTAAAGCCACCGTTGATTTTAGCGTAACCAACGAAAAGATCAAAGAAACTTTTGCCGGTTTTAAAGGAGCGGCAGTTGTTCCGGGTTTTATCTCGAAAAATGCAAAAGGCGAATTTACTACGCTTGGGCGCGGCGGATCTGATTTTACTGCGGCAATTTTGGCTGCGGCACTCGATGTTGAAATTCTGGAAATCTGGACCGATGTAAATGGTTTTATGACTGCCGATCCGCGCGTAATCCGCAAGGCTTACACTATTCCGGAGATCACTTATTCAGAAGCGATGGAACTTTCGCATTTTGGTGCTAAAGTGATTTATCCGCCAACAATTTTGCCGGTTTATCAAAAAGGGATTCCAATTCAGATTAAAAATACTTTCGATCCTGAAAACCCGGGAACCAAGATTGTGAAGGGCGTAAAAAATGGTTTCGATCGCCCGATTAAAGGTATTTCATCTATTTCGGGAATTACGCTCGTTACTCTGCAGGGAATCGGAATGGTTGGTGTTACCGGTATTTCAATGCGCTTATTTACTGCATTGGCCAAGGTGAATGTAAACGTGATTCTGATTTCACAGGCGTCTTCTGAGAATTCGATCAGTGTAGCCATTGAAGAAAAAGCACTGGATTTGGCAGAAGCTGCCATTCGCGAAGAATTTGAAAAAGAAATAGCCGCCGGACAAGTAAATAAAATTGAGCTGGAAAGCAGCGTTTCGGTGGTGGCAATTGTTGGCGAGAACATGAAACACACTACCGGTATTGCCGGCAAACTTTTCTCTACAATGGGAAAAAGTGGGGTGAATATTATTGCCATTGCACAGGGTGCGTCGGAGCTGAATATTTCGTGGGTAGTTAAAAACGAAGACCTGCGAAAAACCTTGAATGTGGTACACGAATCGTTCTTCCTGTCGGAGAATGTGGAACTGAATATTTTCCTGATGGGAATTGGTACTGTTGGCGGAAACCTGCTTAAACAGTTAAAGCAACAACAGGAGCGACTGTTAAAAGAAAATCACCTGCGCTTGAAATTGGCCGGAATTGCCAACTCTAAAAAAATGCTGTTTAACCGCGATGGAATCGAAATCGAATCGTTTAAAGAGCAGTTGGATGCTTCGGAGAAAACATCTTCGTTGCAGGGATTTGTTGATGAGATCAAAGAAATGAATATTTACAATTCAGTGTTTGTGGATTGTACGGCCAACGATGCAGTGGCCGAGCTTTACAAGGAGATTTTAAGCTCGAACGTATCCATTGTTACCGCCAATAAAGTAGCTGCTTCATCGGAATACGATAATTATGCCGAATTGAAAAAGATCGCCAAAAAGAAAGGGATTAAATTTCTTTTCGAAACCAATGTTGGTGCCGGTTTACCAATTATCAATACGCTGAACGACCTGGTAAATTCGGGCGATAAAGTGTTGCGAATTGAAGCCGTTCTTTCAGGTACGCTAAACTATATTTTCAATACTATTTCGGCTGATATTCCTTTGAGTAAAACCATTCAAATGGCGAAGGAAGAAGGTTATTCGGAACCCGATCCTCGTGTTGATTTAAGTGGTGTTGACGTGGCTCGTAAAATTCTTATTCTTGCCCGCGAGTCGGGATACAGAATTGAAATGGAGGATATTTCGATCAACCGTTTTGTGCCCGAAGAACTTTTCGCCGGCACGCTAGAAGAATTTTGGGCCGGTGTTCCTGAGTTGGATGCTAAATTTGAAACGGAGCGTCAACGACTAGAAGCTGAAAATAAAAAGTGGCGCTTTGTAGCGAAATTCGAGAATGGTAAAGCCGAAGCCGGATTGCAGGAAGTAGATTCTACGCATCCGTTTTACGACCTGGAAGGAAGCAATAACCTGGTGATGTACACCACAGAACGTTACCATGAATTTCCGATGCTTATAAAAGGATACGGCGCCGGAGCTTCGGTAACTGCGGCCGGAGTATTTGCCGATTTAATAAAAGTGTCGAATATCTAGAACAAAGTTGCTGCAAAAAACATTCTTATAAAAAACAGTAAAAAAACTTTGAAGACCGGTTGCCAACTGCTGTCACCGGATACCGGTCTTCGCCATATTTTCTGAACAACATGAAACACATTATAATTCTTGGCGATGGCATGTCTGACGAGCCACTCGCAGCCTACGGCGGAAAAACTCCGCTTCAAATGGCGAATAAACCACACATCGATTGGCTGGCAAAAAACGGCCAGTCCGGATTATTAAAAACCGTTCCCGAAAGCATGCATCCGGGGAGCGAAATTGCTAACATGGCAGTTTTGGGCTACGATGTTGAAAAGGTTTTTGAAGGCAGGGGAGTGCTGGAAGCTGCCAGTATGGGAGTTGAACTGCAACCCGGAGATTTGGGTTTGCGATGCAACCTGATTTGTGTGGAAGATGAGAAAATTAAAAACCACTCGGCCGGACATATTTCAAATGAAGAGGCCGAAGAGTTGATCGCATTTTTGGATGATAAACTCGGAACTGACAAGATAAAATTCTATCCGGGTGTTTCGTATCGTCATTTGTTGGTGATAAAAGGTGGAGTGAAAGATTTTGCTTGCACACCTCCGCACGATGTGCCGGGAACACCGTTTGCCGATTGTTTGCCAAAAGCAAAAACCGATGCCGCAAAAGAAACTGCAGACTTGGTGACCGAGTTGATTTTAAAATCACAAGAGCTTTTAAAAGATCATCCGGTAAACCTGAAGCGTAAAGCAGCCGGGAAAGATCCGGGCAATTCTGTTTGGCCTTGGTCGCCGGGTTACAAACCGGCAATGCCAACCTTAAAAGAACTATTTGGAATCGAGAATTCAGCGGTTATTTCCGCAGTCGATCTGATTCACGGAATTGGGGTATATGCAGGAATGAAAGTGATTCATGTTGAAGGTGCAACCGGTTTGTACGACACCAACTACGAAGGAAAAGCACAGGCTGCCATCGATGCGCTTAAAGAAAACGATTTTGTGTATTTGCACATCGAAGCCAGCGATGAAGCCGGTCACGAAGGCGATGTAGAGCTGAAAACAAAAACCATTGAATACCTCGACCAACGTGTGGTAAAATACATTCTGGAAGAAACGGCTAAAATGGACGAGGAAGTGGCAATAGCTATTTTGCCCGATCATCCAACGCCGTGTGCATTAAAAACGCATACCCGCGATGCGGTTCCGTTTACTATTTACAAACCGGGCGCTGAACCCGATGCTGTGGAAGTCTACGATGAATTCGATCCAAGAAACGGAGTGTTTGGTACTTTGGAAGGTGACGAATTTATTCGTGCTTTTTTAAAGTAGACATTCACTTTTGGATAACAAAAGGTGTTAAATTTCTGATATATGTCATGTTTTTGGGGTGTTGGGAGTCTTGTCTTCATCCCAAAATTCTATTTTTGTTGGAGTAATGAGATATTATAGTACAAATAAAAATACCCCTGATGTTTCTTTAAAAGATGCAGTTGTAAAGGGATTGGCGGCCGATAATGGTTTGTTTATGCCCGAGCGAATTGAAAAATTCGAGCCTGCTTTTTTTGATGAGATTCAGAACCTGTCGTTTCAGGAAATTGCTTTTGAGGTGGCCAGTAAATTCTTTGGCGAAGACATTGAAGAGGCCAAATTGAAAGAGATCGTTTACGATACGCTGCAATTTGATTGTCCGGTTGTAAAAGTTACCGATTCAATTTATTCGCTGGAACTGTTTCATGGGCCAACGCTGGCATTTAAAGATGTTGGTGCGCGTTTTATGGCGCGTTTGCTCAATCATTTTCTGGGTAAACAAGAGAAGCTGGTAAACGTTTTGGTGGCCACATCAGGCGATACCGGAAGTGCTGTTGCCAACGGTTTTCTTGGAGTTGACGGCATTCATGTTTATGTGCTTTATCCAAAAGGAAAAGTAAGTGATATCCAGGAGTCGCAGTTTACAACACTGGGACAGAATATTACTGCGCTTGAAATTGACGGTACATTCGACGATTGTCAGCATTTGGTAAAAACGGCTTTCCTCGATAACGAACTGAATGAAAAGCTGGTGTTAACATCGGCAAACTCTATAAATGTTGCCCGTTTTCTTCCGCAGGCATTTTATTATTTTAATGCTTATGCCCGCCTTAAAGAAGCAGGGAAATTGGATGATAACGAATTGGTAGTTTCGGTGCCAAGTGGCAACTTTGGAAACCTTACAGCAGGATTGATCGCATCGGAAATGGGATTACCGGTAAAACAATTTATCGCTGCCAATAACGAAAACGATGTGGTTTTTGAATACCTCAACAGTGGGGAGTATAAACCTCGTCCGTCGGTTGAGACCATAGCTAATGCCATGGATGTTGGTGCACCGAGCAATTTTGCCCGTATTCTTGATTTGTACAAAAACGAGCACCCGGTAATTGCCGAAAAAATTAAAGGTTACCGCTATTCTGATGAAGAAATCAGAGAGGTGGTTTTGAAGGTTTACAACGAATGCAACTATTTATGCGATCCGCACGGAGCATGTGGGTATCAGTCGTTAAGCGAATATTTGTCGGACAATGAAATTGGCGTTTTCTTGGAAACCGCTCACCCGGCAAAGTTCACCGAAACAGTGGAAAAGGTTATTGGAAAAGGCAAAGTAGAATTGCCCGTAAAGCTTGCTGCCTTTATGAAAGGCGAAAAACAAAGTGAGCAAATGACCAAAGAATATGAAGATTTTAAAACATATCTTCTGAATCGGCCGGTTTAAAAGCAGAACTGCAGATGAACTGTTGACCGATTTTTATGTTTTAGTTGATGATGATAGATATAATAGGAAAATTATTAAATTTAGAGTGTTACTTTTATCCCCAAAATGTAATATATATTATATAGATTATCATTTTTAAAGAGAATTAATGTTAACAAGAACTATATGAGACAACTAAAAATTACGAAGCAGGTAACTAACCGCGACACCCTCTCGCTGGACAAGTACCTGCATGAAATTGGAAAGGTGGAGTTGTTGTCTGCGGAAAAAGAAGTGGAGTTGGCCAAACGCATTAAAAAGGGTGATCGCCAGGCTCTGGAAACGCTGATAAAAGCAAACCTCAGGTTTGTTGTTTCTGTCTCGAAACAATACCAAAACCAGGGACTAAGTCTGCCCGATTTGATTAATGAAGGAAATTTAGGATTGATAAAAGCTGCGGAACGATTTGACGAAACCCGCGGTTTTAAATTTATTTCGTATGCTGTTTGGTGGATTCGCCAGTCGATATTGCAGGCCTTGGCCGAGCAGTCGAGAATTGTTCGTTTGCCATTAAATAAAATTGGCTCGATCAATAAAATCAACAAAGCGTTTAACAAGTTGGAGCAGGAATTCCAGCGCGAACCAACCGTTGACGAGGTAGCCGAATTAATGGAATCGAAACCTGATCTGGTAGAAGATTCGATGAATTTTTCAAGCACACATGTTTCAATGGATGCGCCACTTCGCGAAGAGGAAGGAAACAGCCTTTACGATGTAATGCTGAATGAAGATTCGCCTGACCCAGATGAGGAGTTGATGGATAGTTCGCTTCGTAAAGAGATCGAGCGTTCATTATCGACTTTAGGGGAGCGCGAGGCTGAAATTCTGCGGTATTACTTTGGATTAAAAGGATACCAACCGCACACATTGGAAGAAATTGGAGACGTTTTTGGATTAACGCGTGAGCGCGTTCGACAGATAAAAGAAAAAGCAATAAAAAAACTAAAAAACCAATACCGAAACAGGTTACTGAAATCATACCTGGGTAAATAAACGAAACTTATGAGAGCTTTGGTAGCACCCTCCATTCTATCAGCTGACTTTAACAATCTCGGAAAAGATATCGAAATGATCAATCAAAGTGAAGCTGATTATATTCATTTTGATGTGATGGACGGTGTGTTTGTCCCGAATATATCATTCGGGATTCCGGTAATTAAGCATGTAAAAAAAATCGCCGAAAAGCCGCTCGACGTACATTTAATGATCGTTGATCCGGATAAATTCATCGAACCTTTTGTTGAAGCCGGTGCATCAATTATTACCGTGCATTACGAGGCTTGTCGTCATTTACACCGCACCGTTCAGTTAATAAAATCGTTTGGAGCAAAGGCGAGCGTGTGTTTAAATCCGCATACTCCTGTAGCTGTTTTAGAGGATATTATCGGTGATTTGGATATGGTGTTGCTCATGTCGGTAAATCCGGGTTTTGGTGGCCAGAAATTCATTGAAAACACTTACAAGAAAGTAGCTCAGTTACGAGATATGATTGACACTGCAAAAGTAGACTGTAAGATTGAAATTGATGGTGGTGTAAACTACGAAACAGGTAAAAAGCTGCTCGACGAGGGAGCTGATGTACTTGTTGCCGGAAGTTTTGTTTTTAGTGCTGATAATCCAAAAGAAATTATCTCCGGATTGAAATCACTGTGATGACGGTACTACGTTGTCGTGGCACTCTTCAATATTCTTTTCAATAACCTTTCGTGGTAAATCACGCAATGCACAGTCGCCTGCAGCGCATTCGGAGCAGTTGTGTACCATGGTTATTTTGTCCTTCTTAAAATCGGTTGTTTTGGATTTTGCAGCCGGCTTGAAAAAACGACGATACATTTTTAGTCCTGCCCAAAAAACGGCAGCTGCAATAATCAGATATGTCAGAATTTCCTGGATCATATTAAATGAATAACATTCCGATATTATAAGTTACAAACGCAGCAACCCACGCCAATGCAGTAGTGTAAAAAACCGAAAACGCGGCCCATTTCCACGAACCTGATTCGTTTTTAATGGTTGCCACAACGCCAATACATGGGAAATACAGCAAAATAAAAATAATAAATGCCAGTGCGGCTGGTGTGGTAAATACCTCCTGACCTTTATATTTTCCTAGCTGATGAACTTCGTTTTGTAATTTCTGCTGCAGGTTTATGGTTGTTTCGCCATCCTGCGTTTGGTAAAGCACGCCCATTGTACTTACCACAATTTCTTTAGCCGGCAATCCTGCAACTATTGCAATACTCATTTTCCAGTCGAAACCAAGCGGACTCATTATCGGTTGAATCAGCTTTCCTGACCGTCCAAGATAAGAGTTTATCAAACGGTCGGATTCCATCGCATGGTCAACCTCCGCAATGCGTTCTTCTTTTTGTACTTCGGGTAACTCCGAGTTTGTTATTTGCTCAATTTGTGCTTCAAAACCTGCTGTATTTTCTGTTTTGCGCGGGAAATACTCCAGCGCCCAGATGATGATCACCCCCAGCAAAATAATGGTCCCGATCTTTTTCAGATAATGTTGCGTTTTGTCCCACATATGGTACACCACATTTCGGAATGTTGGCAGACGATAGGTGGGGAGCTCCATTACAAATGGCGTCTCTTTATTCTTAAATACCGTTTTGTTGAGAACCTGCGCCGTAATAAACGCAAATAAAATTCCAACGGCGTAAATTCCTATCAATACCCAGGCTTCGTATTTCTGGAAAAAGGCTGAAATAATAAGTATATAAACCGGCAGCCGTGCACTGCACGACATAAACGGAATGATAAGCATGGTAAGAATCCGGTCGCCACGATTTCGCATGGAACGGGTTGCCAGAATCGCCGGAACATTACATCCAAAACCCATTATCATTGGGATGAACGAACGGCCGTGCAAACCAAAACGGTGCATAATATTGTCCATAATAAAGGCGGCACGCGCCATGTATCCCGAACCTTCGAGCAAGGATATAAAAAAGAACAAAATAAGGATGTTGGGTAAAAATACCAGAACACTTCCGGCCCCACCAATTATTCCGTCAACCAGCAGGTCGTTCAGCATTCCGTCGGGGATAATATTGCCCACAAAATTACCCAATGCAACTACTCCTGCATCAATCCAATCCATTGGGTAAGCCCCCAATTTAAAGGTGGTCCAGAAAATGAAAAACAGCAGTGCGGTAAATATCGGAAATCCGAGGTAGCGGTTCGTTAGCACGCTATCAATCTTCTCCGACTGGGTTTTCTTTTCCTTGCGTTTGTTACTGTACGTTTCGCGCAAAGCCCCGGCAATAAAACTGTATTTGGCATTGGCAATAACGGTTTCGCTATCGTCATTTTCCAGCAGTTCTATCTTCTTTATTTCTTTCAGGGTAACTTCCTGTATTTCATCGTAATTAGAGTATTTCGACAGCAGTTCGATTACCTGGTTGTCTTTTTCGAGCAGTTTAATGGCCAGAAAACGAGACGAGATTTTATCCGTAATCGGTTTGTCTTCTTTTATTTTCTGACGAATAGTGCGGATCGACTTTTCAAGCTCCTTGCCATAGTTGATATGGATATGGCGTGAAAAGTTGTCGCGGCCCTCGAAAACTTCAATCACCTTTTCAATTAAGTTATCAAGTCCCTGTCCTTTAGAACTGACCGTTGGAATAAGCGGAATACCTACCAGTTTCGATAACTCTTCCTTGTCGAGTTTAAGTTTGTTCTTTTCCAACTCGTCGAACATGTTCAGGGCCATAATAACCCTTAAATCCATGTCGATTAATTGTGTGGTAAGAAACAGGCTTCGTTCCAGGTTGGTCGAATCCAGTACGTTAATTACAATGTCGGGAGTTTGTTCGTAAATAAATTTCCTTACAAATATTTCTTCTTTCGAATAGGCCGTCAAACTGTAAGTGCCGGGCAGGTCGAAAAAGTTAAACGTATACTCACCACTTTTAAAAGTAGCTTTGTGAATATCAACCGTAACACCGCTGTAGTTTCCAACTTTTTCTTTCGATCCGGAAATAAAATTAAACAGCGTGGTTTTTCCGCAGTTGGGATTTCCAACCAGCGCAATATTGATTGTTTTGGTACGCGCCGACTGGTCGATTAGATCGATATGCCGGTCGATGGTACCTTCAAAATTATCTGTTGATGTTTTTTTGAACTCGGCGGCCGGAATAACCTCAATCTGGTCGGCTTCCGATTTCCGCAGCGTAATATTGTAGTTCAGAATTTTGTATTCGCTGGGGCCTTTAAATGGGGAATTCTTGATGGCCCGAACCTCGTTGCCACGGATAAATCCCATTTCAGTAATCCTCTTCCGGAACGAACCATGACCTAAAACTTTGGTGATAACCACCGGCTCATTATTTCTTGCTTCGCTTAATTTCACTCTCCCCTGCTTTCTGTATTTAATTTAAATAAAAATAAGCGTACAAATATATTTAAATTCCGATGATAAAAAATAAAATATATTTGTTCTTTACATAGTTACAACAAGTGACTATTTTTGTTCGAACGAAGGAGGTAAAATGGAGGAAGATAAATTTTATAATAACATTCAAAAAGCGTTGGACGATCTGCCCGATAACTTTAGTATTCTGGAAGAACAGATAGATGTTGGTATTCAGATGAAATACTTTGAATTTGCCAAGCTGTTGAAAGACATGGATATATCGGAGGAATGTTTTGAGGCCAGAGAAGAACTTTTTGACAAGGAAGTTGATGAAGAACGTAAAAAGGAGATACTGACTGCCATTGCCGTTTACGACGATGTGAAAGCGTACCGAACGCTTGAAAAGTTTGTGGACGAGGCCGAAGGCGACCTGAAACAGTGGGGAACACTGGCTTTGCAGGAAAGCAGAATGCTGATGCATAGCTCGTTACTCGATGAGCAACAGGTGTTTATATCGACCGGGCTGGGTGGAAAAGGTAAGAAATTGCGGTATTTTGTGGTGTTTCTTTCGGTTCACGAAAATGAAATGTTAAGCGAAACGCAACAAAAGCTTCTTAAAGATGAGTTAATATTCGAGCTCAATAAACAGGAAGGAGTGTTTGAATCGATGGACTTTATGGAAGGTTTTTCATCGGCTTTGGTAATGTTGCCGATTACTGCCGAGATAAAAGATACATTTCAGAATGTGATTAACGAATGCAATCAATACGGTGGCTTTTTGCGCGAAGACATGGTGATAACCAATGTTAAGATTCTTTCGCGCGGAGAGATCATTCAACTAATACATCAAAAGAAAAATAAACCTGGCGATGCATTGGAAGAAGAATGAGAATAATGTGGTCATTGACGATAAAAAAAGGAAAAAATACTCGTTATGAGGCTGTTGATTGGCGCTTGAATATTACAGTGGGAAGGGCTGAAGAAAAGGAATTGTAATTAATTTCAAAAAAATCTTGCGCAGATTTGTATTTATACAAATAAGCGCTATATTTGCACCGCTTTTAAAGCAAACAGGTACTGGACTTGTAGCTTAATTGGATAGAGCACCGCACTACGGATGCGGAGGTTGCAGGTTCGAGTCCTGCCAGGTTCACCAGAAAAACAAAGAGTTGTAAGATGTATTTCTTGCAACTCTTTTTCGTTTGCAGCCATCATAAATTTATCCTCTTTACATTATCAGATCCGGTTAATACCAATAACTTATTCGTTAATTAAATCTGTTTCGGTGGTGGGCAAACAGTAGGATACTCACAATGCTTCCAACTACAATGATCAGGTTAACCATTACTTCACCCAATGTTATAATTTGTAATTCTTCCATAACTGTATATTTATAAGATTATTAATTGTTCATTTTAAGAATGTATAATTAGCATGGTAATCAATGTGAAAAAAGAGGCTGTCATAATAACTGCCGCAATGCCTAAATACTTCTCAATTGTTGTTTTCATCTTTGTTTTGCTTTATAATATGAATAATTACATAGGCAAAAGTAAAGCAGAAGCAAGGAAAAGGGTATGACAGAAAATGTCAGATAATTCCGACAAGAAGTTAAGAAATGTTAAGCATGAAGTTGATATTGATCGGTATACTGCTGTTGGAACAAATTTCTATTTCGACAGAAATTCATTAAAATTACCGCTAAGGAAAGTGGCTTTTTGGTCGGGATGATCATCCAAAATCCGCTCCCAGATTACATTAAAACCCATTTCGCGAAATCTTTCAACTTTTAGTTCCTGGTAGGTTGTTCCGGCAAAAATGTAATTATTCAGTTGTCGTTCTTTAAAATAAAAAAGCAGCTTGTTTACTAAATAGAAATTGTTGTCGGTAGAATTCGAGTAAATGGAATAAAAATAAAAAACCATCGGATCTTCGTCGAAATGCCTCGAAAGGTCGTTCATCGTCAATTGATGTTCTTCTTTCTTTCGGTCACGAAGCATTCCGTAAGCCTCATATTTTAATGGTAAAATTGCCAAATGCCCACCATGATATCCTGAATGGTCGCGAATAACAAGGTTCAGTTCGGGCAATAATTTGGCTGCAGTTTTAACTACATCCTGTCGTATCGGTGTTTTATTCTTTTGGTTTTCCTGAATATAGGAGATAAAATTGAAGTCCCTGTCCAGTTCCAGTTTATCAATCCGGCTTGTTTCGTGGGTTATCTCGGTTTTAAAATCTTCTGCGTTTCGTACAACATTCGAAAGCAATGTGAGCGAATACATCCATTTTTTAAAATCGAAATATACCGGCATGGGTAAATTGGTATTCAGATTACGAATAAGCTGATGCGGAACGCCAAAATCCTCAACAAGTAACTTCTCCTTGTCCGATTTTATGAGGCTATCGTTATTCTCCCATCTGATTACCGTGCGAACATCAACATCCATCATGGCTGCAAAATCGAGTTGAGTCAGCTTTCGGTGTTTTCTGTAGTCAACCAGGAATTCTCCGAGTTTATAGAATCTTTTCATGTATTCGAGTTTAAAAGGTGTAGCTAAGTTAAAATAAAATAGTAAACTAACATGCCAGATCCGGTTGTTAATGAATAAGATAGTGGATGTGACTGGATACTCTGCATTATTGTCAGAAAACAGAGGGAATAGAATGATATCGAAAATTATGATTTCGGATAGCCAGGTGAGGGGAGAGTTCCCCTTTTGTTTTTTAAAGAACCAGCCCATTGTTTTTACGCTCAAATCTTCTGAAATCTATTTTTTGCACTAAATAATCATATTTATTTCTGAGCAATTATTTAATGTTGATTTTCCTAAAAATTAGGTAGATTTAGCGTTAGCTAAACTAAAACTTATGCAAAAATCAATACATCAAACTACACTCGTTTTTGTACTCACAATTTTTTTCGTTGGTTCAATATGGGCTCAGAATGATAGAAATACGCCAACATTGAATCTTGCGAACCTTAAACAAGTTGCCGAAGTTGAAGAACGTTATCAGTCGGTAAATGTGGAAATGTGCGAAGTGGTGGGAGGCGACTTCTGGATTCCATACGAGTTGGTGGACGCCGAAAAAGTAAAAGCTGAAGGTTTTGCTGCCTTAAAAAGAACGATCCCGGCAGTAAATCTCTACGATAAAAAGTTGCGAACGCTTGCCGCGGCTTTGGGACCAATGTACATCCGTGTTAGCGGAACCTGGGCAAACACAACCTATTTTCAGGATAATGATGAACCAAAATTGGAAACGGCTCCTGATGGCTACGAAAATGTATTGACAAGAGCCGAGTGGAAAGGTGTTATCGATTTTTGCAAGGCAACCAACTCAAAGCTGGTTACTTCGTTTGCTATCAGTGATGGAATTCGCGATGAGGATGGCAACTGGACGCCGGTACAGATTGAGCCACTTATTAATTTCACAAAATCGTTGGGGGGAGAAATTTACGCTGCCGAAATGTTTAACGAACCTTCGCATGCCGGTCATGGCGGAGCTCCCGAAGGATACGATGCCGCCTGGTATGCCCGGGATTTTGAGTTGTTTAATGATTTTGTTGATTCGGCTTATCCTGAAATGAAAATTCTGGGGCCGGGATCAACCGGAGAAGGAGGACTAATTCCGGGTGGCACCATCTCAACCGATGATATTATGACCGCAACTCCAAATCCTGAATTTCAAGTTTTTACCTACCATTATTATGGTGGTGTATCTCAACGGTGCAGGGGAGGATTAACTCCTGAAAACGCCTTAACAAAAGATTGGCTGAGTAAAACCGAGTTGGGTTTAAAGTATTATGAAAATGCCCGTAATAAATATCAGCCAAATGCACCGATTTGGTTAACAGAAACTGCCGAAGCTGCGTGTGGAGGAAATCCGTGGGCAGCAACTTATGTTGATTGTTTTCGCTATTTGGAGCAGTTGGGAAGGCTGGCGAAAAAAGACGTTCAGATAGTGATGCACAATACACTTTGTGCCAGCGAGTATGCTTTGCTGGAGCAGGAAACTCATGATCCACGACCAAATTATTGGGCAGCCGTGCTTTGGAATAAATTTATGGGAACCAAAGTGTACAATATGGAAACGCAGACTGACGGGCCGGATATTTTTATTCATAACCTAAAGAACTCAAAAAATGGCTTTGCAGTTATGATCGTAAATCCGGAGGATAAAGAAACATCCATTGAAATCCCGGCAAACGCAGAGCGGTATCTGCTAACCGCTGATGAGATTTTAGCAAAATCTGTCCGATTAAATGGCGAGCTTCTCAAACTAAATTCTAACGATACATTACCCGAAATAAAAGGGGAAAAAGTCAAAGCCGGAGAAGTGAAAATTCCGGGACAGAGTATTTTATTTCTTACTTTTAGCAATAACGAATAGACACATAATATGAGATTGAATAAAAAACTAATAATTGTAACCGGCGGTGGTAGTGGAATGGGCCGCAATCTTGTTCTTGCCTTATTAAAAAAAGGAGCTCGCGTGGCAGCTATCGATATCAACGAAAAGGGATTGGAAGAAACAGCGACATTGGTTGCTGAAAAGAAAGAAGCGTTAGCAACTTTTAAGTTAGACATTACTGATAAATTGGCGGTTGAGACTACCATTAGTCAAATCATTTCAGAGATGGGACCGGTTGACGGTATCATTAACAATGCAGGAATAATACAACCTTTTAAAAAGCTGAACGAGTTGGATTATTCGGTCATTGAACGAGTGCTGAATGTAAACTGGTGGGGAACAATGTATATGACCAAAACACTGTTGCCGCACCTTTTAACAAGGCCTGAAGCACATATTGTAAATGTTTCGAGTATGGGAGGCTTTTTTGCGTTTCCCGGGCAAACCATTTACGGTGCATCAAAAGCCGCTGTAAAAATGATGACTGAAGGATTGATACAGGAGTTAAGAGATACAAATGTGAAAGTATCTGTAGTTTTTCCAGGAGCAGTGAATACAAATATCATGTCAAATTCGGGACTTGAAAATGCTGTTGACCCCGAAGAAGCCAGCAAACAAAATATGATGTTGTCGGCCGATCAGGCAGCAGAAATTATCATCACCGGCATTGAAAAAAACAAGAAACGGATTTTTGTGGGGAAAGACGCAAAAATTATGGATATACTCTATCGCCTTAGCCCCAACCGGGCAGTTGGTTTCATCGCTAAAAAAATGGGACATCATTTACCAAAAGACTAATCAAGATTAAAAACTGAATTAAACTATAAACTTATGTCATTTCGTAATACTACCATACTGTTTTTTGTGATGTGCATTTTTGTCAGTAATGCACAGGCGCAGAATTTAGTGAATGCTCAACTTGCATTTGAATCGGCCGAAGCTATTTTTAGCAAACCTTTTATCGATATTGATGAATGGCGCGATGTGCCTGTTCGACATCATTACGTTCATGGTGGTTTTGAAGGAAGCGACACCCGTTTTTCATTCTATTTTCCTGAAAAGGACAACTACGAAGGTCATTTTTTTCAATATGTAACTCCTGTTCCCGACAGTGAAAATCTTTCGCAGGGTGCGGAAGGTGAAGCCGATAAAATTGGCTTTTGTGTTACCCACGGAGCCTATTTTATCGAGACAAACGGGGGCGGTGCTACCTATACGTATGGCTCGAGTGTTGATCCGTTGATCGGGGCTTACAAGGCAAATGCGGCTTGTGCACAGTTTTCGAAAGTAGTTGCAGCCCGGTTGTATGGCGAGCATCGTACTTACGGATATATATTTGGTGGTAGCGGTGGCGCATACCGCACAATTGGCGCCATTGAAAATAATGTGGGTGTTTGGGACGGCGCAGTTCCGTATGTGATTGGTTCACCGATGGCTATTCCCAATATGTTTACCATCAGGATGCATGCGATGCGTATTTTACGCGATGTATTTCCGCAAATCCTTGAAGCAGTGGAACCCGGTGGAAGTGGTGACATGTATGCCGGGTTGAACAATGAACAAAAACAAGCACTTGAGGAAGCCACTAAAATGGGATTTTACCCACCATCGTGGTATGCTCACGAAACGATGGGAATACATGCGTTTGGAGTGCTTTATCCGGGAGTAGCAATGGCCGATCCCACTTATTTTACAGATTTCTGGACCAAGCCGGGTTATTACGGATACGATCATCCGGAGTCGTTTAAAAACGATCGTATGCAACACGAAGCAAAAATTGCTAAGACCTTGACTTTAGCGGAGGGACAAAAAATGGGTTTGCCGGTTGCTGCAATGCCGGGACAGGCGCGTGGAACTGCCGATCAAGCCTGGCAAAATATGGAACAAAAAGAACAAGAAATTCCGGTGGCGCTGCAGCTCGAAACAAAAATGCCGGAGGTTCAATTTCTTGGAGGAGATTTGATCGTAAAAACCGGAGATGCTGCAGGTCAGACAATTCCATTAAGAACGATAACTGACGATGTGGTGGTTTTTGGTGCTACGGCCGAGGATGTTTTATCAAAACTAAAAGTTGGTGATGTGGTTCAGGTTGATAATTCGAATTTTCTGGCGGCACAAACGTATCACCGTCACCAGGTTCCAAAAGATGGTTATCCAACGTGGGATCAGTTTCGCGATGCCGATGGAAATCCGATTTATCCGCAGCGGCCAATGGTATTGGGGCCAATGTTTGCGATGGGCGCTTCGGGCGTAATTCCAAACGGAAGTATAAAAGGAAAAGTGATTGCTTTGGAAAATCTGTGGGATACGGAAGCTTTGCCCTGGCAGGGGGACTGGTACCGGCAGCAGGTGCAAAAAAATCTGGGCGATAAAACAGATGATAACTTCCGGCTTTGGTACACCGACCATGCCAACCATGCTGATTTCCCTTTTCCGGGAGATCCGAACTATATTGTGAGCTACCTGGGCGTTTTGCAACAGGCACTGCTCGATTTAAGCAGCTGGGTGGAAAAAGGAATAGAACCGGCTGCTACTACTAACTACAAAGTGGTTGACGGGCAGGTTATAGTTCCGGAAAGCGCTGATGAAAGAGAAGGAATTCAACCCGTTGCAGATGTAACCATCAATGGATCAAAAAGGGCAGATATTTCTGCAGGAGAGTCGGTTACCTTTAATGCTGTTGTTGAAATACCAAAAGGACAAGGGAAACTGGTTTACGCTGCCTGGGATTTCGACGGTTCAGGAGAATATAAAAATGTTGTGGACCTGGCGAAAGTTAAAATTTCCAGAGATGGTTCACGGGTAGAGTTTTCGCAAAAACAAGTGTTTACTGAGACGGGAACACATTTTCCTGTGTTACGGGTGGCAGCGCAACGGAACGGTGATGCCGAAACTCCATTTGCCAAAATTTATAATCTGGATCGGGTTCGAGTTGTCGTTAATTGAAGCAGACTATTAGTTTACTTACTCAGCGAGCTTGTGAAGTTCTTCGATATCAGTTCCGCTCAGCACTTGTACCGATTGGGTAATTTTTTCAATATCCCAGTCCCACCATTTTAGCTGAAGCAGAACTTCAATTTGTTCTTCTGAGAAACGTTTCCGGATTGTTTTTGCAGGATTGCCGCCAACAATAGCGTAAGGTTCAACATCTTTTGTTACGGTTGAATTTGTTGCAATAATTGCTCCGTCACCGACTTTAACTCCCGGCATAATCGTCGCATTGCTTCCAATCCAGACATCGTTGCCAACTACCGTATCTCCTTTATATGGAAATGATTTTCCGTCCATTGCATTTGCCCAGTCTCCGCCGAAAACAGAAAACGGGTAAGCGGAAATAGAGTCGGAAAGGTGGTTTCCGCCATTCATTATAAATTTAACGCCGGATGCAATCATACAAAACTTGCCAATGATGAGTTTGTCGCCCACAAAATCGAAATGATATTTCACATTTTTCTCAAAGTTGTTTACGTCTTCAAAATCATCATAATACGTGTAATCACCGACAATGATATTCGGATTTTTGATGATGTTTTTCAAGAAACACAAGCGATCGTAGTGGGGGAGTGGAAATGTTTTGTTTTTGTCCGGAATATTCATGATTGTTCGTTTAATGATGGGTATTTACCTGACTGAAACGTAAAAGAAATCATTTAGTTTATGCGTACCAAATTTGGGAGCTAGCATGTCGATTTTATAATGTCTAACTTTTTGATCTTTTTGTTTTTTGAATTAGTGCAAGCACCTTTGCCATTATTACAAGCGATCCTTTAACTTCCTCGGTTTGATTGAGCGTTCCCGCCAGGTAAACATCCAGTTCGGGGCAATAAAACATAAACGACCCGGTGCTTCCCGAATGGCCAATTATTGTAACATCGGGTAGCGTTGGAAACAGCTTTCTGAAAGCGACTTTGCGCAGACCAAATCCGTATTCCATACCACGTGTTTCGGGCACCCAGTTTTGCATTGTTTCCAAAGTTTCAGCAGAGATAATCTTACCCGAAAAAAGCGCATGTTGGAATTTTATCAAACCGCTGCCTGTAGAAACCAATCCTCCGCCGGCCCAATCTGCACTGAGACTTGTAATTGTGCTCACTTCAAAATCGCCGGCAAATGCTTCAGCCAATTTTGATGTATTTTCTAATGGTTCCGATCGCATGTACATCCAGGTGTGAGTCATGCCGAGTGGCTTAAAAAAGTGCTTTTCAAAATAACTGTGCAAGTTAGTCCCGCTCAGTTTTTCTATTATTAAACCGAGCAGAACATACTCAGTATCCGTGTAGTTAAATCCGGTGCCGGGAGCAAATAATGGCTGCATTTTCGTTTTTGCAAACTCAATAGTTTCAATTGGCTGCCAGAATCTGTCCGGTTCATTAAACAGCAACTCCATCATATTGGCGCTGCCGTCAATGGTTTCTCCTTCGAAATAATCGGGCAGACCCGAAGTGTGTTGAAGTAAATGCGCAATCGTTATTTCATCAGAATAATCTACCCCGTTATAAACATGCAAGCCTTGCATAATCGAATCGGGCAAATACATGTTAATCGGATCATCGAATTTTAGAGAACCTTGCTCCACCAGTTGTGCAATGGTGGTGGCAGTAAATGTTTTCCCGATGCTGGCTGTTAAAAACGGATTGTCAGTGCTAACTGTTTCGCCACTCTGAAATGTACCGCCTGCAAAGTTCCATTCGATAGAAAGGGAGGGAGAATATACACTCAAAAACGCATTGTGTATATCGTTCTTATTGATTTCTTCCTTGAATAGTTTTTCGGTTTTCAGCTCTATTCTCTCATTGTTATTTTTATTCGAGCACTGCAAAAAAAATCCCAGCGCAATAAATAGCACCATTACGCCGAACTTTGATTTATTTACTATTGAAACATACATGGCCTGAAATTTACTTAAAATGCGTAACCGATTGAAAATTCGCCCAAAAATCCATTCATAAAAGTATAATCATCGCGAAATACATCGATGGCATCCAAAGCTGCCTGGCTCGAATTGTTCACTTTTAACTCGTCGTAAGCATAACCGTAACCCAATGCAAAGTTCAACGAAAGACCATTCTTCCAAATCCAGCGTTTACCAACATTCAAACCGAGAGTACATTCCGGAAGTTTGAAATCGAAATCTCCGTTTTCCAACGAACCATCGCCTTTAATTTTGCGGTAACGCGCAAAAGCTCCTGCGTAAAACGAGTTCAATCCGCCACCAATGTGGTAACGGTAGTTTAAGATCACCGCTTTCCCGCTCGATTCAATATTGGCATCAGAATAGGTGTCGGGAATAGTTTCCAAATCACCACGTAAAACCAGTCCGTGATTTTCGCCAAAAAGATGCTCAACATTGGCCGAGTAAAATCCGACAACAATTCCTCCCGGGCAAACATTTATGGCCGTGCGTGCCGGACTTATCCATCGCTCCTTTTCTTTTTTTGTGTTTTCATTGCTTTGGGCAGCTGCATTTCCAACAAAAAGTACTGTCGACATCATTAATGCTAAATAAGCCAGTCTTCTTGTTTTTCTCTTCATTGTAGTTTTTCTACTTTGTGTTTTCATTTCAATTAAATTTTGTTTTCTGTTTTTGAATTGTTTTGACACTGCAAAGATGAAGTAGAAAAAAGAGTCAATCGTCCGAATATGTAATTCCGCACTCATTGGTGAGAATCCGTACTTTTGGAGATTTTAGATTTGGAAGATGGATTTGCCCCGGTTAAAGGACAAAAATTATCCTTTTATGCTTTTCAACCAGCTGCCGGGCGTTATGCCTTCAGCCTTTTTAAAGTAGGCGTTAAATACGGTTTTTGAATTAAAACCACTCTCGTAAGCCATTCCCAGAATAGTTAGGTGTGCGTTTTTAGAATCGGTGGCCAGTTGTTTAAAATGAACCAGCCGGAATTGGTTAATAAACTCGTTAAAGTTCATTCCCGTTTTTTCGTTGATGAGGTACGAAAGTTTGTTGGGGTGAAGTTCGAGCATTTCGGCCAGTGTTCGCAGGCTTAGCTGCGCATTCAGAAATGGTTGTTCCGTTTCGATGAAAGTAACCAGCTTTTCTATTTGTTCATCTTGTACCGGAAATTCTGATTCCGCCTTCTCTTCTTTGGCGGGTAGATTTTTAGTCTCTTCTTCAAGTACAAAATTTGAGGTATGTAATTTCCCGAAATCGTCAAATTTATGAAGTGGTTCCAGAGATGGATCTTGCCTGAAATTGATGACTTGACCACGTTTTTGAGTAATATATTTATTCAATAAATCTAAGGCTTCCTGCTGATGCTCGGTATTGGCCAATATAAAAAGTTCGTACGGAACCATTTGTCGTTTGTCTTCGGCCGTAGATTTCCAGCTTTTTAAAGTTGATTCGGGCAAGGTTTTGAGCCCTTTGTTTCGCACATTAAAATAGATTTGTTTTAATTCCGGATTAGGAGTGTTGGTTATGGCTTGTAAAAACTGATCTTCTTTGTTCAACCAGATCAGGCACAAAATCCGGAGTTCACGTGCGAGAATAAAATCGGGATTAATTTCCAATGCCTTTTCAACAAGTTTTAGTGCCGTATCAAATTGACTCTGGTAATAATTAATATGCGAAAGCGTGTAATAATGGTTGGCCGAAAGCGGATCCACTTTCATGGCCTTTTGAATATATTCTTCGGCTTGCTGAAAGTAGCCGTGAGAAAGAAGCAATTCGGCCATGGCCTCCAGTCCGTCGGTAAATTTGGGATGCTGGTTCAGGGTTTCTACCAATTGCTTGTAGGTGGCTTTAAAATCCCATTCCATCCAAAAAGTACGGCCAATAAACGACTGCCCATATTCAGGAAGTGATTTATCGAGATCGCTGGCAATCATAAAATTTCTGATCGCAATTTCAAAACCTTTTTCAGCGGGCATATAACCCCAGGCCGCCAGCAATCCGTAACTCTGCACTAACCCGTAATAAGCCCGCGCATATTTTGGGTCCAGCTGAACGGCAGCTTCGTAATATTTTGTGGCTTCGGCTATTGAATCGGCGTCCCATTTCAATTGTAAGAAATGCCCTTTCAGAAAAAGTTCGTAAGCTTTCATACTCGTTGTGGGCTTGCTTACAAGCTGATCCTGAATATTAAAGTGCCCAAAATTATCGCGAATTTGATTGGCAATAAGCAGACTGATTTCATCCTGAAGTGCGAAAATATCTTCAATTTCGCGATCGAAATTTCTCGACCAGAAATGTGTGCCGTCCGTAGCATTTATTAACTGAGCTGTAATACGAACGCGGCTTTGTACTTTTCGCACACTACCTTCAAGCACCGATGAAACGTCCAATTGCCGGGCAATATCGCGCACATCAATGTTTTGGCCTTTAAACGCAAATGAAGAGGTGCGGGCAATAACTTTTAACCCGTCGATTTTGGTTAAAGCGTTAATAATTTCCTCGGTGATCCCATCGCTGAAATACTCGTTATCCGCATCCGAACTCATGTTCACGAAAGGGAGAACAACAATCGATTTATCGGTATGTATATGGGAAGTTACTTCACCCATTTGGTTGTTAGCTACTTGTTTTATGTTGTATCTAACAAAATAAATGATTCTTGGTTGATAATGTCCGCAAAAATTAAGTAAATAATTATACCGTTAAAGTTTTCTCTTTTTTTACTGATGCAACAAGAATATAAGCCAATAAAGAACCACCAATTCCAAAAATATTGGCATCCAGTTCAAGCGGGAGGTCGAATCCTGACAGGATGAGGAACAGCGTTAACGAACCTCCGGTTAACATGGATAACAGCGCTGCTACCTTATTCGGATTTTTGGAAAACAAAGCCGCCAGAACCGGAATAATCATTCCTGAAACCATAAAAGAGTAGGAGTGGAGCATTAAATCCAGCACACTGGTCATTTTTAAGGCCAGCAACAGTGCGATCGAACCAATTATCAGCGTCAATAACTGCGAAAGAAGTAAACTCCTTTTGCCGTTGTGCAGGCGAAATACGTCGGTTAATAAGTTTCCCGATGCAGCCATTAAACAACTGTCGGCAGTTGACATGATGGCCGAAAAATAGGCCGATAATACAATTCCCAGAAAACCAACCGGAAGTATAGTTTTTAGCAATACCGGAAGTCCCATTTCGGCATCGAGGTTGGCAGCGTTATAACCCGGCAGCAAATGATTTTCCATGGCCACGCGGGCAAACATACCTAAAACTACTCCGATAAAAGCCATTAACGGATATTCAAACAGTCCGGCAATAAACCAGCCACGTTGTGCGGTTTGTGTATTTTTTGCTGCGTAAATCCGCTGATATAGTGTCATCCCGATAAACCAGATCGGTATAATGGTAAACATCCAGTTAACGATTTGCTGCCAGCTTACCGATCGCAGCGATAAAAAATCAGCCGGCAATGTTGCCGTAATAGCTTCGTAACCTCCAATACTTGTATAGGCGAACGGCAAACCCACAAAAATCAGCCCTGCCATAAGAATGATCCACTGTATGGTGTCGGTATAAATTACCGCTTTTAGGCCGCCCAAAACGGTGTAAACAATGGCAATCGTTCCCATAATCAGCAGCGCATTATCAATACTCAGCCCATCAAAAGTAGAGGCCGCCAGTTTAGCGCCTGCCAGAATTTGCGAACTGGTAAATCCCAGGTATCCGATAGCAGAAATCAGCCCGGCAATAAGGGCTACTCTTTTGTCGAAAACGTGTTCGAGGTACTGCGGGAAAGACAAAAAGCCTTTCCGGCGTGCCAGCCCCGAAACTTTTGGAATGAGCAGAACACCGCTAAGCCAGGCGCCCAGCAAACCGGTAAACAGCAGCCAGCTACCTGATAAGCCCATGGTAAATCCCAATCCGCCCAGGCCGATTGAGAAACCTCCGCCAACATCGGTAGCTACCACCGATAAGCCAATGTGAATACTACTGAGTTTACGTCCACCAACAAAATAGTCGTCTGTATTTTTATTTTTGCGCAGAAAATAAACACCTACACCAAGCATTGCCAGTAGGTATACGCAAAAAATAGAGAGATCAATCCACCCCATTATTTAATGTCAACATTAAGTTTGAGGTACGAAGATTGATCAACACGTTTAACAAGACCTTTATTAATAAGAGAATAAATTAACTCCTGGCCTTTTCTGGCCGAGAGTTTTAGGTCTTTGATTATGTCGCCATAAACGTATTTTTCTTTTTCTTCTAAAAGTCTTAAAATGTCTTTTTCAAATTGGTTACTGATTTCCTGAATGTCAATTGTTTTTCTACTCATAAAATTTTTAAACTCATTATTGGTTCTGATTTTCCTGTTCGGTCAATTCGTTAAATCTGCTACAGTTTTTCCATCCTTTCATTCCACGGTTACAAAACACGTTTCTAAAAAGTGGCAAAGGCATATCCTTTGCTTTCTCCTCTCCTTTGTAGAGCGGGCAGGTTTTTGCAAAATGACATCGGTATCCCAGGTTCATATCAGATATGTTTATATAAAATGTTCAAACTTTCAATTTTTCCGGCAATGTGCGTGTTCTTAATCAATGTTCCCGAATAGCAATAATCCATCTTCAGGAAGGTTTTTGTCATTCCAATCGAATTTAGCCGGGCCATTGTGTACAAGGTTGTGATTCCCTGTTCTTTCATCGATTTTTCGAGTGCGTTTAACAGCAACACCGACAGGTTTTTACCACGCTGATCGGGTAGGGTGGCAAAGTCGGTCATTTCGGCATTTCTACCTTCTTCGTCAACTTCGGCCGACGCCAGAGCTACCAGTTTTCCATTCGATTCGGCTCCGAAATATTGCGTTCCGTCCTGAAATGTTTTAAGCACATAACCCGGATTATATATCGGAAAAGGATAAGTTACGAAAACTTCGCGATATATGTCGGTAATTTGCTCATAGTCTTCCTTTTCCAGTTTACGCACTTTTACATCCGAGTGGTTGTTACCATTAGGCGTAATCGAATCCTGTTTTTTCAGCATTTGACTAAGGTTGTTCAGCTTTTCTGTTTCAATATCTAAAAGCCTGTCGGAGTTTAGAAATTTCGAAACAAAAAACGCAGCCACACTGTCGTTGTAAAACGCCGGTATTTGCGCCTCGGCTAAAAAACCGTTCGATAGAAATACCGGGGCGGCGTGCACCGGTATTTTACAAACTATTTTGCTGTACTTGTTTTCTCTTGCCAGCGTATTTATTTCCTCAAGAATTTCTGACGGGTTATCCGTGCTACCCAACTTCATCAGGTAAACACGATCGTTTAACTGCCCGTGTTGAATTATGCTTCCGTTTCCTAGTTTTTCAATTTTATCCTGCATCTTCTTCCCTTCTTATCATTCGTTCGTTGTCTTCGGGTATCAACGAAATGGCATCGTCGGTATCCGATAATAATTTTTCAATCCCAATTGCATCTTCCTCTGCTCCTTCTTCAATTTTAAGGTCGAGGTTGCAATTCTCACAATCCCTGTCGCACATTTTAGGTTCGTACGAATCGGGTTCTTTATATGTTGTTATTACTCCTTCGTAGTTTCGCAATACCACTTTATTGGTCGACCATGAAATAATGTAATTTGGCATTACCGGAATTTTACCTCCGCCGCCGGGTGCATCAACCACATAAGTTGGGCGGGCAAAACCGCTGGTGTGCCCGATAAGGCTTTCCATGATTTCAATACCCTTGCCAATTGGCGTTCTGAAATGTGATAATCCTTCCGAAAGGTCGCACTGGTAGAGGTAATAAGGTCGAACCCGGTTGGCCACTAATTTATGAAGCAGCGATTTCATAATGCGTGGGCAATCGTTTACATCGGCTAAAAGAACCGATTGGTTACCCAACGGAAATCCGCCATCGGCGAGTTTTGCCAAAGCTTCTTTTGATGAGGCCGTAATTTCTTTCGGGTGATTAAAGTGTGTATTGATCCAAAGCGGTTGGTATTTCTTTAAAATATTAACCAGGTTATCGGTAATTCGATACGGAAGTACCACCGGCATTCGTGTACCAATTCTAACGATCTCAACATGTGGTATTTTGGTGATCTCCGACAGAAGCCAGTCAATTTTATCGTCGGGCAACATAAACGGGTCGCCTCCCGATAATAAAACATCGCGTACATGCGGGGTGTTGGCAATGTAGTCGAGTCCCTTTTGCAATTGCTCTTTTGATGGAACATAGTCGATGTCGCCAACTTTACGTTTACGCGTGCAATGGCGGCAATACATCGAGCAAATATTACTCACATGAAATAATACGCGGTCGGGGTAACGGTGGGTAATTCCTTCAACCGGGCTGTCGCTGTCTTCTGATAGCGGGTCTTCCAATTCTGATTTTAAAGTAATAAGTTCTTCAATTCCTCCGAACGACTGTTTAAAAACCGGGTCGTTTTTGAAATCTTGTTTGTTAATTAGCGAAAGGTAATAAGGCGTAATCGACAACGGGAATTTGTCGAATGTTACTTTTAATTTTTCCCGTTCTTCATCATCAAATTTAACGCCTAATAGTTCTTCAAACTTTTCCAATGTTTTTATGGAGTGCCGTAGCTGCCATCTCCAGTCTTTCCATTTCGAAAGTTGTGCTTCTGTTTCAATTTTGTGGGCAATAGTCTGCTGTCTGTTATTATAAATCATAAATATTTATTTACTCAAAAACTACTTCTGAGCATGTTATGAACTAAAGTGATAAATCCAAAATTCCCATCGAGCTGCATTAGTTCGGAACATACATCAGGCGAATGTTGCGGATGTCGTTCTCAACAATTACTTTCTCTGCGGCACTTAGGTTGGGTTCGGGGACGATAATGTGAAGCTTTCCGTGTCGTTCTTTTGTGAAATGCGCGAAAAAGTTCCATTTTTCTGTATTGATATTATTGTTTAGCTGGATTTCGTAAATGTTCGTTTCACCGTTTTTTTCGGTGGTAATAATATCAGGAGTAAAACCATTATCCGCCGATTGCGTTGTAATAGGTGACGACGGGGTATAATTTTTAAGTAACCCGGTCTGTAACGACATTTCGTAGGCTTGTTCTTCCAACTGGGGAACAATTGATTTTGCTACCTGCTTTTTTGTTAAAGAAGTTATATTCATTTTTGAAAATAGTTTCTATGCGAACAAAATTACAAAAAAAAGCCGGCATGCAAATTCGTGCAGGGTTTAAATTGATTGTTAATAATGAATTTACATTCGCGAAACGGAACTTACTACGGATAATAATATATTTGTAAATTAGAAATAATTTCTATAGAAATAATACAATATGAGTAGATTAATTATAGCCTCAAACAGGTTACCTGTGATGATAAACAGAAGCGCAGACGGAATGACTATAACTCCTAGTGCAGGTGGTTTAGCAACAGGTTTAAAATCATATCACAAAGACAGCGACAGCATTTGGATAGGCTGGCCGGGCCTGATGCCCGAAACAAAAAAAGAAGAAGAGGAGGTTACCGGTTTACTGGAAACCGAACAGTGCCTGCCCGTATTTTTAAACGAAGAACTGATTAGTAATTATTACGACGGGTTTAGTAATGCAACGCTTTGGCCTCTGTTTCACTACTTTGCCGAGTTTACCGAGTTTAACGAATCGTATTGGGAATCGTACTGCAAGGTAAACGAAATGTTTGCCGATGCCATTATTGAAAATGCAGAAGAAGGCGACGTGGTTTGGGTACACGATTATCAATTGTTGCTTTTGCCAAATATTCTTCGCGAAAGGCGCCCCGATTTAACCATCGGATTCTTTTTGCATATTCCTTTTCCATCGTACGAGTTAATACGTATACTTCCGTGGCGCGAGCAAATTGTTAATGGTTTGCTGGGAGCCGACCTGATTGGTTTCCATACGTACGATTATGCCCGACACTTTATTAGTTCGGTGAAACGTTTGCTGGGTTACGATGTAGATTTTAACCAGATAAAACTGGAAAACCGCCACGTAATGATCGATGTATTCCCGATGGGTATCGATTATGAGAAGTTCGAGTCTCACGCGTTGGAAATACAAAGCAAACCTATTCAGGATCGTTCGAAAGAGCACCAGGATATCGACCGGTTTTTATTAAGTATGCCAAACCGCAAATTGGTACTTTCTATCGACCGTTTGGATTATACTAAAGGTATTCCGCAACGTTTAAATGCTTTCCGCGAATTTTTGGTGAAACACCCGGATTACCGAGAAAAGGTTTCGCTGATTATGCTTACGGTTCCATCAAGAACAGATGTGGAGCAGTATCAAAATCTGAAAAACGAGATTGATATTTTAGTCGGTAATATTAATGGTGAGTTCGGAACATTGAACTGGAACCCTGTAATTTATTTCTATCGTTCTGTTCCGTTCGTGAATCTGATCGAGTTATACAGCTCGGCCGACGTAGCTTTGCTAACGCCACTTAGAGACGGAATGAACCTGGTTGCCAAAGAGTATATTGCATCAAAAGTGAACAAAAAAGGTGTGCTTATTCTGAGTGAAATGGCCGGTGCATCGAAAGAGCTCGGAGAAGCCATTTCGGTTAACCCAAATAATATTCCTGATACGGCCGATGCAATTTTCAGGGCACTAACCATGCCCGACCGCGAAATGGAGAAAAACATTTCGGCCATGCAGCAGCGTATAAAACGTTACGATATTCATAAGTGGGCGTCGGAGTTTATGAAGGCGCTGAACAATACCATCGAAAAAAAATCGGAGCATCATGCACGAAAAATTACAGCCCGCATAAAAAACAAGATTCTTACGGATTACAACGACAAGAAATCGAAAGTGTTGTTTTTGGATTACGATGGAACTTTGCAACGGTTCTTTACCAATCCGCAAGCAGCTAAACCCGATGAGGAACTGTATAAATTGCTCGATAAACTGGCAGCCGAAAAGGATAATACGCTGACATTGGTAAGCGGCCGCGACAGAGAAACTTTCGACCGCTGGTTTGGAAGTAGGAAATACAATTTAATTGCCGAACATGGCGCCTGGTTAAAAGAGAAAGGCAAAGGCTGGGTTGAACGCAAACCGGTTCATACCGAGTGGAAAGAAAGTATTTTACCGGTTCTTGAATCGTATGTCGACCGCACACCGGGAAGTTTAATCGAGGAGAAAACCTATTCGCTGGTTTGGCATTACCGCAAAGCCGATATTGAATTAGGCGTGTTGCGTGCCCTCGAGTTGGTGCACGATATTTCAAACCTGATCTTTAACCAGGATCTGGAAATACTGGAAGGCAAAAAAGTTGTTGAAATAAAAGTTTCAGGAATTAATAAAGGAACGGCAGCAACCGAATTTTTACATACACATCCTGCTGATTTTGTGTTGGCAATGGGCGACGACTGGACAGATGAATTCTTGTTTAAAGAGTTACCCGAAGAGGCGCATACAATTAAAGTAGGTACCGAAAATTCGGCGGCAAAATATTTCGTGAGCAACTACAAGGAGGTACGAAGTTTTCTGAATGACCTTGTAAAATCATAGTTAAAAATACCTTAGTTAAAAGGCTTTCTGTTAATACTAATTCAAAAATCATTAGGTTGCGGCCATGGATAATTTGAACTACTCGATAATCGGAAATTGCAAAAGTGCTGCATTAATTTCCGACAAGGGATCGATTGATTGGTGTTGTTTGCCCGATTTTAATTCATCGTCGGTGTTTGCAAAAATTCTCGACGAAAATAAAGGCGGGAGCATGGAGTTTCTGGTAGACGACAGTTACGAGATAAGGCAGTCATACATCAGAACAACAAATATTGTATCTACATTTTTTCAGAATGAAGATTCGTGTTTTGAGGTGGTTGATTTTATGCCACGGTACAAAACAAACGAGTTTGGGTACTTTACTCCGCCCGATATTGTTCGGTATATTAAATACAAATGGGGAAAACCAAAATTTAGGATCAGGTATAATCCAAAGGTGGAGTATGCCCGGTTTAATACCAAAACAATTGCCGAAGAGGAATACATTAAATGTTACACCACCGAAGGCGATTACGACTCGTTGTATTTATATACCGATCTCGACAAAGAAGATATTTTGCAGGAAAACGAAATTACCTTAACCGATAATGCGTTTATCCTTATTTCATACGATCAGAAATTGCTGAACCAAACGCTGGAAAGGCAATACCTGAAACTTCAGAAAACAAAAGTTTACTGGCTCGAATGGGCGAATAAGCTAACGTCGTTTAAAAAGTACAACCACGAAATTGTTAGAAGTGCGCTTGTTCTGAAGCTCTTGAGTTACGATAAATCGGGCGCTGTTTTGGCGGCTGCCACAACTTCGTTACCCGAAACAATTGGCGAAGAGCGGAACTGGGATTATCGTTTTTGCTGGATCCGCGATGCGTCGATGGTAATAAAAGTAATGTCGAGTTTGGGGCATCTAAATACCGTTAAGCGTTTTATGAAATTCATTATCGATATTATTCCGGATAAGGATGAAAAGATACAGATTATGTACGGAATAAATCGCGAAAAGGTGCTTGAAGAGGAAACGCTGGAACATTTAAGCGGTTATAAAGATTCGTACCCGGTTCGTATCGGAAATGCGGCCTATATTCAAAAGCAGAATGACATTTACGGAATTCTGATGGACGTTATTTACCAACAGTTTACCGAGTTTAAGATTTCGCTTGAAGACAGTGAGTCGCTATGGACAATTGTGCGTAGCATCGTAAAAACGGTTGCTAATAACTGGACCAAACCGGATAAAGGAATTTGGGAGATCAGAACCGATGACCGTCATTTTACATTCTCGAAAGTGTTGTGCTGGGTAGCTATCGACAGGGCCATAAAAATTGCCGGGTTTATCCATAAAAAAAACTATATGGAGGAATGGCAACCGTTGGCCGACACCATAAAAGAAGACATTTTTGAAAATGCCTGGAACGAAGAAGTTGGTGCATTTACGCAGTCGTACGGCTCGAAAGATCTTGATGCTGCAACGCTGCTGATGCAATCGTATGGTTTTATCGATGGTAAAGATCCACGTTTTGTAAAAACGGTACTGGCCACCGAGCGGGAACTTTGCGAAGATGGATTGATGTACCGCTACAAAAACGAAGATGATTTTGGTTTGCCAACTTCGTCTTTTACTATTTGTACTTTCTGGCTCATCAACTCGTTATACGCCATTGGGCAACGAAAAAGGGCCAAGAAATTATTCGATCAGTTACTGTCGTACAGCAACCATGTGGGGCTTTTTAGCGAAGATATCGATTTTAAAACCAAACGTTTGCTGGGGAATTTCCCGCAAGCTTATTCGCATTTGGCCTTAATCGAAACAGCTATAAACTTCTCGAAAGGAGAGACTACTGAGGACGAACAGATCCTCGATGCGATTCACTAAAAAAGTTGCTTGATGTTGAAAAATTGAGGCATTATTCGCCCAGATCCGAATCGAGTGTGATCAATGGCGAGGCTTCAACTTTTTCGATATCCAGTATTTTAACCAGTGTGTTCAGTCCGGCTTCAACAACTTCCAATTCTTCGTCGCTAAGTTGCAAAAGCTTTTCCGATAATTGTTCGTGAAGCAGCGATGGCATTGTGCTCAGCAACTTGTCGCCGGCCGAGGTAAGAGCAATATTTACCACACGTTTATCCCCCGTTTTGGGAAGACGGGCCAGGTAGCCTTTCTTCTCAAGGCGGTTAATAATACCGCTAACTGTACTCGGATTCAGGTTCAGGAATTTGCGTAGTTCGCCTTGTGTGGTTTGGTAATTATCTGATTCGCGCAGAAAGTTTAGGCAAAGAACCTGCGGAATACTTACGCCGTGTTCTTTCTGAATTTTCTTTGACTCGATGTCTACCGAGCGAACTATCTTTCTGATTTTGATTAAAATGTCTCGTGTTTCCATTCCTTCCGGTACAAAATTTTTGCTAATATATTAAGAAATAATTAGAGCCGCCATGTCGTGGAACAAGGATTAAAGGATTAAAGGTTCAATTAATTCAGCGACTTCGTTATTTTCGCAACGTATCAGGAACGACAAAATGCCGACAGTTAAAAGCCGTAAAATAATACATGTTGATATGGATGCATTTTTTGCGTCGGTAGAGCAGTTGGATCATCCCGAGCTGCGCGGAAAGCCCATTGCCGTTGGCGGAACCAGCGACAGAGGTGTTGTTGCAGCGGCCAGTTACGAAGCCCGGAAATATGGCGTGCGTTCGGCTATGTCGTCGAAAGTTGCCAAACGAAAATGCCCGAACCTGATTTTTGTAAAACATCGTTTTGAGCGATACAAAGAGATATCCGCGCAAATACGCAGCATTTTTCTGGAGTACACCGATTTGGTGGAACCGCTGTCGCTCGATGAGGCTTATCTGGATGTTACTTACGCCAAAAAGGGTTTACCTTCTGCAACATTAATCGCCAAAGAAATTCGCCAGCGCATTTTGGAAGAAACAGGTTTGACCGCATCGGCGGGCGTTTCGTACAACAAATTTCTGGCAAAAGTGGCTTCTGATGTCAATAAGCCCAACGGAATGTTTGTGGTAACTCCGGATAAAGCACAGACGTTTATCGACCAGTTAGAGATCCGAAAGTTTTTCGGAATTGGAAAGGTAACGGCCAAAAAACTCAATGATATTGGTGTGCGATATGGTCGCGATTTGAAATTGATAGACAGGCTGGAGCTCACCCGAATGTTCGGCAAAGCAGGAAATTACTACTACGATATTTGCCGAGGTATCGATAATCGTGAGGTGCAGCCATCGCGCGAAAGAAAGTCGGTAGGTGCTGAAAATACCTTTCTGCACGATTTGTTTTTAGAGGATGAACTGAAAGAGGAACTATTGGTAATTGCCGAGAAAGTGTGGGAGCGCGCCGATCGATCGGATGTAAAAGCAAAAACGGTAACCCTAAAATTTAAATATGCCGACTTTGAGCAACACACCCGAAGTAAAACAATTGAGCCGTACATAAACACAAAAGATCGGTTTATAACCGAAAGCCTGAAACTGATGAAATCGGAAGGTGGTTTTGTAAAAGGAATCCGCTTGCTCGGGCTTACGCTCTCCAATTTTTTGCACGAGCAAGAGGGCGAAATCGGCGTTCAGTTGGTGATTGAATTTTGATAAACACCGGACAAAAACTAGTTCCTGAATTACAATATTTGCTTTAACTCTCGTATCTTTCCAACTAATTAGTATTAACACAGACCGACCGGAACGAATACTTCCGACTTCGAGCTTCTGACTTCATGCTTTATTATGAAACGAATAAAACGCTTTTTACTGATAGTGATTCTTTTGGCGATTATTACTTATTTCCTGGGGCCAAAACCACCAAAGCCTGAGCTGAATAAAGACCTGCCATCGCTATCGGCAAGCATCGCAAACATTGAGACATTTGTGCAGCGGAAAGAAGCTGCTTTTTCGATTAAACCTGATAATGAAAGCCGCATTATCTGGGCAAATGATTCGATAAAAGAGCGCACCGATTATTGTGTGTTGTACTTGCACGGATTCTCGGCTTCGTGGTTCGAGGGGCACCCGGCACACGAGCGTTTTGCGCAACATTTTGGTTACAACTTGTACATTCCGCGTTTACACGATCATGGTTTGGTTACCGAGGATCCTTTGATTGACATGACTCCCGATAAATTATACGCGTCGGCAAAAGAAGCACTAATGGTTGCACGCAGTCTGGGCCGAAAAGTGATTATCATGAGCACTTCAACAGGAGGAACGTTGGGGTTAAAACTGGCGGCTGATTTCCCCGAATATGTGGACGGACTGATTATGTATTCGCCAAATATAAAAGTGAAAAACAGCTCGATGGTTGTATTGTCGAAACCGTGGGGATTACAAATCGGGCGAAAAGTAATGGGCGGTAAATACCGTATTTCTGACGAGGATCCGCAGTCGGAAGATTGCAAATACTGGAACTGTAAATACCGAGTGGAAGCACTGGTTTATTTGCAGCAACTGCTCGATGCCACCATGACAAAAGAAACGTTTAGCCACGTTACAGTACCGGTATTTCTGGGCTATTATTATAAGGATGATGAACACCAGGATCAAACAGTTAGCGTTGATGCAATGCTTGATATGTTTGAAGAACTGGGAACATTACCCAATCAAAAAGTGAAAAAAGCCTTTCCTGAAGCCGGCGATCACGTTATAGCATGCGAACTTACTTCCGGTAGCGTGGAAAAAGTAATTGCCGAAACCATCCGTTTTGGAGAAGGTATTTTAGGATTGAACCCGACCCGCTAGCTGTCATTTCGAAGGAGGAACGACTGAGAAATCTCCAGCCTATGAAAGACCACAATTATTTTGTATACATCGTTACTAACAAAAACAAAACGGTTTTATATATAGGCGTTACCAATGATCTGCAAAGACGAGTATTCGAACATGAAAATGGATTAATACCTGGTTTTTCGAAAAAATATAATTGTAATTTCCTCGTTTTTTATGAGCACTTCAAACAGGTTGAACATGCCAGTGACAGGGAGAAAGAAATAAAGAAATGGAGGAGAGAAAAGAAAAATAATTTGATCAGAAAGTTTAATCCAAGCTGGAACTTTCTGAATCAAAAGATCTATTCCTCCTTGTGACAGATTTCTCCTTGTGCCTCGTCGAAATAACAGATTCTTATTTTTACTGAATTTGCGCAGCTGCCTCTTGGTCTAAAAACCAGGTTAATGTACCGTTGGTTGGCGTAATGTAGTAGGCCGGTAACAACTGGGCTGCATCATTGTCGTTCATAATTTCCGAAACCCGCAAAGCTTTATTCGAGCCTGTTACCAGGAAAAATATCTGGTTGGCATTATTCAACACGTTGCCGGTTATTGTAACGCGTTTTTGCCCGGTAAGCGGATGAACGGCAACGGCACAGCTTTGTTCGTCTTCAAACAGTTCCATCTGGTCGGGGAAAATTGAAGCTGTGTGTCCGTCGTCACCAAGACCAAGAATAATCAGGTCGAAAACCGGATTTTTACCGCGCGAATTTAAGCTTTGTTCCATCTCTTGCGAGTAGCGCAGTGCCTCCTGCTCCGGATCTTCCTCGCCTTTTATACGGTGAATGTTTTCTTCAGGAATGGAAATATTTGAAAGCAGGTAGTCAACTGTCATTTTATAGTTGCTTTGCTCGTCGGTTGGAGGAACACAGCGCTCGTCGCCCCACCACAAATGAATACGTTCCCACGGAATTCGTTCGGCGTATTTTTTACTGATCTTTTTAAAAAGTCCTTTTGGAGAATTTCCGCCAGACAGTGCGATATCGAAGACTTCCTGATTCGAATTTTGTACCATCTTAATGATTGCCTTCGCGATGGCTTTGTAAACATCTTTCGGTTTCGAATAGATTTTTACCTCTGTAAAAGTTTCCATGTCAGATCGTTTGTTGCTGTTAGTTAATACTATGCAATATGCAGATTAAAGTTCACAATACAAGCCGTCGTTGTGTAAATTTTTACATGGGTAGCGCCAATCTCCGTTCGCGATCAGTTTAGCGGAATCTTCCGGTCCCCAACTTCCGGCGGGGTAACCATAAATTGGAATTTCAGGATTGGTTTCCCAGGCGTTAATTATGGGCTGTACAAATTCCCAGGCCGCTTCAACCGCATCGCCGCGCGAATACAGTGTGGCATCGCCCTGCATACAATCCAGCAGAAGGCGTTCGTAGGCAGCAGGAACTTTTTTGTCGGCCAGATCCGAGTAGTGGAAATCCATGTTTACCGTTTGTACCTTGAACCCAGCTCCCGGAGTTTTCATGCCAAATTTCAGCAGAATTCCTTCATCAGGCTGAATCCGGATAATAAGCTGGTTGTTACTGTTGGAAGTGGCATTGCCAAATAAGTGATGCGGTACTTTTCTGAAATGGATAACGATTTCAGTAACGCGCGTCGGTAATTTTTTTCCTGTGCGAATATAAAACGGTACGCCTGCCCAGCGCCAGTTGTCGATGAAGAATTTAAGTGCCACAAAAGTTTCGGTACGCGAAAACTTGGCAACACCGGGTTCATCGCGGTAACCGGCTACTTTTTTGCCTGCAATTGTTGAGGCGGTATATTGGCCGCGAATAACAAACCGCGACACTTCATTTTCTTTTATCGGTCGTAAGGACTGAAAAACTTTTAGCGTTTCATTTCTTATGGCGTCGGCTTCCACCACAACCGGAGGTTCCATAGCCACAAAACCGGCTACCTGCAGCAGGTGGTTCTGCAACATATCGCGCAAAGCCCCGGAGCTCTCGTAATATCCTCCACGACCTTCAACTCCCAGACTTTCGGCCGATGTAATTTCCACACGTTCGATGTAGCGTCGATTCCAAAGCGGCTCAAAAATTCCGTTCGAAAAGCGGGTAACCAACATGTTTTGCACTGTTTCTTTACCCAGGTAATGATCGATACGGTAAATCTGTTCCTCCTCGAAATAATTTAGTAACTGTTTATTTAACTCTTTTGCCGATTTTAAATCCGTTCCAAAAGGTTTCTCAACAATCAATCGTCTGAAATTCGTTTCCGATTTTGAAAGACCATTCTGGCAAAGCATTTTCGGAATTACCGGGTACAGCGATGGGGGAGTTGAAAGATAGAATACGTAATTCTGCTCAATCTCCAGTGAGCCGGAAATTTCATCGAGCCGCTCTTTCAGCGGAATAAAATCGTCGGCCTCATTATTCTGAACCGATTGGTAAAACAATAGCTTTTTAAAATCCTCGCGGCTTTCGTGGTCTGGAATAAATTCATCAGCCCGGTTTCTGAATTCTTCGTCAGAAAGTGCCGAACGGGAAGCACCCAGCACCGCAAACTTTTTGGGTAACAAATTTTGTTTGTAAAGCTCGAAAAGTGCGGGAATTAATTTGCGTTTTGTGAGGTCTCCCGAGGCCCCGAATATGATGAGAATTTGATCTTCTGCTTTCTTCATGGTTAAATTTTAATGTTGAACGCAATAAACCAGAATATTGTTTTTAATAATGCGAAAAAATAATTCGTAGCTCACTTCCTTGTCAGGATGCCGCAAAGCCCCTGAGAAATTGGATTGCGCATTATAATCGAACGGCGTAATTTTAATTTGCTCGTTAAACTGAACACCTTGAATTCCACAACATTTAAAAATAGCTTCTTTTGCCGACCAAAGCAATATTTTTACCAATTGCGGATCGTTACTTTTTTCAATAAATTCGATTTCAGCAGGACAGGCAAAACGGGTAACTACTTTATCGATATTCCGATGACGTTGCTCAACGTCGATTCCAATATTTTTATCGGATAGAATAATGGCCGCCAAATCAGCAGAATGAGTGATGCTGATGTTTAAATCGGAATTTATTAACGACGGTTTGCCAAATTTATCCCGGTGAATAGTTGGTGTATTTTCGGGTATCAGGTTCTGAAGAAGTATGCGGGTAGCCAGAAATTCTTTTTGGCGATTTTCGGTTTTAAACGATTCCAAACGCTCCGTGTCGGCAGGATTTAATTCGACTGTTTTTAATAAATCATCAGCTGTTTCTTTTAACTCCCATACACCGATTGTGCCGTTTTGGTTTGCTATTTTTTCAATGAGCGGCATTATTTCCAGCTTGTGGTTTCAATCATGTGAATCACGTCGGGTTCGATAAAGTTGATTACCGGACTCAACGAATCAATGTCGGGCACTTCGCGAATGTAAAACGCGCCGCGTAAAAAATGCCGGGTGCTGTCGGTTAAAAAAAACTGCATCGGCGATGCCGCATTTCCTTCAATGGCATAAATGGTTCCGTACACTTTTTTTGCCGGATTCATAAATAAACGCTCGTCAATTGCGTCGGCTTTTATCGAGTGTTTGTAGGCCAGCGTGCGCGTTTCTTCCATTAGCTCAGCCAACAGTTTGTAGTCATCTTTTTGGCTGTTCAGGTCGTAATACGAAATGTGTATTTCCACTTTATTTTCGGGCACTGCAACATTTATCCAGTAAGGTTTTTCGCGGTTTCTCGAGTCTTTTTCAATCTTTGCGTAATCCGGTATTTCAAAATCGTACGGAAACGAACGGTTGAGTGCCGTGTAACTTTTTTCAGGAAAGTCGATGCGGAAGTAGCCTCGCGGTTTGGGCGTGTAATCATCTTTACAAGCCACTAAAAACATCAATAAAACCAGTGTATATGCGAATCTCATCTTCCTAAAATTTTAGTCACATTTACTACTGATTCACAACCACCTTGATCTGCTTAATCCGGCGGTTATCAACCTCTTCAATGGTAAATGTGAACGTTTTGCATTTTACTTGTTCTTTTAACGAAGGAATCTCGCCTTTTATTTCAAGAATAAGGCCGGCGAGCGTATCGGCGTCACCTTTAACTTCGTCGAAAATGGTGTCGTCGCAATTTACAACCCGGTAAAAATCGCCTAGTAAAATCTTGGCGTCGAACAAGTAAGAGTTTTCCGATAGCTGAGTGAAGAAACTCTCTTCATCATCAAACTCATCGGTAATATCGCCAACAATTTCTTCCAGAATATCTTCCAACGACACAATGCCCGAAGTGCCTCCGTACTCATCAACCACAATGGCAATGTGCACTTTGGTTTTCTGAAATTCTTCCAAAAGCGAACTGATCTTCTTGGTGTCGGGCACATAAAACGGCGGCCGAATCAAAGTCTGCCATTTAAACGTTTTGTTTTTATGGCTGTGCTGAAGAATATCTTTAATGTATAACAGACCACTAATTTCGTCGAACGAATCGATGTAAACCGGAATTCGCGAGTAGCCCGAGTCGTTTATAATTTCCAGAACTTCGTCGAAATTCGCTTTTATATCGATTGAAACCACATCAACACGAGGAGTCATAATCTCTTCCACGCTTTTGTTTCCGAATTTTACAATTCCCTCCAGAATCTCTTTTTCGTCCGAAAGTTCCTGGTCAGATGTCAATTCAAGCGCCTGTGAAATCTCATCCATCGAGATGTTCTTTTTGTGTTTCAGCAATCGGCGGTTTACAAATCCGGTTGAGTAGATCAATATTGCATTTATCGGGCGGAATAACTTTTCGAGCGTTTGTAGCGGCAATGCCATAAAACGGGCAAAGCGTAAAGCAAAATGCGTTGCATAAACCTTCGGGAAAATCTCGCCAAAAAGCAACAGGAAAAACGTAATAAGTACCACCTGGAAAATAAATTGCAAGGTTGGTGCATTTACAAACGACACTAAATTGTTTGAAATAAAGGCCGTTAGAATAACAATTCCAATATTTACAAAGTTGTTGGTTACCAGTATGGTAGCCAGAAGTTTTTCCGGGCTTTCGAGGTTGTGTAATACGCGCTCGTTGTTTTTGCCTTTGTGCCTCAGCTTATGCTTGTCGCTGGCCGACAGCGAAAAGTAAGCCACTTCCGATCCGCTTATCAGTGCTGAAGTAAATAGTAGAAACAATACGATTACAATTGAAACTATAATTCCAGGACTGATAGGGTGTAATTGAATTTGCCAGGAGCCGATAGCGGCTAAACTTAAAAGCGGTTCTGTTTCCAAATTTAAAAGTTTTGGTTAGAATGGAAGATCCTCGTCTCCCTCCGGTTCTTCAATGTCGGGTTGCGAAACCTGCGGAGTTGATGCAGCACCGGAGTTTTGCATTGCGCCGCCCTGGTCTGGTGAACCCTGGTTATCGCCGCGGTTACCAAGCATGGTCATTTGGTCGCCATAAATTTCAGTAATGTAACGTTTGTTACCGTCTTTGTCGTCGTACGAGCGGGTTCTTATGCGTCCCTCGATATACAACTGGCGGCCTTTGGTGACGTATTTTTCAGCCACTTCTGCCAATCCTCTCCACAATACAATATTGTGCCACTCGGTTGTGGTAACACGCTCGCCGCTTTTCGAGTTATAACTTTCTGATGTTGCCAATGGAAAATTAGCTACTGCAACACCCGAATCGAGGTGACGTACTTCTGGATCTTTTCCTACGTTTCCAACAAGAATTACTTTATTTACTGACATAATCTAAAATTTATATGGTTAACATTTTCAGGTCGTTACTACGCTGTAATTATTCACCGGTTTTTTATTTATAGTCCCAATCCGGCCTCGTGTAAAAACTGTTCAACCAGTCGGGATACAGCAAATTTAGAAATATCTTTTTTATTTACCCGAATTAGAGGCGACGGATTATTAAAATTGCCCTGAACTTCAAGATATATCAATTTTGCGTGAATAATTTGGTGGCTCAAAACATGCTTTTTTTGCCCACTTATACTTTTAATATTAACCTGCAACGATGTAACCGGATGATCTGCTTCGAACAACTCCGAATCAGACAGTGCTTTTTCATGCTCAACCAGCGGTAATTGATACAGGTTTTGCCAGATATCGTTGCCCGATCTTTTATCCAAAAGAATCGAATCGCCCATATCATACAAATAATAGTAGAAATAGCGGTGCCGTTGTTTGGTCTTCTTTTCTTTAATTGGTAATTGACTAACAAGACCGTTTTTAAAAGCAAAGCACGAATCAACAACCGGGCAGTTCCCGCACTTTGTCGATTTCGGAACACACTGCAAAGCTCCAAACTCCATAAGCGCCTGGTTGTGCATGCCCGGATCCTGTCCCCGAATCAATTCTTCGGCTAGTTCCTGAAACTCTTTTTTGCCTGCCGAGGAGTCAATCGGTGTCTCAATTCCATAATATCTCGAAAGTACCCTATATATATTACCATCAACTGCAGGATAGGGAAGGTTGAATGCAATAGATGAAATTGCCGCTGCGGTGTACGGCCCAACGCCTTTTAATGCTAAAATGCTTTTGTAATCGTTAGGGAAAGTTCCGTTGTACTGTGCTGCAATAATCTTGGCAGATGCATGCAGGTTGCGGGCTCGCGAATAGTAACCTAGTCCCTGCCAGAGTTTTAGTACCTCGTCTTCGTGGGCATTGGCCAAATCATTAACAGTTGGGTAATGCTCAACAAAACGATAAAAGTAGTTTTTGCCCTGCTCAACGCGCGTTTGCTGAAGTATGATTTCCGAGAGCCAAATCTTATACGGATCGCGGTCTTTTCGCCATGGTAAATCACGCTTATTTATATTGTACCAAGTGTAAATGTTGGTATGAAAATTGTCCATTCTACGCTAACTGGTTAAAAATCTTACAGAAAAACAAAAATAATTTATTTGAAATGCTTTCCGGTTTTATAATATTTTTTAT
>NZ_CAJXTC010000041.1 GCF_913060805.1 uncultured Draconibacterium sp.
GGATTCAGCAGGAGCTGGTCGCACAGGACTTACCCGGCGACAAAAGTAGAAAATTTTGTTCTTCCGCCAAACAAAATTTACGCATCGCGTAATTTTAAAGGCAAAGCCATGACTTATCAGATTGAAAATGAAACATAAACATGTGTAATTTTTTAAGTAAAATTTATAAAACTGAGTGAATTTTATCCGGCTTCGAACCGAGAGTTACTATCAATGCATACTTTTGGCTTAATGCTACAAAAAATCATTTATATTTGTCGAACCTATAATTAAAACAAACATCATGGAAAACAATTCTTCTCCACTGTTAAAATCATCGTTAACCTATGGTCTTTACGCAGCTTTAATTTCCATTTTTCTTAATGTAGTTATCTGGGCCGGTGGCATCATGGAATCATTAGGAATTTTTGGTTCGTTAATCGTTGCTATTCTTTCGCTGGTAATTTCGTTTGTTGTTATGCTGATTTTCACAAAGAATTACCGTAATAAAGAATTTGATGGTTACATTAGTTTTGTAGAAGCTTTTAAATTTGCCATGCTGGTAACAATTGTTTCAACCGTAATCCTGGTAATTTACACCTATGTATTCCATAGTTTTATTGCACCTGATTATATGGAAAACCTGATGGCAAGTATGCAGCAAAAAACATTGGAATTTATGGAAAGCAAAGGAGCTCCGGATGCAACTATTGAACAGACGCTGAGTCAGTTTGAGAAAGTTCCCACAATCGCTAAAACACTTCAGTCGACAGTACTGTCCGGTCTTATTGGCGGAGGTATTATTTCGCTTATTGTTGCGGCAATTGCCAAAAAGAAAGTTGAAGATTCATATTAATAATTTACAAAAGAGTTTTTAATGGATATTTCCGTAGTTATTCCCCTGTTTAACGAAGAAGAATCACTACCCGAACTGGCGGCGTGGATAAAAAAGGTGATGGAGGAAAATAACTTCACGTACGAAGTTATGATGATTGATGATGGCAGCCACGACAGCTCATGGAAAGTGGTAGAACAACTTCAAAAAGAAAATTCGTGTATTAAAGGAATAAAGTTCAGGCGTAATTATGGGAAGTCGGCTGCATTATATTGCGGTTTCGAAGCGGTGCAGGGCGATGTGGTAATTACCATGGATGCCGATTTGCAGGACAGCCCCGACGAAATTCCGGAGCTTTTCCGTATGATTAAGGAAGATGGTTTTGACCTGGTTTCGGGCTGGAAGAAAAAACGTTTCGACCCGGTTCTTACGAAAAACCTACCCAGTAAATTATACAACTGGACAGTTCGCCGGATGAGTGGTATTAAACTGCACGACATGAACTGCGGCCTGAAAGCTTACCGCAAAAACGTAATAAAAAGCATTGAAGTTTACGGAGAAATGCACCGCTATATTCCGGTTCTGGCAAAATGGGCCGGCTACAAAAATATTGGCGAAAAAGTGGTTGTTCATGCCGAAAGAAAATACGGAGTAACCAAGTTCGGGCTTGAGCGCTTTATTCGTGGCCCGCTCGACTTACTTTCGGTAATGTTTATTTCGCGTTTTGTGAAACGCCCCATGCACTTTTTTGGAATTTTAGGTGCGCTAATTTTCTTTATCGGTTTTGCATCTGCCGGATATCTGGGAGTTCAAAAGATCATTCAGCTAAACCATGGAATTACCGGACATTTAATTACCGACAGTCCCTATTTTTATATTGCTTTAACATCGATGATTCTTGGCGGACAATTCTTTTTGGCCGGATTCCTTGGCGAATTGGTATCAAGAAGTTCGAGCGATCGTAACAAATATCAAATTGATGTAAAGACATTTGAGTAAAGACTTTTTATTTCATGGAGCAAAAAGATATCCGTTTTCGTAAACAGCGCGATTTGGGCGTTGTTATTTCTGATTCATTTGATTTTTTAAAACAGGAAGCAAAACCGATCATGCGTATGATTGGCATTTATGTTCTGCCTTTTGTAATTTTATATGCCGGTGCACAGGTTTATTTTCAGCGCAATGTGTTAAGTCAGTTCGACCTCACCAATCCTGAAAGTATTATGGCCGACATTGGCCCTTTCTACCTCAACCTGTTTATGTTTATGTTTTTTGGCCTTTTTGTGCAGTCGCTGCTGGTGGGCACCTACTACAGTTATCTCGAGGCTTACATAAAACACGGAAAAGGCAATTTCCAACTGACCGATATCAGTTCGAAGTTTTTCTCCAATAGCCTGCTGGCACTCGGAGCTAACCTCATTTTTGTTATTATCGTATTTTTTGGCGCCATGATGTGTATTGTGCCCGGATTGTATTTTGCCAACACCTTTTCAATAGTAGTTTTCATTCTTATTTTCGAGAAGAAAGGAATTAGTGATGCGCTTAGTCGCTCATGGAAACTGGTAAACTCAAGCTGGTGGAATACTCTTTTGATCAACCTGATTGCGGTAGTTATTGTATATGCTGTTGGAATTGTATTGTCAATTCCATCGATGATCATGGGAGTTTCAACTACTATTTTTTCTACCGAAGTAACCAATCCTGCCGATTATCCGAACTGGTACTGGGTGTTGACTGCTATTTCATCGGTAATAACTACTGTTCTATTGGTTATTCCGTTTACATTTCAGGCATTTCAATATTTTAATCTTGCCGAGCGTAACGATCCTACAACACCGCTTGCTCCTCTGGAATAGACAATATATTCAGGTTCAGACCGGTTGAACTTTCAACAACTTCATAAAAGCATGTAATACTTTTTACAATGTTAGTGTAACGCGTGGCTTTTTGTGTCGTCTTATTAAAAAGCAAATCAACTTTTTAACGAACAAAAGCCATAAAAAATGATTAAAACAAACAAGCTCTCAAAAGTTTTCAGAACCGATGAGATTGAAACCAGTGCACTAAACGATGTTAACCTACATGTAAAAAACGGCGAATTTGTTGCTATAATGGGACCTTCGGGCTGCGGCAAATCAACGCTGCTAAATATTATCGGGCTTCTCGATAATCCGTCATCAGGCAAGTATTTTTTCGACAATGAGGAAGTAGGTCAACTGAAAGAACGCAACCGAACCATGCTCAGAAAAGGAAACATCGGTTTTGTGTTCCAGAGTTTTAACCTGATTGATGAATTAACTGTTTTTGAGAATGTTGAGCTTCCGCTTATTTATTTAAAAATGAAAGCCGGCGAACGTAAAAAGCGCGTTGAGGAAGTACTGGAGCGCATGAAAATCGGTCACCGAAAAAAACATTTCCCGCAACAACTTTCCGGAGGTCAGCAACAACGTGTGGCCATCGCACGTGCAGTGGTGGCTAATCCAAAACTTATTCTTGCCGATGAGCCCACCGGAAACCTCGACTCAAAAAACGGGGAGGAAGTGATGCAATTACTTACCGAGCTTAACCAGGAAGGAACTACCATTGTGATGGTAACACACTCGCTTCGCGATTCGGAATATGCCCACCGCGTTATCAACCTTTTCGACGGTATGGTAATTACCCAGGAAGTGAAAAAAGAGCTGGGAGAGATTCTACTTTAATCATTTCGCTACACACAAACACTGCTCAATTCCGCTGAACCCGGATTGAGCACCATAAAACCAAAAACTATTACCATGTCAGAATTTAAACGTAACCTCAGGCTGGGATGGAGAAATATCCTGAAAAACAAATTCTTTTCCTTTTTAAATATTGGCGGCGTTGCCATCGGGATTGCCGTTACCACCCTCATCCTTTTTTGGGTGGTCGACGAACTCAGTTTCGACAAATTTAACGACAACCTCGGGCAGATGTACCAGGTTTACGAACACCAGGTTTATTCCGACGGACAGGATCTGCATACCGGATGCACGCCTTTTCCCTTGGCCAACGAATTAAAACAAACTTATCCTGAAATTGAAAATGCCACCACTTATACCAATCTAGGCGGCTTGCCGGTAAAATACGAAACCACCGAATACAAAGACATCAGTCTGACGCTGGCCGATCAGGAGTTTATGAATATTTTCTCGTTCGAACTTATTGAGGGGGATTTGAATGCCATTGATGCTCCCGATAAAATATTAATCACACCAAAAATTGCCCAACTATTTTTCCCCAATGAATCGCCAATTGGCAAAATGCTAACCGTTTACGGCAACTACACTTTTACGGTTGGAGCGATCATCGACTATCCAAAAGACCATTCATCAACACAGTTCGACATTTTGGCATCGATAAAATTGGCCGAACAACTTGGTGCTGATCTCACACGATGGGGAAACAACTGGCCATTCACATGTTTGCTGCTCACCAAAGGAACCGACGCCAATCAATTGGAAAGTAAACTCACTGGATTCCTGAAAGAAAAGGGACAGGAAAATACATCCATTTACCTGTTCCCGTATGCAAAGCGTCATTTATATACTTTCTCAGGGGAAAACAACCGCATTCAATATATTTACCAGTTTTTGGCTATTGCGCTGATCATTGTTCTTATCGCATCCATCAACTTTGTAAATTCATCTACGGCCAGTTCCGAAACACGCCGGCCCGAAGTTGGAATCCGCAAAGTTTTAGGAGCTACAAAAGCTAATCTCACCTCACAGTTTTTTTACGAAAAAGGGTTGATGATTGTAATTAGCATCATATTGGGAGCGGCGATGGTTCTTGCTTTTACACCACTTTTTGGTCAACTTTCCGACAAGCATATTTCCCTGTCGCTATTGGGTAACAAATACCTCATTTTTATGCTGATCGCAATGATCCTGACAACGCTTATTTTATCGGTGGCCTACCCGTCGTTGTATATTTCTTCATTCCCACCGGCGCGCGTATTAAAAAAAGCTACCCGCAAAAGTGCCAACCGGATCAGTTTCAGAAGCTTGTTGGTTGTCGTTCAATTTACGCTATCAATCATCCTGATTATCTGTACCATTGCGGTGAATTCGCAACTCAAATTCATCAATAATTACGATTTGGGATACAACCAGAACAATCTCGTCTACATTAATCTTGACGACGCAACGAAAACTAAACACGAAGCGCTTTCGGCATCGTTAAAAAATATCAGCGGCGTGGAAAACCTTACAAAAGCTGATAAACTTCCGTTTTGGGGTGGAAACTCGTCGTGGGGTTACGACTGGCAAGGCAAAGATCCGGAGAACAAAGTATTGATTTGCGCCATGCACGTTGACCGTGAATATTTCGAAACGCTGGGAATTTCAATGGCTGAAGGACAAAGCTTCTCCCCTTCCACTGAGTTAGCAGAAGATAGTGAAAGCGAATTCTCAAACGAAGTAATCCTGAATCAGGAAGCCATTCGCCGCATGAAAATGAGCGAACCAATTCAGAAATACTTTGGCAGAAATGGCGGCGACAGAGCACGCATTGTGGGAGTTGCAAAAGATTTTCATTTTGAGTCGTTACGCACAGGAATCGAGCCGATGGTAATGCTCCCGTTAAACGACAATCCCGATGTTTTGATCATGCGGATACGACCCGAAAATTTTAGTCAAACGATTACTGCAATAAAGGATAACTGGAAATCCATTATTCCTGACTCCAATATCGAGATTGGCTTTTTTGACCAACGACTGCAAGACATGTATAATTCCGAACTGCGCATATCAGGCCTGTTCCAATACTTTTCGTTTGTAGCCATATTTATTGCCTGCATTGGTTTGTTCGGGCTATCGGTTTTTGCCATTGAACGCAAAAGAAAGGAGATCGGTATCCGCAAAGTAAACGGATCAAAAGTTTCGCAAATTCTGGCCATGCTCAACAAAGACTTTATCAAGTGGGTACTCATTTCGTTTGTGATTGCATCGCCACTGGCATGGTATGTAATGAGCAGTTGGTTACAAAACTTTGCCTACCAAACCGAACTTCACTGGTGGATTTTTGCGCTGGCTGGAATTCTTTCCGTTGCCATTGCATTGTTGACGGTTTCGGTGCAGAGTTATAAAGCTGCAACCCGTAATCCAGTCGAGGCTTTGCGTTACGAGTAAGACTTAATAAAATATAAAAGCGGGATTCCATTATTACTATTCGGAATTCCGCTTTCTATATAAAAAATCCTCCGCTAGCAACACTTAAAAATAAAGACAAAAAGGTTTCACCATTCATCAGTTTTAACCACCTATTTGTCGCATCATTTCAATTTTTATCCCGATTTTTATAAACTTAGCGATTCAAAAGAAAGCAGAAAATGGCAAATACAACCCGTTTAATAATAGTTGGAGGATTTTTGGGAGCAGGAAAAACTACTTTGCTTTTCAATGCTACACAAAAGTTAATGGAAGAAGGGAAACAAGTGGGTTTGGTTACCAACGATCAGGCGTCGGAGTTGGTCGATACCTCATTTCTGTTACGTACAAAAGTAAATGTTGCCGAAGTTAGCGGCAGCTGTTTTTGTTGCAATTACAAGGGATTTACAGATTCTCTACTACAAGTAAAACAAGAAGCTAACGCTGATGTTGTAATTGCCGAACCGGTTGGAAGTTGTACCGATTTATCGGCCACATTAATGCAACCGTTAAAGGAAAATTTTAATAAAAAATTGGTGATTTCTCCGCTAAGTGTTCTTGCCGATCCGGTTCGTCTTACCGATATTTTAAACGGCGGAAATGCAGGATTACATCCGAGTGCAGCCTATATTTTCAAAAAACAACTGGAAGAAAGCGACATTATTCTTATTTCAAAAGCAGATCTTTTAAAAGAGGATGAGCGGGACGAACTAAAGCAAAAAGTGGAGGCTGCTTTTCCTTTTGCAACCGTTCTTTGCATCAGTTCAAAAACCGGTGAAGGGATACAAGAATGGTTGAAACTTATTGAAACAACTACCAAAGCCGGACAACGTATTGTTGAAATTGATTACGATAGATACGCCGAGGGAGAAGCTGTTTTGGGCTGGTTAAACGGTTCAATAACATTATCGGGTAAAACTGACTGGAATAAATTTGTTGCAGACATTCTAGGTCGCCTGGCAGCCAAAATCGATGAAATGCAAGTTGGAGTAGGCCATATAAAAGTACTGCTTGAAAACCATCAGGAATTCATTTCCGGCAATATCACAGGCTCCTCGAAAACACTTTCGATAAGAGGAGAAGTCAGTGAGTCCGAAAAAGTACAACTTACAATTAATGCGCGCGCTGAAATCACTCCTGAAAAATTAGATCGATTAATAAAAGAAACGTTGAATAGTGTTTCCGGCAATGAAATTAAAACAACAATTAAAGCATGGAAATACCTTAGCCCCGGATACCCAAAACCAACGCACCGATATAAAAATGTGGTCTATCCGGGAAACAATATTTAACACGAAGGGTAATTGTAACAAAGTGTTAGAAGTGAAGTGTATAGCTATTGGCTATGCACTTTTTTTATTTTAGCGAACAACCAAATCTGCCGAAACTTTTGATTTATTGCGCGTTACAAAAACGGCATCTAAACTTTTAATAATTAATTGGAATCCGCTTAATCATTTTGGGCGGTAAACGGTTATTATTGGGTAGATTTGCACAACATTTTTTTAAGATGCGCAAAACCCAGAGGAATAAAAAAACAGAAGGCAAACAGCGGGGAGGCTTGTTTCAGGTGCTTGGACCTTACAAAGCGCTGGTTACAACCTTAATTATAATGGCACTTGCCGGTAGCGGAATCAACCTGCTTATTCCACGAATTATTGCCCGCGGAATCGACTCATTTACAGCCAACCAATTTGACGCTAAAACGGTAATTACTGAATTCGTTTTGGCAGCAGTCGGGATATTTATTTTTACGCTACTTCAGGGTGTTGTACAAACTTTAGCGGCCGAAAAAGTTGCCAAAGATCTTCGCAATAAATTGTCGGACAAGATTTCGAAACAAAACTATTCGTTCATTTTAAAAGCCAATCCTTCGAAATTGTTAACCAACATGACTTCCGATATGGATTCGGTAAAAATGTTTGTATCGCAGGCATTTGTTTCCATTATCTCGTCGTTGTTTATCATTTTCGGCGTAGCGGTTCTGCTGATTTCCATTAACTGGAAACTGGCGCTGGCCGTGCTCACCATCGTACCTATCTTGTCGGTGGCCTTTTACATTGTATTCAAAAAAGTAAAAGTGCTTTTTAAGCTTAGTCGCGAGGTGATCGACGCACTCAACCGTGTGATCAACGAAAGTATTCTGGGCTCGGCACTTATCCGGGTTTTAAACTCGCAACAGCCCGAAATTCTGAAGTTTGTAGAAAAGAATGTGGAATCGCGCGATTTAGGACTTTCAATTGTTCGCCTGTTTTCGGTGCTCATCCCAATTGTAACATTTGTGGCCAACTTTGCTATTGTAATCATTCTGGCACTTGGCGGACACTATGTGGTTTTGGGAACGCTTACGCTCGGTAACTTTGCAGCCTTCAACAGTTATGTAATGATGTTGATTTTTCCGGTAATGATGATCGGATTTATGAGCAATATTATTGCATCGGCAACGGCTTCTTACGGCCGAATCAGGCAAGTTTTGGATGCTCCGCCACCAGTTGACAACGGAACTGTAAACACAGATATTTCGGGAGACATTAAACTGCAAAATATTTCGCTGAGTTTTGATAAAAAGCCGGTGCTGAAAAATATTTCGTTCGATATAAAAGCCGGAAGTAAAACGGCGATTATCGGACCAACAGCAGCAGGAAAAAGCCAGTTGCTTTATTTGCTTACCAATCTTATTTCACCGGATTCAGGATCGATCACCATCGACAATATACCGGTTAAAGATTACTCCACCGAAGTGTTAAACCGGCAGCTTGGTTTTGTCTTTCAGGACAATGTGATTTTTAATATGAGCCTGCAGGAAAACATCGCGTTTAACGACCAGGTTTCGGATGAAGATCTACAAAAAGCCATTGCCACGGCCGAACTGGCTGATTTTATAAAAACCTTACCCGACGGTTTAAACACCATCGTTTCGGAGCGGGGGACCAGTCTTTCGGGCGGGCAAAAACAACGTATTATGCTGGCGCGCGCACTGGCTTTAAATCCGAAAATACTTTTGCTCGACGATTTTACTTCGCGAGTTGACCGTAAAACCGAAGATAAAATTCTGGCCAATATTCATAAATATTACCCGGAACTTACGCTGCTTTCCATCACGCAGAAAATAGCTCCGGTTACCGGATTCGACCAAATCATTCTTCTTATGGAGGGCGAAGTAGTTGCAACGGGTAAACACGAAAGTTTGAAAGAAAATTCGCCCGAATATATTCAGATTTATAACTCACAAAAAAGTACTAGTCACTATGAAACGAGCATGTAATACATTACACCCAAGCAGATTATTTAAATACGTGCGAGTTCCATACTATACCATTAAAAACTAACAATTTTAATAGTATGAATTATAATCTGAGCCGCACACCCGATAAAAAAGAGAAGAAGCTTCCGTTTCTGAAATCACTTAAGAAACTGGTAGCTATTATCAGTGGCGAACGCCGTAACCTGATCATCGCTTTTGCAGCAATTGCATTAAATGCCGCATTAAGTCTGGCGGGCACATACGTAATTGGATATACAGTTGACAATTATGTGCAGACCAAAGATTACAACGGAATTTTGCTTTTTGCCGGAATTTTGCTGGCAATGTACGTGGTAGCTTTTTTTGTGAATTATGCGCAAATGATTATGATGGGCGGTATTGGGCAGCGTATGTTATACAGCCTTCGTAACTCAGTATTTAATAAACTACAAGAACTGCCACTCGATTTTTTTAACCAAAATAAATCGGGCGATCTGATATCACGCATCAACAACGACACGCAAAAGGTAAACGAGTTCTTTTCACAATCGCTGATGCGTTTTATTGGCGGAATTATTACCATGACCGGAGCAGGAATTTTACTATTGGTTATAAACCTGCCACTGGGATTGGCAGCACTCTCTCCTGCCCTGCTTTTGCTGGTTTTTACCAAAGTTATTTCGCCGTGGATACGCAGAAAGAACGAGGCCAGTTTAAAAAGTCTGGGCGACCTTTCTGCAGAAATTCAGGAAAGCCTGGCCAATTTTAAGGTGGTTGTTGCTTTTAACCGCCGAGACTATTTCAGGAAACGATTTACCGAAGTAAATGAGGAAAATTATAAACAATCGGTTTATGCCGGAATTGCCAACACAGTTCTGAACCCGGTTTATACTTTTGCTGCGAATATTGGGCAATTGATTGTGCTGGCCTTGGGTATCTACCTCATCATACAGGGAAGTTTCAGCGTTGGTTTGCTGATCAGTTTTATCGCTTATGTGATGAACTTTTATAATCCCTTGCGGCAACTGGCAATCCTTTGGGCAAATTTCCAGCAGGCGCTGGCAGCTTGGGACAGGATCTCGTTTTTGCTTTCATTGGAAAGTAACCTGAGTGTTATGCCAGCGGAGGAAAAACAAGATACTTCAGCACTGGTGCATTTTAAAGATGTTTCGTTCTGTTACCCTAATGGGAAAGAGGTACTTCATAAAGTCAGCTTCGATCTGGAACGTGGAAAAACCTATGCATTTATCGGACCAACCGGTGGAGGGAAAACAACAACCGCTTCGTTAATTGCGCGCTTATACGATGCTACAAAAGGAACAATTCTGCTGGATGGAAAGGACATAAAGTCCTACGATCCGGCTGAGAGAACGGCCAAAATCGGTGTTATTCTTCAAGACCCGATTTTATTCTCGGGCACGGTACGCGAAAATATTTTATACGGCAACGAAGCCATGTCAGCTTTAAGTAACGAAGAGCTACGTCAATCGCTTGAAGAAGCCGGACTGGGAAGTTTGTTGCAACGTTTTGACAGTGGTTTGGAAACGCCTATTCAAATGACAGGCGATGGAATCAGCTTGGGCCAAAAACAATTGATTGCTTTTATGCGGGCCATTTTGCGTAAACCGGAATTACTTATTCTTGATGAAGCTACGGCAAATATTGATACGGTTACCGAGCAGCAACTCGAAAAGATCATCAACAACCTGCCGGCATCAACATCGAAAGTGATAATTGCCCACCGATTGAATACCATTGAAAATGCCGATGAGATTTTCTTTGTAAACTCAGGAGAAATTACAGCTGCCGGCTCGCTTGACAAAGCACTTGACCTTTTGATGCAAGGAATTAATGAAAGCTAAAACTGAATTTTGAATTTCGATTAACGATTTTAGATTTACGATTGAAAAATAAGCACTTGAAAATTCAGAATAAACTTACTTCGTCGTTCATTATTCGTTAATGATCATTCTACATTCCATTCAACATCGCAAACTAACTTTGCACCTCAACCTTCCGAACTGTTTTAAACAGGTAGCGGGCAGCAAAAATTCCTACCACAATATTTGCTAGTAATCCGGCCCAAAATACGCCGCTTATTCCAAATAAAACAGAACCCAGCCAGGCAAGTGGCACATAAATAATCAGCATTCGGATCATTGAGAAAACGGTTGACGGCATCGGTTTGTTAATACCGTTAAAGCTTGAAGTTGACAACATTAACATTCCCAAGAAACCGTAACTAGCACCGATTATGTAGAAATATTTAATGGTGATTTCTACCACCTGTGCATCGGTTGAGAACAGTGCAGCGATTGAATCTCCAAAGAACAATAAAAGCACAAAAACGGTAGCTCCCCAAATCATCGAAAACTTAAACGACAGTTTTAATGCTTCGTTAATTCGTTGAAACTTTTGTTTGCTGAAATTCTGCCCTACAAAAATGATCAGAACCGATCCAAGCGCAGCGATAACCATTAACGCAAACATCTCAACACGCGAGGCCACACCAAAAGCGGCAACAGCTTCTTTACCAAATCCGGCCAATATTCTTGTTATCAATCCTACCGAAATTGGTGTAATAAGCATCGACAACGATGCAGGTCCGGCCACATACAACACCTTCCTCCAGGTTTCGATAGTTTTTTGAAAACCACCCAATCGGAAGGTCAGCATTTTATTCCGGTTGATCAGGATATAAAGAATGGCCACCAGGCCAAGACTTCTGGTAATTACAGTAGCCCACGCAGCACCTTTTATGCCCATCTCGGGGAAAGGGCCGTATCCAAAAATCATTAACGGATCGAGAATGGCGTTAAACACAGCGCTAAAAAGCATGATCATTCCGGGTGTAAAAGTATCGCCGGTTGCCCGCACAATGTTGTTCCCGATCATTGGAATAACAACAAATGGCACGCCGAGGTACCAGATCCTCATATAATCATCAACATACTGAAGTACATCTTCTTCGGCGCCTAAAGCCGTAAACAAGGGTTTAATGGTAAGTAGCCCGATGGTAACGAAAATCAAAACTACAATCAGTCCGAGCACAATCGCCCTGCCCGACATCGCTTTAACATCGTTTTTATCAGCGTGTATAATATTCCTGGAAATGAGGGAACTTGTGCCAATTCCAACACCCATTGCTACACTGTTCAGGAACATCACCACCGGAAAACTAAAGCTCATTGCAGCCAGTTGCTGAACCCCCAGTTTTCCAACAAAAAAAGTGTCGATCAGGTTAAAGATCACCATTCCAATCAGCCCCAGCAACATGGGCCAGGTTAACTGCATAAGGTGCTTCTTTACATCGCCTTCCGTCAGGTTTCTACTTCGATTTGTCATATATTTTCTAATCGTTTACTTACAATTTTTGGTTTCATCCAGTTTCTTGCGGGCGTTAAACTGCATACGCTTCAGGTACTGAAATAGTTCGTCTTGTTCCGCTTCGGAAAATCCATCCAGCAAAGTCTCAGTCCAGTCGGCAAATACAGTTTTTAACTGTGGCAAAATCTCCTTTGTTTTTTCGGTCAACCGGATTTGCATTACACGGGCATCATTTTCGGCAGGAGTACGCTGAATGTAGCCATTTTGCTCCATCAACCGGATTTGCGAAGTGATGGAAGATTTATCGAGATGCAGGTATTTTGCCAGCTCATATTGCGAAACGCCCTCGTGCCGCGACACATACATAATCGTAGCAATTTGCGCATGCCCGATCGACAACGACTTAAACTCCGACTGAAAATACTTGTGCGCAGCCTTCGAAAGCTCCCCGATCATCCGGCCTGCAAACCGACTCTTCTCTTCCGATTCTTTATTCATGCTGCAAATTTATAAATTAGTTGGAATTCCAACTATTTATTAAAAGTGTTAAAGGTTGTTTTTAACATTAACATATCATCGTTCTATTTTTTCATCTCGGAGAGGAATCGTATTTTTCGGAAAATTTTAACGATGCGAATTTCATTTCTATTCCTGTTTATTCTTTTTGCGCTGGGATCTGCCGCTCAAGGTAGTAGCGTAAAAATTGCTTTGCTGAAATACAACGGTGGCGGCGACTGGTATTCCGATCCTACTGCCCTGCCCAATCTCATCGAGTTTTGTAACGAAAATCTGCATACCAATATAAATCCTGAGCCATCGACCATTGAAATTGGCAGCCCCGAGCTGTTTAATTTTCCGTTTGTGCATTTAACCGGGCACGGCAACATCATTCTATCGGAAAGCGATGCGATGAATTTGCGCGTTTACCTCGAAGGCGGTGGTTTTTTACACATCGACGATAATTACGGACTGGATGAATATATCCGCCGCGAAATGAAAAAGGTTTTCCCCGACCAGGAGTTTGTTGAACTGCCGCCGTCGCACGAAATTTTTCATCAGAAATACGATTTTAACGAAGGCATCCCGAAGATACATGAGCACGACAATAAGCCACCTCAGGCATTTGGATTATTTGTCGACGATCGGTTGGTTTGTTTGTACACCTACGAAACCGACTTAGGTGATGGTTGGGAAGATATCGACGTACACAACGATCCGGAAGACCTGCGCCAAAAAGCGCTCAAAATGGGTGCTAACATTATCGCCTACGTATTCGGACAATAATCAATTTGGCAGTTTAACAATTTATTTCATGAAAGTAGTAGCCTTTAACGGAAGCCCGAGACGTAACGGAAATACATCGATTTTAATCGAAGAAACATTTAAGATCTTCCAGGCGGAAGGAATAGAAACCGAAGTTGTACAGATTGGGAACAAACCGGTTCATGGTTGCACTGCGTGTGGAAAATGCCGCGAAATTCAGGACCGGAAATGCCACATTAAAAACGACCTGTTGAATCTTTGTATCGAAAAAATGATTGAAGCCGATGGGATTATTTTTGGGACGCCGGTTTACTTTGCCGATGTGAGCACCGAAATAAAAGCTTTGATGGATGTGGCCGGTTATGTTACGCGCGGCAACGGGCACTTGCTAAAACGAAAAGTTGGTGCCGGTGTAATTTCTGTTCACCGAGGTGGTGCTCTGCCCACTTTCGATACCATAAACCGATTCTTTCTGATCAACCAGATGATCGTTCCCGGCTCCAGCTATTGGAACTTTGCTTTTGGTAAAAACCAGGGCGACGTGCTGCAGGATGAAGAAGGAATCAACACGATCAGAACACTCGCGGAGAACATGAGTTGGTTGATGAAGAAGATTCAAACAGATTGAGAAGAGATTGAATTAGAATGAAGGCAGATTGAAAATCGAATGATTAACTGTTAAATTGCTAAACTGACAACTACGACTATATACTGAGACTCTTCCATGTTGCCAATTTATCCTTAATCCTTTATCAATAATCCTTCCTCTCCTTTCAACTTTTGCCTTGAATTGAGAAATTGCCTATTGCAACTCTCGCATACTGCCTATTCCCATTAAATACGAGTCCTTATCTAATGAATGTCAGTATTAATGTACTTCGTTTGCACTTTCTTTGCGCCCGATTAATTAATTGATTTTTGTTAACCACAGGGTTTTAAAAGGAAAACGATCGATGAAAACTGAAGGATTGCCGAATGTTCAGATAACGGCTTATGAAGTTCGTGATGATGAGAAAAAGCTCATAGAAAAATTCGAAAAAGAGCTGGCCATTAAAATAGTAAGTACAAAACGAGCACTTAGCGAAGGTACTCTTCACCTGGCAGAAGGAAGTAACGCCATTACAACGTTGGGGCAGAGCCAGTTGAATGCATCAATGCTGGAAAAATTGCAGGTAATAAAAATAAAATGTATCTCGACGCGTACCATCGGCTACAATCATATCGATGTAAAAGCAGCCGAGAAACTCGGCATAAAAGTATGTAACGCCACTTACGATCCGAATGGCGTGGCGGATTATTCCGTCATGCTAATTTTGATGCTGCTACGCAGATACAAACAGGCGATGTTCAGGGCCAATGTTAACGACTATTCGCTGGAAGGTTTGCAGGGACGAGAGATGAAAGACCTGACAATCGGTGTGGTAGGTACCGGAAACATCGGTAGTCATGTTATTGAAAATCTTTCGGGTTTTGGATGTCGGATTTTGGCTTACAACAAAAGCATTAATCCCAAGGCTGCAGAAAAGGCAACTTATGTAAGCCTTGACGAGTTGTATGAACAATCGGACATAATCAGCTTCCACCTGCCTTTGACTGACTCAACCTACAAAATGGTGAACCGCTCAACATTAGCACAAATGAAAAATGGCGTGATGCTGATTAACACTGCCCGCGGCGAATTGATGGACTTTGAGGATATTATCGAAGGAATCGAAAATCACAAAATTGGTGCACTCGGTCTTGATGTATTTGAGAATGAGCACGGTATCTATCACCACGACCGCCGAAACGACATTATCAGCAACAAAGATATGGCCTACATTCGCCAGTTTCCGAATGTGATTATGACTCAACACATTGCCTTTTATACCGACACCGCAGTTGAAAGTATGGTTTCATCAGCACTAAATGGCATTATTGAAGTGTTAACGACCGGAAGCAGCAAACATGAAGTTTAGCGATCGGATCAAAGCATTTCCGGGTGGAAGCATGTTGTTTCCTATGGCTTTGGCTGCGGTAATCAATACACTTTTTCCACAGATACGAATGTTGGGTTACCCCACTTCTGCACTATTTTCAAGCAGCGGCACCATGGCCTTGATTGCAATGATCTTGTGTTTAATTGGCCTGCAGTTCCGAATGGAACAATTAAAAGTATTGGTAAAAAGCGGTGGCCTTATCATTTTCCTGAAACTGCTTATTTCAATTGTTTCCGGATATGTGATATTGCACTATTTCGGGTTGGATGGTTTTTGGGGCATTTCGGCACTGGCATTGGTCGCTGCTATTTCGAGTGTAAATCCGGGAATTTACCTGGCTTTGATGAAAAGCTATGGCAACAATAACGACATCAGCTATTTTACCTTGCTGAACCTGATCGGTTTGCCTTTTGTGCCCATTAGTATTTTAGGATTTACCTCCGGAAACGGAATCGATTATATCAGTATTATTTCTACGCTGGTGCCTTTCCTAATTGGTATTGTGCTCCGTTCGTTGGATGCCAGCCTTGAAAAATATACAGACAAAGGAATAAAATTACTTATCCCCTTTCTTGGCTTTTGTCTGGGTGCCAATATCAATTTAACGGTTGCATTTAAAGCCGTGGGCACGGGAATGGTTTTGTTGATCATCTTTCTGCTGGTAAACAACTTGGTACTTTTGGTGATCGAACGCTATCTGTTTAAAAGAACCGGCTATTTATCGATTGCGATCAGTTGTATTGCCGGCCTGTCGATTGCAGTTCCTGAATTGATGGCAGAACTCGATCCGGCTTATCTACCCTATGTAGAAACCGCAAAATCACAGGTTGCTTTTGCTGCCATTTTCAGTGCACTCATCGTTCCTTTATGGGTAAAAAGGCTGGCTGTTAAGCCAATTGAGTAAAAACCATCCCAGTAAAAAAAGGTTATACTATCCGAGTTGCTATTCAAAACTTTTTCTCCCGATACTTCGATCGGGATTTGGCTATGGCCGATTTTCAATTCGTCCGACATAGCCGTCCTCAACTTTCTACTTATTCTTCCTTTTGCCCTTTTCCTTTTCACTTTTGCCTTGAAACTTATTCTTCTTTCTTCGCTTCGTCCCAAATCTCATCCATCTCAGCAAGACTCATATCGTGCAGACTTTTTCCCTGCATCAGCGTTTTGCCTTCGAGGTAATTAAAGCGTTTTATAAATTTAATGTTAGTGCGTTCCAGCGCTGCTTCGGGATCGATATCATACAAACGGGCAGCATTTACAACGGCAAAAAGTAAGTCGCCAAATTCGGCTTCCATTTTATCTTTATCGGCTTTATTAATTTCAACGCTTAACTCGTCAACTTCTTCTTTTACTTTATCCCAAACCTGCTCTTTGTACTCCCAGTCGAAACCTACACCACGAACTTTTTCCTGAATACGATTGGCTTTTACCAGCGCCGGCATGGCAGCCGGAACACCCTCCAAAACACGTTTATTACCGCCTTTTTCCTTCAGTTTTAGTGCTTCCCAGTTTTCAGCAACTTTATCTGCCGAGCCATCAACATCAACATCGCTAAAAATATGCGGATGACGATAAACCAGCTTTTCGTTTATTCCTTCCAGCACATCGCCAATATCGAACGCCCCTTTTTCATCACCGATTTTGGCATAAAAAACAATGTGCAACAAAATGTCGCCCAGTTCCTTTTTAATCTCCTGCAAATCGTTTTTCAAAATGGCATCGCCCAATTCGTAGGTTTCTTCAATAGTTAGTTTGCGCAACGACTCGAGTGTTTGTTTTTTATCCCACGGACATTTCTCTCGCAATTCGTCCATTATATCCAGCAAGCGTTTAAACTCTTCTATTTTTCGTTCCATTCTTTTCAGTTTCAAATTCTATCCGAAGTTAAGGATTCAATTCTTTAACAAAACAAAACTGATTTTAAAGTTTTACAGACTTATTAAAGAAATAATTTTATCTTGTTAGCATAATTATTAAAATTCAAATTTATGATATTAGGAGTATCTGAATGGCTAAGCGGCAAATTAGGCTGGAATGTAACAACAATACGGATTGCATTTGTAGTTGGCGTATTTATTTTTGGTGTAGGACTGGGTTTGTACTTTATTCTTTGGCTCGTAAAAATGTTCTCGAAATAAAAAAATTTCCAATTCCTCCATCGTTCAGAAATTGAATATCAAAGCCTTCCGACATGCGATAGTGGCAATTTATTTTCGTAAATTTGCCGTGCTTAAATTTTTAAGAAGACACATTGGATAAACAAATTTTACTGGAAGGAATTGATCTCCTTGAATTTTTTGGAGTAAACAATTCGAAAATTGAACTGATAAAAAGGCTGTTCCCAAAAATTAAGATCACTGCACGGGGCCACGCCTTGTTCGTTCAGGGGGAGCCATCGGAAATAAAAGCTTTTGAGAAAAAGTTCGCCCTCATTCTCGATCATTATTACCAGTACAATATGCTCTCGGAAGAAATTATTCACGAGCTGTTGGATTCGGGTATTTCTTCGTTTGAAGAAAGCAGCACCGGTGAACCCGATATTATCGTTTTTGGTAACAGCGGGAAACCCGTTCGTGCCCGCACGCCCAACCAACGCCGGTTGGTGGAAGCCAGTGCAAAAAACGATTTGATTTTTGCCATTGGTCCGGCGGGAACTGGAAAAACCTATACCGCAATTGCACTGGCAGTAAGAGCACTAAAAAATAAAGAAATACGTAAGATTATTTTGAGTCGCCCGGCTGTTGAGGCCGGCGAGAACCTGGGTTTTCTTCCCGGCGATTTAAAAGATAAGATCGATCCGTATTTGCAACCACTTTACGATGCTTTGCAGGATATGATCCCGCCGAAAAAACTGGAGGAATTTCTGAAAGACGGCGTGATACAAATTGCCCCGTTGGCTTTTATGCGCGGACGAACATTGAGCAACGCTTATGTTATTCTCGACGAAGCACAAAATACCACCGTTAACCAGCTAAAAATGTTTCTAACCCGAATGGGACTCAACGCCAAATTTATTATTACCGGCGATGTTACACAGATCGACCTTCCGAGAAAAAGTCATTCAGGCTTGATACAGGCGCTGAAAATTTTGAAGGGAATTAAAAATATCGGGAACATTTATTTCGATAAAAAAGACATTGTACGCCACCGTTTGGTACGCGACATTGTAGAAGCTTACGATAAACATGACGAGGAGAAAATTGAGATAAAAACTGAATCGAAAGATAAAGGCGAAAAGTAAATCATTCTTCAGTTTGTAAAACCGTTAAAACTTTAACCATTTTACAATTTATCAGTTTTACAATTTCCGGAGTTAAACAAAAACCAGCTAAATTTGTAATAAAAGCGGAAAAGCATTTTAACACAGACAATAAGTATAATACAACAATAAATATTCAACAAAAATGGGTAACGCACTTACAAAAACAAGTTTCAATTTCCCGGGACAAAAAAGCCACTACAAAGGTAAAGTTCGCGACGTATACAACATTAACGACGACTTTTTGGTGATGGTTGTTTCCGATCGCATTTCAGCATTCGACGTGGTACTGCCAAAAGGAATTCCTTTTAAAGGCCAGGTACTTAACCAGATTGCAGAGAAATTTTTGGATGCTACTGCCGATATTGTTCCGAACTGGAAAATAGCAACACCCGATCCGAACGTAACAGTGGGTCATTTTTGCGAAACTTTCCCGGTAGAAATGATCGTGCGCGGTTATTTAACCGGTAGTTCGTGGAGATTGTACAAAAATGGCGGTCGCGACATTTGCGGCGTTCCGCTTCCTGAAGGTTTGAAAGAACACCAGGCTTTTCCTGAACCGCTGTTAACGCCAACAACAAAAGCAGAGCAAGGCGCTCACGACGAAAACATTTCGCGCGAAGAGATCATCGCACAGGGATTGGTTTCGGAAGAAGATTACAAAGAACTGGAACGTATTTCGTTGGCGCTGTTTAAACGTGGTAGCGAAATTGCCAAAGAAATGGGATTGATTTTGGTAGACACCAAATACGAGTTCGGTAAAAAAGATGGTCAGATTTACCTCATCGACGAAATTCATACACCCGATTCATCGCGTTATTTCTACGCCGACGGTTACCAGGAACGTTTTGATAAAGGCGAAAACCAAAAGCAACTTTCGAAAGAGTTTGTTCGCGAGTGGTTAATGGAAAACAATTTCCAGGGCCGCGACGGCGATGTACTTCCTGAAATTCCTGAGTCGTTTGTTAACGAGGTTTCAGAAAGATACATTGAATTGTACGAAAACATTACCGGCGATAAATTCGTAAAATCGGACACTACTAAAATTGAAGACCGCATTGAAACTGCCGTTAACGATTTTTTGAAGCAAGCATAAAAGAATAACGATCATAAACTAAAGACACCTGCTTAATTTTAAGCGGGTGTTTTTGTTTGTAATATTTATTGTTAACTTTCTACCCTTAAACACGAATACAAAACCAGAATCTCTATGTTTAAACCTCTTCTTGTAAGCCTAATTTTACTAGTTAGTTATCAGTGTTTACATGCTCAAAAGAAATACATTAACCGAAAGATAGCCCAGAAAAATTACGAAGGTTATATGTTAATGACAGAAGAAAAGTACCAGGATGCGCTGCAACTTTTTAACGAAGCACTGAACGAAGATCCCGAGGCCTTTTTCATCTATCAAAACAGGGCACTTTGTAAACTACAATTAAATGATACGGTTGGGGCAATTACCGATTTTAAATCGAATATTGATTTAGAACCCGATAACGCCGAAACTCGATACGCACTGGGAAATCTCTACAAACATCGGAAAGACTCAGTAAATGCGCTTAACTATTTTGTTCAGGCGATAGACGTTGCGGCGGATGATTTCAGCCAAACAAAACTGTTATACATGAACCAGTTTGCCGGAAACTATTACCGTTTGAATGAAAAGTACGATTCGGCGCTGGTGTTTTACGATCGGGTTAAAAACTATACGCCCGATAATTCCTCGGTATACATCAATTCTGCCGTGTGCTATTTCTACATCGACAGTATTGATAGTTTCTGTGCCGACCTTGAAGAGGCATTTATTCTGGGAGGAGATATAAACTGTATTGCTTTAAGTGCGTATTGCGACGGATGCTCGCATTTGCTGGAAGCCCGCGGCCACACCGACACACTTTCGAGAGCTCTTGACACAAGATTGGCAGGAATAATTTCGGATACGATCTACTATCCGAATATGACGAATAACGAATATGATATTTCGGAAACTGATTATAACCGAAAAGTTAAAGTATATTTTAATGATAACTGGCAAATATGTTTACCGGGTGAAGCCAGCTACTACAGGAAAGCTTTCTGGGCAAAATACCTGAATAGTTTTGGTGGCGAATTTGAGGATTACTACATCAGCGGAGAACTATATGCCACCGGGAGACTCGAACGAAACAGAATAAATGGCGACTACCGGGAGTTTTATAAAAACGGAAACCTGAAACTAGAAGCCCATTTCACGAATACACTCCCTCGCGGAATTTGGATCTATTATAATGAGGACGGCACAGAGGATATGCGGGTAATTTTCAAGAACGAATCGTTTGAGTTGAAAATAGTAAATGAAAATAATCCCAATTATCACCTTAACTCAGGCAATGGAGAATTCGAAATCTTTATCGAAAAATGGCCGGAAATCTCCTTTGTTCTCCGTGGTGAATATCTTGATCATATGAAAACCGGAAAGTGGACGTATAGCCAGGGTGATGAAATAATTTTACAGGAAAAATACAAAAATGGTGAATTCAGAAATGGCTTCGTAAATACTGATCAAGGGAGATTGCCGATAGCTGACAGCGCCCTTAAGCCTGCAATTTTTATCCCTCCCCACATAACTCAAATTGGAGGGCTCTATTTTAGCTCGGTTGAAGCCGCCAATTATTATTCGTATATAAAAACTGTTGGCTTATAAAGCGAATTTTGTTTTCTTCGCTAAAGTGAAATTTCATGTTGCTTATTTCTCACTTAAAAAATTGAATAATGAAAAAATTGACGATACTGGTTTTACTGGCATTCTTCGCCATAACTACTTTTGCTCAAGACGAATTCACCCTGGTAAAAGAAGGCGATACTGCTCCCGATTTCTCCATAACAATGCAAGACGGTTCGGTAAAAAAACTATCAGATTTGAAAGGGAAAGTGGTGTGGATAAACTTTTTTGCCAACTGGTGCCCGCCATGCCGAAAAGAGTTGCCTCATCTTGAAAAAGAAGTGTACCAAAAACTAAAAGCAAACGAAAACTTCGAGGTATTGGTCATCGGGCGCGAACACGATTGGGAAACGGTCAATAAATTTAAAGCCGAGAATAATTACACACTTCCCTTCTACCCCGATGCGGAACGCGATATCTTTTCGAAATACGCCAAACAAAACATTCCGCGTAACTTTATAATCGATAAAGACGGAAAAATTGCAGTCGCTTCCATTGGTTTTAAAGAAGACGAATTCAATAAAATTATTGAAAAGGTGCATGAACTGATTAACTAGGATTTAAACAATATTAATAAAAGAGCTGTTTGTATTTTACAAGCAGCTTTTTTTATGCTTTGAATTAAACACAAAACGCTGATAATTAATTTACTCACTAAAAACATAACTTTTATGAAAAAACTGCAATTGAAAATCCTGGCACTGTTCTGTGCCGGAGCATTAGTTTACTCGTGTAACGACACTCTTGTAAGCGACGAAAACGTTGATGAAGCTGTAGAACTTAAATCGGCATCATCATCGAAAAACAGTTACATTGTTGTACTGAACGATGCTGATCTTACGGCAGAACTGGCACAGCTAAAAGGTTACGAAAAGAAACAAAATGCTGTAAAAGCAAAGTCGGCGAAAATATTAAAACGTGCCGGCATTACCGACGGTGAAATTGGCCATGTTTACGGCAGTGCCTTAAAAGGATTCTCTGTAAAAATTGCTCCCGGGCAATTAAAGAAACTCGAAAACGATGCTTCGGTGGCTTATATCGAGGCCGATAAAGTTGTCGCTTTGGCTCCACCTCCTGGAAAAGGTCCTAACAAAGGCGACGGTGGCGACACCGGAGGCGGTGGACCATCAACGCAGGAAACTCCATGGGGAATTACCCGTGTTGGCGGTGCTGCTGTCGGAACAGGGAAAGTTGCCTGGATTATTGATTCTGGAATTGATTTGGATCATCCTGATTTGAATGTAGACAAAATAAAAAGTGAGACATTCTTGGGAGGAAAGTCAACTCCAGATGATCAAAATGGACATGGAACCCATGTTGCCGGAACAATTGCAGCAAAAGACAACTCTGAAGGTGTTGTTGGTGTTGCAGCCGGAGCAACGGTTGTTGCAGTTCGCGTACTCGATCGCCGAGGAAGCGGCACGGTTTCCGGTGTAGTTGCCGGAGTTGATTACGTGGCTAATAATGCATCACCGGGAGATGTAGCAAATATGAGTCTTGGCGGCGGTATTTCTACGACACTGGACAATGCTGTTTTAGCAGCCGCATTAAGCTGTCCATTTGTTTTAGCAGCCGGTAACGAAAGTGATGATGCAAACAGTCATTCTCCTGCACGCGTAGGTGATGAAAGCACAAAAGTTTTCACTATTTCAGCTTGTGACAGTAACGATAACTGGGCCTATTTCTCGAATTACGGAAGTGCCGTTGATTATTGCGCACCGGGTTACAGTATCAAGTCAACCTGGAAAGACGGAGGATACAATACCATTAGCGGAACATCAATGGCTTCGCCGCACGCAGCGGGTGTTCTTTTAATTGGATCAGCCAAAGCAGATGGTTATGTAAATGGTGATCCGGATGGCAACCCGGATCCTATAATTTCTTGGTAATTATCTAAGTTAAATAGCTCATAGCCCGGAGAATTACTCCGGGTTTTTTATTGCTCATCATTTAATAGAATTTCCGCAATTTTATACAGCTCATTCCCCACTTTTGCTCGTGTATCATTGGTAATTACAGCTACAACCATTTTCTCTTTCGGGTAAATAATAAGATTAGCACATCCTCCCACCGAACCACCGCCATGACCATAATATTCGCGTCCAAATTCATCGGTCCCTGAAAAGAATCCCATTCCATAGTTTGTTTTTTCTCCGTTTTTTAAGGTTTGTGGCGTAATCAATTGTTGTTTTATCGCTTCCGGAAAGAGTGTATTATTCAGCATTGCATTCCCAAATTTCACTAAATCAACTGAGGTAGAAATAAAACCACCTCCGGCCCATTTGTAACTGTTGTCAACATAAGGAGCATTAATAACCTTACCCTTGTCCATATCATAATAACCGGCACGAAACACAATGAGCGAATCCATACGCTCGGCAGTTGTTTCGGTCATTTCTAAAGGATTAAAAACACGTGTTTGCATAAAATGCAGAAACTCCTCGCCTGAAGCCCCTTCCATTACAGCACTTAAAAGATTAAAACCGTAACTGGAATAACTGTATTTTGTTCCCGGCTCAAATAATAAGGTGTCATTCATAAAAATTTTCAATCCATGTTTCACGGTTGGGTAATACTTCGACGATAGGTATTCGTCCCCATTATAATGCCTTATTCCAGCCAAATGTCCGGCCACCTGTCGCGTAGTAATTTCGTATTTCTTTTCAGGGAAATCGGGTACATATTTCTGAAGCGGCGCATCAAGATCAATTTTTCCTTCTTCAATTAAAATACCCAATCCTGCGGCAGTAAGCGCTTTTGAAATACTTCCTATTCTGAATTTTGTTTTCTCGGGATAAACCGGAACCTGTTGCTCGTAGTTGCTCAAACCAAATCCCTTCGACAAAACAATTTCATTATCAATCGAAACTGTAGCTGTCCACCCCACCGATTCACTTTCAACACGTAACTGTTCGATGTAATCTTCAGTCGCTTTTATTTTTGGGTCCTCTTTGGCACAGGAAATTCCTAGAAGCAAGACGATGATTAGCAGATAGTAAAGGTTTTTCATTGTGGTTCAATTTTGATTTCTGATTTCGCAACGAGAAGAAGCTATATAAAGTTACAAGAAAAACAGGATTCCGGAAACGTTGCACAATAAAGAATAAATCATCTTTTTTGCTCTTTTTGCCAAATTGTGTATTTTTGCCGCGCATTTTAAACACAGGTAACATGTTTTTATACAACCGGGTAAATAAGGAAGAACTAAAAAAAAGGCTGGCTGAAGAAACCTTTCAGCGTAAAACGATATCATTTTATCGCTATCACATTCTGGAAAATCCACAAGATTTTAGGGATGAATTGTTCCGCGATTGGTTTCCGCTGGACTGTTTTGGCCGAATTTATGTTGCCCGCGAAGGAATTAACGCACAAATGAGCGTACCGGAACACCACTGGGAAGCTTTTGTGGAGACCTTAAAAAAACATGAGATTCTGCAAGACATTCCGATTAAATATGCCATTGAAGACGATGGGAAATCGTTTTATAAACTAACGATTAAAGTACGCCCAAAACTGGTTGCCGATGGTTTGGATGACGATGCATACGATGTTACCAACGTGGGAAAACACTTGTCGGGTGTTGAATTCCACAAATACATCGGGCAGGAAGACACTGTTGTTGTCGACATGCGCAACTACTACGAAAGCGAGATCGGACATTTTGAAGGTGCTATTTGCCCGGAAGCAGATACTTTCCGCGAAGAACTGGAAATTGTTACCGACCTGCTGGAAGACAAAAAAGATAAAAAAGTGCTGCTATACTGCACCGGCGGAATCCGCTGCGAAAAAGCAAGCGCTTACCTGAAACATCAGGGATTTAGCGATGTAAACCAGTTGCACGGTGGAATTTTGGAATATGCCCGCCAGATAAAAACGGAAAATCTCGATTCAAAATTTATTGGTAAAAACTTTGTTTTCGACGAACGTTTGGGCGAAAGTGTAAACGGCGAAATCATTTCAAAGTGTCATCAGTGTGGAAAAGCCTGCGACTCGCATACCAACTGCGATAATCAAGGTTGTCATATTTTGTTTATCCAGTGCCCCGAGTGTGCCGAGAAATACCACGGTTGTTGTACGCCCGAATGTGCCGATGAAAAAATGCAGGGCACCGGCCGACCATCCGATTTGCGCATTGGTTTTGGCAACAGCCGTAAATTCAGAAAAAGCCTTTCGTTAATGCGAGTAGAAGAAAACAAATTAAACGTGTGATAAAAAGCGCCTTATACGTCATCCTGAACTTGTTTCAGGATCTTCATTTTACAAAAGTGAGATTCCGAACTAAATTAGGAATGACGGTAAAGCATTTATACACATTTCCTATTTTTGCGGCATGAACAATTTTTGGCAAGAGTTTGAAGGACCTGCGTTTTCGCTGGCCCCCATGGAAGATGTTACCGATACGGTTTTTCGCGAAATTGTAATGGGAATGACTGAACCGGGGAAACTGCACATGGTTTTTACCGAGTTCACTTCTGTTGAAGGCATGAATCACCCGGTGGGTCGGGAACGTGTTTCGGAACGTTTGATCGTGAATGAATCGGAACGTGCTTTGCTCAAAAAACAAAACATTAAAATTGTGGCACAAATCTGGGGACGCAACCCGGAGATTTACCACAACATTGCCAAATACATCACCGAAAATTACGATTTCGATGGCATCGACATTAACATGGGATGCCCGGTAAAAAAGGTATTTAAAATTGGTGCTTGTAGCGCTTTGATAGGCGAACCGGAGCGTGCCAAAGAAATAGTTCTGGCCACAAAAGAAGGCACACACCTACCTGTTAGTGTAAAAACCCGCACCGGAATTAAAGAACACATTACCGAAAACTGGATTGCCAATTTGCTGGAAGTTGATCCGGCAGCCATTATTCTACACGGACGTACACAACGTATGCAATCGGATGGCGACGCCAGCTGGGAAGAAATTACCAAAGCCGTTCAACTTAAAAACAGCTTAAAACCGCATATTCCTGTTCATGGCAACGGAGATATTCTGTCGTACCAACAAGGACTGGACCGCGTAAAACAAACAGGCGTAAACGGCGTAATGATTGGTCGGGGAATTTTCCATAATCCATGGTTTTTCAATCCCGAAAAAGAAGAGATTTCGATGGAAGACCGCATTGCCAAATTGCTGGAACATACACGTCTTTTTGAGCAAACCTGGAGCCCCGATAAAAATTTCAATATCCTGAAACGCTTCTATAAAATCTACCTCAATTCGTTTCCGGGCGCTGCAAAAATGCGTGCCGATGTGATGGAAATGAAAGATTATGACGAGGTATATCGTTATTTTAGTCCAAGCATCTAAAAGACTTTTGGAAAATATTTCCTGATTTTCACCAATTGCTTAATGTTATGTAAGCAAAGTATTTTGCGGGCAAAGCTCAAAATTTCTTCATAAAACTGTAATTATTTGACGGTTACTTCTACTTTTATTTCAAAATAACCGAAACAACCATTATGAAGAATTTGTACCTGCTTTTCATCTGCCTTATTGCTTTTTCGTGTAGTTCGAACAAAACCAAAATTTACCAGTGGCGCGGCGAAGACCGCAAGGGGATTTTTAACGAACAAAATCTGCTAAAAGAATGGCCCGAAGACGGACCTGCCGAACTTTGGTATGTTGAAGGAATTGGAGATGGTTTTGGATCGCCAACAGTAACCGACAATGAGATTTTTATCACAGGAGCTATCGACAGCACGGCCACTTTATTTTGCATGGATTTAAACGGGCAGAAAAAATGGGAAGTGTCACTCGGCAAAGAATGGGTTACCAGCTACCCGGGATCGCGCTCGCAACCTACTGTTGTTGACGATTTAATTTATTTGGGTACGGGAATGGGAAATTTGTTTTGCCTGAAACGCTCGAATGGAGAGTTGGTTTGGGAAAAACGGTTTGTGGAAGATTTTAATGGTATTTATCCGCGTTTTGGTCACTCCGAAGCGCCTGTTATTGATGGCGAAAAGGTTTTCTGGACTCCAGGAGGAAAAGAGTACAATGTGGTTGGATTAAATCGTTTTACAGGCGAAGTATTGTGGAGCAATGCCGGACACAGTGAACGATCGGGTTACAATCCGGGAACGTTGATAAAACTACCAACACGTCACATTTTCGTAACGTTTTCAGCTTATAATATGATGGGCTTTGATACGGAAACAGGCGAACTTTTATGGACACATGCACAGGATAATGTTCCGCTCGACAAACGCCAACCGGGAATGGGCGATACACACAGCAACTGTGTTATTTACGACACAGGTTATATTTACTACGCTGCCGGAGATGGAAATTGCGGAGTAAAACTGCAACTCTCGGACGACGGAACAGCGTTTAAAGAAGTTTGGCGCAATAAAGGTTTCGACAGTTACATGGGCGGGATTGTGAAAATTGACGACCAACTTTATGGAAGCGGAACTTCAACTAAATACTTTAAAAGTATTGATGCAACAAGCGGCGAATTAACCGACTCGTTGCGGATAGGTTGGGGCGCTGTTATAGCAGCCGACGACATGCTTTATTACTATGGTCAGAACGGAACTTTATCGTTAATCGATTTTGATGAAACCGGAAAGATGAACCAGATCAGCGATTTTAAAATAACAAAAGGGGCAAAAGAGCATTTCTCGCACCCTGTTATTAAAGATGGAGTTTTATATCAGCGACACGGCCAGGTGCTGATGGCATTCGATATAAAAGCTATGGATTAAAGTTCTACGTATTTCAGGAACTCTTCGCGAACACTTTTGTCTTTGAATTTACCGGAATACTCGGCAGTAACAGTACTGCTGCTTTCATCCTGAATTCCGCGCGACGATACACACATGTGTTTGGCATCGATTACAACGGCCATATCATCGGTTTTGAGTATGGTTTTTAGCTCGTTGGCAATTTGTACGGTTAAACGCTCCTGCACCTGCGGACGACGTGCAAAATAGTCGACAATACGGTTTATTTTGCTCAAGCCAATCACTTCTCCCGACGAGATGTAAGCGACATGTGCCTTTCCTACAATAGGTAAAAAATGGTGTTCGCAGGTAGAATTCATGTTGATGTTCTTTTCTACCAACATTTCGCCGTATTTGAATTTATTTTCGAATACGGAGACTTTGGGTTTATTGGCCGGATTTAATCCACTGAAAATTTCCTGCACAAACATTTTGGCAACACGATGTGGCGTTCCGCTCAAACTATCATCATTCAGGTCGAGCCCCATTGTTTCCATTATGTCGCGAAACTTGTCCTCGATAATTTCCATTTTTCGTGCGTCGCTCAGCACAAAAGCATCATCGCGCATTGGAGTATCGATTGATGTTGCAATATGATTATCGCCTATTGTCTCATGATTTTCATGTCCGTTTGTTTTACCATTCCTTTTCTTGTCGGCGCTGGTAAATATTATTTCTTCTCTGTAACTCATAATTTCTGTTTCTAGTTTCTACGAGTTAATAAACAGACCAAAAACTATTTTGTTTAATCTATAAAAACTAAATATTAAACAAATTGACTCTCATTTGATGATACAATTCTCAACTCGATTGAAACGAGGAATGAAACTCGCTGGTTTTTAACCACATAAAAAGACGCAGAAAAAATTCAGATTTAAACGGCTCAATCCCCTACCGCCATTCGTTTACACCGCAAAACAGGAATTGTATTTTTTTTGCCATTTTTTTTCATTTTTCTTTGCCAGTGTAAAAACAATTTCTACTTTTGCACACGCTTTAACAAAGCAACGACGTTCAAAACAAATATTGATACAAGTAATAAATGAAATCGCTGAAAAGCGAAATGACATTTAGCACTAAATACCACTGGTGAGGTGGGTGAGTGGCTGAAACCACCAGTTTGCTAAACTGGCGTACGGGTAAACTGTACCGCGGGTTCGAATCCCGCCCTCACCGCTTAAAAATATTTTCGGGATGTAGCGCAGTCCGGTTAGCGCACCTGCTTTGGGAGCAGGGGGTCCCAGGTTCGAATCCTGGTATCCCGACCACTGAATATTAAGGAGTTAAACGAAAGTTTAGCTCCTTTTTTATTTGTACGGGTACAACATAGGTACAACAAAATCACCCAATAAAAACCACCAAAAACGACCAGATACACAGAGTCATTCTATGTTATTCAACATTTCGAAAGCCAAATACAGCCAAATGAGCGTAAAATCTACGCCAACACGGTTTTTCATTTGATTGCACCTGATAGATTATTTACTTTTAATTGGTTAATTATCAATGCTATTGAAAAAATAAAATAATGTTGATGATTACCGGAACCTGTAAACAGATGAGCCAATATGGAAACAATAATCAAGAAATCAGGAGTAATTATATTTCGATTCAACCGGAAACTCCGGTGGATCTTCAATATTAGAATATTACGCAACCACAATACAACGATCCTTTTTATCCTGTTTGTTTGTCTTCTGATTCTGTTATTCGGTCTTTGGGGCATGGGATTTTCATTTATCCATATTATCCTCTACTCTGCCATAAGCATAACAGTACTTTTCTTGACTTTATTTTTTATCGGATCATTGAATGAAGCACGAAGATTATCCCAACAAATACCTTCCGGTGGTTTTCAGTTTGTGAAAAGTAATTTGAACGGAATTCATATACCAGACCTGGGATTCATGGAAACGGATCGGGAAAATATAAACCTGGTATTAAATGGACTTGAAATAAAAAGTAAAATCGATTTTAAACTGGTATCAGATAATCGGGCTGCCGCTGATTATAAAAAACTACTTCGCATTCTTCACCTGCTTATTGATGGTGGAATCCGAGATTTCAAAAAAGAGCGTAAAGAACAACTCTTTAAATTCATTGAATCAACCTTCACATTGAACGGAATAGAAGTAAAAAGGGCGAGTTTGAACTCGCGGTTTTCAGAGTTTGTGAATGAAAGTGAAACAGAATTTTCAGAAAATCTAAAGGAGTTTCAGAATATACTTTTTCGATAGACGGTATTTCTCCCGTAATTTGCCCGTAATTCAAATTACCCTCTTGATTTACTGCCACATACAGTTACATATTTGCTGATGAAGTTTTCACGCATCAAGCGTCATTAATCATTAAAAATATGTCACCTATGGAAAATCAAGCATTTATTTCCACGCAAGTACTGAACGAATTAAAACAAATCAAAACCCTTCTCGCAGAGAATAAAACTGTTTTTAATGTTGAAGAACTGGCTCAGTACACCGGGCTATCCAAAAGCAAAATTTACAAACTGCTCAGTAAAAAGCTGATTCCCACCGGCACTAATGCCAATATCAGGCAAAAGTTCTTTTATAAAAAAGACATAGATCTCTGGCTAATGGGTATTTCCAGAGAAGAACTGGAAGCGGAGGAAGAATTCAACAACTCATTATCAAGGAACAGAAAAGCATAACCATAAATACATTTTGAAATGAGTGATATGCCGTATATCCGTGTTGGAACTTCCTATTTCAAAAAAGTTAAAGCTCCTACCATTTCAGGAGATTTTAACGAAATTCTTGTGCCATGGAACATCGATACCATAAAACAGGATTTTGGAAAAACTTATGTGGCGGATATTCCGAAATATGATGGTTTTACCTGCATTCCCAATCATATCAATTTCAAACAAGTCTGCTTAGGATTCTACAACAAGTACTCTCCTTTAAGTAACAAACCAAAGAAAGGACCAATTGATGTTTCAACACTTTTTGTAAAACACATTTTCGGGAATCAATACGAACTGGGATTGGATTATTTGCAGTTGCTCTATCAAAAACCAGTGCATATTCTTCCGATTCTTTGCCTTGTGTCAAAGGAAAGGTCAACCGGGAAAAGTACTTTTCTGAAATGGCTCAAAGCAATTTTTGAAAATAACCTTACCTACCTGACAAACGATAGTTTTGGAAGCCAGTTTAATTCAGATTGGGCAAATAAACTTCTGATCTGTATTGATGAAGTTCTTTTTAATAAAGAAGAACTGACCGAGCGGATTAAATACCTCAGCACTACCAACCACAATAAAATGGAAGCCAAAGGTAAAGACAAAATTGAGGTAGAATTCTTTGGAAAGTTTATTCTATGCAGTAATAACGAAGATAATTTCATAAAAATCGATGCTGCCGAAGAACGTTTTTGGGTACGAAAGATTTCAAAGTTTGAAACTGAAGATACTGACCTATTAGATAAACTGGTTAAGGAGATTCCTGCCTTTCTTTTCTTTTTAAATAACAGGGAACTTTCATCTCCTCGGATTACCCGGATGTGGTTTACTCCTGCTCAAATCAGAACCCGCGCTTTACAAAACCTTATCCGTCATAACAGAAGCCGGGTAGAGAAAGAACTGGCCAGTATTTTATTTATGGTAATGGAGAAGTATGATTTGGATGAAGTGGAGTTTTGTCCCCAGGATGCCATGTTTGCCGTCAACCAAACAAGGGTAAAAACTGACCTCACACAAATCCGACACTTGCTGAAAAAAGAATGGAAGCTTACTCCAAAATCCAATTCGTTGACCTACGAAAAGTTTGCCATCTGGAACCGGGGAGAGATAACAAGGGAAACCGATACGGGTCGCTTTTACACTGTGAAAAAGGGATTTTTATTGGAAAATTTTGATGAATTGATGAATGAATAAACTATGCTGTTGAAAATAAAAAGATTAACTGCTCATCAAAGTCTCATCAAACACTCATCAAAACAAAAAATGATGAGAACAGAAAAGAAATACAAAAAACAAAATGATGAAGCGATGAGAAATTGATAAAGCATAAGCAGCTGATTGAAAGACAAGTTAGCTATCCTCTCATCAATTCATCAAAAAAATTAGAGAAATACTACTGATGAAAAATAACAAACTACAATGTGATACAGCCCGTGAAATTCCGATAACAGAATTTCTGAAAAGATCCGGATACTCACCGGTAAAAGAAAACCAACATTCAGCCTGGTACCTTAGTCCGATCCGAAAGGAAAATGAAGCCTCATTTAAGGTTTCCAAGGTTCTTAATCGCTGGTACGATCATGGTCTTGGCAAAGGAGGAAATATTATCGACCTGGTAATTGAAATGAATAACAACTGCAGCGTTAGTGAAGCGCTGGTGATCCTGGCTAAAAACATTCCATCTTTCTTTTTTCAACAGCAGAATAATGTGGTTACGCCAACGCCTGAGCCGGAAATACAGATCCAAAAGATCCTCCCCATCCGGCACCCGGCTTTAATCAAATACTTGTTGCAAAGAAAAATAGATGCAAAAACTGCAAGCGATTTTGCCAGTCAGGTTCATTATTCGATTAATCAAAAACGATATTTCGCTATAGGTTTGGAAAATGTTTCGGGAGGTTGGGAACTTCGAAATCCGTATTATAAAAATGCTGCAGCACCAAAAGACTTTTCCTATTTCACTACTGGTAAACAATTATTGAGTGTTACCGAAGGCATGTTTGATTTTTTTAGTTTGCTAATGCTTTATCCTGGCTTACCACACCAATCAGATTTTTTAGTGTTGAATTCTGTTTCGTTTATCAACCGCATTCATAAGATGGCCCAAACTTATCCCAAAGTTGATCTTTATCTCGATAATGATTCAGCTGGTAAAAAAGCGACCAAACGTTTATTGGCCGATCTAACGAACAGTGTCGATATGTCGGCCATCTATAAAAACTCAAAAGATCTGAATCAGCTGTTGATTGCCCGAAACCAACGTCTGCGTAGGTCTCCGTGGTAAGCCATGTCGAGAGGTGCCCAGGTTGCACCATGGGCATCTCTCGCTTTGCTCCCAGGCTCGCAAAGGGGCGCACAGCGCAGGTTCTAAATATTAATTTAAAGGTTAAAGAATATGAGAGTTCGCACAAAATATATCTCGTTTAGAGTAAGCAATATCGAAAAAAGAGCCATCACAATGGCTGCCGAGGAATGTGGATTAGGTACCAGTGAATTTGCCCGACGGGCATCACTAAACATGAAAGTAACCTTACGGTTTTCGCCCGAAGAATTGGAGGTGTACAATAACCTGCACACCTACCATCGCAACTTTACGGCCATCGGGAACCTGGTAAGAAGCAAACATTTTAATAAAAATGAAACCATTCTCCGGGAACTGGAAGGAGTAATTAAACTGATTAAAATCCACCTTGGAAAGTTTGAACAATGATCGGCAAGGCAAAAAGCATCTCACATACGGTCAATGCTGTCAATTACGCCATGAAAAAGCCCGGAGCGAAGGAGATCAACCGGAATAAAGTTGCAGGCGTAACTCCCAGGGAAATTGCAACGGAGTTCAGGATCTTTCAGAACCTGAATTCCAAGTGCCAGAAGAATACCTTTTCAATGGTGCTAAGTCCATCCATTCCCGACGGTGATAAATTAAGTAACTCGGATTTTGCAAAACTGGCCGGAGACTTTCTGAAGCGCATGAAATTAGACGATCATCAATTTATTTCTTTTCTGCATACCGATGAAAAACACAAGCACCTGCACATTTTCGTCAACCGTATTGATTTTGACGGGAAAGCGTACAAGGACCACTTTATCAGCAAAAAGGCGCAGCGTATTGCTGAAAGTGTGGCTAAAGAATGGGGATTTACTACTGCCAAAGAAATTCAGCAACAAAAAGAGCAACGACTTGGAAGCTACATAAAAGAAGCCCACCAACGGATTTTGACAGTAATGCCCCGCGACATTAATGATTATGCCCAATTAATGGAAGAGTATGGAATTCAAACGCACAGGAGAGTTGCCTCTGATGGAAAAGTTGTTGGATTGAAATTTCAGATTGGAGAGGAAACCATAAAAGGCAGTAGTGTTGGCCGTGAGTTTAGTGCTGCCAATCTACAAAAACAGATTCTGCAAAATTATGAAATGATGTACCGTGCTGAACGAGAAAAACAAAGAAAACGAGAACAACAAAACCGTCCTTCAAGGGATTTTGGAATAAGCTTTTAATATCATGAGAAAAAATTTATCGCAACAAAAATTACTGGAGATTTTAACTTCCGAAATTGAAACATTGAAGCAAACCACGGAGAATATAAATGAGATTGCTCCTGAAATTGACAGGCAATTACAGATTCTAAAGACAACCAAATTAAAATATGATATAAACACCGATAAGCTGGAGCAGCTTCTGGAGGATCATAAACGGAAATTGGAAAAGAGTGTTGTTATTCCGCATTGGTTTTTATGGGTACTCGCAGGAATTATGATTTGGATGATTATTCAGAATGTGGTTTATATATATTTGAAAGCACCGATATAAAATTTTGTTTGTGGTCTAACAGAGAATCATGTATAACGTCTAATATAAATGCCCCTAAAGCCCAACGAAAGCATTATCAACAACAGCTTTGATCGTAGAAGAATTGCCCCTAACAATACAAAGATGCAGCAATTCTGCAAAATACTTTTTTGATTAAAACTTCTTTAAATTTATTACGGGTAAGATTTAGAAATCTTACCCGTTATTTCTACAATTTGTAATAAGTTTACTGTTGCCCTATTCATAATCTCTCCTAGAAAACAGAGGGAGATCAAGTGTAAATAATTACTAAAACAGTAAACCCACAATTCCAATCCCGATAGCAAAAATATTTCCGCTGTAGGATGTGTCGGATTCTTTTTCGTTGATGTCCATCATATGGTATCCGGCTTCGAAGGTTATTCCCAGGTGAGATTTAACCGGTACAACAATGCCGGCACCAAGAAATATGTCTGTCCCGGAACCTTCTGAATTACCTGAACCATAATCAACACTCATACCATAGTACCTTAGGCCTATATCAAAATAGGGGAATGCAGTACTTTTCTCGTTACCAAAGGCATAACCTATTTGCGGTCCAAGGCCAATGTTATTGCTTTTGTAATCACCTTGTTTTTCGTGGGCAAACTCAAGCCCGCCACCGATAAAGAAGTTTTTGCCTACAAAATAGTTAACACTTGGCGAAAGATTAAATGTACTGGCATTATTGCCATCGTAATCTTCGAAAAGTTCGCCTCCCTGGCTGGTAAAACTTGCTACGCCGGAGATAAAGGTTGCACCTTTGTCAACGGCAAATTCCTGAGCAAATAAACTGCTTGTACTTACTAAAAGTGCAAACGCGAATAATAAAGGTTTTAATTTCATTTGATAAATCTTAAGTTAATTGTATTTGTTTTTTGATGAATCGAAATTCTTCTTTTCACAGATTTATTAGTTTATAATAACAAGATGCAAGCTGAGGCTTGCATCTTGCTTCTAGTTCTTTTATCAAGCCTGCAGACTAATCATAGTTTACAAAGCTGTGCCAGAGTTGGGATAAAATGATTTTCAAAATATTACAATTAGTTATCCGTCCTAGAATAAATTTCAGAATTTAAATAAATTGTTGAAAAATGTATAACAGTCCATAATCTAATTAATGGATCATCAAAATCCAGTTTGTCATGAGAATAGTGATACCCTCCTATAAGTGTTGGTGTTATATCCCCAGCGGTAACGATCGTCTCAAAATAATCTTCTAATACTGGATAATTTTCACTTAGATATTTTAGTAATTTAATAAATCTGCTTCTGGGGTTTATTTCATATATGTTATATGTCTTGGCAAAATCCATATTTCTGGAATTTGTAACGTTCCATATCTCATTACCAAGCGCGGACTCAATAAACTTATTAGAAATAATGGAATCAGATTTTGATATAGTTTGTAAAAGTTTATTAATTGATAATGGATCATAACCCTTTAATTTTTCACAAAATAAATGATAGGCCATTTTTGCGACATCAACTTGTTCTTGCTTCATTATTGCCGTATCAAAACGGGCAATAAATTCTTCTAAATACTGTATTTCTTCTAAGCTGAATTTTTTTTGCATAATTACAACATCTCCCAACTCCGGTTGAGATTTCTCGATACCACAACTTAAATTTATAAATAATAGTAGCATCATCTTCAATATAATCAATACCCTAACCATTTGTAAAAATCGTTGAAATGTTTTGCTGGAACTCCCCATTGAAATGAACTATTTTTCTGAACGACCCAATGTTCATCCCCCAAAATTCCTAATACTCTATCTATATTTATTCCACCTCCAATATTAATTTTTGAATGAAGATAACCATTCTTATTTCTGGTAGCAAATAAATCCAAGAATGTACTCATCTTTGTTTTTCCAAATCTTAATTTAACATTACCGGAGTGAAAACCTTGAATAGTGGACCCCCTATACCAAGCTTCGTTTGTAAAAACTTTGGTCATATCTAGAACTCCATCACCATACATATTCTCATATCTCATCCATTTATAAATATGTGCTGTATTATGAGCTCTGCTGTGCGCCGTAAAATCAATTTGCCCAGGTGTTGTTGGTGTCGAAAATCCATCAGTCGAAGCCAACATATTCAGGTAGTCATAGTCCTCAGAACATAAATTTATAGAGCCATCCCAAAATCCTCTGCCATCCAAGGTTGCACTGATTCCACCGGCCAAGCCTCCAATTAGTCCTCCAGAAGCCCCTCCTATTAATCCATTGCCAAGACCAGAAACTAGTGAATTTCCAAATCCTTGTCCATTTATAAGCCCATTACCAAAGCCAGAAGTAAAACCACTAGAGAAGCCAGCGCCACCGCCGATTGCAGCCCCAGAACCGAAACTTGATGCTGCAGATAGTGCTGTTGACGAACCTGCAAATCCTGCTCCGAACGAACCTCCAGCTATAGCCGAACTTATTCCTGCTCCTACTCCCGCACCTAGAGCACCAGCAGCCGCACCAACGCCAAAATGGCCTAATCCTTTCCAACTAAATTCGGCACCATTCGCAAGCCAGTTCGAAACACCTCCAATAACAGCACCAACAATAAGGTGAATAAACTCTCCATTTGGGTCATTATATTTCAACGGATTATTTAAACAATAAGAATATCTGTTGAAGTTCTGTGTAAAGTCAGCCAATTGCACATTCTCATCAGGACTTAAAAATCTTCCCACCAAGGGATCGTACAAACGTCCATTCATATTCACAATATTAAAATACGAAAGGTGTTCGTGCCCTGTAAAGCCACGATCAGCCGTTAAATCCGGTTCGCTGTTTAAAGTATAGCTCCAGTCGTCTTTGTCGCGTCGGCGACCCCAGGCATCAAAACTGTACTCGGCAGTTACCGTATTCGATGTATTTACCTTATGGGTAATATTGCCGAGGTAATCACGCAGTAAGTAATAGTAGTTAGTAGTTGAGCCAACCTTTTCGGCAACTACGGGTGCCGAGTAAGCATCGCCACCAATCCATGTAAATTCGGTAGTTGTGCTTCCTTCGGTTTCTTTTATATAACGGCTGCCTACATACCAACGGGTAAGTACAGTGCTTCCCAAATCGGTAATCAGCATTTTGCAACGTTGATTGTCGCTGTTATAAGTGAATGCAGCGTGATAGTCGTCTTCGTCGATGGTACTAACCTGCTCAAAAGAGGTATAAGTTGCCACCTGGTCGGCCGATGGGATAACCTGGTTGCCCGAGTTAATTTCGGTTACGGCAAATGGTTTGGTGGCATGTCCGTAGGTATAAGTGCCCGGCCCCAAATCGCTTTTGGTCGATATATTGCCATTACTTTCGTAAGCCATGGTAAGGTTTTGCGGTCCGCTAACCCCGGTTAACCTGTCGAGGTTATCGTAGGTAAAGGTTTCGGTTTTACTGCGCAGGTAATTTTGCCGCGAGTAAAGGTTGCCGGTGGAAGCCGTAAAATTGTAGCGGTAATCCTGCCGGTAGGTTGAACTAACCTTGGCTTTTGAGTAAGTCGGGTAACCGTAACTATCGAATCCAAACTCTCCAACTAAGCTGGCTCCATAAGTTGCGCCTGTAACCTGCTGACGGGCATTCATAGTATTGATGGTATACCGGGTTGAACCACCTGCCGAAATTGAAGCCAGGTAACCATAGCTGTTGTAGTTATTGGTTTCTACAATTCCCGAAGGGTGGGTGCGTGTGCTTAAGCGCCCTTTTGTATCGTAAGTAAACGAAGTTGACAATGCCGATTGCCCCGGAATGGTTTCACCAATGGTTGAAATCCTGCCTTTACTGTCGTATGTATAACTGCGGCTTACGCTGCCCGGCGAAGAAATTCCGGTTAATTGTTCGTTACTGTTGTAGGTGTACGAAGTGGTACCTTCAGGCGTAACCTTTGAACTTACACGGCCATCGGTATTATAGTTATAGGTTGTGGTCTGGTTACGTGCATTCTTTTGGGTTTTTAAGTTTCCAAAAGCATCGTAAGTATAAATTATTGTTCCGGCACTTGGATCAACTAGTTTGGTTTGGTTGCCTGCTACATCGTATTCCATACTTGTAACTGCCCCGCCCGGCGAGTTAATCGTTTTCAACTTCCCGTTGGGGTAGTAGGCATAGGTAATATCGCCTCCGTTATCGTGGGCTGTGGTCAACAAACCCTGGCTGTCGGTTTCTTTCCAACTGCTTTTTCCACCGGTTGTCTCTGTTACCCGGTTCGAAGAGTAGGCATAGGTTGTATTCTTTCCTGATGGCCGGGTAATTCCGGTAATCCTGCCATAACTATCGTACGAATGGGTATTCCATTGCGTAGGAGAAGTGGAAGTGCTTGGTTCGGAAACACGGTACAACTGGCCTTTGGTATTGTATTCGGTAGCAGTATAAATATACGAGCCACTAAAACCACGTACGTCGCTCCGGATTTCACGCCCCAGTTTATCGTGCCATATTTTACTCAGGGAACCATCGTTGCCCGATTGTTGAATGTAGTAGCAAGCATACGAAGGACCTCCCGATAAGCCCCAGGGGTAACTGGTTGTAGTAACAAAACCATCGGCCAGTGTTTCGGTAAGCTGCCGCCCCATGTTATCGTAGGTATAAGAGGTGGTGTTGTCCAGGTAGTCTTCTTCAGACGATAACCTGCCATAGCTATCGTAAGTCATGGTAGTAACATGGCTCATAGGATCGGAAATGGTTTTTACCCTGACTCCGTTGGTTTCGTAAGTGTAATTGGTTTGTTGAGCTCCAACACCACTGGCATACAAATACAATTGTTTCAGGTTACCATTACTGTAATAATCATGGTTTTTATAATAATACTTATCAGTTCCCTCATGATATCTTATGAAGTCCGGTTTTAAAATACCGTCGGTGTAATACGTGTAAGTTACCGTATTAGTAATCGTTGTTTCACCTGATTTTTGATATTCAACTTCTGAGCTGTTCAGTTTACCGATATACCAGTTAGTGGCATCGTTGGTGTAATTGTTTGTTGTAGTTTCGGTAACACCATTGTTAAAACTTTTCTCAATTTCTGTAGCATTACCATAAGTGTCGTAGGTAAAAGAGGTGGTTACACTGTGATCTGTTAAACTGTTTGTTTGGGTTGATGAAGAAATATATGGTAATATAGCGCTACCCGTCGTGGTTTTATAAGTCCAGGTATTCGACACCGAATTTAAGGTAGTACTACCGGCTTTATTAACCGTTGATGTCAGGGTTGGGAAATATTTACTGGTATTGTAACCGTAACTGGTTTCAGTACTCATATTATTGGCCACATCGGTAACCGTTTGTTTGGTGTGGCACAAAAATCCTTTTCCTTGTCTGTGTATTTTTGCTCCCTCAAATTTGTAGGTTGTTGTATTCTGTGAGCCTCTGCCGTTATCAGATAATACTGATTTTACAACCTGCAGTGGTCCCTGAAAATCCATGACCGGAAAGGATGCCCCTGAACCTTTCACATAGGTTGTCCCATATTCTGCAATCGATTGGTAACTGATCTCCGTTAACTGATCCAGACCATTACCAACCCTTTCTAATAGAATATTGTTTTTGCTTCCCGATTTATAAATCTGATAGCCGTTCCACCAGGCTGGTTCTCCATCGGTACAGAGGAAGTCAGTCCTTCCGTCCCCATCGTAATCTGCAAGGTAATAATTATGTGTGGCCACCGGATAGTTGGATAAGGAATGAGAATAAAAATCCGATCCTTCATCTTTAGAAATATAGTAATAGGAGCCATCCCAGCTGTCATCCGCAGATGTTACCATTAAATCTGAAGCTCCATCGCCATTAAAATCTCCAATTCTTAAATAGTCATCTTTCAGGTTGCTTCTTTTTTGCGGGATTGAATTGATCTGAAAATCAGTACCGGTTGATAACCTGACCTGCCAGTTTGACCAATCATATTCTGTGCTGCCATTTTTATAACCATATGCAAAAATGTCGACTTTGCCATCTGCATTAAAATCACCGAGAGAAAAAAAGTGATTTTTTGTTGGAATGGTAGAACTGTATATTTGAACTAATGTTGATCCGTTAAATTCCCAGATTTTTACGCCGTCATCATCGAAACTCCATATGTCTGCTTTTCCATCACCGTTAAAATCTCCACTAATTACCTCGTCGGATAATGAGCTATTGGTTCCTGATGCTTTAAGGGACATTGTTAATGTCAATTGACCTGAGGAGTTAGCAAAGGAATAGATCCTCCAATTTCCATTTGGATCATTTATAAACGCGTCATTTATGCCATCTCCGTTATAGTCGGCACCTGATAACTGATTATCTTCCTCTTGCTTATCTGTTCTTCTCTTTTTCTTTCCTGAATAACCAGTTTCGTCACTATTAGTCATTGTCCCAAAGGCCAGCGAGGATGTAAATGCAGAACCTGTACTTACTATAAATCGATAGGTTGAAGATGAACCACTTTGGGTTTCATATAAAATATCATCTTTCCCATCTCCATTTAAATCAACAATTGTTAGGTCTCCAACTGTGCCAAAGCTAAAAGAAGTGTTGCCATAGGCATAATTGAAATTGTCATTACCATCTCCATAATACATTTTGTATCCTGTCCACGATGCATATTCATTTGGCAGACATAGAAAATCGGCTTTCCCATCACCATTAAAGTCACCTGTAAGCATGGTCGATTTGTAGGTGACATAGCTATGTGATGTATTATACTCAGTTTGACTGAAGGAAACAGCATCAGGAGATTGATAACTAAACGCAGTAGAGTTATACCTGCTTGAACCAATTCCATACTCAATTATCTCGTTTAGTACAGAGTGCCTGTTATAACTGCTGTTTGGATAATTGTATTTAAATTCATATTTCTTAACAACATTGGAATTGTACTCAATCTCAATCTTGTCAAGAATGAGTTTTTGCTCCAGCGTTGCACCAAGAAGATACGAAGTGCTTATGTCAGATCTTTCTTTGTAAAAGAAAGTAATAGTATTGGGACCGTAGGTAATTTCACCTATATAATTATGGCCATTTTGTTTGAAGTAGGAATAATTCATTGTGTTGCCATAGACATCCGTCGCTTTATTGATGTACCAGCTAACAGTTTCGTCGTAGCCATCAATCGTTTGATCGGCATCAGTATCGTATCCATACTGACAGGTAATACCTCCTTTTGTTTTTACTTCAAACTTGTCTGCTCCGTAAGAACCGGTATAACATGTAACTTTACTTATGGCGTCATTCTCCGTTCTATACTGCGAGCCGTTTCCTCCATATGTCCCCGAAGTACATACCAGTCTTTGACCGTCAAGTGAAAATCGATCAGTTAGTGATAAATCCACTCCTTCAAATGCCGAGTCATAATAGTAAGTTTTAGGGCTTCTGGTAATAACCGAAAGTCCATTGATTTGCCATCCATAGCCTGCAATACCAGATCCGGCCAGGCTATTGTAGTTTATCGAAATGGAAGGCTGTAGTCCTGCTACTCCCGGAGGTATATCTAAAGGAATAGAATAAGTTGCTCCACCTACAGGATTTACATTGAAGCTTCCGCTTGTGGTTCCAACCATGTAGGAGGTATTTAATGACCTGGTTTCAGGATCAACTACTGTATAGTTGTACGAAACGCTTCCTGTCACCACAGGATCAACAATTTCAGCAGTCATAGTGCCACCACTCGGGGTGTAAGAATAGTTCGGGCCAAATGTTATGCTGTTTCTGGCCTGATGGGTTTGAGTACCGGATTCAGAAGAAGCTAACGTAATGTCAAACTCTTGTGCATAACCAGTGCTAATACCCATCATTAATATGATGAATAAAACATGTATTTGCTTCATTTTAATTGAATAAATGTTTGTTAGGTGATTTAGTCTTTAATGATTTTCCAATCCAGCGATTCTGCTCCGTTCACAATTTTCATGATATACATTCCCGGAGGTTGCTCGGAAAGATTGATTGTACTGATTTGATTGGAAACAGTTTTATTTACAAGCTGTTTTCCTTGTAGGTTATATACAACCAGTATAGGTTTAATATCTCCAATTTCAGGAATTTCAACTTTTAATACACCTTTTGTCGGATTTGGATATATTTTTATATCAAGGCTGGACAGTTCGGCTTCAATTAGTTTTTCTTCACTTATAGAGGAAGAACTTGCTGTAATTTCAGCACTTTTTGTTAGATCAATAACCCGTTCCGTGCGATTACCGCTGGCATCGTAGGTAAAAACAAATGTAGTATCACCAATACCATAAGAAGGGCTAATCTTTAGCAGAAATAATAAAGATATTGCGAGAATTATGTAGTATTTTGACTTCATGACTCATCCTCCTTTATTCTTTTGATTCAAGTTTTTCTATCCTGTCAGTTAGATCGTCGATGGTTTTTTGTTGATCTTGATAAGCTTTAATCAATATAGTAATGAACTCATTATACTTAATCCCCAATGTTCCTTCATCATCTTCAGAAACCAATTCAGGATAAACCTTTTGTACTTCCTGTGCAATTAATCCAATATGGGTTGCTTCCGGATCATAGTTCTTTTGATCCGTTATGTTCTCTCCTTCACTCAAGCGGGGGATCATTTTATATTTAACAGGCCGAAGTTCCAGTAAGCGATTGTCTGCATCGCTTAGATCCAGAATGTCCTTTTTTAGTTTTTTATCGGAATACTGAATTGGTGTATAGTAATAGAAAATGTAACGTGCGTACAAGTAGCCCCAGAAGTAACTTGAAGTTCCAAGATAAGAGGAGCTTGATGTAGAATAGAGATTTCCTGAAGAATAATACATCGGGTACGAACTGTTTACCTTAAGATTTCCATTCACATCTAATTGGTAGGATGGACTGCTGTTGTTTATACCAACTTTTCCTGTACTATTCACATTAATCTGTGAAAAACTGTTTAAAGACAGGGCTAGAAAGCCCAACACGAAAAGAAATGAAATTTTTTTCATAATTTTGGTTTGTTTTAGTGTAGCATTATGGGTTGCCGCCCAGCTACGTTATTAACTAAGTTTAAAGCCCGGAATATTCCGGGTTTTATTTTTTACTTTAATTGAATTATGGTTCTTTCTTTAATGCCGTAGTTTTATGTCAAATTGCCAACCGGCACGGGTTTGTAATTATTACGTTCGAATTTATAGGGATCTGTTTGTAATAGCAAGGAGATACATACGCCATAAAGCTTTTTGTTGTGCGACTGATTTATAAACACCTGTATATGTGCCACATACGTCTCACAGATACTTGGTTTTATATAGCTTTTTTAGGATAAGAAATGACTGATTAAAGAAAATACCATGTTTAACGGTGAAAAAATTACAGGAATTGAAGATGTTTTAAATAATTATCTATCCTTTCTAAATAATGAAATCTATAAACCCAACGAAACCGTAACAAGAAACTGCCTCGGACGAATAGAATAATTGCTACTTACAAGTGAAATATCGCTGTTATAATAACGTACCATTTCGGAATGGTTAAATATATTTCGTACCTCCAGTTTGTATTTAAGTTTGCCTTTTGACGGTTTCAGGTGGTACGAAAAATTGGCAAAAAGCACGTTTGATTCTTGCTGTCCACTTTGTTTGGTGCTATAGTATTCGCCTGATAAGCCAAATAAATGTCTTTTTTCGGGAGTATAAAAAATGCTCCCTGAATGTTTCTGGTCAACAACCGAAATATCGGCCTGTTGCGAGGTTTGATCGATTATCTGTAGTTGATAGCCATATTCGAGATCTATCCTTTTCCAACGGTTGACGCTTATTCCCGGATGAAAAACATAAACTTTATTTCTTAACCATCCCAATTGGTTATTTAGT
>NZ_CAJXTC010000042.1 GCF_913060805.1 uncultured Draconibacterium sp.
CCATCAAAAAATATCTTCGCAAATCTAAGGTTCATGAAGAGAGGGACGATTGTGTCGAAGGCACAATCAGGGTGAGTTTAAAAATATTGACCCAAATTTTGCTTTTGATTCTTCCATCGTTCCCTCGTTACAAACGAGGGGTAGGGTTCGTGTCATAGTGGTTTATTCCCAAAATCCGGAAATTTGCTAAGTTTGCGCAAAATTACAACGATGAACATTTCAGGGAGCTGGACATACAACGAAGATTTTGAATACGGCAATTCGGTAGGAGAGGTGGAACTTACGCAAACCGGCAACGAGGTAAGCGGTGTGTTTTCGTTTTCCGAAGCAGTGGAAAACAACTACAGCATTCAGGTGACCGAAAAAGTAAAAGGCACTATTGCCGACGGAAAATTGCTGTTGGAAAGCGTTGAAGTAAAAGCCCTGCAAAACGACCGCGAAATCAGTTACCTGCCCAATACTTTCGAAACGCACCGCATTACCGAAAACCAAATCATCGGCTCAACATTCGACAGCGAAGACGTGTGTGGCGTTTTTGTGCTGACGCGGAAAGCCTAGGCGCTGAAACAATTCATTTATCGGACAATGAAAAATCCAACCCGCACCGGGTTGTTAATCCCATTGCATATTTCTGTACTATTAGAATCAAACTCCGATGGAGTTTATCCATTAAACTAAAAAAATTCTACTGCCCCTCGTTTGCAACGAGGAGTAAAGGGGAATAAAAGCGATTGGTTTTATTTTTTGCACCGTGGCTTTAGCCCGGTGGTAAAAATGTAGTTAAGGAAAGGGCTTTAGCCGTTAAGGCGATTAAAGGCTAAAGCCTGTTTCCTGTTTTCATCAGGAATCACCGCCCTAAAGGACGGTGCAAAAAAAAGGACGCGCACAAGGCAACGTCCTTCAGTTTAAATATTAATCATTTAAAACACGAGTTTCTAAAAATATCTACGGTGTAGATGAGTTGTTCACTCCACAACAGGTTCAGTTTTATTTAATCGTTTACGAACTACTTCGTTGTTGTCGACAATAATTTCGGCAACGGTGCGGGCAAAGGTTCCGAAGGTTTCCACATCAACCACTTCCATGGCGCGTAGGTAGATTACAATCTTTTCGTTTACCAGTTTTAGTACCTCCACTTTTATTTCCGAAGCGGTTTGTTCGGTGCTTTCCTGTGCTTTTTCTTCTTCGTAAGCTATGCGCGCCGTTTCGAATGCAGTTTGTGCGGCTTGCAGGGCTGCAATTATTTCGGCGCACCCCGACAGTAAAGCTATCGCTTCCTGCATTTCGGGCGACGACAGGTCGGTAAGCATCGAGGTAATCAGCGACGATTCAATAGCATAGCTCTCTTTTGTTATTCCCATGCCATAGCGTTCTATAACGGCATTTACTTTTTCGGCTGCCGCACGAATGGCTGCGTCGGGGTGATGCAGAAAGCCCGCAACCAGGTAGAATAACGAGCGCAAAGGCTCATCGCGCTCTTCGTCTTTTTCCTCCAGGTTACTTTCGGCCTTAATGCGGTTTATCGATGCCGAAAGGCTGACCGATAGTGGTTCGAGGGCCGTAAACATAGCAGCCAAATGTACATCGCTTCGTAGTGATGTGTTCTTGTATGCTCCAATAATACGCATACTTGTTGCGTCAACTTCACTGACGCGACTGGTGCCTAAAAGTTTTTCAATCATGATTTTAATTTTGTTTGTTAGTTAACCATTGCATTCTGCTTGGGTAAGTTAGAAGTGCTTTGGTAATTAATTGAAAAAAAAGATAATACAATAAAACATAATAAGCAAATGATTAATATACGCATCGTAGTGAGTACGATTGAAGAATACTGCGTTGGTGGAGCATCGTAATGAGTACGATTGACGAAAACTGTGTTAGTGGGGCATCGTACTGAGTACGATTGAAGAAAACTGCGGTAGTGGAGCATCGTACTGAGTACGATTGGAGAAAACTACGGTAGTGGAGCATCTTAGTGAGTACGAATGTTGCTTAACGATTATGTAAAAATAAAATAGGATAGTTAATGATAAGTAAGCTGAATTCTGTTAATTTTAAACAGTTAAAAACCAAAATTACTGAATACATTGAACCCGACTCTTGCAAAAATAAAAACAAAAACCGGCCCGCTTTTCAATGTTAATACAAACATTATTAAAGTTTTACAGCAGTGCAGACTAAAATAATATGTATGTTGCATTGCAACATACACGTACGTTGTGCGGCATATGACAAAAACTACAAATGAATAAAGAATTGAATTTGATTTACCTAATATTTTTATTGACTCTTAACTTTTCTTGCGTTACAAAGGAAGAAGCCGATAAAGAAAAAAGCAAATCTGAATTGGTTAGTAAGTCATACTCTGACACTTTAAAATTTACCTATGGAATTAGTTCAATTTTCCAAGATAGTAAAGGAAATTATTGGTACGGAAGTCGTCAAGAAGGAGTAGCTATTTGTGACGGACAAACCTATAAGTATTTTACAAATAAGGAGGGTTTGCCAGATAATCAAATTCGTTCAATAAAGGAAGATAACAATGGGAATATTTGGTTTGAAACAGCAACTGGAATTAGTAGCTATGACGGAAAGAAAATCACAAATCATACTATGATTGGAAATGCAAACTCTCAAAATGAGTGGAGGAAAACTTCTAATGACCTTTGGTTTAGTGCAGGAAATAAGGAAGGAGTATATAAATATGATGGTCAAAGATTGAATTATTTAGCATTTCCCAATCCAAAAGTCATTAACCCCAATAATTTATATTCCGTGACAAGTATTTCAGAAGGGAAAAACAATATACTTTGGTTTGGTACTTACGCAGGTGTTTTTGGCTATAATGGAAGTGACTTTATAATTATCAATGATGAAACTCTCGAACTTGATATTGAAACAGAACCACTACATATTCGAAGCATTTTTGAAGACTCAAAAGGCAGACTATGGATTGGAAATAATGGAATAGGCGTATTATTGAAAGACGCTGACACAATTATTAACTTTTCTGAAAAGAATAATCTAATTCACCCGACAAGTTCAAGAAGAGGAGATAAGTCACAACCAGGCACACTTGAACACGTTTTTGCGATTGAGGAGGATGGAAAGGGAAATATTTGGTTTGGAGATAGAGATACAGGAGTTTGGAAATATGATGGTGATACTATTAAGAATTACACCGACAGTTTAGGACAATCGAATGATTTTGTTCATAGCATATACAAGGACAACAATGATGCTTTATGGTTTATACAGACTAACGGTAATGTATTCAAATTCAATGGAAAAACGTTTGACAAGCAATTTTAAGAAATACGACCGCACAACATTGGCTATACGTAATGCGGGTAAAGTGCTTATATGAAAACAATTACATTCAACAAACTTTTCGGTAAGCGGACAGTGAAGTGCCTTGAAATCCCGCACTACGCATAGCCGGGACCGTTAGCACCCAAAGAAATAAAAGGCATATATCAATAAACACCTACCAGGCAAAAAACAAATTTTATGAATAAGAAACTATTATTGACCTTCATTTTATTACTGGCAATTATTGGCTTTTCAACTGGATTTTATTTAAAGTTTATCAGATCATATTCCGACAATAAACTTCAGGTGGAGCAAACTAAAATTACAGGAGAAAAATCACAGAGACAGCCACGACTGGGAGAAATGATTAAGCTTATGAGTGAACTTGAAGATGAAGTAAAAGATTCGCAGAATAATTTCAAAAAAGCTGTTGTTAGTAAAAGTGATGCGTCAGAAACGAATAAAGAGACGTTAAAAAGACTAAAGACCATAAACTACACCTCAATCATCGTGATGGTTGTTTCAATAGTAATTGCCGGACTTATATCAACGAATTTAGTATTGAAAAAGAACTGATTTAATATGGAAAGAATAAAATCAATTACGGTTGGTATCAGCTTGTATATTGCATTGCGGCCGTAGATATTAGCACCCACTTTCCAACAAACAACCCACAAAAATGAAACAACAAAATCAATCAGAAATAAAAGATACAGAACAGTTCCCCGATGCCAAAAAAGCAAAATCGGCAGCAATAATAAATGCGGTATTCATCGGGTTTATGATCGGGATTGTAATCTACAGTATTTTCAAAAACACCCTGGGGCTGTTAACACTGATTCCGTTGTTTATTGCCTTCAAACTGATCAATAATTCGAAGAAAAAGAAAGCCACCGAAAAATGACAGGCTGTTGTAACCTTCAAGCACTTGTAACTATGTTGCGCACCTTATACCAACGTTTACTGCAAACCCAAAATCGGAAATAAAACGCAAAACGAAACGATTGTTTTTAGAGAATATGACCTGCAAAAACCGTTTTTCAAGCAAACGATTCATAACAAGCCAAAACCCTGAAATATGAGTATTTAAGCGCCTTGCAGCCGGGCATGGAATATTTGTTATAATAATTTGAACATATAGTCAAGTATTGGTAAGCCCATTATATCGACCGTTGGCAAGATGTTATCTAATTTTGAATTCGGAAGTTGACGCAAAGTCTAACCTCGTTAAAAACTTAAAATAAGAAATATGAAACTATTTAAGCCGATCGTTGGAATAATACTTGGAGTTTGTGCCTGGGGGACAAGCAACGTATTTGCACAAAGCGGTGATCAGATTTTGGATGGAATTGGCGAAACGGGATTGATTGCCCGTTACACCCTCGAAGAAAATGCCAAAGACTGGTCGAGAAACAATTTACATGGAAGCATCGAAGGCTCCGGTTACGAATTTGTTGACGACGAAGTATTCGACAAAGTAATTTCATTATCCGGCGACGGAAAAACGTATATAACCATTCCCGGCGAGTTACTGGCAGGCGAGGAGTCGCTAAGTATTTCGGCCTGGGTTAATTTGCGTTCGGCCGAAGGTGGTGCGCCACTTTTCGATTTTGGCAAAGACGGAAAATCGACTTTTTATGCTGCTCCTGCAGGCGAAAACGGTTACGTGTCGCAAGTGCTTGCCGGCACCAATACTTACACCGCCGGTTCGGAAGCTATAGAATTAAATAAATGGAACCATATAGTTGTAGTTGTTGATGTTCCAACAAAAACCTTTGCTACCTTCCTTAACGGCGAACAGGTTAGCGAAGTAAACGATGTTGAGGTAGAACTTAAACAATTGTTCGACAGCCGTAAAGGTAACGACGATCAGTTTGTTATCGGAAAATGGCTAACTTCAGGCGATGCCTCTATTGATGCTAAACTGCACGATTTCCGCATCTACCGAATTCCTTTAAACAGAAGACAAATTGGGTGGATCAACTTCAGCGCTTTGCACAAAGAGGAAGCCGAAGAGATGATGCGTAACCGACAAGAAGCCGAACTTCAGGAGTTTCCTGAATCGACACCACAGTTGTATAACGAGTATTTAACCAGCGTTCCAACTGTTGAAGTGGAAACCGAAGTGGGTTTTCTGCCTCGTTTGCCACGTTTTGTAAAAGGTGTTTACAGCAACGATTTCGACGGACCTGAAGTGCGTGTGCTTTGGCCTGCTCCGGAAGATAACAGCGAAGTACAAACTGCCGGAAAATACACCGTAACCGGACGCGTTGCCGGAACCGATATTCAGCCAAAAGCTATTGTTACTGTGGTTGAGCACAATCACGATCATGATGCTCCGCACCGCACCTTGGAGGCTTTTGATTTGGATGAGGTACAGTTAACTGAAGATACGCATAACCACGAAACAAAATTTGTAGAGAACCGCGATAAATTCGTTGACGGTTTGTTGGAAACCAATCCTGATAATTTCCTTTACATGTTCCGCAATGCATTTGGTCAGGAACAACCCGCAGGTGCCGAGCCTCTGGGCGTTTGGGACAGCCAGGAAACGAAACTTCGCGGTCATGCCACAGGTCACTACCTGAGTGCTTTGGCACAGGCTTATTCAAGTGCTGCTTACGATCCTGCCATTCAGGCTAAGTTTGCCGAAAAAATGGAATACATGGTGAATACCCTGTATGAATTGGCTCAACTGTCGGGAACTCCTAAAACTGCAGGCGGTGAGTCGGTAGCCGATCCGTTGGCCGTTCCTCCGGGACCGGGAAAAGATGGTTTTGATTCAGACTTAAGCGAAGATGGTATTCGTACCGACTACCAAAACTGGGGTAAAGGATTTATCAGTGCTTATCCACCGGATCAGTTTATTATGCTGGAACACGGCGCAAAATACGGAACCGATAACGACAAAGTTTGGGCACCCTACTATACGTTGCACAAGATTTTGGCCGGTTTAATGGATATTTACGAAGTGAGCGGCAACGAAAAAGCGCTTGACATTGTAGAAGGAATGGGCGACTGGGTACATGCACGTTTGAGTGTGGTACCAACCGAAACGCTGATCGACATCTGGAATACCTACATTGCCGGCGAATTTGGCGGTATGAACGAAGCACTGGCAAGATTAAGCCGCCTTACTAACGATAAGAGTTACCTGGAAACAGCGAAGTTATTCGATAACATCCGCGTATTTTTTGGCGATGCCGAACACTCGCACGGTCTGGCTAAAAACGTAGATATGTTCCGCGGATTGCATGCCAATCAGCACATCCCGCAAATTATGGGTGCGTTGGAGATCTATCGCGATTCAAAAGAGTCGGAATATTTCGATATTGCCGATAACTTCTGGAACAAAGCTACAGGCGATTACATGTACAGTATTGGTGGTGTTGCAGGAGCCCGTAACCCTGCCAACGCTGAATGTTTTACTGCTCAGCCGGCAACACTTTACGAGAACGGTTTTGCAGTAGGCGGACAGAACGAAACCTGTGCAACATACAACATGCTTAAATTAAGTCGCAACCTGTTCTTGTACAATCAGCAAGCCGAGTTGATGGATTATTACGAGCGCGGACTTTACAACCATATTCTGGCATCGGTTGATGAGCATACGCCTGCAAACACTTACCACGTGCCTTTACGTGCCGGTTCGGTAAAGCATTTTAGCAATGCACACATGGACGGTTTTACTTGTTGTAACGGTACTGCTATCGAGAGCAACACTAAATTGCAGAACTCGATCTATTTCCGCAGCGCAGATAACAAGGCTTTGTATGTAAACCTTTATGTGCCATCAACATTAAAATGGACCGATAACGATATTACTGTTACGCAAACAACAGCTTATCCGAAAGAAGATAATACAACATTAACCATCGGTGGTAGCGGCAAATTCGATTTGAATGTACGGGTACCACACTGGGCTACCAAAGGATTTTTTGTAACCGTTAACGGTAAGAAACAAGATATAAAAGCTGAACCGGGAACTTACCTTACTATCAGCCGCAAGTGGAAAGACGGTGATAAAGTTGAGTTGCGCATGCCATTCCACTTTTATTTAGAGCCGGTAATGGACCAGCAAAACGTTGCCAGTTTATTCTACGGACCGGTTTTACTGGCTGCCCAGGAAGAAGAGCCACGCAAAGAATGGCGTAAAGTAACGTTGGATGCAGAAGACATCAGCAAATCGATTTCAGTCGATCCTGAGAAGCTGGAGTTCGAAATTGAAGGAGTAGTTTACAAACCGTTCTACGAAACTTACGGACGTCATTCGGTTTACCTGGATGTAACTTTGAAATAGTTCCATCGCAATGGCAAATGATCTGATCGTTCCATCGCGAAAAAGATACGCGCTTTCATAAAAACAATTTATTAGTTTAAAATACCTGATTTTGTGTTAGGTTTCAAAAAGCCGCTTCGTTTGAAGCGGCTTTTTTTATGGCTATCGCCATTGCATAGCCCTACGGACTATGTTTAATAACTACGCATAGCCCTGCGGACTATGCTAAGGGACTTTGCACCTTTGGCGCCTATGTGCATGGCCCTACGGACCATGTTAATGGACTTTGCACCTTTGGCGCAAATAATTTGTGAAATTCCGAGTCTTTTGACAAAATGGAGCTCCAAAGGAGCGTCGTCATAGAGCCATGCCCGAAGGGCATGGTATGAGATATGAATCAAAAATAAGCGCCAAAGGTGCGAAGTGGTTTACACATTTTGTATTTTAGAAAGAAAATAAATGTTATGCCACAATCATTAGTCAAAAACTATATTCATTTAACCTTTAGTACGAAAAACCGGGAACCACTAATTATCGATTCAATAAAGACGGAATTATTCGATTATTTGGGAGGCGTTTGTAAAGAGCTTGAATCGCAGCCAATAATCGTTGGAGGAGTAAACGATCATGTTCATTTGTTGTTTAATCTATCGCGAAAAATAGCCCTTATGAGCCTTGTTGAGAAGTTGAAAACACACTCTTCGAAATGGATAAAAGGGAAGGGAGATGAGTTTGTTGATTTTTATTGGCAACATGGTTATGGTGCCTTTTCTGTTAATCCGAAGCAGGTTGAAATTGTGCGGGATTATATTCGTAATCAGGAAACACACCACCAAACAATAGCATTTAAGGAGGAATACCAACAATTTCTGAAAGAGTATGCGGTAGATTATGATGAGCGATTTGTTTGGGACTGATCTGGTCTACTACGCACCTTTGGCGCTTTATGGCTATCGCCATTTTTCATAGCCCTACGGACTATGTTAATGGACTTTGCACCTTTGGCGCAGTTGATTTGTTTCGAGAGGTGAGGTTTTGGGATATTTGAGCTCCAAAGGAGCGAGGTCTCCTAGCCTTGCCCATAGGGCAAGGCTGATAGGTTGAATCAAAAAAAAAGCGCCAAGGGGGCGAAGTATTTTTATGTCCATTCCATATCCACAAATTGAAGGTACCGGGAAAACATTTTGGGGTTGATTCCGTAAACAGGCATATCTTTTTTATTCCCTCTAAAGTTGTGTGGCCAGGCACATATTTATTCACCAAAAATCAACGTTATGAAAAAATTATGCATTTTTCTTATTGTCCTTTTTGGAGTATTTGCCTGCGATGCTCCTTTCGAAGAAGAATCCGAAATGGATTTAAAATCCGGTAAAATGGTTGAACGAACCATTAAGTTTCAGAAAGCAAGTGGCGTTATGGAAGTGGTTGTTAACCCGGATGCCTGTACTGATACGGGCTTGGAAATGGTTATTACCGGAGGCGGTAATGCCACATTCCTGGGGAATTTTACTGTTTATAATTACCTCTGTATTGATGCTGACGCAAATCCCGTTTCTCCAATATTTGGAGAGTTAACAGCTGCCAATGGAGATATGATTTATACCTGGGTAATCACAGAGCCATGGGTAGATGAAGATGGTATGCACTATCTATACGAAATTAGGGAAGGAATGTGTACCGGAAGATTTGAAGGCGCTACCGGATATATTGATATGTATGGAGTAATTGATCATGAAACCATGACCTGGGAATTGGAAGGAGAAGGTTTAATTACCTTTTAGCGCTTATACGCATAGCCCTGCGGACTATGCTAAAAGAAAGACATTGCACCTTTGGCGCAAAGAAATAGGCACAAAAAAAGCCGCTTCAAAACGAAGCGGCTTTTCTATATAGCTTGAATAATTTCTATTCTTCACCTTCTTCTTCAGGTTTTGAATAATCCATAGCTGCCATACGCTGGTATGACGCGTAACGCCATTTTGCGTTTTCTTCAGCAGCTGCAAATAATTCATCAGCCTCAGCAGGGAACGATTTCTTCAATGAAGTATAACGAACCTCACCGTTCAGGAAGTCTTGGAATTGGCTCCATTCCGGAGTTTTAGAATCCAATTGGAATGGGTTTTTACCCTCGTCTTCCAATAGTGGATTGTAGCGGAACAAGTGCCAGTATCCTGACGATACAGCTTTTTTCTCCTCTTCCTGGGTACGTCCCATGCTGGCACGTAATCCGTGGTTGATACATGGAGAATAAGCGATAATGATAGAAGGACCTGGATAAGCCTCTGCCTCTTTCAGTGCTTTAAAGTACTGCGACTGGTTAGCTCCCATTGCTACTTGTGCAACGTATACGTAACCGTAGCTCATCATCATTGCGCCAAGGTCTTTTTTACGTACTTTTTTACCCGATGCAGCAAATTTAGCAACTGCTCCAACCGGAGTAGATTTAGACGACTGACCACCGGTGTTAGAGTAAACCTCGGTATCCATTACCAATACGTTTACATCTTCGCCGCTTGCCATTACGTGATCTAAACCACCGTAACCGATGTCGTATGCCCATCCGTCGCCACCGAATACCCAAATCGATTTTTTAACCAGGTATTGTTTCAACGACATAATGTCTTTTGCATATTGGCTGTCGCTGTCTTTAATTACATCCAATACTTTGTTGGTTGCAACAACTGATCCTGCAGCAATATCTTTTTTCTCCAGCCATTCGCCAAATACTTCTTTCTCAGCTTCAGAAGCACCATTTGAAAGGGCAGTAGTCATAATTTCTGCAATACGATCGCGTTGTGCGCTAACACCTTCAGCGAAACCAAAACCGTACTCGGCGTTGTCTTCGAACAATGAGTTAGCCCAAGCCGGACCATGACCAGACTCTTTGTGTTTACAGTATGGAGTTGACGGAGCAGAACCACCATAGATTGAAGAACAACCTGTAGCGTTGGCAACCATCATTCTTTCACCGTAAAGCTGAGTGATCAATTTAATGTATGGAGTTTCACCACAACCTGCACAAGCTCCCGAGAACTCGAACAATGGCTGAGCAAACTGTGAGTTTTTAACTGATTTTGTTTTGTCAACAACAGTCTCTTTAACAGTAACTTTTTTGTCCATGAAATCCCAACGACCAACTTCAGCCTGCTGAGATGCAAGTGGCTTCATTACAAGCGATTTCACTTTCGATGGACAAACATCGGCACAGTTACCACAACCTGTACAGTCGAGTGGCGATACCTGGATACGGAAATTCAATCCACCAAATACTTTTGCCGGAGTTGCTGTTTTTGTTTCGGTTCCTGCAGGTGCTGCTTCAACCTCTTCTTCTGTCATCAGGAACGGACGAATAGCCGCGTGAGGACAAACGTAAGCACACTGGTTACACTGAATACAGTTTTCCGACTGCCATTCAGGAACGTTTACTGCGATACCACGTTTTTCGTAAGCTGCTGTTCCAAGTGGGAATTGTCCATCTTCTGAACCTGCAAAAGTAGAAACAGGAAGATCATCACCTTTTTGTGCGTTGATTACGTCAACCACTTTAGTAATGTATTCCGGACGGTCGGCATCAACAGCTGCTTCATCAGCAACAACGATGTCTTTCCATTCAGCAGGAACTTCAACTTTCACTACGTTTTTACCACCGGCGTCAACCGCTGCGTAGTTCATGTTTACAATGTGCTCACCTTTTTTACCGTACGATTTTACAATGGCAGCTTTCATTTGCTCAACAGCCATTTCGTAAGGAATTACCTCAGTAATTTTAAAGAAAGCCGATTGCATAATAGTGTTGGTACGAGTTCCCAAACCAATCTCTTCACCCAGTTTTGTACCGTTAATGATGTAGAAATTAATTTCGTTCTCGGCCAAATACTTCTTCATTGCATCAGGCAACTGCTTTTTGGTTTCTTCTGCGTCGTTAATCGAGTTCAGCAAGAAAGAACCACCTTTTTTCAGGCCTTTCAGCACGTCGTACATATTTACATATGCCGGAACGTGACAAGCAACAAAGTCAGGAGTGGTAACAAGGTAAGTTGATCGGATTGGTTTATCCCCGAAGCGTAAGTGTGAACAAGTGAAACCTCCCGACTTTTTCGAGTCGTACTGGAAGTATCCCTGACATGATTTATCTGTTGAGTCACCAATAATTTTAATCGAGTTTTTGTTTGCACCAACAGTACCGTCAGAACCCAAACCGTAGAATTTAGCCTGGTAAGTTCCTTCCGGAGTCATGTTGATTTCTTCTTTCAATGGAAGTGATTTGAATGTCACATCATCAACGATACCAATTGTGAAGTTGCCTTTTGGCTCTTTCATTTCAAGGTTTTCGTAAACTGAAAGAATTTGTGAAGGAGTAGTATCTTTTGATCCTAAACCGTAACGACCACCAACAATTACAGGAGCATCTGCTTTTCCGTAGAATTGTGATTGAACGTCAAGGAATAATGGCTCCCCGGTTGATCCCGGCTCAGCAGCACGGTCTAATACAGCAATACGTTTTACTGAATCAGGTAATGCTTCAACAAAGTGTTTTGCTGAGAATGGACGGAACAAGTGTACCGAAATTAAACCAACTTTTTTGCCTTGAGCAGTTAAGTAGTCGATAGTTTCTTTAATGGTTTCAGTAACCGAACCCATAGCAATAATTACGTTTTCAGCATCAGGTGCACCGTAATAAGTGAAAGGACGGTATGTTCTGCCAGTAATTTTGCTGATTTCATCCATGTAGTCAGCTACGATATCAGGAACTGCATCGTAAAATTTGTTTGCTGATTCTTTTGCCTGGAAGAAAATATCAGGGTTTTGAGCTGTACCGCGGGTTACCGGATTTTCTGGATTTAACGCACGATTGCGGAATTCCTGAATAGCTTCCATGTCAACCAAAGGAACAATGTCTTCCTGAGCGATAGCTTCAATTTTCTGAACCTCGTGTGAAGTACGGAATCCATCAAAGAAAGCCAGGAAAGGAACTCTAGATTTCAATGTAGCCAGGTGAGCAACACCTGCAAGGTCCATTTCTTCCTGTACCGAACCTGAAGCCAACATTGCAAAACCTGTTTGACGGGCAGCGTAAACGTCGCTGTGGTCGCCAAAAATTGATAATGCGTGACCGGCTAAGGCACGTGCACTTACGTGAAATACTGTTGGTAATAACTCACCTGCAATTTTGTACATGTTAGGGATCATTAACAACAATCCCTGTGATGCAGTGTAAGTAGAAGTTAAGGCACCCGATTGCAGCGCTCCGTGAACAGCACCGGCAGCACCGGCTTCACTTTGCATTTCTGCCAAACGTACTGGGCGACCAAACATATTTTTCTTTCCAAAAGCAGCCCATTCATCAACGTACTCTGCCATTGTTGACGACGGAGTGATCGGATAAATACAGGCGACTTCGCTGAACATGTAACTCATATACGCTGCTGCGTAGTTACCGTCACATGTAACCATCTTTTTTTGTTTTGCCATCTTTATTCGTCTTTAATTTATTTAGTTTAAAATTGATATTTTTTCTCGTTACTCGATTCGCGACCAGGTATCCAGTTGAGCGAAGCGAAATCCCGACCGCAAGCGTCGGGGCATCTAGTACAGGAATCCAAAGAGCCATAAAGGAATTTTGTTTCCTTGCCCAACCTCAATTACATCCGAGGCAGCGTAAATTCCTTTTTCGGGTTTCAGTTTTCGTCCGCCAACATTGAATTTGTACTTTCCGTTGACGCAAAAATCGGCAACCGGCGATTTCGCCAGCTGGCATACATAGCCTACCTGGTTATAAAAGAACGTTTGTCTAACCGTGGCTTTATCAAAGTTATTCGGAGCAATAGCGTTTAGCAGGTTTGTATTTTGCATGTACACTTTGTCCGGTTTCTTCATCTGGTCATCATCACTTCCGCCGTTCTCATAAAGCAGGTTGATGAGTCGGGCGTGCTTCAAATATTTCAGGTAATTCATAATTGTTGCACGCGACGTTTCAACCGAAGTTGCTAATTTACTAACATTTGGAGTAAAAGGCGTTTCTGAAGCAATGATGTGCAACAGCTTTCTGAGTTTTGGAAGGTATTTAAATTCAATCTGGTTGATGTACGGAACATCGATCTCCAATGCCAGGTTGATATTCTTCAACAACTTATCGATATAAAAATTCGGATCGTGAATGTAGTAGGGGAAATAACCATGTCGCAAATAATCGTCGAAATAAGCCAGCGGCCTGATTTCGTCAACCACTTTCTGAGCAATTTCAATGTGGTTGTTCAGTATTTCCTCTAAAGTATATGTTTTAAAATTGCTTCCTGTTTCATGATTCAGGTACTCGCGAAACGACAATCCTTCGAGATGGTAAATGCTTGCCATTCCTTCTAAATCAGGATTGTCCTCGGTAATACGCAATACCGGCGACGAAGTGAAAATAATTTTCAGGTCAGGAATTTCATCCAGACATTTCCGCAAATCGGCCGACCAGTCGGGGTACTTTTGAATCTGATCGAGCAACAATAATTTTCCACCACGTTTTGCAAATTCGTCGGCAAACGAACTGATCTTACGTTTTGTGAAATAAAAATTATTCAGGTTAAGATAAAGTGCTTCGTTGCTGTCGGGGTGATGTGTTTTTATGTAGTCGAGCAAAAATGTTGTTTTTCCAACACTCCTGAATCCTTTGATACAGATAAGCCTTTGGTCCCAATCGATATTGTTCATCAGCTCTCTCTGGATGGTATCTTTCGAACCCTGAAGTAATGACTTATGTACTTGTTGAAAAAATTCCAATGTTTACGATTTTAGATTAAATTGAGTTGTGTCGATTTTGTAATCTCCACATAGCAAATTTAATAAATTAGTGTAAGGTCTGCATGTTTATTTTGTCTATGTGACAAAAATCATAAATGGTTAATATTGGGTTAATCTTCAGCTAACTTACACCAAGCCAGAGAATCCCATAAAAGCCATTGCAAGAATACCTGCAGCTATTAACGCAATTGGTGTACCTTTTAATCCTTTGGGTACATCTTGCAGATCGAGGTGCTCGCGAATACCGGCAAAAATGATCAGTGCCAGTCCAAAACCTATTGCATGCGATGTTGAAAATATTACGCCTTCCAAAAGGTTAAATTCGTTTTGCACAGTAAGAATTGCCACACCCAAAATAGCACAGTTGGTTGTAATAAGCGGCAGGAAAATTCCCAGCGCCTGGTAGAGTGGAGGACTTACTTTTTTCAGAATGATCTCCACCATTTGCACCAACGATGCAATTACCAAAATAAAGGCTATGGTTTGCAAAAATCCTAATCCGAATTTCTCCAACACATAGTTTTGTATCAGGTAAGTTACAATTGTTGCCAGAATCATTACAAAGGCAACAGCGCCGGTCATACCAATACCGGTCGACACTTTTTTGGAAACACCCAAAAACGGGCAAATTCCCAAAAACTGCATTAAAACAATGTTGTTTACAAGTATGGCGCCTATTACAATTACTAAATAGTTCATTTTCTATCCTCCTAATTCTTTTTCATTCGGTTGATTAGTGCGATCAGGTATCCAAGAACAATAAATGCTCCCGGAGCCAGCACAAATACAAGGGTTACGTAATTCTCGGGGTAAATGGTAATGTTGAACAATTTACCGCTTCCCAGAATTTCTCTGATACTTCCGAGTAAAACCAGGGCGAATGTAAATCCCAGTCCAATTCCCAGTCCGTCGACTGCTGAAGAGCCAACATTGTTTTTTGATGCGAAAGCTTCAGCACGACCTAACACGATACAGTTTACCACGATTAACGGAATAAACAGCCCCAGACTTTTGTACAAGGCAGGAACAAATGCCTGCATTAACAATTGTACAACCGTAACAAACGCAGCAATAATTACAATAAAACTCGGAATTCTGACTTTCTCGGGAATGGCATTTTTTACCAGCGACACTACAATGTTCGACATCAGCAAAACAAAAGTAGTGGCCAGTCCCATGCCAAGTCCGTTAATTGCCGACGAGGTTACACCCAATGTTGGGCACATTCCCAGCAGCAGTACAAATACCGGATTTTCTTTTAAGAAGCCTTTTGAAAAGTTTTTCCACTGATTCATAACACGAAATTATTGTCCGGAATCTCCGGTGGTTTTATTGTTTTTATAAGTACTGTACGCTCTTGTTAATGCATCAAGAAATGCACGTGAGCTAATTGTAGAAGCGGTAATCGCATCAATGTCTCCTCCGTCTTTCGACACGGTAAAATTGGTCGTTTCCGGATTTTTACCGATTACATACTGATTTGGTTTTTCAGGATTGCTGAACCAAACACCCATTTTTGATCCTAAACCCGGTGTTTCGGCATGTTCCAAAACTGAATAACCCGAAAAGTTACCGTCTTTATCGATACCCGCCATAATGGAAATAAATCCGCTGAAACCACTTTTTGTATAGGTTTTTATGGCTGTTCCTACCAATTCTCCGTTTTTATAAGCCGGAAAAAATTCTAATGAGTCTTGTCCTTCTCCCGGACTTAAAACCATTGTTTCTCCCAACTCGTCAAATTCGGGCAATACTGTTTTAATTGCCTCGGTTTGTGCTTTTAATTTTGCCACTTCGATAGGGCCTTTTGTAAAATCGTATACAAAACCCAAAACTGCTGCAGCAATACCTGTTACCAGAACAAGCGTAAGCACCATATTTATAAAACTCGATTCTCGTTTTGCCATTTTACTGTCCTCCAAATCGTTTAGGTTTAACATACATGTTGATCAGTGGCACAAACGCATTCATAATCAGAATTGCGAACGAAATACCTTCGGGATAAGCGCCAAACATACGAATGGAGATTGTGATCAAACCAATTCCAACACCGTAGATCAGTTGTCCTTTTCCGGTCATTGGAGAAGTTACCATATCGGTTGCCATAAATATGGCTCCCAACATTAAACCTCCGGTAAATATGTGGTAAACCGGGTTTACATACATTTCAGGGTTTGCCACCCAGAAAATACCCGAAACCACCATGACAGTAAGTATAATCGATACCGGCGTTTGCCAGGTAATCACTTTCTTCCAAAGCATATAAAGCCCACCGATGATCAACAATATTGCTGATATTTCACCCATCGATCCGTGATTGAAACCAATGGCCATGTCGGATAAATTAGGCAGCCCCTGAAGTTGCGAAACCGGAATGCCGTTTTTAATACCTTCTTTAATTACGGCCAGTGGTGTAGCTGCCGAAACAGCATCAACTTCCATCATTCGTGTTACAGGCCACGATGTCATTTGCACCGGGAACGAGATCAACAGGAAAACCCTGCCTACCAGCGCCGGGTTAAACACGTTCGATCCTAAACCACCAAACGAAAGTTTACCAACTCCCATGGCTGCAATCGCACCAATAATAATGATCCACCAGGGAAGACTTACTGGCACATTAAATGCCAAAAGTACACCGGTGATCAAAGCCGACCCGTCAGTAAGACTGGGCTTTACCTTCATTATATATTTCTGAATGAGGAATTCGATAGCCAGACAGGACAGGACTGATATTAATCCCACGCGAACGGCATCGAGGCCAAACATATAAATACCCCAGATCATGGCCGGAATCATCGCATAAACTACCCGAAGCATAATCTTCTGGGTTGATTCGCTCGAATGAACGTGCGGTGATGGTGAAACTGTTAATAATTTACTCATTACTCAGTTGTTTGTTTTTCTTTCTTCTTGTCATTCCGAATCGTTGGTTGACGAACAGGATGACGATTGGTTTGATTTTTATTTTTTACGTGAACGAATCATCGCTCCAACTTTTCCTTTTCCAAAACGGATATAATCGAGCAGCGGACGACTTGACGGACAAGTGTAACTGCATGAGCCACATTCAATACAATCCATTATGCGTTCGTTTTCTGCACGATCGAAAATTTGTTTTTCACCTAAAGTCATCAGTAAGTATGGCTCCAGTCCCATTGGGCAAACCGATGTACAACGCGAGCAGCGAATACAGGCTTGTATTTCTTCGCGTTTACTTTCTTCTTCCTGCATCAGAAGAAGTCCTGAAGTCCCTTTTGTTACGGGAACATCGAGCGAAGCAATAGCACGCCCCATCATTGGGCCACCACTGATAATTTTACCTGTGTTCTCTGGAAGACCGCCGGCTGCTTCAATCAATTCTGATGTCGCAGTTCCAACACGAACCATAAAGTTTGATGGTTTTTCAACGCCTTTTCCGGTTACGGTAACCACGCGCTCAAACAATGGTTTATTTTTCTGAATGGCTTCGTAAACGGCAAAAGCGGTACCTACGTTGCTTACAACAGCACCAACTGCAATTGGCAGAGCTCCCGAAGGAACTTCTTTTCCTGTAACCGCATTGATTAGCTGTTTTTCACCTCCCTGCGGGTACTGTACCTTAAGTGGCTGAACGCTCACGCCTGTATAAGCACTGCATTTTTCATTCAGCAGTTTAATGGCATCGGGCTTGTTGTTTTCAATACCGATAACCGCTTTGTCAACGCCCATCGCTTTCATCAGCAGCTGGATTCCCACCATAATTTCGTCGGCTTTTTCCAGCATCAAACGGTGGTCCGAAGTCAGGTAAGGTTCGCACTCCACGCCGTTAATCAACAGCACTTCGGCTTTCATTCCTTTTGGCGGCACCAGTTTTACGTGGGTAGGGAAGGTTGCGCCCCCCAAACCAACGATTCCGGCATCCTGAATCTTTTTCACGATATCAGGCCCGTCAACTGAAATTTCCTTAACCAAATCTTCCGAGCGGTCGATTCCTTCACCCCATTCATCGCCATCTACGGCAATAAAAATACCTTGTTTCGGGTAGCCCGAACTGTCGGCTGAAAAATCAACCTTGGTAACTTTTCCTGATACCGATGAGTGAATGTTTGTAGAAACAAAACTGCTGCTTTGTGCAATTACCTGTCCTACTTTTACCTCGTCGCCTTTTTTCACTACCGGAGTAGATGGAGCACCAATGTGCTGGGCAACCGGGATAAACACTGTTTTTGGAAGTGGCAGGACCTCGATCTTTTTATCTTTCGATAACTTATTTTCGGGAGGATGTACTCCGCCTATTTTGAACGTCTTCAACATCCTGTATTAATTTACTGGTTCAGTTTCTTTTTTTTCTACTGGTTTTACTTTCCGCGGAGGAAAGTTCTCTTCGATGATGGCACCGGTTGGGCAAACCGCCACACACTTGCGGCACAGTTTACACTTGTCGGAATCAATGAATGCCAGGTTGTTTTCCATGGTAATGGCGTCAAACGGACATTCTTTGAAACATTTGCTACAACCAATACAAGCAACCTTGCAGGCTTTACGCGCAACTCCGCCTTTATCCTCGTTACGGCACGATACCACTACCTTGCGGTTCTTTGGCATCTTTTTGCGCAACTCGATAAGGCTTTTCGGACAAGCATCAACGCAGGCTCCGCAGGCCACACATTTATCGTCGATAATTTCCGGAATTCCGGTTTCGGGATGCATTACAATCGCATCGAAATCGCAGGCATCGAAACAGTCGCCGTAACCCAGGCAGCCAAACTGGCAACCGGTTTCGCCACTGTAAACCGATGACGCAATGGCGCAGGTTGTTGCTCCATTGAAACTACTGGTTTTTGGGCGGTTGTCGCAGGTTCCGTTACAACGAATGTAAGCTACACGCGGATCTTTTTTAACGGCCTCAAGACCAAGAATAGAAGCCACGTTGTTCATGGTTTCGTTTCCGCCAACCGGACAGTTTAAATCGCCCAAAGCACTGGCTTTAACACAGGCTTCGGCAAAAGCTCTACAACCTGCATAACCGCAACCTCCGCAGTTAGCTCCCGGCAATGCTTCGTCAACATCGTCGATGCGCGGATCTTCAACAACTTTGAATTTCTGTGCCACAAAATATAGAATTACCGCTGCTGCGGCGCCAATTACGGCTAATGTGACAATTGTATATACAACCGTGATACTCATGTTTTAATTGGTTTCTTCGAGTTCGAATTTCAATACTTTTTTTAATAAATGCCTAAAAAAATATAATGTTATATAGTATGGTACCAGAATGAAAAGTGATAGAAGGCCCGATTTTAGCTCGTCTCCGGTAACTTCGAGTGCAATGATTAAGGTGCCCAACACTACAAAAAACGGAATTACATAACCCCAGATAAGTGCTGTAAAACCTTTTGATTGTTTAAAAAGAATGGTAACCTCGTCGCCAACTTTGTAGTTGCCTTTATATTCGGTTACCTCAATTTCCTTGTCCTGGAAATCGGAAACCGAACATGCTCCCTGTGCGTGACACGTTGAGCAGGCCGATTGGCTTACAATATTCACAGTAAGCGAGGCGTTTTTTATTGCCTTAACAAATCCCTTATGTCGAATTGTAGATTCCGTAGCTGTAAATTTTGCTATTTGCAGATGGCAAAACTATATAATAAATTGAATCTCGATATGACAAAAAACTAATTTTTCTGAAAACGGGACTATTTATAAGTAGTCTAATTTAGATTGTCGAACGTTTCAATAATTGGTTCGAAAAAGTGCGGCGGTACGTTCTGAATTTAAGTTCAGATTTAAATTATAAAGTGGCCGTTAATGCTTGGTTTTGTGTAATTAAAGTGTCGTTTGCTTATTGCCTGTTGATCTTGTTTTAGCGAAAAATGCAACAAAAACTACTCTTCCTTTTTGGCTTCATCTTTCAACGAATCTACATCCCATGCACAATCGGTGTCGTGAATCGAGTAGTTTTTTTCGGCTTGTAGGGTTTCTTTTACCTGTTCTTCAAATCGGCGGGTTTCCTGAATGAATTTGCCCTGATCTTCTAACCAGTGACGGTACAATTCTTCGGTAACCTGGTCTTCGTGGTGTTTAAATGTTCGGGTGGCACGGTAAGCTTCGTATTTCGTGAAACCCAGTTCAACCAGTGCCGTATTTCCCAACTCGGCAGCCGAATGAAAGTTTTCCCGCTCGGCATTATTAATGTTCATATTCAGGTATTCAAACACGTGGAAGATGTCTTTGGCACGCGCCAGTATTTTTACATGCGGGTATTTTTTGCGCACAATTTCGGCCACTTTCAAGGCATTTTCGTGTTCGGCCATACTTAATATTAGCAGGCGTGCTTTTTCAATACCGGCTTTTTCGAGCATGGTAGGGCGGGTAATGTCGCCAAAATACAGTTTGAAACCATATTTACGCAGTGTTTCCACATTCGACGGATTGTTATCGAGGATGGTAACTTTAAATCCATTCGCTAATAAAATCCGGCCTACGGTTAATCCAAAGCGTCCGAATCCCGCCAGAATTACCGGCGTTTCTTCATCCTCAATCTCGTCGTATTCTAATTTGTTTTGCCAGCGCGCCAAAATCGGACTCACTGCTTTGTCGTTAAAAATTAGTAACAGTGGCGAAATGGCCATCGATAAGGTAACTACCAGTAATAACATTCCCGAAGTTTGCTCGTCGAAAAGTTTATTTTGTTTCGAGAAGGAGATGAGCACAAAAGCAAACTCGCTGGCTTGTGCGAGCAAAAAGGCAAAAAGAAATTCGAATCCCTTTTTTAGCCGGAATATCCTTCCTAAAATTAGGAGTACTACAAATTTTATAAATATCAGGAGTAGCACAAATCCAATAATTAACCAGGGATTTTCAATCAACAGGTTAAAATTTATACCGGCACCAACCGAAATGAAAAACAGGCCAAGTAGTAATCCTTTAAACGGATCGATGGTTGTTTCCAGTTCGTGACGGTATTCGCTATCGGCTAAAACAACACCGGCGATAAAGGTTCCCAATGCCGGAGAAAGCCCAATGGCATCCATGCCCAGCGCTATGCCAATTACCATAAGTAGTGCGAGCGCTACAAATACCTCGTGTAAACCGGTTTCGGCAACCAAACGAAAAATATGACGGGCTGCAAACCGACCAATGATTACCATAACGGTAATGGCGCCGATGATGATTAATAACTGTAACCATCCGGGAAGTTGCGCTACCTCGCCAATGCTTTGCATCGATGTTTCGGAAAGTGTGGCCGGAGTCCCAAGTGTTGCAATTAGAGGCAATAACGCAAGAATAGGAATAACCGCCATATCCTGAAATAGCAAGACCGAGAAGGCTGAACGACCCGCAATATTGCGCATTAATCCTTTTTCGCTTAAGGTCTGTAAAACAATTGCAGTTGATGAAAGTGCAAGTATGAGCCCGATGGCCACTGCCCGGTTTAGCTGGAAGTTAAAAAGCAGGGCAACGCCGGTAATTATTCCGGCAGTTAAAAGCACTTGCAAGCCTCCCAAACCGAAAATGTTACGCCGCATTTTCCATAAAAGTTTGGGCTCAAGTTCCAGTCCAATAATGAAAAGCATCAGCACAACTCCAAACTCGGCAAAGTGCATAACTTCTCCGGCTTCGTTACCTACCAATCCTAAAACAAATGGGCCAATAATAATTCCGGCAAGTAGGTAGCCCAACACCGAACCAAGACCCAGTTTTTTGGCAATTGGAACAGAAACCACAGCTGCACCAAGGTAAATTAAAGCGTTTAAAAAGAATTCCTGATTATGCATCGTGCTCAATTATTTCGTTCATGTATTCAATTGTATTTAATCGTTGGGCGTCGATCTTATTGTCGCGAAGCAACTCGATAACCGTTCGATAATCGTCGGCATGTTTTTTTATCTGTTCACTGTTTAATAAATGCGAACCGTGCACAACATAAGGCGGCAGGTATTTCATCCGGCAAAGATTGGCCGATTGAATATAAGGTGTCAAAAACTGGTTAATAGTGTACCTGTTTTTCCCTTCGGCGCTGTATACTTCTTTTCTTCCGCCGGTTGAAATACACGACATGGCCCACTTTCCCTGCAGCGCTCGACCGTTTGTTCCGTAGGCAAAATTGTGTTCCAATACCAGATCCATCCACTCCTTAATAATAGCCGGAGCGCTGTACCAGTAAAACGGGTGGTGCCAGATAATAATATCGTGCTCGGTCAGTAGTTTTTGCTCGGCAGGTACATCAATAAAAAAATCGGGGTACTTTTCATACAAATTATTAATGGTAACGCCCTCCAAGTCTTTAATCGCCTCCATCAGCGTTTTGTTGATGAGCGATTTTTGAAAAGCCGGATGTGCAAAAAGTATTAGTATTTTTTTCATTGGTAAATTCTGTTGCTAACTAAAAAATGGTGATTAAAAATATCAAACATTTTTCAGAGTGGCTAAGTTGTCAGGTACTAATATCAGCTTTTATCAGCAACTATAAAAGCATAAAAACCCGGAAAGTGAAAAAGTTTAGATTTTCTGTTCGAATTTTATATTCATTAATACAATCGTTTAATAAATGCCGTATTTACGTGTTTCGTTAATGTCGTTTATGTTATTTCACGCAAATGATATCAAAAAGTCATGAAACCGTTTCAGAAAACTTTGTAATTTTGCCGCTGATTTAAAGGACAGATATGACAGATATTAAGCTTAACACAATTCCTGAAGCCATTGCTGCCATTCAGAAAGGTGAAATGGTAATTGTTGTTGATGATGAAGATCGTGAGAATGAAGGTGATTTAATTGTTGCCTCTGAATTGATCACCACCGAAATTGTAAATTTTATGGCTTCGCAGGCTCGGGGTCTTATTTGTGTATCGTTAACAGAGGAACGTTGCAAGGAGCTGGAGCTTGAGTTGATGGTGGGTAAAAACACCTCTGCCAACGAAACGGCTTTTACCGTTTCGGTTGATGCGATACATCCTGAAGTTACTACAGGTATTTCGGCCGCCGACCGTGCAATTACCATTAAAATGCTGGTTGACGGAAAAACCCGCCCGGAACAATTGGGTCGTCCGGGACATATTTTTCCTTTAAAAGCAATGGAGCGTGGTGTGTTGCGTAGAACCGGACACACCGAAGCCGCTGTTGACCTGGCTCGTTTAGCAGGTTTAAAACCATCTGGAGTTCTGGTTGAAATTATGAACGAGGATGGAACAATGGCGCGTTTGCCTCAATTGTATGAGTTCGCTCAAAAACATAATCTGAAGCTGGTTACCATTAAAGACCTGATTTCGTTCCTTTTCCAGAGCGAAAGTTTAATTGAAAGGGGAGAAGAAGTTGCTTTGCCAACCGATTACGGCGATTTCAGAATTATTCCTTTCCGTCAGAAATCGAATGGAGCCGAGCATGTTGCGCTAATAAAAGGCGAATGGGAGCCAAACGAACCAATCCTGGCTCGCGTGCATTCGTCGTGTATGACTGGCGATATTTTTGGCTCGATGCGTTGCGAATGTGGCGACCAGTTGCATGCTTCAATGGAAATGATTGAAAAAGCCGGTAAAGGTGTTATTGTATACATGATGCAGGAAGGCCGTGGTATTGGTTTGCTCAATAAAATTGCTGCCTACAAATTACAAGATCAGGGACTGGATACTGTTGAAGCGAATATTCATCTTGGTTTTAAAGCCGATGAGCGCGATTATGGTGTTGGTGCTCAGATTTTAAGTAATTTGGGTGTTACAAAAATGCGATTGCTTACCAACAACCCGGTAAAACGTGTTGGTTTGGAAGGTTATGGTTTGGAAGTAACCGATATCGTTCCGATTGAAATTGCGCCGAACGAGCACAACCAGCGTTACATGAAAACCAAGCGCGACCGAATGGGGCATCATCTCAGAAAATTTAACTACGACAAATAAATTCAGACTTTGTAAAAAATTTATAAAGTTGTCTTGATAGATGAAATTTCATGATTAGATTTGTAGCATAAATCTAATCTATGAAACATCTGTTTGTACTCATTTTTTTGGTTCTGGCAGTGGCAATCAACGCTGCCGAAAAAGGATCACAGCCCAACATTATTTTTATTATTACTGACCAGCAACGCGCCGATGCACTGGGATGCATGGGTAATGCAGCGGTAATATCACCTAATATCGATAAGCTTGCTGAGACCGGGGCTACCTTTGTAAATGCCTATTCGTCGGTGCCCAGTTGTACGCCGGCTCGTGCAGGTTTGCTTACCGGTTTGTCGCCATGGCATCACGGAATGTTAGGCTACGGCCGTGTAGCTCGTAAATACAAATACGAAATGCCACGCATGCTTCGCGAAGCCGGTTATTACACTTTTGGTATTGGTAAAATGCACTGGTTTCCACAGAAAGCTTTACATGGATTTCACGGAACTTTGGTGGATGAAAGTGGCCGCGTTGAGCAGGATGGATTTGTTAGCGATTACCGCGATTGGTTTAAGTTGCAGGCTCCGGGCGAAGATCCTGACAAAACAGGAATTGGTTGGAACGAACACCGCTCAGGTGTTTACCAGCTCGATGAAAATCTGCACCCATCCTACTGGACCGGTCAAACAGCGGTTGAGTTAATAGAAAATTTCAATCAGGATAAACCACTTTTCTTAAAAGTATCATTTGCACGTCCACACAGTCCGTACGATCCGCCGCAACGTTTTCTCGATATGTATAAAGATGCTCCGATTCCGGCGCCGTATCTAGGTGACTGGGATGAAAAGTACGAAGGTGTTGCAGGTGATAAAGAAGCTGCTTTTGGCGATTTTGGTGTTGAACATGCCATTGAAAGCCGTCGACATTATTATGCCAACATAACTTTTATTGATGAAATGGTTGGAAAGATCATTCAAACCCTAAAAGATAAGGGGATGTATGAAAATACACTTATTTGTTTCACTTCCGACCATGGCGACATGCTGGGTGACCACTACCACTGGCGAAAAACTTATGCCTACGAAGGCTCGTCGAATATTCCTTTTATTGTGAAATGGCCCGAATCGCTTGAAGGGAAATTGGCGCCCGGATCGAAATTGGAACACGTTACTGAACTACGCGATTTCCTTCCAACATTTTTAGATGCTGCCGGAGAAGAAATTCCTGATGATATGGATGGTTTATCCGTTTTGGAGTTGATAAAAAATCCGCAAACAGCATGGCGAAACTACATCGACCTTGAACATGCAACAACATACAGCGATGAGAACTACTGGTGTGCTTTAACTAATGGCACCTGGAAATATATCTGGTTTTTCAGAACCGGGCAAGAGCAGCTTTTTAACCTGAAGTCGGATCCCGGGGAGCAAAACGATCTGTCTTCTTCAAATTCAGCAGAAATAGAAAACTGGCGCCAAAAGATGGTCGATCATTTAAGCGAAAGGGGAGAAGGTTTTGTAAAAGATGGGAAACTTGTTCAGCGATCAGAGACTTTGTTGTACAGCCCGAACTTTCCGAAGGATGATCGTACATCAAATGAGTTGATCAAAGATTGGAGACTGGAATATAAAGGAGTGGACGAAAACTAAAACCTAATTATGAAAAAACTACAATACCTTATAATATTACTTGTTTTGTTCTCGGCATGCAAAACGGAGAAAGCAAAAGAGGAGCAACGCCCCAATATTTTATTTATTCTGAGTGACGACCATACTTCTCAGGCTTGGGGAGTTTATGGCGGAATTTTAAAAGATGTGGTTCACACGCCAAATATCAGTCGATTGGCCGACGAAGGTGTTGTACTCGACAATTGTTTTTGCACCAATTCCATTTGTACGCCAAGTCGCGCAGCCATTTTAACGGGGCGTTACAGTCAGCACAACGGTGTTTACACGCTAGCTGATGCCTTGTCGCCCGACAGTATGAACATTGCCAAGGTTTTGCAGAAAAACGGCTATCAAACGGCAATAATTGGCAAGTGGCATTTGAAAACACAGCCTGCAGGTTTCGATTATTTTAATGTGCTGCCGGGGCAGGGGCGTTACTGGGACCCGATTCTAAAAACAAAAGAAAATTGGGGAGACGGTTACGGCGGCGGAAAAGAATACAAAGGTTTTTCGAGCGACGTAATTTCGCAGTTGGGAATCGACTGGATGAAAAACAGCGACAAAACAAAACCGTTTATGCTGATGTGCAATTTTAAGGCCACGCACGAGCCATTTGATTTTCCCGATCGCTTCAAGCACTTATTGGATAGCGTGGAAATTCCTGAGCCCGAATCATTGTATGATGCCGGACCCCAAACAACAGGCAGAACTTTCTCCGGGCAAACTCTTGAATCGTTGCGCGACCGATATTTGGAGAATACGCGTAATGCCGATTACTGGGCACAATACCCCGAATTGCCATTTTCGATTGACGGTTTAAATGAGAAAGAGCAGCGACAGAAAACCTATCAAAAGCTGGTAAAAGATTTTATTCGTAGTGGCGCCGCCCTCGATGATAACATTGGAAAACTTCTTAATTATCTGGACGAATCCGGATTGGCTGAAAACACAGTGGTTATTTACACAGCCGACCAGGGATATTTTTTGGGAGAGCACGGATTTTTTGATAAACGCCTGATTTACGAAGAATCGCTTCGTATGCCGTTTGTAATTCGCTATCCGAAAGAATTGAACGGTGGAAACAGGATCGACGATATTATTCTAAATATTGATTTTGCGGCTTTACTAGCCGATTATGCAGGTGTTGAAACTCCCGAATTTGTAGAAGGAGAAAGTTTCCGTGAGAACCTGAAAGGCAACACTCCTGAAAACTGGAGAACCTCGATGTATTACCGTTACTGGTTGCATTTGGTAAAACGGCCGGGGCATTTTGGCATCCGAAACGAACGTTACAAACTGGCATTTTTTTATGGCCAGGGATTAGGGATGAAAGGTGCGGAAGAACAAACTACCGAACCTGCCTGGGAATTCTACGATTTACAGAAAGATCCGAAAGAACTGCACAATGCATACGCCGATCCGGAATATGCAAGCATCATAAGTCAAATGAAAGAGGATCTGCTCAGATTGCGCGATCAATACGACGATACCGATGAAAAATATCCGGTAATGCAAAACATTCTGGCTAACTATTGGTTGGAGTAGTGCAAATTCACAATACAGAAAACGAAACCATTTTAGCCACTTTGTCGAGGGAAAAACATCAGTTATCTATTTTGTTTTGTGAACGGAAAGAAATCCTTACATTTAATTACATTTTAAAACTCAAATAATATGGATGGAAAAACAAAAGCAATTGTTGCGCACATTACCTGGGTGGGCTGGATTATCGCACTGGTTTTAAACTCGAGTGACAGAGATGAACTGGCAAGTTATTATATTAGGCAAACATTGGGCATCTGGCTATTTTCGGCAGTTATTTCTTTTATTCCTGTAGTAAATATTTTTGGCTGGATTATAACTTTCGTGTTCTGGGTAATAAGTTTGATTGGTGCAATTAACGGCGAACAAAAAGAAGTTCCCTGGGTAGGAAGCTATTTTCAGGATTGGTTTAAAGGCATTTAATTCATAAATTATATTGCATAAAAAAGACAGGTTTTTGGCCTGTCTTTTTTTATGCTTAACTATCGTCGTTATTTCCCCGGTTCCGATCGCGGTATTTACGGAACATGTAAATTCGAAATTCATATTCCGCTTTGTAAAGTTTTATAACTTTTAGCGGTGGTAAAATTTTCAGAAATTCTTCGTTGTATTTCTCTCTTACCTCAGCCTCCGTTTTTCCGATCGCAACATGTTCGCGGGTTAGTTTTGTCAACTCCTTATTCGACAGGTTTTCATCCACATTCCGAACCTTATCTTCCAGCTCGTGGCGTTTCTGCTGAAATTCGCCCATTTCTTTTTCCATTTGATTATAAACCGGCCAAAACTTTTGCGCTTCTTCCGGAGTGAAATCAAGATTTGTGGTGAAAAAGGCTACCTTTTCGTTGCGGTAACGTTCCCAGCGATCGTTGTTGTCGTTGTTATTTCTGTTGTCTTGTGCTGTTGCCTGTGATTGGGAAAAGATCAACAATCCTAGTATTAGTACTGTAAATAGCTGTCTCATTTTACTCTACTCTTGGGTATATTCAAAAATTTCGTATGCGCTAAAATTGGAGCTAACGTATGCAATTAAGTCATCGTCGCTAAATGTTTCGTCGTTATCGTCGTTACTCAGTAATGAGAAGAATGACGATTCGTCGAGACCCTCCAAAATAGAATGCATTTCATTATCGGAATAGTTCGCTGAAGCCGTAGTTTCAATAACCTGTTCCTGTGGGATAAAAGTTTTTATTGGTATATATACCAGCATGAATATGATAGCAAAACTGGCAGCAAGACCAAGTGCAGGTTTTAAAATCGTAATAATTTTAAATTCCTTTTTGTCGGCCACATTTTTTTCCGCTTCAATTTGCATTTGTATGCGTGCGGAAAAATCGTCGAAATAATGCTTCGGAGTGCCAAAGGCGTTCTCCTTCTTCATTTTCGACAAATTTGGTGCTATGTTCTTTAATTCTTCCATTGCGGCATTTTAACTATTGACTATATCTTATTTAAAAGGTTTAAAAACAAACTATTAATCTGTGCTTTTTAAGTAATCTTCAATTTTTTTGGCTGCATGATGATAAGATGCTTTTAACGCTCCAACCGATGTGTCGAGGATTTCAGACATTTCATCGTATTTCAAATCATCAAAATATTTCATATTAAAAACAATACGTTGCTTCTCCGGTAAACGCAAAATTGCTTTCTGAAGTTTTAACTGAATTTCATCTCCTTCGAAATAAGGATCGGAAGTAAGATTATCCATTAAAAACTCGCTGGCATCGTTCATCGGCATAAAGCTCTTTTTCTTTTTCGAATTGATAAACGTTATCGATTCGTTGGTGGCAATGCGGTATAACCACGTAAAAAGGCTCGACTCTTCGCGAAAATTATCGATGCTGCGCCACACTTTTAAAAAGGTATTCTGCAAAACATCATCGGCATCGTCATGGTTCATCACAATTTTTCGGATATGCCAATACAATCGCTCCTGGTAAGTGGTTACCAGCTGATGAAAAGCAAGATCGCGCTTGTTTACATCCTTTAGTTCGGCGATGATATTTTTATCAGTCCCTTGCATGAAGCTACCAATCAGACATTATCTGCCGGTAAAGGTTTAAAAAATTTTCAGATTCTGAAGTTTAATCCTTCTTCTTTTAATTTGTTGTAAACATCAAGATCGAACGAATACAGTTTTGCCGCCCGGTGTGCAACGTTGGTTTGTTTTTCGCCGGTATCGATCAGCAATCCCATATTCTGAATTTTCTTTCTGAAATTGCGCGTGTCGAGCGTGGTATCCAGAATTACTTCGTACAAGGTCTGCAGTTCGGTAAGTGTAAATTTGTCGGGTAACATCTGAAATCCAACCGGATGATATTTTACCTCGGCACGTAATTTTTTCAAAGCTTCTCCGATAATTAGTTCATGGTCGAAAACCAGTTTCGGAAGTTTATCGATTTCGAACCAGTTTAGCACTTTTGCCATTTCTGACTGGCGCAAATCGTGATATTCCGGGTTGATAATGGCGTAATAGGCTGTGGTTAAAACGCGCGAGAAAGGTACACGTTTTACTTTTCCGAAAGTTTTTACCTGGTTGAGGTAGACATTTTCGAGGCCCGTACTTTTCGATAAAATAAACTTGGCGTACTCGTCAATGTCTTCTTCTTCGGGTAAGTGAGATCCAATTAAACCCCAATAATTTTGTTCGGTATGCATTGGGTTTTCGGTAAACAGGACTTCAACGTCCTCGTAGTTGTCTTTTTCGCTAAAAAAACGCTTGGCAACTTCCGAATCCGATTGCCAAAGAAGAACACAAAGTTTGTTGTCTTTAAAGCCGAAAATTACACAGTCAATTGATAGATGTCGTAGTATCATAAGTTAAATGTTTACACAAATGTAATTACTGATTTTATAAAAAACGAATATTCACCTTGTAAAATATACAATAAGCCCCGTTTTATTAACGAAAAAGTATGCTAAAACATCAATCTTAAAATAGCAAAAAAAAATTACCTTTGCACCGCAATTTTTAAATAAGTAAAATGGCTTTGAAATGTGGTATTGTTGGTTTGCCAAATGTCGGAAAATCAACACTGTTTAATTGTTTGTCGAGTGCAAAAGCACAATCAGCAAATTTCCCTTTTTGTACAATCGAACCCAACTTAGGGGTGATAACTGTGCCCGATGATAGATTAACAAAATTAGAGGAATTGGTAAAACCGCAACGAGTGGTTCCAACAACGGTTGAAATTGTTGATATCGCCGGTTTGGTTCGCGGGGCAAGTAAAGGAGAAGGTTTAGGTAACAAATTCCTTGGTAATATTCGCGAAACCGATGCGATTATTCACGTGTTGCGTTGTTTCGAAAACGAAAATATTACGCACGTCGACGAAACAATCAATCCGGTGCGCGACAAGGAAACCATTGATATTGAACTTCAGTTGAAAGACCTGGAGACCGTTGAAAGCCGCATTGCTAAAGTTGAAAAACAGGCACGTACCGGAAACGATCCGGAAGCCAAACGTATGTTCCGCATCCTTTCGAAATACAAAGAGGTTTTGATGGAAGGAAAATCGGCACGTACTGTTGAGGTTGATCCGTCGGATGCAGCAGCTGTAAAAAGCCTTGAATTGCTGACAAACAAACCTATTCTGTATGTTTGTAATGTTGACGAACCTGCCGTTATTAAAGGAAATGCACACGTTGAAGCAGTAAAAGAAGCCATTAAAGATGAGAATTCGGAAATGCTGATGATTGCAGCAGCAACCGAAGCCGATATTGCCGAACTGGATGATTTTGAGGAGCGCCAAATGTTTTTGGACGACCTTGGATTGAAAGAAGCCGGCGTAAGCAAACTGATTAAATCAGCCTACAAATTGCTTCAGCTGGAAACCTATTTTACAGCCGGAGTAAAAGAAGTGCGCGCATGGACTTACCACAAAGGAAGTAAAGCACCACAGGCAGCGGGAGTGATCCACTCTGATTTTGAGAAAGGATTTATTCGTGCCGAGGTGATCAAATACAACGACTTTGTAACTTTAGGATCGGAGCTGGCTTGTAAAGAAGCTGGTAAAATGTCGATCGAAGGAAAAGAATACGTCGTAACCGATGGCGATATAATGCACTTCAGGTTTAATGTATAAAAAAGCCTGAAGTCAGAAGACCGAAGTTCGAAGAAAAATAAAAGGCGTGAAAGTAAATCTTTCACGCCTTTTATTTTTTCCTTCTTCTTGGAAGGTTACGGAGCGTCTTACTTTTGTGGTTGTACGTCGCTCATATCTTTTACAATACCGTTTTTGTCAACTTTAATTACAACATCTTTCGAAATTTCCAGTTGTATTACTGTTTCCTCAATCTTTACTACTTTTCCGTAAATACCACCGGTTGTAACTACTTTGTCGCCTTTTTGTAAGCTCTCGCGAAACTTACGTGTTTCTTTTTGGCGTTTTACCTGTGGGCGGATCATAAAAAAGTAAAATACTACGATGATCAGCAACAATGGCAAAAAGCTCATTAAAGGATTGGCATCAGCACCTTCTTGTGGCTGCATCATTAATAAAATCGAATTCAACATATCACTAATTTTTAATATTTAATATCAATAAGTTCGTTATCAACTTGGGCAAAAATAGCTAAATGTTTTAATTCTTTGCTATTTCCAAGTACTTCAATTGTTTTGTATTCTCGTCCAACCAATCCGGCGGTGTTAAATTCAACTTCAATTAAAGTGGTTTCTCCTGGTTTTACCGGTTGTTCGTTAAAATGTGTTGTTACGCAGCCACAGTCGGTTTCAAGGCTTTCAATTATAAAATCGCTATCGCCGGTATTCGTTAAAACAAAGGTGTGTAAAACAATTTCGCCGGCTTTTAACTGCCCAAAATTATGAACGGCTTCATCAACTGAAATTTCGGTTGGAGCCAATTTTTCAGTCGTTTGTTTTTGATCGTTACTATTGCCTTTGTTGGCTTCGCACGAAACCAAAACAATAATCAAAAATATGAAAGCCAGTTTGTGCATTATTCGCCAATCAATCCGCGTCCTTCTTTACTGATTTTTTCGGTACGTTTTAAGTCTTTCAGCGTTTTATCCAGAATTCCGTTGATAAAATTGCGGCTTTTTTCGGTGCTGTAAAACTTCGACAGTTCGATGTATTCGTTCAACGACACTTTTGTTGGAATCGTCGGGAAATACAGGAACTCGGTAATTGCCAGTTGCATAATCAGAATGTCCATAAAAGCAATGCGTTCCACATCCCAGTTACGCGAATGTTCTTTAATCAATTCGCGCAGCTCATCGTGATTGATGATTGATTTACGCAAAAGATCTTTAGTAAAATCGCGGTCTTCCTGGTCTTTAAACATCGGCATAAGCGACTGCTCCGAATCGGAAAGTTCGTTGAAACGACGCAGCGTTTTCGAGATCATCGAAATTACAAACTCCACATCATCGTTCCAGTAAATGCTTTGTTCTTCGAGAACCATATACAGATCTTCCGAAATAAGGATGATCTTATTGAAAAGTTTCTCAATGAACTTGCGGTCGTTCAGGTACGAACGATTTTTGTCGGCCATGTACTCTTCGTAAATATCCGACTCAATCATCATCAGGTACAATTCCTTAATTAGCTCCGGATGATCTTTCCAGCTCAGTTTTTTCTGATCCACATAAGTATTCAGTTTGTTGTTGTTACGCAACTGCTGAATAACCTGGTTGGTAATAAACTTGGTGTTGGGATTCAGATCTTCGTGTGTTGGCTGATGTTTATTTCTTCTGATTTCGATACGGCCCTCTGCATAATCTGCAATTTCGGGTACCAGCGCCAGCAGGTAGTGGTAAAGGTCGTAAGCTTTGTGGATACAAAAGAACAGTTCTTTCTCTGTGTTGTTGATCGATTTCTCGTCGGTGGAGTAATAGGCGTACAATACTTGTAAGACCTTTGTGCGGATAATCCTTCTGCTAATCATTTTTAATGAACTTCGTATAATTTCGGTGCAAAATTACATCTTTTTTTGAATCCCTGCACAGAAAAGAATGCAAATGAACTACGTTATTTTAATGTGAAGAGAGGGAACGCTGATGACGTTGATTTTGCGGATTTGCGCTGATTAAAAGTAATACCTTAATTCCTGCTTTGATTATTATTTTGGCTGATCATCATCTTTGTGGTCGTCACTTTGAGTAAAAGTTGATTCTGAAAAAACTATTTCTCCGGTGTTGTCGGTAAAATCATCATCCTCGTCATCGTCGGGTTCATCTTCCCAATCGAATTTCTCGCGCCTGACGATGTATTTCCGGTAATAAAAGGCCAGTGCCACGCCAAATATGGCTCCCGATAAATGGCCTTCCCACGAAATTTCGGGACGAATGGGCAGCAGTCCCCAAACCAGTCCGCCATAAAGAAAAACCACAATTGCTGAAAGGGTTAACAAACGCACATCGGAGCGAATAATTCCGCTAACAAAATGAAAGGCAGCCAATGCATAAACAACACCGCTGGCGCCAATGTGCCAGGCTTCGCGCCCCATAATCCAGGTGCTGATACCCGATAAAATATACAGCAGGAAAAAGATGCGGTACGAAATGCGGCGGTAAAAATAAATGAGCATAAAACCCAGTATAAAAAACGGCAGCGAATTGGAAATTAAGTGGCTAAAATCGGAGTGAATAAAAGGGGAGAAGAGAATTCCTTGCAGCCCGTTTATGTGCCGCGGGAAAATGCCAAATTCCACAAAACTCAATCCTGAGGTTAGCTCTATTATTTTCACCATCCATAAGAGCATAACAAAGATGGCCGGAAACAGGAGGCTGTGGAAAAAGATCTTTTTCTCCATCTCCGGATCCAGGTATTGCGGGTTGCTCGGATAGTATCGAAATAGTGGCATTTATGTATTTACATTAAATAATTTCTCTATATGAAGAGAACCGACAAATTGAGTTGTCATTTCGACGAAGAATGAGGAGAAATCTCCCTCAATTGAAACAGATTTCTCAGTCGTGCCTCCTTCGAAATGACAGAAAATTATTTCAGCAACTCTTTAATCAACTTCACGAAATCATAAATTTCATCTTCAGTAGTGTCAAACGATGTCATCCAGCGCACTTCCGACAACATTTCGTCCCACATATAAAAGAAGAAACGTTCGCGCAGCGGCTCAATAATTTCTTTCGGAACGATAGCAAAAATACCATTTGCCGAAACCGGTTGTGTAATTTTTATCTCCGGAATTTTGGCTACTTCAGCTTCCAGTAACTTCGCCATTTTATTCGAGTGCGATGCCGTTTCTTTCCAAAGGTCGTTTTCCAGGTAGGCAATAAACTGTGCACCTACAAAACGCATTTTCGAGTACAACTGCATGCTTTGTTTGCGCAGGTACTTGGTTTGTTTTGTCAACTCCGGATTAAAAAACAGGACTGCTTCTCCCATCATCATTCCGTTTTTTGTACCACCAAACGACAGCACGTCAACACCACAATCTACCGTAAACTCACGAAAATCCATATCGAGCGCAACGGCAGCATTGGCAATTCGGGCGCCGTCCATATGCAAATACATGTTGTGTTTATGCGCGAGCTCTGCCAGTGTTCTTATTTCTTCGGGCGTGTAGGCTGTTCCCATCTCAGTTACCTGCGAAATGGAAATTACTTTGGGCTGCGAGTGATGTTCAAAATCAAAACCTTTAAAATGGGGCAGTACGGCTTCGGGCGTAACTTTTCCGTTTACCGGCTCCACCGGAATGAGTTTGCAGCCGGTGAATTTTTCCGGCGCACCACACTCGTCTTCCTGAATATGCGCCGTTTCGGCACAAATTACCGAATTAAAACTTTGGGTAAGCGTTGATAAACTCAACACATTGGCACCGGTGCCGTTAAAAACAAAAAATACCTCGGTGGCGGCACCAAACTTCTCTTTGAAAATATCGATGGCTTTAGCCGTAAACGGGTCGTTGCCATAACCCACAACGTGTCCTTGGTTGGCGGCTTCCATGGCTTTTAAAATAGCCGGATGAACGCCTGAATTATTATCGCTTGCAAATCCTTTAAACATATCGTTGAATTCTCTAAAAGCTGACCGCTGCAAATTCGCTGATTCGCTACTTCCAACGAAGTTTATGGAAATTCAATCAGTCGGAATCGGGTAGCAACTTTGCAGAATCAGTTGGTTTATTTGTAACTTTAACTAAAATTATCGTACGAATTAAGCAAGAAAAAATTTAATATTATATGGATCAGCCAATTCCTTTAGCTCAAAAGATTTATTTTCTTGGTATTCATCCTGAAAAAGGAGGAATTCGTTCGGGATCAGTCTCGGCAATGCATTTTGTGGTTATTGGCACACTGCTGATGGATTTGTACCTGGAGAAGAAAATTAAATTTGAAGGAAAGAAGGTAGTAGTGCTTTCTACGAAATCGGATAACGAATTGCATCGGTTTGTGCTTGGGAAAATGAGTCAGGCAAAATCGCCCAAAAAGATTTCAACCTGGATTAGTAAACTCAATTATTCGCAAAAATATATCCGAAGCGAAGTGCAAAAAGGATTGGTTGCAAAACGACTGATACGATTGGAAGATAAAAGTTTCTTGTTTTTCAAATGGAAGAAACCGGTTGTTTTGAACAAGCAGGTGATGTACCGATTGATTTCCGAAATTGATAACCAGATTTTTAAAGGCACAACAGCCGAAGATGAATTGATCTTTCTGTCGTTTTTAGAATCTGCTGCCATATTGCGAATCATCTATCAAGATCGTAAAAAGCGGAAACAAGCCCGCGAAAGACTAAAACAAATGATGGTTAAAAACAGGGTGTCGGGTGCAGTTGCCGATGCTATTGCCGCGTCGCAAGCCATTGCTGCATCGGTGGCTGTTACTGCAGCTGCCAGTTCGGTTGCAACAAGTTAAATTCGTATCATGGAAAAGCTGAAAAAGATAGTACTAATCATTTCCGGACCGGTTGTTTTGTTTGTCGAACTGGTGGCCTTGTTCATTCATTTGTTTACGCCCGTTAACACCCGTCCGTGGCTAATTGGTGGACTGATCGTATTTTTTGTGGTTTTCATTCCGCTTTATTCATATGAATATTTCAGACAGGAATTTGGCAAAACGGACAAATCGATCAGCTTTAATAAACACAAAAGCCGCACCGAGTGGCGGGGTGGGAATATCCACGGAAAAGTACCAACAAAATCAAAAGCTCCCGGAAAGTATTTTAACAAAAATTCTACTCGTTAAGCCAGTTAATTATTTTGTCGCTTAACGGACTCTTAGGTGGTCCTACAAAATCAACCACTTTTCCTTCTTCGTCAATCATAAACTTTTGAAAATTCCACCAGACTTTTGCATCCAGCACCCCATTTTCTTCACTGCTCATTAACCAACGATAAACCGGAGGGGGATCGTCTTTTATCGAGATTTTTTCCATCAGTGTAAAACTGATCGGGTATTGCTCGCAAAATGTTTTTATCGTTTCGTTGTCGCCCGGTTCCTGCTTGCCAAAGTCGTTACACGGAAAAGCAACAATCTCAAAATCATCGCCGCCATATTCTTCGTAAAGTTCCTGCAGCTTTTCGTACTGAGGTGTTAACATACACTCCGATGCCGTATTTACAATCAGCACTTTTTTGCCTTTTAGGCTCGAAAAATGTAAAGTGTCGCCATCAATTGTCTGGGCCGAAAAGTCGTACAATGTTTTATATTGGGCCACAACCGAAGTGGTGCAAAAGAGCAGAACGAAAAAGATATATTTTCTCATAATTAGTAAGCTTTTCACTATCAAACCGTTCTAAAAATAACAGTTTCGATGTTAATAAAAAAACGCTGCTAAAAAGGCATATTTAATTATCTTTGGTCAACTTCTAAAGTGACTATGGAGAATTTTATTGTATCAGCACGAAAATACAGACCGGACTCGTTTCAGACGGTTGTTGCACAAGCATCGATTACCAACACGCTAAAGAATGCCATTAAAAGCAATCAGTTGGCGCATGCCTACTTGTTTTGCGGGCCGCGTGGTGTGGGGAAAACTACTTGTGCGCGTATTTTTGCTAAAACAATAAACTGCACGAACCTTACCGACGATACCGAAGCTTGCAACGAATGCGAGTCGTGTACTTCGTTTAACAGTAGTCGTTCGTTTAATATTCACGAATTAGATGCCGCCTCGAATAACTCGGTTGACGATATCCGAAACCTGACCGACCAGGTGCGTGTACCGCCTCAAATGGGGAAGTACAGCGTGTACATCATCGATGAGGTTCACATGTTGTCGTCGCAAGCTTTTAACGCTTTCCTGAAAACACTGGAAGAGCCGCCAAAACATGCCATTTTTATATTGGCAACTACCGAAAAACATAAGATTATTCCAACCATTCTTTCGCGTTGTCAGATTTTTGATTTTAACCGGATTGGCGTTGCTGATATTTCGGAGCATTTGGAATATGTAGCCAAAAGCGAAAGTGTTGAAGTGGAAGGCGAAGGATTGAATATTATTGCGCAAAAAGCCGATGGTGCCATGCGTGATGCACTTTCAATTTTCGACCAGATCGTAAGTTTCTCGGGGAAAAAGATCACCTACCAGGATGTAATTACCAACCTGAATGTGTTGGACTACGATTACTATTTCCGTTTGGTTGATGAGTTCCTGAAAAACAATGTAACCGAGGTAATGGTGATTTTTAATGATATCCTGAACCACGGTTTTGACGGACATCATTTTATTACCGGGCTGAGTAGCCATTTCCGAGATTTGCTGGTTTGCAAAGATGCGGTAACAATACAACTGCTGGAAGTTGGTGGCGATATTAAAGAACGCTACCGCTCGCAGGCTGCAGCTACCGAAAGCGACTTTTTGCTCGATGCAATGCAAATTGCCAACACCTGCGATATACAGTACAAAACGAGCCAAAACAAACGTCTGCTCATTGAGCTGGCATTGATTCGGATAGCACAGCTAACCTTAAAAAAAAAATAGCTGAAGGTCAGGATGACATTCTTGAGCCTATTTTTTCGGGCAAAGATCTGCCCGACGAAAAGCTTGCAGCTCAACCCAAAAGTCAGCCGGTAAAATCGCCTCAACAACAAAATACTCAAACGGAACAAGCGGTAAGTTCTGCTCCGGCAACTCCACCAAAAAGATTAGTAAAACGTTTAAGTCGCGGGCTGGGAACAACCTCGATAAAAAGAGCGCTGAAAGGCGACTTTGGCGATGAGAAAAAACAAATGTCGTCGAAAGAGCAGTTTGATCTTTATTCAAAGGCAGACGAAACAGAATCGTTTACTGCCGAGCAGTTGGAAGAAAAGTGGAAAGAATTTTTGCCGCGTTTGGATGATCGCCCGAGTTTGAAAGCCACTTTGTCGATTTTGCCTACTATTCAGGAAGACTGGACTTTGTTGCTGGAAGTTGATAACCGGATTCAGGATGAGTTGCTGGTAAATATAAAACCAGAATTAGTTTCGTACCTGCGAAAAGAATTGCGCAACTCGAATATCAACCTAAAAACAGTGGTTTCGGATATTAAGCGCGAGAAAGTGATTTATTCAGATATTGAAAAGTACCAGGAAATGGCTAAAAAGAATCCAAACCTGGCCTTGCTGAAACGGACTTTAAACCTCGACTTTTAATCGAAATTCAGGGAGAAAGGCGCTTTATTTTCCAATCGTTTTCAACCAGCTCGTAAACAATACGGTCGTGGAGGCGGCTTTCGCGACCTTGCCAAAATTCCATTTTTACAGGACGTACAAGATAGCCGCCCCAATTCTCGGGGCATTCAGGATGGTCGCCTTGTAAAGCATTTTGCAACGATTTAAACTGTTCTTCCAGTTTGCTGCGTGATGTTAATACGGCGCTCTGAGCCGAAGCACAAGCTGCAATCTGGCTTTCCAATGGGCGAGAATTAAAGTACTGTGCCGAAGCTTCTCTTGATACCTTTTCTGCAACACCATCAATGCGCACTTGGCGCTCCAGTTCCGGCCAAAAGAAATGTAGCCCAACTTTATTGTTGCTTTCAATGGCTTTTCCTTTTTGGCTGTCGTAATTCGTGAAGAAAGTAAAACCGTCAGCCGAGATATCTTTTAGCAGCACAATTCGCGATTGTGGAAAACCACCGGCTTCGGCGGTAATCAGACTCATGGCCGAAAAATCGTTTACGTTGGCTTGTTGCGCGTCGTTTATCCAGCCTTTAAACTGATCGATGGGCGATGCAGCTACACTTTGTTTGGTTAAAGCTGCGTATCGGTATTCTCTTCTTATGCTATCTAGTTTCATTGTCCTATGCGGTTTCTATTCGCGTAATTATGCCTAAAATTGTTTGCAGCATAACGACAAACGCCCTGTTTTGTTTACATGTTTTCCATCTACTGAACCATTTATTTATCGCGTTGTTCTAAAATAAAAGACAACTATGTCTTTTAAGTTAGTTAGATAACCTGTCTTCAACCGGCAGGACTACAAAACCGTTTTAACTTTAAATTATAGCCGTATGAAAAAATTAGCTTTTATTTTAGGAATTCTTTTGAGTGTGAATGTTGCTTTTGCCGGAGACGGAAAACAATTGGCAATAGGCGATAAAGCTGTTCACACCGATGTAAAAATGAAAGATGTATCAGGAACCGAAATATCATTAAGTGATGCCGCTGAGGAAAATGGACTTTTGGTGATGTTTTCGTGTAATACTTGCCCATTTGTTATGGCCTGGGAAGACCGTTTTAACGAGGTGAAAGAGTGGGCCGATAACAATGATGTTGGAATGATCGTGTTGAACTCGAATTATCAGAAACGCGACGGAGCTGACAGTTTCGATGAGATGAAAAAGAAGGCTGAAGCCGAAGGATACAACTTTAATTACGTGGTAGACAAAGAAAGTAAAATTGCCAATGCTTTTGGTGGGCAGACAACGCCGCATGTGTTTTTATTTGATGGCGATATGAAACTGGCTTACAAAGGGGCAATTGATGATAACTACAAAGATGCTGAAGGCGTTAAACAAGCGTATTTAAAAGAAGCGCTTGTAAGTTTAGGGAATGACAAAAACATTGCCATTGCCGAAACAAAACCTTTAGGTTGCGGGATTAAGCGTAAAGTAGACTAGTTTAAGCTTTGATTATTTAATAAGGCAACTCTCATCTGTAACGGATGGGAGTTTTTTTATTTCTCGAAGAAACTGAAATTTACTTTTCCGTAAGTTCGCAGCTCTTTAAAACAGTCGTGCGACGAGAAATCAAATTCTTTCGGGTGTTCCAGAATAAAAACTCCTTCAGGTGCCAAAATATCTGTATTCAAAACAGCATCCGGCACTTCTTTAAACTTTGGATGATCGAATGGCGGGTCGGCAAAAATAATATTGAAGCTATCGGGTGTTTTTTGTACAAACTTAAATGCATCGGCTTTAAAAACCTTCGCATTATCAATTTTAAGGGCCTCTATTACTTCCAAAATAAATTTATAGTGAGGAAAGTGCGTTTCAACCAACGTGGCGCTTAAACAGCCTCTGCTTAAGAATTCGTAGCCCATACTTCCCGTTCCCGAAAAAAGATCCAATACATTCTTATTCGAAAACTCATAACGGTTTTCAAGAATATTGAACAAGCTCTCTTTTGCAATGTCGGTTGTTGGCCGGGCTTTAAATTTCTTGCCCGGATGAAAAATCCTTCCTTTAAATGTACCTCCGATAATTCTCATATGAACTACAAAAATAGACTAATATTTTTTGTAATAAGCGCTTTGTCGATAAAAGGCGGAAATGCAATGCCGGCTTTTATTGGTGCCGATTGCGGGAAATGCTTTTGAAGTACAGCCTCCAGCCCGGCGTGGGCTTGTGTATTTCCAGCGTATTGCACCTTAATATCTTTTGCCGAAATACCAAACTGGCGCAGAACCGTAAGTACAAAATAAACCACATCGTTCGGATGTTTAAAACTGAAGTTGTTGATCAGTTTTAATTCGTTTTGATTGTACAGTGCCAATGAAAAATGATCGGTATCGAAAAGGAGCAGAAGTTTTGAGTCGGCTTCTGAAATATCGGTTTGCTCAATAATTCGATGTAGCGGATGAATGATTTGTGCTGAAGGCAATCGTTTGTTTATTGCCTGCTGAAAACTTTCAGGAATTGCAAAAAGTAATTCTCCCTCAAGTTGGGCAATTTTGTTGTTGATCCAGCTTGTCTGCTCGTTCTGTTCAAAAAGCAGGGGAGTAATGTCTTCGTCAATCCGGTTCTGAAACAGCTGTTCAGGAACCAAGGTGAAATTTTGGGAATGGTAAACGAGAAATATTTTCTCAAAGTTGTTCTGAAGAATGGTTTCCTCGGCAAACAACGATTCGAAATGCCTCGCCAATAAGTTCTCGTTACTTATTTTTAGCGAAATGTCTTTAAAATAGAGTAGTTTGTTTTGATTGGGGCAAACAATAGAAAAAGAAAATCCATTCAGGCTAGCCTGAATGGATAATATTTTTTCGCCGGAAGTTTCCGATTGAAACGTTTCGTCTACAAATTCATGCATGGTTTATTCCCAGTTACCCGCATTATTGTTTGTCTCAACCAACGATCCAACTTTTAAACCCGGGTATTTTTCGTTTGTTCTGCGCTGATCGTTCAGATTGATGATCAATTGTTCATCTAAACCTCTTAAAACAACGTTGTTATGTACTTTTGCTTCAAAAACAGGAACCTTAATACCAGAACCGGTAGTAATGATTGTAGCTCCCAGGTGGAACTCTGTTGGCTCGCCAGGAACAGGAACGTAACGCAAACTGTTTGCATCGTAGTTACCACCGAAAAGTGCGTCGATAACTCCAACTTTTACAGTATCACGAATGATAAGTCCCATTTCAATCGCTTTTTTCTCAGTAATTTTAGCTTCGATCATACTGTCAGTCAATTCGCCGATAGCTCTTACGTTTCTAACCGAGTCGTGTGTTACAAAAGAGATCAAAGTATCCCAACTTCCTGTAAACTGGCCATAAATATCTTTGTAGGCCAATTCAGCTTTACGAATATCTTTTAACTTTGCAACAGTTGCTTCGTAGCGCACATCTTTTGCTTTATCAAATTCTATTGGGCGCTGAATACTTTGGTAGATTAAATAAGTAAGCACAACGGCTACAAGGAAAAGTACAATCTGAATTACGGTTCTCATTTTTATTTTTTTATAAGTTCATTTTTCGTTTGCCTGCAAATTTAAAAAAAAAAATAAATTAGCTTCTTTTACCTTCTGTTATTTTAGCTGGTATGATCAAAAAACACTTAAAAGCCATATTAACCGAGAAATTGGGCTTCCCGCCAACAAAATGTCAAACGCGTTTAATCGACACTTTGGCTGAATTTATCTCCGTCGCTGAGCCCGATCGGATAATGTTGATTAAAGGCTATGCCGGAACGGGAAAAACAACCATGCTTTATTCGTTGACACAATGTTTGCTATCCCTCAAAATTCGTTCCGTTTTAATGGCGCCAACCGGACGTGCAGCAAAAGTTATGGCTTCTTACTCCGGAATGTCGGCTTTTACCATCCATAAAAAAATATACCGACAGCAGTCAGCATCCGATGGAATGGGGCGTTTTGTGTTGAATAAAAACTTGTACAAGAACACCTATTTTATTGTTGATGAGGCTTCAATGATATCGAACGAAATGAGTGAGAATGCTGTTTTTGGGAGCGGACGTTTACTCGATGATTTACTCCAATACGTTTATTCGGGCGAGAATTGTCACCTTGTTTTAGTTGGCGATACCGCACAGTTAACGCCTGTAGGATTAAATATAAGCCCTGCACTTGAAGCTTTTAGTTTGGAACAATATGGATTTTCGGTTTCCGAAGTGGAACTGAAAGAAGTAGTTCGCCAGGCAGAAGGTTCGGGCGTTTTAACCAATGCTACCGAAATGCGAAACCTTATTGCCGAGCAGCACTACGAAGGATTTTTCCCGATCGATACAGAAAATTTTCCTGATGTTGAGCGTATTTCGGGAGGTGATTTGATTGAAACAATTTCGTCGTGTTACGATAAATATGGTTTTTTCGATACAACTGTGGTTACCCGGTCGAATAAACGTGCCAATCTTTTTAATAAAGGAATTCGTGGCTCCATTCTTTACAAGGAGAATGAAATTGAGCGGGGCGATTTAGTGATGGTCGTAAAAAACAACTATTTCTGGCCCGGCGAGGATGATAAACTTGATTTTATTGCCAACGGCGATATTGCCGAAATCATATCGATTTACGGATACGAAGAATTGTACGGATTCCGGTTTGCTGATGTGTGTTTGCGTTTTGTTGACTACGAAGATGTTGAACTCGACTGTAAAATCTTTTTGGAAACGCTGAGCATTGAAACAGCATCTTTTTCTTCAGAGCGGAACCGCGAGTTATTCAATGCCGTTTCTGAAGATTACCTCGACATTCGGAATAAAAAGGAGCGTTGGAAAAAGATTAAGGAGAATCCGTATTTTAATGCTTTGCAGGTAAAATATGCCTATGCCTTAACTTGCCATAAAGCGCAGGGCGGGCAGTGGAAAGCTGTTTTTGTCGATCATGGTTACCTGGTGGAAGACATGCTGGACACCGAGTATTACCGTTGGTTATACACGGCTTTTACGCGGCCAACTGAAAAATTGTATTTGGTAAATTTCGATAAAGGATTTTTTGATGGGGAAGAAGGAAGTTAGATCATGTACTTTTTCCCTTCTATTGCCAGTTCTGTATTCTTAAAAACTTCCCGGGCCTCGGTTTTAAAGTCCTCTAAATTTTTAAAACGGCTTGAAAAATGACCGATCAGTAGTTTTGACGCCTTGCTTAATTTTGCCATTTCTGCTGCCTGGCGTGCAGTGGAGTGGAGAGTTTTTCCAGCCAAATCTTTTAGCTCTTCCAAAAATGTAGCTTCGTGGTACAATAAATCAACGCCTTCAATTATTTCTGCAAGGGGCGGATGAAAAGCCGTGTCGGTGCAAAATGCATACGATTTTGGTTTTGGTGGCGGAGTCGTCAGCTTTTCGTTTGGAATTAATCTTCCGTCTTCCGTTTCAAAATCGGCTCCTGCTTTAATATCCTTAATTTTTGCAAGAGGGATATTGTAGGCCTTAATCATTTCCTTTTTAATATTGGCTTGTTTGGGCTTTTCACGGAACAGGAAACCTACAGTTGGAATGCTGTGTTTTACCGGAAACGAAAGTACTTCGATGTTTTTATTCTCGAATACTGTTTGTGGTTTTTTCAGGTTTAGCGGATGAAAAATGGGTTTTATGCTCATTTCTCCGCGAATAAAATCGAGTTGAGGCTGTATGAGCGTTTTTAATTCCGATGGGGCATAAATGTGCACATCGCTTTTTACCCCCAGCAGATTCATAGTCGATAACAAACCAATTAATCCGTAATAATGGTCGCCATGTAAATGCGAAATAAAAATATGCCTGATTTTGCTGAAACTGATCT
>NZ_CAJXTC010000043.1 GCF_913060805.1 uncultured Draconibacterium sp.
ATTTCGGTGTCGCCATGTTTGTTACGCAAGGTAACGGTAAATTGTTTCTTTTCATTGTCTCTAATTACAACAATGTCTACATTGTCGCCCGGACGGTACTGACTAACTTTTTCCTGTAGCTCGGCTGCTGTTTTTACTTTATCTCCATCAACACTGATGATCACATCCTCCTCTTTTATGCCGGCTTCGTTGGCAGCTCCGTTAGCAACGACTCCACCTATATAAACACCTTCCACCTTATCAAGGTTCAGTTCTTCAGCAATTTCTGCATTAACATCGCCAATATTTACACCTAGTAATGCGCGTTGTACCTCTCCGAATTCTTTTAAGTCTTTAACAACTTTTTTTACGATAGATACCGGTACTGCAAACGAATATCCGGTGTATGATCCGGTACGAGAGGCAATTGCAGTGTTAATTCCAACCAGGTTACCTTGTTGGTTTACCAGTGCGCCTCCGCTGTTTCCGGGATTTACTGCCGCATCGGTTTGAATAAACGACTCTATTCGGTACTGATCCTGGTTAATTCCCAGGTTTCGTCCTTGTGAGCTTATAATACCCGCAGTTACCGTCGATGTAAGGTTAAACGGGTTACCAACTGCCAATACCCATTCGCCAAGTTTCAGGTTATCGGAATTGCCATAAGTTAAATATGGTAAGTCATTGGCTTCAATTTTTAATAAAGCAATATCGGTTGATGGATCGGTTCCAACTAAACGCGCGTCAAATTCGCGTTTGTCATTCAATATTACTTTAATTTCCTGGGCGTCTTCAATTACGTGGTTATTGGTAATAATAAAACCATCGTCGGACATAATTACACCCGAACCAAAACCTTGCTGTACCTGAGGTTGTTGCCTTTGCAGGCCAAAAAACTCATCTAAAAACGGATTACCGCTCGACCATTGCCCGGTACGAACTGATTTTGTGGCAATATGTACAACCGCATGAATCGATTTTTCGGCGGCAAAAGTTAAATCGGGTAACTGTTGTTCGCTATCCGCGGGGTAATTAACAAATCGTGCTGCTTGCTCTTCTTTCACTGTTACAACCTGTGGCTTGTCGAAAAAAGTGCTGTAAGCCCAAACTCCTACAAATGCACCTGCTATAACAAGTAAAAATGTCAGCGAAATTCTTCCTACTTTTTTCATAACTTAAAATTTTTAAAACGTTCTAATTTTCTCAGGGAATTAAGAACGCAAATTTATTGCCACTGTTTTGCTTGCCTGCCGCTGATTGCCGCTATTTTGCATAATTTAACACGGAGCTATCTCTAGTGTTAAAAAGTGAAAATAAAAACGGTGTCTACTGAAAGTATGTCAGTATGTCTTGTCAGAACGTGCAAATAATACGACAATTTATCGTATTAATAATTACAAGTACAGACAATTATTTTTCGGGAACCTTAAACCATTTCGAATCGAGTTCTACTTCCTCGTAATTTTCGATGTATTCCATCGCTTCTTCGGGCGTTTGTGCCACAAAATATAATTGTCGGTAAATATCTTTTGCAAATAGTTCGACATACGAAACCTCAAATTGTTTAAAGAGGTAGTCGAAAAAATTATTTGTGTTAACAAAAACTATGGGTTTGTGGTGGTAGGAGAGTTGCCGAAGCGTAATAACTTCTAAGATTTCTTCGAGTGTACCAAAGCCACCCGGCAATGCAATAAAAGCATCCGACATGTTACGCATTTGATCTTTGCGTTCCATCATATCGGTGGTAATTATTACTTCGTGCGAGTTGTTGGAGGCCAGCGACCGGCCGATCATCCTTTCGGGAATAATACCCACCGTTTTTGCACCTGCTTTGCTGGCAGCAATGGTAGCCGCTTCCATCAATCCAACATTGGCACCACCATTTATAAGACTATGACCGCCTTTACCAATTAGCTCGCCCAGGTTTTGTGCGGCCTCGAAATATTTATCGTTTATGGCATTGCTCGATGAGCAGAAAACACAGATGTTCATATAGTAGGATTTAGTTGTTTAGCAAAGCGAAAAAATCCGGGAAAGGCTCCCGGATTTTAACTTTGTATTTTATAATGTATAGCATTGCGAATAATAACTCGCCGTGCTATTTATTGTTCAAACAAATTACGCATCAATATTTGCGTAGGTAGCGTGGTCTTCAATAAACTTACGGCGTGGCGGTACATCATCGCCCATAAGCATTGAGAAAATGTGGTCTGCTTCAGCAGCATTTTCTATGGTTACCTGTTGCAGTGTACGCTGCTCAGGGTTCATGGTAGTCGACCAAAGCTGCTCGGCATTCATCTCACCCAAACCTTTGTAACGCTGTGTGTGAACGGCACTTTCGTTACCGTCGGCCCACTCTTCAATAAGTTGCAGGCGTTGTTTCTCCGACCATGCATATGATTCTCTCTTTCCTTTTTTAATCAGGTAAAGTGGTGGAGCTGCAATGTAAAGGTGACCTTTTTTAATCAGGTCGTTCATATAGCGGAAAAAGAAGGTCATAATCAATGTTGCAATGTGGCTACCGTCCACATCGGCATCGGTCATGATCACAATCTTGTGATACCTCAGTTTTTCCATGTTCAACGCTTTCGAATCTTCTTCGGTACCAATGGTAACTCCTAAAGCGGTGAAAATATTTTTAATCTCTTCGTTTTCGAAGATCTTGTGTTGCATGGCTTTTTCCACGTTCAGGATTTTACCACGCAGCGGAAGAATTGCTTGTGTTCTGCGGTCGCGGCCTTGTTTTGCCGTACCACCTGCCGAGTCTCCCTCGACAAGGAATACTTCGCATTGTGCAGGATCTTTTTCCGAGCAGTCGCTCAATTTTCCCGGCAAACCACCACCCGAAAGCGCGTTTTTACGTTGCACCATTTCGCGGGCTTTACGCGCTGCGTGACGTGCCTGAGCTGCCAAAATTACTTTTTGTACAATTTGCTTGGCTGCCTTTGGATTTTCTTCCAGGTAGTTCTGTAAAGCTTCGCTGGTAGCCTGGTCAACCGATAAACTAACTTCTGAGTTACCCAGTTTCGTTTTTGTCTGACCTTCGAACTGTGGCTCCTGAACTTTTACCGAAATAATTGCAGTCAATCCTTCACGGAAATCGTCGCCACTGATATCAAATTTCAGTTTTGAGAGCATTCCACTTTGGTCGGCATAATTTTTCAAGGTACGTGTTAAACCGCGTCTAAAACCGGTTAAATGCGTTCCTCCTTCAATCGTATTAATGTTGTTTACATACGAATGAATATTTTCTGAAAATGAAGTATTGTATTGAAGCGCAATTTCTACCGGAATATCATTTTTTTCGGTGGTAATGTGCACTACTTCCTCAATCAGCTTTTCGCGGGTAGTATCCAAATACTCAACAAACTCTTTCAAACCGGCTTCCGAAAAATATTCTTCTGATTTAAAAGAACCGTCTTCTTCAACAACGCGTTCGTCAATGATTCGAAGTCTGATTCCTGCATTCAGGAAAGCCAGCTCGCGCAAACGTGCTGCAAGAATTTCGTATTTGTATTCCGTTGTAAGGAAAATGGTACTATCGGGAACAAAAGTTACATAGGTTCCTGTTTTGTCGGTTTCACCAACAATTTGAACATCGCCCTGTGGTTTTCCAATGCCATATTCCTGCACATGGATTTTTCCGTCGCGGTGTACTTCGGCTTTCAGATAGGTAGAAAGTGCGTTAACACACGATACACCTACACCGTGCAAACCACCTGAAACTTTGTATGAATCTTTATCGAATTTACCACCGGCGTGCAAAACGGTCATTACAACCTCCAGCGCCGATTTGTTTTCTTTTGAGTGTTTTTCGGTTGGAATACCGCGCCCATCATCTTTTACAGTGATGGAATTATCTTCATGAATTATAACTTCGATGTTGTTACAGTAACCAGCCAGCGCTTCGTCGATCGAGTTGTCAACCACCTCGTAAACGAGGTGATGCAAACCTTTTTCGTTGGTATCGCCAATGTACATCGACGGCCTTTTTCTTACTGCTTCCAAACCTTCAAGCACCTGGATACTATCTGCTCCATAGTTTCCGTTGCCGTTGCTTTGGACTTCATTTTTTTCAATTTCGCTCATCTCTCTTTGTTAAAATTAAATCCTCTAAAATAAAATAGTTTCCCCCGCAAAAAATTCTTTAAAACTTTTCGAAGAAAACTAGTTGATTTTCAAGTTCTTATCTTGTTCTAAAAATGATCTGATAATCACGTCACAAATATATAAAAAATAGGCAGAAAACTGCTGTTTTTAATGTGTTAAAAGACCTTATTTTTCAACAAGATATTAACCTCAAAATGAGGGCGAAGCAGCGGGTTTTTATTTGGGTTGAAATCGGACTGAAAAAAGAGTTGAATCGAGTCTTGTTTATACGTAAATAACATTCATTATTCTAGAAAATCTCCAACATTGATAAGAGTAAAGTAATTTGAATTTAACTCTCCCTCATTCCCTCTCTACGCTTAGAGAGGGACGATTGTGTAGAAGGCACAAGAAACATATATTGCTACTGGTTTTCATGAGACCTTCACAAAAAAGGGAAGCTTTTGCCTCCCTTTACCGAATTGAGTTGTTAGTATTGCTTAGAACGAATAGCTTATACCGGCCAGCATATTAAAGCTTTGTACCGGGTATCCGAACCAGCGTTGATATTTTTGAAAACCAAAGTTGTTAAGTTGTGCAAATACCGAAAATTGGTTGGTGATCTGGTAGTTGCCTTTCAGGTTTAAGTCGAAAGCAGTTTCGAGATTATTGGATCTGTAAATTGCGGCTGCACTCGAGTATAAGTTTGCTGATTCAATAACCAAAGCCTTTCTTTCGCCCATTAAAAAGATATCGGCCGACAAACTAAGTTGCTCGTTTACTTTGTAGCCGATATTGAAATTGGCATCCCAGATTGGAAGGTTCCATGCTTCTTCCTGTTCGTCGAGTTTGTAGTTGTAGTAATTTACCGATGCTGTTAAATCAACTTTGTCGGACGAGGCGTGAAAGATCTCTGCATTCAATTTTAAACGATCAATATTGTCGTATAAAATCTTAAAAGTATTGTCAACAATCGATGGGGCAGGATTGTAGTCAGGATCAAGATATAAAGCTTCACTCAGGTAGTAAAATGGCTGGTTATCGATCATAGCATATTCTGCCGAAATTTTGAAGTTGGTCTTTTTTGAAAACTTACCATCAAAACCACCATAAAAACGAAACTTTTGAAACGAGTTCATTACATCGTGCAACGGGTCGACAAACGGATTTTCGTACGCAATTTTTGAATAGTGATTGCTAACGTAATCGCCGTCAATTCCTGCATAAATACTTATCAACTCCGGAACAGGTGTCCAGTTGGCACGGATATTTGGTGAAATCTTAGCTTCGGTATCTTCATCCGAAACCATAATAAACCAGGTGTTAGCGCCGAGTGTAATATTCGCAGTCTCGTCGCCAATAAACCAGGCCGGTTTGGCGTGTATAATAATTTGCGAGCGGTTGCCGGTGGCTGAGTCGGCCTGCAGGTAAATATCGCTGGCCTGTGTGTATAAAACGCCGCCTTCAAGTAATCCAACTCCGGTAACCATTGGTTGTTGTACGTCGAGTACAAAACTGGCATAATGCTCTCGCTGATCGGTTTTTGTACCAAAATAATGGTAGTTAAAATCAAATCCTATAGTTGCATCGTCGTATTCGGCAGTTGGGTTTTTTAGCCCGACATTAATTCCGCCTTTTGCAAACGACTGTTTGGTATCGAAATAATTAATGGTCTGACCGCCTTCAAGCAGCGGATCAGGAACGGCAGTTAATGGATAGCCGTAATAATTAAAAGCATCGTGTTTAAAATCGAGATTCACCGAAAGTACATTGTCCCGGACCAGGTGTTTTACAAACAGATCAACCTCGTTTTTCATAAACGGTGCATCCACTTTATTGCCGCCTTCCAATTCAATATCGTCAAACGATGATAGGTGCATGGCGTGAATGCCAAACAGCGAATTCCTTGAGTTTTGATTGTTAAAGAAAACTTCGCCATAAGGGCGGAAAGTTGTTCCCAAACCGGCACGAACCAGGCCGTAACCGTTATCCTGATTTTTCGATGTTTCAACAATGGCCGCTTTTAACGGATTCACCGAAAAAGTGCTAAAAACAGGCTGGCTGTTGATGCTGTAATTAAAGGTTGGTTTTTGGTGTTCCGATTCATCAATTGTCGGCATGCTGTTTAGCTTGTTGGCATCCGAAATTGTTGGCTTGTAAGCTTTGGTAACCATAACTTCCTTGGTAAGCGTGGTGTCTTGTTGCGCCTGTGCAAAAACGGTGGTGCCAAGTATTAAAAGAGTGAAAATATATCGAGCTGTTTTGAACATGTTGTGCATTTTTAGTTTTGTTTAATTTCCATTTGGAAAGAGCTGTCTACTGCGTTTTGCTGCTGCTGCGCTTCTTTTGCCAGAATAACATCAAGGCGTTGTTGCGCTTCGGCTTTTATTCCGTCGCTGTCGTCGTTATAGTTTTCAGCAAGGCTTTTCAAGGTATGTTTTGCCTGAAACTGGTCGCCACCATCTTCGTAAATACTGGCCAGCAACAAAAAGGCTTTACCCAGCCAGTACGTGTATGGCGTTCCTTTGTCGATAAAATCAACAATCTCTTCCTCGGCTTTTGCTTTGTTATTGTCGCGGTAATAAATTTCTGCCAACAGGTATTTGGCTTCAGCACCCTGTTCCAGTTTGGTGTCTTTTGCCACATCGCGCAGCGGACTAATTGCCGAACTTAAGTTGCCCAGTTCGTAATTCGATTTTCCAATGGTATAATCGGTTTCCTTTTTCAATGCTTCATTGGCTACATCCGATTTATTTACTTTTTCAGCAGCCACAATTACTGCCTGATAATTTTGATTGATCAACTGGCAGCGCATCTGGCCTGTATTTGCACGAAGCGAATTCCATTTTCCGGTTGATTTTTCTTCCAACCGATTAAACAGATTGAGTGCTGCATTGTAGTCGCCGGCGTTGAATGTCAGCTCCGATGCGCGTGCAAGTGCCTGTTCGGTAAAAAGATTGTCGGGCTGGTTGGCCACAAACGAGTAATGCGTATTGGCTTCCTCGTAGTTGCCTTCTTTGTATTTATTTTCTGCCAGATAGAAATGTGCATTTGTAATGTATGCGCCGTTCGGATATTGATTCAGGTACTGTTGAAGTTGCACGTCGGCATCCTCATTTCCGGCCATGTAAACACGTTCTGCAGCTGAATAAGTCAGCTGATCCTGTTCTGATGCGCTAACGCTAACATCGCCCCCCAAACGTTTTACGTAGGCGAAATAAGCATCCACATCATTCAGTTCTACGTAACAGTTTTTTATTCCTTGTAACGCTGAATTTGCTTCGGGTGTACCTTTATAGTTTTCGGCCACTTCCTTGTATTGGCGCAGGGCTTTGTTAAAGTCGCCGTTGTTGTAATTTACCAATCCTAATTGCAAAAGTGCATTGCGGTAATAGTTGCTGTTCGGATGGTTCTCAACGATCTCCTGGTACTGGCGAACGGCCTCAAAATTATTGCCCATTCGTTCGTTCGCGCGCCCCAGTTCGTATAAAGCGTCATCGTAGTAATCCGACTCCGGAAACTCGCGTAACAGCAGGTTCAGGTTGTTGATCTTGTCTTGCTGTTTGCGCTGAAGTCCCTGGCAAAATGCAATTTGCAGCAGTGCGTAATCGGCCTCCAGCATTTTTATGTTGTAGGCACGCTCGTAATTGTCGATGGCCTGCGCATAGTTTGTATTCAGGAAATAATAATCGCCAATCCGGTTGTAGGCGTCGGCAATTTTTGGTGTTCGTTTGCCCTGCATTTTCTGCACATACTGACTAAAATGTTGTTGTGCCGCTTCTTTGTTATCGGTTTTCAGATAAGCGTAGCCCATGTTGTAGTCGGCACTCAAGGCTTCTGCATCGTTTGCCGATGACGAACTGCGTGCGAACTGGTTGTACGACGCGATTGAATTGTCGTAATCGCCCACGCGGTACAGCGCTTCCGACTTCCAGTAAAGTGATCGTGCTTTTATTTCTTTGCTGTAGCTTCCGTTGGCCAGCGACAGGTCGAAATTCTCGATTGCCTCGTTGTACATCAGGTTATTGAAAAGTTCCAGACCGCGGTAAAATGTTACGCGCTGGTAGGCTTTCAAAATGTCGGGTGTTTTGTTTTGTATTTTGTCAATCGACTCGATCGCGTCTTTGTAGTTTTTGGTCACCATATAAACTTCTCCCAGAATTTCGTAGGCTTCAGCATTTTTTGGCGAGTTTGGATATTCAGCAATGTAGCGGTCGAAAGCTTTTATGGTTTCGTTAAATGGCGAGTACGAAAGCTCGTAAGTTAATTTGGCGTAACTGAACAAAGCGTCTTCTTTTATGTCCGCGTTAAAATCAAATTCCGAAGCGGCGTTGTAGGCTGTTTTTGCCTTTTCTTTATCGTCAAGTTTGATAAAACAATCGGCCAAATGATAGTAGGCGTTTTGCGTCATTTCATCTTCGCCGGTAGCTGCTTTTTGCAGTAATTCAGCGGCCTCTGCAAATTTGTTGGTGTGGTAGTAACAAAATCCAAGGATGTAATTTTCTTCCCGTGTTTTTGTCCCCGAAGTTTCAAAATATCTTTCGAGGTAAGGAATGGCATTTTCGTACTGACCTAAATGAAAATATGAATCGCCAACTATCTTTGCCAATTCAGTTTGGTTTTCTTCCTGCACATCGTCGATAATCGAAGTGGTGTAGTTAACTACCTCGTTGTATTTCTTCTGTTTGTAGTAAATATGGCTCACATACAACGGAATTACCTGCGAGTAAGCCGGATCGTTGTTCAGCGCAGTAAATCCTTCCAGTGCAGCATCGTAATCTTCATTTAAATACTGAATGTGCGCACAATAATAAGTGGCCGGTTTGCTGTATAAATTGTTGGTGTTCCGAATAGCCATAAACTCACGATAGGCAACTTCCGTATTTCCTTGCTCGAGGTTGGCAAATCCGTTTTGATATTGCAATTCAATGCGCTCGTTTTCCGACAGGTCCTTACGATCGACTTTTGCAAAAGTGCGAACGGCCAGCGAATATTGTCGTTTTTCAGACTGGTTTTTACCCAGGTTGAATTGCGCGCTGTTCATGTACGGACTATCAGGATAGGTTTCAACAAAGGTGCGGATCAGCTTGTCGCCCGAGCGGTAACCGGCGTGAAGTGCCGAAACCGCTTTGAAATATTCGGCCTCGGAATACAGTTCCGATTTGGGCTCAACACGTTTCTGAATTTTCTCGAATTGCCGGTAGGTTGAAATGTATTTTCCTTTGTTGTAGAGTCCTTTGGCGATGTCGATATCCTTTCTCACATCATCGAAATAAGCCGTTTCCTGCGCCCCGACTTGCTGAAAAGAACCAATAATGATAAAAAGAGATAACAAAATTTGTATCGTTCTCATGCTTTATTCTCTTTGTTTTAAATGAATTAATTGTTTCAAACCATTTGCTGGCTTACTTTTTACAATTGACCAACTAAAATAGCTATTCCCTGTTTGCTAAACTGCCCTTAATGCTTGTAATTCTTAACAAAAAACTGTTTATTTCTTTCCTTTATTATATATGTGGGTAAGAAATTTCGAACTATTTTAGTTGCAACACATTTTTTATGGACAAAAAAACAGTCATAAAGTTGCTCGATGCCAGTATTTACCAGTACGATAACCTCATTCTTTCGGGTGTTGATGTTGAGGTGCAGGAAGGTGAGTTTATTTATGTGGTTGGAAAAGTGGGAACCGGAAAAACCAGCCTCATAAAAACGCTGAACGCCGAATTGCCTTTGGAATTTGGCTCGGGGACCGTGTTGGATTTTGATTTGGTCGGATTGAAAAAACGGAATATTCCTCATTTGAGAAGACGGCTCGGGGTTGTTTTTCAGGATTTTCGTTTGCTTACCGACAGGAATGTTTACGCCAACCTGGCTTTTGTGTTAAAAGCCACCGGATGGAAAAACAAGCTGGAAATTGAGAATCGTGTTGATGAAGTGCTCGAGCGCGTTGGAATGTTGCACAAAAAAGAAAAAATGCCGCACCAGCTAAGTGGAGGTGAACAGCAACGTGTTGTTATTGCCCGCGCCATTTTAAATCATGCTGATATTATTTTGGCCGACGAGCCCACCGGAAACCTCGATCCGGAAACTTCGGAAGATATTCTGGACTTATTTATCCAATTAAACAACGATGGAAAAACAATTTTGATGGCAACGCACGATTATGCTGCCATAGCCAAAAAGCCTGCGCGAACACTGGTTTGTGTAAATGGTAAATTGCACGATTCGGCAAAAAATACTGATGAAATTGAGTTTGAAAATCTGCTGGAGAAAAATGTGTAGTTTGATCTTCAGTTTACCTTAGTTTAAGACGTCACCCTGAACTTGTTTTAGGGGCTTTTGAGAGGATGATCCTGAAAAGGAGATGCTGAAACGAGTTCAGCATGACGTTGGAGGTAAGGAGTTTATCGCATTCAGTGGTCCGATTTCTAGTGGGTTAGGTTTCTGGATTTAATTCACCCCTAAATCTCCAAAAGGGGACTTGCCCAGCTCCCCTTTAGGGGCCGGGGGTAAAACAATAACCACGTGTAGTCGTATGAAATGCCTATAGAAATTCAGAAAAAATACCTTTCAAAACTTCCGCTTCATTTTCCCATGTAAGTTCATTTGATGCCTGAATGAGGTTGGTTTTCCAGACTTTTCGTTTGTCTGGGTTATTCAAAGCTTCGTTAATCGTTTTTGCCAGATCTTTTGGATCGTGCGAGTTGCTGATGGCACCAATATCGTATTTTTCAACAATGGCTTTCATTTCAGGCAAATCGCTAATCAACACCGGAACACCGGATCGGATGTAATCAAATAATTTATTGGGCAGCGCGAAACGGTAGTTCAGCCCCAAATCTTCTTCAATTGATAATCCCAGATCGGCAGTTGGAGTTAGTTTTGTCAGTTCTTCAATGGAAAGGCGCCCTGTAAAACGCACTTTTTCCTGCAGTTTTTCATTGTGTACCAATTCTTCCAACTGATCTTTTATATCGCCATCGCCGGCAATAACAAGCTGTGCATCGTCGATAAAATGCATAGCTTTTATGGCTTGCTCTAGTCCGCGGCCAATGTTTACCGCTCCTTGGTACAGAATGATTTTCCGCTGGTTATCTTTTTTGTTAAACTGAGCAGTATTTTTTGAAGTAGGAATATTCCGGACTACCTGAAACGGCACGCCATATTTTTCCTTGTAAACAGCCGCAATGGAATCACAAACCGTGTAACAGTGTTTTAAATTTGGCAGCATTTTTCCTTCCAGCCACTCCCAAATCCGCTTTACCCGCGGGCGGTCAATTAATTCCGGAACTTCGGTAAAATATTCGTGGCTATCGTAAACCAGTGTCGATCGTTTAATTTTTGAAGCCAGATAATTGGCTGTCAGTGCATCCAAATCGTTGGAGAGCAAAACATCGGCTTTCCGGAAAAGTAAAAACAGAAACAACCGAAAATTGTACTCGGCATAAAAACACGCTCCCTTTTTAAAAAGCAAAAGCAATCGGTGAGTCTGATAGCTGCGGGCGATTGGCTGACTGTTTTTTAATTTCCGGCCAACCAGCAAAACACTGAATCCCATTTCTTCCAGAGATGTGCATACTTTGTGCACCCGGTTGTCGGCAACCAGGTCGTTGGTAACAGAAACAATTATTTGCTTTTTGCGCTTCAAGTGAATGAAATGATTTTGTTGTAAAGATAGAAAAAGTAGGAAGCAGGAAACGCGAAGTTGGAAGATTCTTGCTGTGAGCTCAATCTCCTGTCAAAATGTTTTAACGCAGAGTTGCCCAGAGAAGACTCAGAGTCTCACAAAGAACGGTAGGACTGATGTTAAGTGGCTCAATAGGCAGTTGGCAAAATGCAATTGGCAAAAGTGCGTATGAGTTGGAGGCGTTCTTTGCATATAATTTTACAATTTATCAGTTAAGCAATTTTGTAATTTAAGCATTCTCGCATTAAAGCATTGCAGGCAAATTAATCCTTAATCCTTCATCATTAATCAATGGAGCTTTTATCTTTGCGCAAAATTTATTCTATGATCCGCTTTTCAGAAAATCATTCGCTAAAGGCACACAATACATTTGGCATCGAAGCCAAGGCAAAATATTATTTCGAATTTACCGAACTGGAAGACCTGGAGGTTTTTCTGAATTCCAATAAAAGCTGGAAAGAGGAGAAGCTGATCGTTTTGGGTGAGGGCAGCAATATTTTGTTTATGAATGATTTCGACGGGCTGGTAATTCATCCGAATGTACCGGGAATGAATTCGGTTTGGGAGGATCGCAATCACGAGTGGTTTGAAGTTGGTGCCGGCGAAGTTTGGGACGAATTTGTAGAATTTGTCGTAAATCAGGGATTGGGTGGAGCTGAAAATTTATCGTTGATTCCTGGGAATGTGGGGGCAACACCGGTGCAAAATATTGGTGCTTACGGACAGGAAGTTTGCCGACTGGTTGAAAAAGTAAAAGGTTTTGATCTGGAAAAGGGTTGTGCGGTTGAGTATCCTGCAACCGAATGTGGTTTTGCCTACCGGAACAGTGTCTTTAAAAGCTACCTTAAAAACCGTTTTATCATTACTTCTGTGATTTTCCGATTGGATAAATTTCCGGAGTTCAACCTTGGTTACGGACAATTGGAAGAAAAGGTAAAAGAAAAAGGAGAAACAAATCTTCACAATATTCGTGAGGCGGTTATTGAAATCCGCTCCTCAAAACTACCCGATGTAAAAGAGTTGGGTAATGCCGGAAGTTTCTTTAAAAACCCGGTAGTGGAAGTCGCTTTGGCAGAGCAAATCAAATCAAAATACCCGGAGATTCCTGTTTATCCGGGAGGAGAGGGCAAAATAAAACTGGCTGCCGGTTGGCTGATCGAACAAGCCGGTTGGAAGGGCAAACGTATTGGCGATGCCGGAGTTCATGAACAACAGGCTTTGGTGCTGGTCAATTATGGCAATGCCACCGGCAAAGAGATTTATTCTCTTTCGGAAGAAATTTGTAAGTCGGTGGAAGAAAAGTTTGGCGTGACTTTGGAGCGTGAGGTGAATTGTATTTAAAACTATGATTCAAAGTATTTATCCCAAACACTTTTGCACGCAGATTTCGCAGAACAACGCAGATGTTACATCAAAATAAGCAGAGAAAATTTGAGCCATAAAAAAATCCCGGCGTCCAGTCCGGGATTTTTATTTTTTGTTTGATGTTGTGTCCTAATTTCTTAGGTGGATTTGTGCTTACAAAAGTAGCTTTCGTTTTAAAAGTCAAAATGACCTTTGTCATGCAGGCTATGTCAAAAACGATATCCAAGGGAACCAATTTCCGGTTTTATTGTTCTTCTGAAAACAGTCGTTTCAGAACAGAAGCAGGCTGAAAACAGCTTGTTTAAAAACAATTATTTTGATTATGCCACATACAAATGCGCTGATAAATGCCACATCGCCATATCTTTTGCAGCACGCCCATAATCCTGTAAACTGGCAGGCCTGGAGCGAAGAACTTATTACACAGGCAAAAGCTGAAGACAAACTTATTTTGGTAAGTATTGGTTATGCAGCCTGTCACTGGTGCCACGTTATGGAGCACGAAAGTTTTGAGGATGAACAGGTGGCTGCCGTAATGAACGAAAATTTTGTTTGCATCAAAGTCGACCGTGAAGAGCGCCCCGATGTGGACCATTATTATATGAGTGCAGTTCAGTTGATGGGGCAGCAGGGCGGCTGGCCGTTAAATGTAATTGCGTTGCCCGACGGGCGGCCAATTTGGGGCGGAACGTATTTCCCAAAAGAAACCTGGGTGGAAAACTTAAAAACACTTGCAGCTTTTTATAAAGGAAAACAAAGCAAGGCTGAAGAATTTGCAACACAATTGCAGCAGGGAATAAAACAGGTTTCGTTAATGCCCGAAGTGGAAACAGAGGTTGCACTCAGCAAAGAATTATTGCAAAACGGTGTGGATGGCTGGAAAAAATATTTCGATTATGAGGAAGGCGGCAGAGCCGGCGCCCCAAAATTCCCTATGCCCGTAAATCTTGACTTTCTGCTGTACTATGGTTTTATGAATTCTGATGAGGCCGTGCTCGATTTTGTAGAAACCACTTTATTGAAAATGGCTCGCGGAGGTATCTACGATCAGGTGGGGGGAGGTTTTGCGCGTTATTCGGTGGATGAAAAATGGAAAGTACCGCATTTCGAAAAGATGTTGTACGATAATGGGCAGTTGATAAGTGTGTATTCAAAGGCCTGGCAGCATTTTAAAATCGAGGAGTTTAAAACGGTGGTTTACGAAACCATTGCATTTGTAGAACGAGAGCTGATGGATGAAAGTGGTGCTTTTTATTCGTCGTTAGATGCCGACAGCGAAGGCGAAGAAGGAAAATTTTACGTGTGGAAGAAAGCGGAGCTTCAGGAAGTTTTGGGCGATGAGTTTCCGTTGTTCGAAGAATATTATAATGTAAATGGAAAAGGATTTTGGGAGCATAATAATTACATATTGCTTCGTGATATTTCGAATGAAGCATTTGCCGAAAAACAAGGATTGAGTTTAAATCAGCTCGAGATAAAAGTTGGTAAATGGAAATATGCACTGTTGAAAGCACGAAGCAAAAGAATACGTCCGGGATTGGATGATAAAACACTAACATCGTGGAATGCGCTCATGCTTAAGGGACTTGCTGATGCGTATAAAGCGTTTGGCAACGAAGAGTTTTTATGTCTGGCCATTAAAAATGCTGCATTCATCGAAGAAAACCTGATGAAAGCAGACGGTCAGCTTTACCACAGTTGGAAAAATGGCATTACTTCCATCGACGGATTTTTGGAAGATTATGCTTTATTGATCGAAGCATTTCTGGCGTTATACGAAGTTTCAGGTGATGAAAAATGGCTAGTCTTATCGGATAAGTTGATGGCGTATGTTTTTGCCCATTTTTACGACAAGGAGGTACAACTTTTCTACTTTAACCGGTTTAATGCCGATGCGGTAATTACGAACCATTTTCAGAAAGAGGATAATGTAATTCCGGCGGCCAATTCGGTTATGGCGAACAACCTGCACCGTTTGTATTTAATCCAAGGAGATCCCGAGTTTCTGGAAACAGCAAAGAAAATGTTGCAATACATTACGCCACATTTTACCAATTATCCGATGGCTTATGCCAACTGGGGCACGTTGCTGTTAAAATTAACGGCTCCTTATTTCGAGGTAGCCGTTTGTGGTATTAATTCTCGCTTACAGCTTCAGAAATTGCAAAATGGTTTTTATCCGCATGTGCTTTGGGCATTCACCGAGAAGGAAAGCGAGGTGCCATTGTTGAAAGATCGTTTTAGTCATACTACGGATTTGATTTATGTATGCAAAAACGGTGCTTGCGAACTGCCGGTTGAAGAAGTGGAAGAAGCAGCCAAAAAGATTAGCATCCAATGAAGCGGAAGGAAGTATTGATTGTTGGTCAGGGGCTGGCCGGAACATTGCTGGCTTTTGAGTTGCATTTGGCCGGAGTGAAATTGTGTATCGTCAACAATCCGCAAAAAAGTACGGCAACTCGAGTGGCAGCCGGCATGGTAAATCCGCTGGTATTTAAACGAATGACCAAAAGCTGGATGGTGGATGATTTGCTGCCGGTAATGAAAAATCGTTACAGCGATCTGGAAGAATTGTTGGGTGAACGTTTTTATTTCGATCTGCCTATGATTAAACCATTGTCGGAACAGGAAGCCGAACTGTGGTTCGAACGAAAAGCTGATGAGAAATTTGCCCCATTTATTCAGGATATTTGTGAAACCAGTCCGGTTGAAAATGTTTTTCAGTCACATGCTTATGGAATTGTAAAAGGATCGGGTTATTTAAAAACCCGCATTTTTCTGGATGCTGCAAAACGTTTTTTTCAGAAAAATGAAATGTTGATCGAAGCTGATTTTCCGGCAAACCAGGGCAATTTCGAAAATCATATTTTTCGGGATATTCAATTTGATAAAATAGTGTTTTGCGAGGGGCACTACCTCAAAACGCAACCGCTGTTTGATTTTGTGCGATTGCAACCCGCAAAAGGGGAGGTGCTGCAGATTTATGCACCCGATCTTTCGGAGAACTATATTATTAACCGGCGTGTATTTGTACTGCCAATTGGCGATCATCGTTTTAAAGTCGGCTCAACATATGAGTGGAAAGATCTTTCTGTTAAACCGACAGAAGAAGGAAAAAACTCCATTGTCGATCGTTTAAAAGATTTGATTCATGTTGATTTTGAGTTAGAGCAACATTGGGCAGGCGTACGTCCAACAGTTATCGACCGGCGCCCTGTTTTAGGAAAACATCCGGTGTTCGGTCATCTCAATTTATTTAACGGGCTGGGAACAAAGGGAGTGATGCTGGCGCCTTATTTTGCGAAGGAAATGAAAGCGTTGATTACGGACGATAATTATGCCATCAATAACGAAGTTGATCTGGCCCGATTTCTATAGTCGTTGTTATGTTTACAAACTTTTTTATTCAACCTTTGTTCTATTTTCCTTAACTTGAGTTTTTAAAAATTACCAAACAAATATTGAAATGAAGAAATTACTGATTTTATTATTTTTAGTACCTGCATTTGCGTTTGCACAAGACGAAACAAAAGATACCCTTTGGACAACAAATGGTAGTACTACACTTAATTTTTCGCAGGTTTCATTGAGCAACTGGGCAGCCGGAGGAAGAAGTTCCATGTCGGGAGTTTTTATGGTAAACTACGCTGCTAATTATAAAAAGGACAAGCTGACCTGGGACAATACCTTCGATTTTCGTTATGGCTTTTTAAAAGAAGAAGATAAGGATTTGCAGAAATCTGACGATATGATCGATATTAGTTCGAAACTGGGTATTGAGGCCAAAAAGAACTGGTATTATTCGGCTTTGATGGGATTCAAATCGCAGTTTGCCGCGGGTTACACTTACCCGGATACCGACAATGCCATTTCAAAATTTATGGCGCCGGGTTACCTGAATCTTGGTTTGGGTATGGATTACAAAACCGATGATTTTTCGCTGATGATGGCTCCGGTGTCGGGAAAATTTACTTTTGTTACCGACGATGATCTTTCTGATGAAGGTGCTTTTGGTGTTGAAGAAGGAAAATCGGTTCGTGCCGAACTTGGTGCAACAGTTAAAGCACAGTATAAAAAGGATATTTGGGAGAATGTAACGCTTGATACCAAAGTTGATCTTTTCTCGAATTACCTCGATCAACCTAAAAATGTCGATATCGACTGGACATTCAAAATTATTATGAAGGTGAACGACTACCTGTCGGCTAACCTGATTACGCAGTTGATTTACGATAATGATGTTAAAATTCAGGGAGAAGATCCTTCCGGATTTCCCGCACCTGATTTACAGTTTATGGAATCGTTTGGAGTAGGATTGACGTTTAAATTCTAATTGAATACAAAATATTTGAGAAAGGCTTTCTGCAGTTTGCGGGAAGCTTTTTTTGTTTTTACTAGTTGCGTGTAAAGAGCCTCTAGCTTCAAGTAAGAGGTTACAAATCTCACGTCAGTTATCAAAATATTTTACCACAGAGTTACACAGAGAAGACACAAAGTTTCACAAAGAGGAGAGAAGTAGTTCCGAAAGTTGCAATTTGACAATTTATCAATTTGACAATTTCACAATTTCTCAATCTCCCTCAATCTTCTATCAATCTCCCTCAATCTTTCGCTCGCAACTAGCAACTCGAAGCTCGCAACTTTCTTTACAACACCGTTCCCAAAGTAATCAGCAAAATACCCGTGAGAATACCCACCAGATAAGCACCTTTCTTTTTCAGGTTTTGTTCTTTAAACAGCACACCGCCAATTACAAAAGCTACCAGAACACTTCCGCGGCGCAGTGCCGAGATTACCGAGATTAAAGCATCTTCGTTGCTAAGGGCATAAAAATACAGGTAGTCGGCAATCACCAAAAACAACCCGATAAGCGGGATCGTCCAGCGCCACTCAAAACTAATGTTCTTGCGTTTTCTGATTTTCTCGTTCAGCAAAACAAAAGGCAGGAGAATTACCACCTGGTAAACCGAAAACCAGGCTTGTACCGCCACACGGTCGATTCGTTGTAAAATAAATTTGTCGTATAAACCACTGCAGGCGCCGAGTAGCGTTCCGGCAACAATAAAATAAATCCATTTATTGCGTTTAAAATGGATGCCTTCTGCTTTTCCGGCGGTGGAGAAGAGGTAGAAAAATACGAGGGTGATGGCGATTCCAATCCACTGGTAAACATTCAGGCGTTCGTGAAAAATGATGAGGGCACCGATAAGTGTCCAAAGCGGACCGGTTGCCCGGATTGGAGCCACAATGGTAATGGGCAGGTGTTTCAGCGCAAAAAAGGCAAGCACCCAACTCGACACAACAATGGCCGATTTTAGCAACACCTGTAAATGTTCGGTAGCGGTGAGTTTTGGAACATACAAGCCGGTGTTGGCCATCAGCTCGGGCGATTTAAACGATAAAATAATAAAAGGTGTAAACAGCAAAGTGCTGGCAACCGTTGAAAAAAACAGCACGGGCATTACCGCGTTGCCGTTAACCGATTGCTTTTTAAAAATGTCGTAAATGCCCAGAAATAAGGCCGATGCCAATCCGAATAGTGCCCACATAATGTTTTCTAAAGCCGACAAAAGTAGCCGTTTTCATTGAGCTCTATATTTCCTAAAAGTTATGATTTCGGCGAAATCTATTTGCAATCATTTTTTTCAATGTTTATTTAAAAACTAAAAGTGCTTGTCGTTGTTTCAAAGTTGTAAGTAAAATGAAAAAGATTTTAAAAGAAAAGCAGCTGGCCCTGATTTTATTGGTAGTTGGTGCCATTGGAGGTTTCCTTTACTGGAAATACGTGGGATGTTTAAGCGGTACCTGCCCCATTAAATCGGTGTGGTACTGGAGTACTTTGTGGGGAGCTGCGGTTGGTTACCTTGTGGGCGATGCCATAAACGATTTTATGGTGAAGCGCAAAAAAAGAGCAGAACAGAATGATAGCTAAATTCAAAAATATTATCAATTGCAAACGTCCGGTTTTGGTCGATTTTTATGCCGACTGGTGTGGTCCGTGTAAACAAATGCCGGCCATTCTGAAGCAGGTGAAAGCCGAGCTGAAAGAAAATGTCAAGATCATTAAAGTGGATGTTGACCGCAACCCTAATATTGCCTCGAAATACCAGATACGAAGCATTCCTACACTGATGCTGTTTAAAGACGGCGAGTTAAAGTGGAGTGGGATGGGTGTGCGACCTGCGCACGAAGTAAAAAGTATTGTCGAGCAATATTTGTAAATTTGTACATGCACGATTCACAAAATATTTTCTACACCTCCATATCAAAGTATTACTCCGAGATTTTTCCGTTTAACCCCACGCAACTGAAGTTTGTGAAAAACAAGCTTGGCGAGTTGCCCGGAAAACATATTCTGGATATCGGTTGTGCCACCGGAGAGTTGGCTTATCAACTGGCTGAAAGTGGGGCAGAAGTTATTGGAATTGACCTGAACGAAGATCTGTTGCAACAGGCCATCAGCAAAAAGATGCACGAAAAACTGACTTTTCAGCAGGGGAATATGCTGGAATTAACACAGGATTTTAAAGCGCAGCAGTTTGATGCGGTTCTGTGTTTTGGAAATACCTTGGTTCACCTTAATTCTGAATCACTGGTTTTACAAATGCTGGAAGGTGTTGAAACTGTTTTAAAATCCGGAGGTCAATTGCTGATCCAGCTGCTGAACTACGACTACATTTGCAGCGAACCGGTTGAAACACTGCCCGTAATCGACACAGAAAACATCCGTTTTGTGCGTCGGTATAATTTTACTGACGACTCGGATTTGATCGGTTTTCAAACCGATCTTGAAATTAAAGCCATTAACCGAATCGTATCGAACGAAACACCTTTGCTGGCATTAAAAAGTAAAACGTTAAAAACGCTGTTGAAAAAAGCCGGTTTTCGAAATATTCAGTTTTATGCCAACTTTAAACAGGATGCTTTCGGTGGAAAACATTTGCCTTTGGTGGTTAGTTGTGAGAAGTAGGATTTCGCTTTTGAGTTTTCTCTTTTCAGGTTGCTCCGGATAAAAACATGGAGTTCAATTTTCTATTGGTTATTTTGGTCTTTATGCCAGACCAATGTCATTAAGTTAAGGCTGTAAGCCTTTGATAATACAGCCCAAGGCAACGCCTTGGGGACAGGATTGATGTTTTTAGTCGCCCTGAAAGGGCAGCTAAATTGCCCTTTCAGGGCGCTGTTCCTGTTTGTTGCTCATTACCCAATGCAACGCATTGGGCTGAAATAAATATGACCTTCAGTCATTTTGCTGTTAACTTATTGACATTGTTATGCCAGGCGGGCACTTTCTTTTGCAATCGATCAAAAGAAAGCAAAAATCTTTTTCCGTCTGGAAAGACAACAGCAAATATTTATCTTGCGAACACTAAAACAAAGCACATGACTCGAAAAGTATATTACCTATCCACCTGCGACACCTGCAAACGAATAATGAAAGAAGTAAATGTTGACGACAGTTTTGTTCAGCAGGATATAAAGACCGAGCCAATTACTGAAGAGCAGGTTGAAAGCTTTTATGCACATACCAAAAGCTACGAAGCCCTGATAAATAAACGTGCCCGGAAATTAAAAGCAGTCCTTGAAGACAACCCCGTAAAAACCGATGCCGATTACAAAAAACTATTGCTGATGGATTACACCTTCCTGAAACGCCCGGTGTTTGAAATCGAAGGAAAACTTTTTGTGGGAAATGCCGCAAAAACTGTGGCGGAAATTAAAGCGGCCTTGTAATTAGTGATACCCTCACTTTCAGTGAGCGTATCACTATAGCGTTTTTTTGTTTTCCACAATAAAACCAATGATCTCATTCTCGAAGCGCTCCCGGATTTCATAGTTAAACGGAATATGCCCCATTTCGGGGATCAACACCAGTTTGGCATTTTCAATGGCTTCGGCGGTTTGGATGCCACCGTACTTATCCACTGCATAATCTTCTTCGCCGTGCATAACCAAAGCCGGAATTTTTACTGCCTTTAATGCTTCGGTTCGGTCGCTTAACGATTCCTGTGCTTTTACATGCGAAGCACCCAAAGCTCCGGTAATGGGTTGTCGTTTGTACAGCTCTTTGGTGTAAGCAACGGCCAGTTCCTTATCGAATTTTGCCGTACCGTTCAGGTATTCCCAAACGTTTAAAAAACCATCCAGGTCAGCTTCAAAATCACCTGTTGGTTTATTCGCCAGGTAAATCTCCCAGGTTTTGTCGGGCGGTGAAGGCACCGTTGGCGAATTGGTGGAGGCGGAGATCGAAATTATGGAGAGTACACGCTCGGGATAATGAATGGCCAGCAGCTGAACGATAAACCCGCCCATGGAATGACCAACTACATGTGCTTTGCCGATGTGAAAAGAATCGAGAATTGAAACCGCATCTTTTGCCAGTTGCATAAAATCGTAGGGATTTTTATCCCAGTCGATTTTTGAGGAGTAGCCAAAATCGCGGTGGTCGTATATCAGTACAAAGAACCCGTTTTTTACCAGGCTGTCGCAGATGTGCTCCGACCAGAACGAACTATTGGCACCGGCTCCCGAAATAAATAAACAAGCCTCATTTTCCGGGTTGCCGTAAGTTTCAACATACAATTCTACACCGTCTTCAACCCGTATATATTTTTCCTGCCGCATACTGTTTCCTCCTTTCTCCCGACAACTGATCAGGACAATTGCAATAAACAAATATAGGAGTTTGGATTTTTGCATTGGTTTGTTTTTGTTAACGGTCACTTGTAAGTTGTCATACCGGATTTCGGAGCGCGTTCACGTCCGACAGGACTGAACTGCGATGCGAGAATCCAGCGTACGACGCACCACGAACTCCACAGTGCAATTTACAATTTATTGGCGGTAGTTTTTATTCATAAGTCGGGTCGAATAGTAGTCCTTTATTTTGTTTGGCTTCTGCTTCCATTTCCTTGGTTGTCAAATCTGAAAGTTCTTCAAGTCTTTTCCCTACCACAAAGTATGGTTTCTTTTTGTCAAATTTCTTTAACTCTAGTTTAACTGCTTCTATTTTATCAATTAACACTTTTATTTTAGAATCTGAATCTGATAGCTTTTTTTGAATCTCTTTTCTATCTGTAGTTTGTGTTATGTTGGTCAAGCTCAAATTTTCGCTCAATTGAACTAATTCGTTTTTTATATCTGTTTTGGAAAATTTATTTTTTGAGATATAGTTTGTTATTTGTTTAAGCTTTCGTTCTATCTTTTTCAGATATGACCTTTCTACATGCAATGGCTCTAATTTTCTTGAAGCGTCATAGAAATAAATGTTTCTATTTTCTAAAATATTGAAAAAGAAATGGTCTCTTATTATCGATTTACTTAATGCAGGAATCCAGCCTTTATAAATGATTTCATATACAAGTAACCACTCTTTATTGTTTAAATTATCTGTCGTGATTAATTCGATAACAGTGGAAAAATCGAAGTTTTTAATTCTGTTGTTTTTTTGGAATAAATCAAGTCCTACTATTATTCCTGTTACACTTTTACTATTAAAAACCATCTCATAAATAGACTTCGTTGGTTGAATATTAAATTCATTTAAAATCCAAAGCGCCCATGTCAATTCAAAATCGTGTTGATTTTCATAATTGCGTTTGATTATTTCAAAACAAAATTCCTTTAATCGTTTCTTGGAAACTAATTTCTCATATGTTACTAATAGCTTGGCAATTTTGTTTAGCGAACTTGGTTCTATTAAACCGAGTCTAAACAAAAGGGATTCGAAGAAATCCCAATTTTCTTCTTCTATTCGAACATAATTGAATTTGTTTAATGCCAATTTTAGCACGCTGTCTTTGGGATTTTCTTGTGCATATCTAAATGACATTGAAAAATAATTCCAGATATCATCCTTTTGGTCATTCTCAGTTGGTCTAAAGTAGAATGACTTAATATCAAGTGCCCAAGGTTTTTCTAATTCGCTTTGAGTTTTGGATATTTCTGTTTTTTCGTCATTAGTTTTTAGTTCAAAATCATTTAGAATCTTTTTCAATTCTGTAAGACCAATTTGAGCATCTAATTCGGAATTAAAATATAGAGCATAATCGTCATAATATCTGTAACCCAGAAAATCAATTTTTTTGGATTTTAATTTTTTTTCGAGATGTTTATCGATATGGCAAGCAATAATTTCTGCAATAATGAAAGAGGTATCTGGTCCAATTGGTATTCCCATTGTTTGCTGGTTTTGACACCACATAAGTCTATCGTCAATGTCATCACCATAAATATTTCCAACCTTCAGAGGATCAGAATTATTTAAGGCTCGATTCCTTTTGTATTTTTCTTTGCCACCAAAAGTTACCCAAGGTACAGAATGGGTGTATATTGAAGGATAAAACTTTGCAATGTCAGTTTTTAATTGAACAGCATACTTGAATGAATTAATAATAGCTGACTCTTTAAAAAAACTGAAGTCATTATGTTTTATGGAGCGTTTGTCTTGTTCTAATTCCGTCTCAATTTCTGGTCTTGTCGTAGATATTTTAGAATCTTCAAAGAGTTTTTTAATGTCCGAATAATTGTCAATTATTGATTGTGACAATTTACCTTGATGAATTGGGTTTGGGATTTTTATTATTTTCCTTGCTATGCCATTTTTGGGGATATTGAATTGACCACAATCAGAATAGTTTAACCTGTTCTTAAAAACTTGTTTTATTCTTACCTTTTTCTCTGCTTTGTCAGCGCTCGATAATCCGGTCATAGAATCAACTGTATTCTGGAGGCTTGTCAAACTAGCGTTTTTCGTAGATTCCGCCAAAGCTGAAATATTAGTATAGTCGTTACCAAATAGTTCTGTGAAAAATGAAGTTGGTAATTCTTTTGGCAAATAGCCTTTTTTTAATAAATGTTCAATGTTCATTTTTGTTCGTTTAAATTACCGCCAACGGTCACTTGTGTGAGGTCGGGCGGTCCTGATACAATCGGGAGTGTTAGACCTGCAGGAAAGTGGGCACGAGGTCTGACTTGTCTGACCGCTAAAACCCCCGCCAACCATATTACAAATTGTTAGCGTTAGTTTTTTTATATTTTAAATTCAGTAATCCAAGCTTATTAGTTCTTACTTTTCCATTTGAAGTTACCATTGCCATCGTACTTTTTGTTTCAATTTCTAATATTTCACAAGTTTCAAAAAGGCTAAATCCAAAAGGCTCTATTTTTTCGTTATAAATATCAACTATGTCATTAATCCCATAATGTTTTACAAACTCAAGATTCACTCTCTCAACTATGTTCAATAAGCCTTCTTGATTCAAAATTATTTGAGATACTTCTGAGACCTTTTCTATCACTTCAAATTTATAGTCTTGAACCATTTGTGGAGTTGTATTAAATGCAGACCGATTCTTTAAAAGTTGTTCTTCATGATTTAATATTAAACCGTGGGCACCAATCATCCAACATGTTATCAAATCAAAGTTTTCAATGGATTTTAGATGAGAAATTAAAGATGAGTCAAATAGAATATTTCCTTCAATACAATAAACAAGATTTTTTGAGGTTGGAAAAATATCTTCATATTCTAATTTATAAGAATAAACTTCCTCATTTGAAAGAATACTCCCCCTTTCCACTAAAGTCGCGGGAATGTTATTCTTAATTAATCTATCAAATGTCTCTTTGATACAATATTTGTTTTCATCTACTGAATAAAGTTTAGAAGCTTTTTTGCATAAGTTAATTGTTGAGAAACCAGAACCACTTCCAATTTCTAAAATTTTCAAATTATCGTTTAGGCTGGAAGTCAATCTTTCGTAATATCCTTGAGCATAATAAAATTCAGAAGTGAAGCTCCACTCTTTTTGATATGATTTCTGAGACTTATTAATTTCATCTATAAAACTCATCTTTTACTATTGCTCCAATTAATTTATTAATCAATTTTGCTAGAAGTTATTTTTTCCATTTCCAGTTGTTTGAATTTATTTGGTCAGGTTTTGAATTAGAATGACCTAACCAAATGCCTTCTATTTTCATGGAATCAATGATTCTTAGTTCAAATGAACCGAAATATCCTAAATCATTAGTTTTGTCAGCCCATTTTCCTATAATATTTTTACCAATTACTTCCCCAAAAACATAATATTGCTCATCATTATTTGCTCTAAACTCCCCATAAATATATTTCCCAAATTGTTTGATTGATAAATTACTTTTTCTCCCGTTTTCTCCGGAATATTTTTCAGATGCTTCATTTTCCCACATCTGGCTCCATTCACCCGAAATATCAACTGGTTTTGTCCTGAATATTGTTCTGACTGGAAGCCAATAGAAATTTTTGACAATAAAAAGAGCTAAATTAAAATCCAATAAAACTTTTAATAAAATTCCTATTACGAATGGAATTAATGGTATTAGAATATTCTCCTTCATTCTTTTTCTTTTTTCAAAATTAACGCTAAAGTATGTGTCTGGTCATTACGTTTATTTCGCTGATAGTCTCAGATTTTCAATTTATATTTCCGGGGCGCGCTCTACTGCTTTTGAATCTTCTACCTGTGTCGCCGGGTGAAAAGGCCGACTAAAAGTAAACATAAATAATATGTAAACCAAAGGAGGTTAATAAAAACGGGTAAATAGGTTAATTAGTAAGCCTGAAGGAACTTAGCTTTTAACCGCTACAAGCGAATACACCAAAGGAAACTTATTTTCCAGTCCTTTAATTTTGTATTTCCCTTTTTCAACTTCAATTAGATTGTCGAGGCAATCGTAGGGCGAGTAGTTGTATTCTTTAAAGTCGGTAAGGGTGAGGCCGGCTTTTATCAGCGAATCGATAACGGTGCTCAGTCCGTGGTTCCAGCACACCGACTTTCCTTTAATTGGAGCATCCTGGTCGGTGTAGGTACCTTCCAGTTCTTCAACAATAGCTTCCGATTCCATATAATCAAACTCCACGCGCTTAAAATCGTAGCTAAACATCCAAACAATGGGATGAAACTCAACAAACACCAATTGCCCGCCGGGTTTTAAAAAATGTTCGATAATGGCTGCCCACTTTTTCATGTCGGGAAGCCAGCCAATTACACCGTACGAAGTATAAACGATATCAAATTTTTCATCCAGCACTTCGGGCAATTTGTACACATCGCTTTGAATAAACCGTGCTTTGGTGCCGAGCTGCTCATTCAGTTGCCGGGCTTTTTCAATCGCTTTTTCCGAAAAATCGACTCCGGTAGCTACTGCGCCGTGCCGTGCCAGCGAAATCGTGTCCTGCCCAAAATGGCATTGCAGGTGAAGGATCTTTTTCCCTTCGATATTTCCGAGTAGCTCCAGTTCAATGGAATTCAACGAATCTTTTCCTTTTACAAACGCATCAACATCGTAAAAATCCGATTTAAAATGAATGTCAGTCTTCTCGTTCCACAATTTTTTATTGATGTTGATGTAATCCATAATTCGACAGGTTTTATAGGAGGCTAATATAACCAGAAATTATAAGCCTGTGGAAAAAGGATGATGGATTCTGGATGTTTGAGACTTGATACTTGATGCTGGTCACTCAAAAATTGTAATAATTCCCGTCTACCCCTCGTTTGCAACGAGGGGTTAAAAATCCTGTCGTTTGTAACGACAAGAGCTCAAACTTCACATTGAACTTTAACCAGAAATTGCTTCTCCCGATAAATCGGGATCGCAATGACTATTAATTATAATATGATTAGCCGCGGACCATGACAAAGTTTATTTGGGCATGACTGCTTACGGTCCGCGGCAGACTTATTATATCTGATTACGTCATTGCGAGGAGGTACGACGAAGCAATCTTCTTTACCCCCTCGTTACAAACGAGGGGGAGAGGGGCTTTTCTTTTTCTGTTTTTTGCGGAATACCATCCACCACAGGAAAAATCCGCTGATGAGTACCAGCATCAGGCAAATACCGGCCAGCGGCACAAACAAAATATAAAAGCTCCCGACGAGATGCTCAAAAATACGGCCGGTATGAATTTCAAGTGCCACATTCCATAACGACATTGGCGAAGCTTGGCGTACTTTTTCGGGCATTGCAGGAAACGTGGTTTTTTCGTTTTGTGCGTTGAGTTCGATAGCTCCTCCACTATAATCTAACCACCAGCTTTTGTTGCCCGATTGTACAAACCCGGCAACGGTGTTGGCGCCAATGGGCCGCGCCATTCCCTGCGGAGCATGGTAAGGTTGCCCGGTAAAAAAGTCGGCAACCATGCCGGTTTGCGGATTCCACACAAACATTCCGCTAAACGATCCTACTATCAAAAAGTCTTCTCCAACCGGCTCCAGCACATTACAGCCCATAACACTTACGGGAGGCTGAATTGGGGCGGGAATAAGTTTGTTGCTAAAGTTTTCTTCAGCAAAATAAAATCCATCAACCGTGGAAATAATGTAGCGACGGTTAGCAGCGTCCCAATGTATACGCCGCAGTTTATCGAACCACGGGTTTGGACTGTCGAGATGTGTACCCGGAATAATACCCACCTGTTTGTTGGCAATGGCAATTAAAAAGGGTGGCCGCAAGTGCATTCCCGAAAAAGTATTGATGAGCAGGAACAGCGCAAAAACATAACCCACAACATTGTGCCAGTTCAGGTTAAGCTTTTTTGTCCTCACCAACTTATCGATGGATGCAGTTCCTATTCCGGCAACCTCATTATTTTGGTTACCCCCTGGAGGGGGAAGGGGGTGATCAACTTCTGCTGTCCGCCACTGGATTTTCTTCTTTTTACGCTTAATCCATTTCGGAAAGAAAAAATGCAGCAGCCCCGTAACCGAAAGCAAAATGGTTACCAGCCCAAGCAAATCGACAAATAATTTGCCTGCCAATCCAAAGAGTTCTCCACTGTGCAATTCCCAAAAGGTGTTGAACAGGCCTGTTTTACGTTCGTAGTTAACCGGCTCCGGCAACTGTATTTTGCTAAAGTTTTGCCCATCACTACTTTCCAGTAAATAATGGCGGGTAAGTAACAACAGTTTATCATCTTTTATCTCCAGGTCAGCAATACGTTCTTTTTCCACCGGAATTTGAAGTTTCTGCCAACTGTTTTCCGTTTGGCTTCGTTTGTATAATCCCATGTGCGTTCCCGCAAAAAGTTCATCCTTAAAATGAATGATTGAATATATTTTCCGGTTATCAATTCCTTTCGGAAATCCCTGGTTAAACTCTGCAACGATTTCAAGGTTGTTATCCGTTTTCCAAACGCCGATATTTCCGTAAAGCAAATTGGCATCTTCCAGCTGAACAGAACCACGAGCTGCCGCCAGGTTCCAGTTTTTGTAGTGATAATTTTTGGGCAACAGCTTTCTGGAAACATCAACACCGGAAAACAGCTGCCGGTGGTTCATCACAATTCCTGATGCGGCAAAAAGAATGGCAATAAAAGCAATAACAATTGCCGGCCATTTATGTAGTTTTTTGAATGTTTTTATCCAACTTTTTCGGGTCATACGGTTGCTTTAGAGGCACAAATATGTTTAACATTTGGTTTTCATTTTGTAACAATTGGTACAAATTGAGGAACGCCTGCCCCTCGTTTGTAACGAGGGGTTAAAAATCCTGTCGTTTGAAACGACGTAAGCTCAAACTTCACATTGAACTTTAACCTGAGTTTGCTTCTCCCGATAAATCGAGATCGCAATGACTAAAATAATGGGTTTGATTAGCCGCGGACCATGAAAAAGTTCATTTGGGCATAACTACTTACGGTCCGCGGCAGACTTATTATATCGGATTGCGTCATTGCGAGGAGGTACGACGAAGCAATCTCCAATATCTTGTTTGCAAACGAGGGGGAGAGGGGCTTTTCTTTTTTTGTTTTTTGCGGAATACCATCCACCACAGGAAAAATCCGCTGATGAGTACCAGCATCAGGCAAATACCGGCCAGCGGCACAAACAAAATATAAAAGCTCCCTACGAGATGCTCAAAAATACGGCCGGTATGTATTTCAAGAGCCACATTCCATAAGGACATGGGCGAAGCTTGGCACACCTCAGCGGGCATGGCGGCAAACTCATTTTGTGCATTGATTGCGATAGCTCCCCTGGTATAGTCGAACCACCAGCTTTTGTCGCCCGATTGTACAAACCCGGCAACGGTGTTGGCACCAATGGGGCGCGCCATTCCCTGTGGCGCGTGGTAAGGCTGGCCGGTAAAAAAGTCGGCAACCATTCCGGTTTGCGGATTCCATACAAACATCCCGCTAAACGAACCCACCATCAAAAAATCTTCTCCAACCGGTTCCAGCACATTACAGCCCATAACACTTACGGGAGGCTGCGATGGGGCGGGAATGAGTTTGTCGCTAAGGTTTTCGTCAGCAAAGTAAAACCCGTCGGAAGTGGAAAATATATAACGTCGGTGGGCAGCGTCCCAATGTACACGACGCAGTTTATCGAACCACGGATTTGGACTGTCGAGATGCGTGCCCGGAATAATACCCACCTGTTTGTTGGCAATGGCAATTAAAAAGGGCGGCCGCAGGTGCATCCCTGAAAAAGTATTGATGAGCAGGAACAGCGCAAAAACATAACCCACAACATTGTGCCAGTTCAGGTTCAGCTTTTTTGTCCTCACCAACTTATCTATGGATGCATTTCCTTTTCCGGCAACCTCATTATTTCGCTTACCGCCTGGAGGGGGCAGAGGGTGATTTAGTTTTTCTGTCCTCGACTGGATTTTCTTCTTTTTACGTTTTATCCATTTAGGAAAGAAAAAGTGCAACAGCCCCGTAACCGAAAGCAAAATGGTTATCAGCCCAAGCAAATCGACAAATAATTTGCCTGCCAATCCAAAAAGTTCTCCGCTATGTAATTCCCAAAAGGTTTTGAACAGGCCTGTTTTGCGTTCGTAGTTTACCGGCTCCGGCAGTTGTATCTTTTTGAAATGTTGTCCATCGGCACTTTCCAGCAAATAATGACGGGTAAGCACCAGCAACTTGTTGTCTTTTATTTCCAGATCGGCAATACGTTCTTTTTCCACCGGAATTTGAAGTTTCTGCCAGATGTCTTTTGTTGTGTTTCGTTTGTATAATCCAAGGTGTGTCCCGGCATAAAGAACATCATTAAACAACACGATGGAATATATTTTCCGGTTATCAATTCCTTGAGGAAATCCCTGGTTAAAGTTTGCAAAGTCTTCAAGGTTGTTATCCGATTTCCAAACGCCAATATTTCCATAGATTAAATTGGCATCTTCCAGCTGAACAGAACCACGAACCGCCGCCAGGTTCCAGTTCTGGTAATGATAGTTTTCGGGCAGCAGCTTTCTGGAAACATCAACACCGGAAAACAGCTGCCGGTGGTTCATAACAATTCCTGATGCAGCAAAAAGAATGGCAATAAAAGCAATAACAATTGCCGGCCATTTATGTAGTTTCTTGAACGATTTTATCCAACTTTTTCGGGTCATAATCTTGTTTGTCTTCGGCAAATATGCTCAAGGTTTATTAGATGTGTTGTAACATTTGGTACAAAATTGGGAAACGCCTTCCTGTCGTTTGAAACGACGCAAGCTCAAACTTCACATTGAACTTTAACCATAGTTTGCTTCTCCCGATAAATCGGGATCACAATGACTAAAATAATAGGTATGATTAGCCGCGGACCATAATAAAGTTTATTTGGGCATGTTTGCACACGGTCCGCGGCAGACTTATTATATCTGATTGCGTCATTGCGAGGAGGTACGACGAAGCAAACTATAATATCTTGTTTGCTAATGTGTGGGAGAGGAGTTTGCTTCTCCCGATAAATCGGGATCGCAATGACTATTAATTATGGTATGATTAGCCGCGGACCACGATAAAGTTTATTTGGGCATAACTGCTTACGGTCCGCGGCAGACTATTTTTGCGATTATGTCATTGCGAGGAGCTACGACGAAGCAATCTCAATACCCTTATTGCAAATGAGAGGGAGTGCCGTTTTATAGATTGGAATCAAAGCGGTAGCTAATTTATATTGATTATAAGGACAAAACATGACAATCCTAATTGCATAAAAAACTCAAATTGATACTTTTGTTGGCTTCGAAAATTAAACCAAAATGCAAAAAAATCTATTCTTAGGAGTTGAAGCCATCGGGCAGGGCGCCATTGATGGCGGAATTTCAGGGGTTTATGCCTATCCCGGAACTCCTTCAACAGAAATAACAGAGTTTATTCAGGAGAATGAACTTGCCATTGAAAAAGGTATTCGCAGCAAATGGTCGGCCAACGAAAAAACAGCTTACGAAGCCGCTTTAGGAATGTCGTACGCCGGGAAACGCAGCATGGTTTGTATGAAACATGTGGGACTGAATGTGGCTGCCGATGCATTTATTAACTCAGCAATTACCGGGATAAACGGTGGTTTGATCGTTACCGTTGCCGATGATCCGTCGATGCACTCGTCGCAAAACGAGCAGGATTCGCGTTTCTACGGTAAGTTTGCCATGATACCAATTTTGGAGCCCAGCAACCAGCAGGAAGCTTACGACATGGTTTGCGAAGGTTTTGAACTGTCAGAAAAACTGGAAGTGCCGGTGATGGTGCGTATTACTACACGTTTGGCGCACTCGCGAGCCGGAGTTGTTCGCAGCGAGGTACTGCCTGAAAACGACATGGTTTTACCATCTGATCCAAGTCAGTTTGTATTGCTGCCGGCTATTGCCCGAAGAAGATACAAAGGACTTCTTGAGAAACAGGAGCAATTTGAGAAGACAGCTAAAAAATCGAAATACAACGTTTACACCAAAGGCGAAGACAAAAGTTTTGGAATTATTGCTTGTGGTATTGCATACAATTACCTCAAGGAAAATTATCCGAAAGACGATTGCCCGTATACCGTGCTGAAACTTTCGCAATACCCGGTTCCGCAAAAGTTTTTGGATAAAATGGCCAAACATTGCGAAGAGGTACTGGTGCTGGAAGAAGGTTATCCGGTAGTGGAAGAGCACATTAAGGCTGTGTTCAAAAAGGATATTCAGGTTTCGGGGCGTTTAAGTGGTGCTTTGCCACGCGACGGCGAACTGAATGCCGACTTGGTTGCTAAAGCACTGGGAAAAGAAACACAAGTTGGTGCTGATGTTCCGGAGCTGGTAGTAAACCGTCCGCCGGCATTGTGCCAGGGATGCGGTCACCAGGATATGTACAAAGCATTGAACCAGGCGCTGGATAAATACACCAAAGGACGCGTATTCTCCGATATCGGTTGTTACACGCTGGGTGCTTTGCCGCCATACAAAAGTATTTACTCTTGTGTTGACATGGGCGCTTCGGTAACCATGGCAAAAGGTGCTGCCGATGCAGGATTGATTCCTGCCGTGGCAGTTATCGGCGATTCTACTTTTACGCACTCGGGAATTACCGGTTTGCTTGACGCTGTTAACGATGAGGCGAATATTGTGGTTGTTATTTCTGATAACGAATCGGTATCGATGACCGGCGGACAGGATTCTTCGGCACTCGGAAAGATCGAAAGCATTTGTACCGGTGTTGGCGTTGATCCAAATCATATTCGCGTGTTAACACCGCTGAAAAAATACCACGATCTGATGGTGGAGACTTTCGAAGAAGAAATTGCTTACGAAGGTGTTTCGGTAATTGTTTTCCGTCGCGAGTGTATTCAGGCAGCGGCAAAACGATTGCGCAAGGCAAAGAAAATGAAAGATAACCCCAATAAATAAGTAGAAATGAAGACAGATATTATATTAGCCGGAGTTGGCGGACAGGGAATTCTTTCCATTGCATCGATAATTGGCGATGCAGCCATTAGCGAGAATTTGTTTTTGAAACAGGCCGAAACGCACGGAATGAGCCAGCGTGGTGGGGCAGTGCAGTCACACCTGCGTATTTCCGACAGCGAAATTGCTGCCGATTTAATTCCACAGGGAAAAGCCGATCTTATTCTTTCGGTGGAGCCGATGGAAGCGCTGCGTTACCTGCCATTTCTTTCGTCCGAAGGTTATGTGGTAACCAATACCACTCCTTTTATCAACATCCCGAATTACCCGGATGTGGATGCTGTTTTGGCAGAAATAGAAAAACAGCCACGTTTTGTAGCCATCGATGCTGATAAAATTGCTGCAGAAATTGGTAATAAACGTGCATCGAATGTGGTGATGCTGGGTGCAGCTACTCCTTTTCTGAATATTGAACCGGAAAAAATAGAAGCCGGAATTGCACACATTTTTAGTAGTAAAGGTGAAGCAGTGGTAGAAATGAACCGCAAAGCTTTTAAAGCCGGTTTGGAATTCGCTTTGGCAAACAAATAGAAAAATTTCATAACCATTATAAGAAACCCGTTCCGGACAATTGTTCGCGAATGGGTTTTTTTATTGATGGCTATTTGAATAATACCGATATATGACCCCACCTGGCCTTCCGCCAACTGGCGGAGAGGAAACATCCCCCTTTGGGGGATAATAAGGGGTCAGAATAAATTAACTGACAATACAAACTGATATCCTCCCTCGAAGTCTCGGGGCTTCGGAGCTTCCCGCTTACAGTAAGATTTTGCTTTGAATAGCACTCGATCAAAAAAGTCCATTTCACGAAGATTATTTATAAAAAATTTGATGGTTTATAGCCCGCCAAGTCCGCCTTCAGGAAAATGCGTTAAGAAATTTTGGAAGCACCACGTTAAAAAAGAAAAGCTGTTTGACACTGACCGGAAGGATGGAGCGTCAGTGGAGTTCTTTTCTTTTAGTGGAGATTCCGAAATTTTAGCAATTTTCATGTCAGCGGCGGCATTTTTTGCTTCCTTTTTTTGGCTGTAGAAAAAAAGGAAGTCGCAGCGAAGCGAGAAGAATGTTTTTGTTTGATTTTCAGAATGATTGTAGTCTATATTGCCCGAAGGTTGAGGGCTAAAGCCCGGGTTAAAAGTTGTGGTTATTCCCCGACATAAATGTCGGAGTTAGTCAAAATTAAGTCTTTTATGCTCCGATCGCAATTCTATTAAACCTATGGCAATAAAGAATAAGTTAATGATAGCTTTTTTATGTGTAGTTTGAAATCAAAATAAATAAGCCTATTTAGGATTCAAATTGTAAGTACAACCTTGGGCAGGCCTGTAAAATTGCTAATTTTGAGCCTCGTGTTTAAGACAGCAACATATTATTTCTTATTAGATTACTTCTGTTTTTACCCGAAGGGCTGATTCGCGGACTTCGGGTACACAATCATTTTTCAATCAACTAAAAACAACTAATCATTTCCACAATGAAAAAATATTTATCACTAACAGCTATTCTGTGTCTGATTTCCATCTTTGTCATGGCACAGGACGACAACAAAGTTTCTGCAAAAAAATCATCGATCGAACTTTACGGTTTTATCCGAAGCGAGTATTATTACGATTCGTACAAAGGACTTAACGCCGCGCAGGACAACTTCTATCTTTTCCCTCTTTACAAAGGATTAGATGCCGAAGGTAACGATCTCAACCAGCAAGGAATCCATGGTTTTACGGCTATGGCAACCCGCTTTGGTTTTAACATTACCGGACCTGAAATTTTAGGAGCGAAAACATCCGCCAATTTCGAAACCGATTTTGCCGGAATTGTAAGCGAATACCCCGAAGTATTGCGTTTGCGAAAAGCATATGTAAAACTCGATTGGGAGAAATCATCGTTACTTATTGGTCAAACCTGGCATCCCTTGTGGAATGGAAGTGGCGCATTCTTCCCGCAGGTTGGTGGATTGAACACTGGTAGTCCTTACAACCCGTTTAACCGTTCGCCACAAATCGACTTCGATTACAAACTTGGCGCTAAAACCACTCTTTCGTTAACCGCTTTGTACGAGCAGCAGTATTGTTCGGCCGGCTTTTACGATGTTCCCAATACCAACAGCAAGAACCTGGCAAAACGTAATGCCGGAATCCCGGAATTGGTGGCCGGTTTATATTACAACGATAACGGCATGAGTCTCGGAATTGCAGGTCAGTTTAATGCCATAAAACCCATCGATATTACCGAAGGAACGGCAGGCAAATTTCAGAGCGATGAGCTGAATACCAGTTATGCGGTTATGAGTTACGCCGGTTACAAAAAAGATAAGTGGTTCTTTTTGGTAAAAGAAATGGTGGGCCAGAACCTGACGAATATGCTGATGATTGGTGGTTACGGGGTAAAATCATACGATGCGGCAACTGGCGGAATGACCTACACCAATTATACAACTTCATCTACATTGGTGAATGTGGTTTACGGAACGCAAAAACAACTGGGATTTTTTGCCGGAATGTCTACGAATTTCGGAACAAAAGATGCCCTGTATAATTTCGATGGGGCAGCACAAACAAAAGGATTGATGCCGACCATGAAACAGGTATGGCGTATAGCACCGTATTACGCGTATAATTACAAAAACCTGCGTTTTGTAGCAGAGTATGAGATCGATTCGGCTGATTACGGAACCGGAACATTCGATTTCTCCGACGGACTTTACGACGATACCGTAAACGCCACCAACCACCGGATTTTGTTAATGCTGACCTATAATTTTTAGATTATGGCGCAGGAATTTTGGCAGGAAGAGTTCGAGACTTTAGGGAAGAATAGCCTGCAAAAGCTTCAGGTTGAACGCCTGAATAAAACGATAGAACATGCTTGCAGGTCGCCGTTTTATAGCGAATTGTACAGCAAAAAGAATATAAAACCGGGTGCAATAAAAGACATTTCACAAATAGAGGAATTGCCTTTTACCACCAAACAGGATCTGCGCGAACATTTTCCGTATGGCTTTTTAAGTCTGCCGAAAAAGGAGATCATCCGTTTGCACAGTTCCAGCGGTACCACCGGAAATCCAACAGTAATTTTTCATAACCGTCACGACCTGAAATCGTGGGCCAATCTAATGGCACGCTCGCTGTTTTGTGCAGGAATTCGCGATACCGATGTTTTTCAGAATATCTGTGGTTACGGATTGTTTACCGGTGGACTGGGTTTTCAGTACGGTATTGAAACGCTTGGAGCGCTAAGTATTCCTGCCGGTGCAGGAAACAGTCTGCGCCAGATAAAACTGATGCGCGATTACGGAACGACCGCAGCCCATGCTATTCCAAGTTATTTGGGGCGCTTGTACGAAGTTTTCGAGGCTGAAGGACTCGATCCTAAAAAAGATACGCAGCTAAAAACTTTGGTGATCGGCGCTGAGCCTCATACCGACGCGCAACGCAAACGTATTGAAGAAATGTATGGCGTGCGGGCATTTAATTCTTTTGGACTTTCGGAAATGAACGGTCCGGGAGTGGCTTTTGAGTGTACGCACCAAAACGGTCTACACATTTGGGAAGACTCGTATGTGGTGGAAATTATTGATCCGGAAACACTTCAGCCTGTTCCTGATGGCGAGTATGGCGAGTTGGTAATGACAACACTCGACCGTGAAGCCATGCCGCTGATTCGCTACCGAACACGCGACATTACGCGGATTATTCCTGGAGAATGCGAATGTGGACGGACGCATCGCCGCATCGATAGAATTACAGGTCGTTCAGACGATATGTTCATCATAAAAGGTTGTAACGTATTTCCGATGCAAATTGAGGGGGTGCTGATGAAAATTCCGGAAGTGGGATCGGATTATATGATCACGTTGGAGACTATGAACGGCGCCGATGAAATGGTAGTGGAAGTAGAAGTAAAATCCGACTGGTTTAGGGGAGATATCAAACGTCTGAATAGTTTGAGCAATACCATTACCCGCCAGATTCGCGATGAAGTGCTGGCAAAACCAATTGTAAAACTGGTGGAAGCCGGTTCTATTCCAAAATCGGAAGGCAAAGCTATTCGCGTTACCGACAACCGCAAAAACGGACTTTTAAATTAGTTGACAGTCGCAGTTGGCAGTCAACAATGTTGAGATAAAAAAACTAAATCAAACCAATAAAAAATGGAAGAGCAGAAAAGAATGGAAATAGGAGTTGCCGTTTAAATAAGGTAGTTGCTTCGGTCTTCCATCTTCCATCTTCGGTCTTCCGTCTTAAAATCATGGCTTACGAAGTATCAATATTTCTCGAAAATAAAATCGGTCATTTCGAACGGGTAACAAAAGTGCTGAAAGAAGCTCAGATCAATATTCGGTCAATGGCGATCAACGATACCGCAAATGGTTGGGGAATTCTCAACCTGATTGTTAACGATCCGCACAAAGCAAAAGCTGCACTTTCAGAAAAAGGAGTGTCGGTGGCACTGCGTAAAGTTATCGCTCTTGAAATGCGCGACGAAGCAGGTGGCCTCGACGATCTGCTGATGGAAGTAGCAAAAGCTGAGGTGAATTTCGATAATGCCGTTGGCCGCGTGATCACCGAAAAACAAAAAGCTATTCTGATATTGAATGTTGATGATTATGCCGAATCGATAAAAAAACTGGAACAACAAGGCGTGCAAATCATCGACGACCAAACCGTTTACGGAACCAGTTAATAAAAAATACTCAACCAAAAAACTAAAAAACTTATGCTAGGAATCAACGATCCCGGGATAATTCTCGGCTACCTTTTGTCTGTGGTAGGTTTAATTGCCTGTGTGGTGTACGGGGCGTTAAACTGGAATAAAGGAATGGAAACCAGTACCGACGAAATTCAGCGCGACCTGGATTGGGAAGAAAAAGATGAACATTTAAAAGAAGAAATTTAAAACAACTGCTATGAACACATTTACGCTGGGATTGGTAGTTGTAATCTACCTTTTAGTAATTGCTTACCTCGGTTACCGGGGCTACAGTCAAACAAAATCGGCAAAAGATTATTTACTTGCCGGAAGAGATATTCATCCGTTTGTTATGGCCATGTCGTATGGCGCAACTTTTATTTCTACCTCTGCCATTATAGGTTTTGGCGGAATTGCCGGAGTGTACGGAATGGGCCTGATCTGGCTGACTGCACTGAACATTATTGTGGGCGTGTTTATCGCCTTCATATTTTTTGGGCGCGTTACCCGCAAAATGGGGCATAATCTTGATGCACATACGTTTCCTGAATTTTTGGGAAACCGTTTTCAATCGAAAAAAATTCAGATCATCAGTGGTGCGGTAATTTTTGTATCCATGCCGCTTTATGCCGCCGTGGTATTGATTGGCGGAGCACGTTTTATCGAGAGTATCTTCGAAATTGATTTCTCACTGGCACTTACCTTTTTCTCCATAATTATTGCGGCTTATGTAATTGCCGGAGGTTTAAAAGGTGTAATGTACACCGACGCGCTACAGGGAAGTATCATGTTCCTGAGTTTGTTTTTCCTGCTGATTGTAACCTACCAAAAGTTGGGTGGAGTGAGCGGAGCACATCAGGCGCTTACAAATATGGTAGACCTCGTGCCAGAAAACCTGAAATCTGCCGGTCATGAAGGCTGGACGGTTTTCCCGAAAATGAACTCGGCCTGGTGGTGGGCGCTAACAACCAATATTATTTTGGGGGTAGGAGTTGGTGTGCTTGCACAACCACAGCTGATCGTTCGTTTTATGACGGTAAAAAGTAATCGAGAATTGAACCGTGCTGTTTTAATCGGAGGTATTTTCATTTTTGTCGCCACCGGCTTTATCTTTACTGTTGGCGCACTAACCAATGTGTATTTCCACAACGAATCGGGGCAGTTGGCCATTCAGTTTGCTAAAGGAAATGTCGATTTGATAATTCCGGAATACATTAATTCCGCCATGCCCGAATGGTTTGTGTACCTGTTTATGCTGGCGCTTTTATCGGCCGGTATGTCAACGCTGAGTTCGCAGTTTCACGCCATGGGAACTTCGTTGGGGCGCGATTTTATCGAGAATGTTTTTCCAAAAAAGAAATTCAATTCCATGATGCTGTCGAAAATTTCGATCATCGTGGCTATCATAATCAGTATCATTATTGGCTATAAGTTGCCCGGAAGTATTATCGCACGCGGAACAGCCATTTTCTTTGGCATTTGTGCGGCGTCATTTCTGCCCGTGTATTTTGCCGCTTTGTATTGGAAGCGTGTAACAAAAACAGCCGCAATCTGGAGTATTATAACCGGTTTGCTGGCAAGTGCTTTTGCACTGGCATTTATGCATGCAAAAGAATCGGAGCCACTGGGAATTTGCCAGGCACTGTTTGGCAAACCAACGCTGGCAACCGAGTTTCCGTGGATGATCATCGACCCGATGGTAATTGCCATGCCGGTATCGATAGTGGTGCTGATCGCTGTTTCTTTGTTTACGCAAAAAACGTCCGACGAGCACCTGGCAACCTGTTACCACGGAATAAAATAACGGTACGGGTTTTGAACGAATTGAAAATATGATTTCCGTTGGTGAATGTTTACCTAATAAACTTTATTTTTACGGAAACCATGTTGAATAAACTAAAAAACTACAATTATGGCATTTGAAATATCTGTTTTTCTGGAGAACAAGATCACGCATTTTGAGGCGATTACCGCGTTGCTAAAAAAAGAAGGAATCAACATTCGTACGCTTACTTTAAATAACATGGCACACGGATGGGGCGTATTAAGTTTGTTGGTCGATCAGCCCGATGAAGCTTATAAAATTCTTGCCGATCACGGAAATTCGGTAGCGATGAAAGAGGTGATTGCGCTTGAAATGAAAGATGAAGCGGGTGGTCTGGATGAGATTCTGGTGAAGATTGCTCGTGCCGGCATTCATATCGAAAGTGCTTACACAAGGCTCATTGCCGAAAATAATTTGGCAGTGCTGCTACTTGAAGTACCCGATGTATTGGAGGCTGTTCGCCGTTTGGAGATCAACCATGTCCGAATTCTTGAAGACAAGGTGGTTTACGGGAAATAGCATTGGCGTAAATGCCCGATTGTAGAACAAAAAACAACATGTAAAACCAAAGTAGCTGTTAGGAAATTATTTTTTAGAATTATTATGAAGGATTTTTAACTTAAACAAGGAATAATTGACGCGAATAACACCAGCTATTTAAGGAAATTATTCCGAAGTATAAGTGGAAAAGACGAATAATAAAATGAAATTATAAATTCCTAACAGTTACTAAGATCAACTAAATTTTATGATTTGGAATGAAAAAATAGAATGCGCTTCTCGTGATGAGATGGCCGCTGTGCAAAGCGAACGCTTGAAACAAACCGTTCAGCGTATTTACCACAATATACCGAGTTACCGCGCAAAAATGCAGGAAATTGGAATGCTGCCCGGCGATGTGCGTTCGGTAGAAGATTTGAAAAACCTGCCGTTTACCAACAAAACAGACCTGCGCGATAATTATCCGTTTGGAATGTTTACCGTGCCCATGAGCGAAATTGTGCGTGTTCACGCCAGCTCGGGAACTACCGGAAAACCAACAGTAGTAGGTTACACGAGAAACGACCTCAGCATGTGGGCCGAAGTGGTTACCCGCTCGCTGTGTATGTCGGGTGTAACACGTAACGACATTGTACAGGTGGCCTATGGTTACGGACTGTTTACCGGTGGTTTGGGATTGCACTACGGAACTGAAAACCTTGGAGCAACAGTAATCCCAATTTCGGGTGGAAATACGCAAAAGCAAATTCAGCTAATGCAGGATTTTGGCTCATCAGTAATTGCCTGTACGCCATCGTATGCTTTGTTTTTAGCCGAAGTAATGCAGGAAATGAGTATCGATCCGGAAGAACTGAAACTACGCGTAGGTATTTTTGGTGCCGAGCCATGGAGCGAAAGCATGCGTAAGGAAATTGAAGCGAAACTGAAGTTAAAAGCCATTGATATTTATGGTTTGAGTGAAGTGATTGGCCCCGGAGTTTCGTGTGAGTGCGAACATCAGGTAGGCATGCACGTTAACGAAGACCATTTTATCCCCGAAATTCTCGATACGGAAACACTGCAACCTGTTGCACCGGGCGAAGTGGGAGAGTTGGTATTTACAACGATCACGAAAGAAGGAATTCCTATTCTGCGCTATCGTACGCGCGATCTTACCCGACTTATTTACGATAAATGCGAGTGTGGACGTACACTAGTACGTATGGAAAAATGTAAAGGGCGTTCGGATGATATGCTGATCATTCGTGGGGTGAACGTATTCCCGTCGCAAATTGAAAGTGTACTATTGGAAATGAGCGAAACAGAACCGCACTACCTGTTGATTGTGGAGCGCGAAGGAACACTCGATGTGCTGAAACTGATGGTGGAAGTGCAAGAGCAGTTTTTCTCTGATGAAGTTCGCGAACTGGAGAAACTGAAAAAGAAAATAACGCACAATATTCAAAGTACGCTGGGTATCTCGGTGGATGTAAAACTGGTAGAGCCTAAAACCATAGAACGTACTGCAGGTAAAGCAAAACGTGTAATCGATAACCGTAAAATCTAAACGCCATGATCATTAAACAAGTATCTGTTTTTTTAGAGAACAAGTCAGGACGATTAAACGAAGTGACAAAAATACTGGCCGATGCCGAAATAAACCTGTCGGCGTTCACCATTGCCGATACCTCTGATTTCGGAATTCTGCGCATGATTGTTTCCGACCCGGATAAGGCATGTAAGGTGTTAAAAGAAAACGAGTTTTCAGTAAAAACCACCGATGTTGTTTTGGCTAAAACACCGAATCAGCCGGGCAGCTTAAGCAAGTTGTTGGATATCCTGCAAAAAGAAGAAGTGTTTATTGAATACATGTACGCTTTTTCGATGAAGGATGAAGGAGCGGTAACCGTTATTCGTCCAACACGCGTTGAGCGCTGTGTGGAAATGTTGCAAAAACATAAAACCGAATTGATTCGGGCCGATGAACTCTATCAACTGTAGTCGCAAATCGATAAGAAAATACAAAAGCGGGTTTCCGGAAGGAGACTCGCTTTTTTTGTTAAAGTAACTTGAAAGCCAATAGTAAAATCGGGCTAAGAATTTATTGACTCACCCTGATTGTGCCTTCGACGCAATCGTCCCTCTCTATTCTTATGAAACAGACAAGGGATTAATGTAATTTTGTAGGTACTCTTTTTCTTTTTTTATT
>NZ_CAJXTC010000044.1 GCF_913060805.1 uncultured Draconibacterium sp.
TTTCCGTTAGAGATTGTGAGGTTGTACGATTGAATGAGTGAAGTTTGAGAAATCTCGTCGTACCAACGTGTATCTGCAGGACGCATGGTTTGTGCCGGATCGATATATTCAGGCAATAAAATCCTGTCGAGGACTGCATTGTCGCCATCCAAATGCCAGTCATATTTATAAATACTTGAAGTTGGTGTCAATCCGTCGTTGATTGCAGCCTGCCAGTTTACATATCCCCGGTCATAGGTATTCAGCACATCGAGTTTTGAAGTATATTGCTGAATAGTGGCATAAGAACTGAACTCAACCTTGGAAACTCCTTCTTTTCCTTTTTTAGTTGTAATAAGAATTACACCGTTGTTTGCCCGCGAACCATAGATACTGGCAGCAGAAGCATCTTTTAATACCTGCATCGATTCGATGTCGTTCGGGTTTAGTTGTTCAATACCTCCGGTTGTCGGCACACCATCAATAATATAGAGCGGATCGTTGCTTCCTCCACCCATGGTACTACCACCCCTGATTCGAACAGTAGCGAATGACCCCGGATTTCCGTCAGTAGTTACATAAAGCCCGGCAACACGGCCCTGCAATGCTTTAATAGCATTTCCTGTTGGTGTTTCCTTTACTTCATCCATTTCAACTACGCTGATAGCACCTGTTAAATCAGTTTTTTTCTGTGTTTGATAACCCGTTACAACAATCTGGTCTAAGCCAATAGCTTCTTCATTCAACTGTACATTAATTGTTGTTTGGTTGCCTACAGCAATTTCCTGTTTAAGCATACCCACAAAACTGAATACGAGTGTTGCATCTGTTGAAACAGAGATGGTATAATCTCCGTCAATACCAGTAATTGTTCCATTCGTTGTTCCTTTTTCAATAATAGTTACGCCGGGCAAACTTTCCCCGTTGGAGTCTGTAACATTACCAGAAACAGTGGCTTGCTGTGCAAACGACACTGTTGAAAGCAAACTCAACAGGACAATAAATATCCCTTTGCCTGCTTTTTTCAATTTGATTAGTTTCATCATAATTAGATAAGATTACTTAGTTTTAGTATTATTTATTTCTCACTTACACTTTAATTTCAGATAGTATCGAATTGATTTCTTTCATGTCGTAATTTGGGGTCGCTCCCGTTTTTGTTGCCACAAAGGCACCGGTTGCGCATGCAAATGCCAAGGCTTCATCAGGGGATTTACCATTTATGAGCGAAGAAATTAATCCAGCCAGAAATGCATCGCCCGCCCCAACTGTATCAACTGCATTTACCTTGAAGCCCGGATGCTCATAAAATTCACCTTCGCAGTACAAAATGGCTCCGTCTTCACCTTTTGTAATACAAACCATTTTTATGTTGTATTGTGAAGCAAACCATTTAATCAGGCTTTTCTCGTCATATTTATGTTTATTGTACCAGTTTGCAAAAACGACTAATTCATCTTCATTCATCTTCACAATATCAGCTTTCATCAAAAGCTCTTCGACTACCTTTTGCGAGTCGTAAGGTTTTCGAAAATTGATGTCAACGAGCTTTACTCCACTATAGTCTAATAAAAACATGATAGATTCCCGTGAGATGGGATTTCGAGAAGCAAGCGTACCATAAATCAGCAGACCGGACTTTTTTGCTTTATCCATTAATTCTTTTGTCAAACGAATGTTATCCCAAGCTACCGGCTCACATATTTCATAGGTTGCATTATTGTTTTCATCCAGTTGAACAATAACTTCACTTGTTGGCAAAAAATCTTCCGTTTGGATATAACTGGTATCGAGCCCCGACCTATTCAAAAAGGCTTTTAGATTATTGCCTTCATCGTCATTCCCTATGCTACTTGCAATGGTAGCATCCATGCCGATAGCATTTAGGTGAAGCGCCACGTTCATTGGCGCTCCTCCCGGTTTTGCTCCCGAAGGCAACCTGTCCCAAAGCACTTCCCCAATGCACAATATTTCCTTGTTTTTAATTTCCATGATTAGTTTCTTTTGATGTTATATGATGGGTGTTATTTTCTTTTCATCTCAAGCTGAATTTCCTCCAGCGATTTCCCCTTGGTTTCAGGAAGAACTTTCCATGCAAAAAAGAAATGGAATACCATCATGATCGCGAAAAAACCAAAGGAGACTCCGCCGCCAACTGCATTGTTTAAAACCGGAAATCCCCATATAAGTGCAGCAGCAAAAATCCAATGTGTAAAACTTCCGAGTGCCTGTCCCTGCGAACGAACTTTGTTAGGAAAAATTTCAGAAATAACAACCCAGAGAACAGCTCCCTGGGAAAATGCAAAAAACGCGATAAACCCCATCAGGTAAATCATCACCCCGTAACCTCCCAGGTCGGAGTAATCGCCCGTGAAGAACGACTTTGAAAGCATCCCAAGAAAAAATACCATACCAACTGAACCAACCATTAACAATGTGCGCCGTCCATATTTGTCGATAAGAAAAAGAGCTACAAAGGTGAAAAGCAGATTTGTTGCACCTACCGAGATGGATTGGAGTAAAGAGATATCGGTTTCGAACCCTGCCATTTCGAAAACACGCGGAGCATAAATCATTATGGCATTAATACCGGCTAATTGGTTGAAAGCTGCAATCATTATTGCAATCATCACCGGTAAACGGTTTTCTTTTACAAACAGTTTACCGTAACCGATAGCTTCTTCCTGCTCAACTGATTCTTTGACAATCCTGACTTCCTCTTCCGGATCCTCAGCTTTGATACGTTCAAAAGTGGACAAAGCCTCTTCATATCGTCCATGGTTAATTAACCATCTCGGACTTTCAGGAACCAGATTCAACAATAAAAAGAATGAAAGGGCAGGAATTGCCTCAATTCCAATCATCCAACGCCAGGAATCGAGATCAATGGTGCTGACCAAAAAATAATTAACTGCAAATGCCAGGAAAATAGCGAATACAACAAAAAACTGATTGAGTAACACTAATTGCCCACGTTTTTTTGCCGGTGATATTTCGGCAATGAACATGGGTGTAACCACTGAAATACAACCTAGCATTATGCCTGTTACCAATCTAAAAAACAGTAACATACCCCAGCCTATTGAAAAAGCACTTCCTAAAGCTGAAATAAAAAAGATACCTGATAAAATGATTAAAGATTTGCGTCGGCCAAACTTTTCAGCTGGTTTCCCTATTATTATAGTACCAATTATAGTACCTACAATAGCTATTGCTATGGTAAAACCTAACCAAAAACTATTTAAATTATATAGCTCTTCAAGTTGTGTTGTCGTCCCCGACATCATGGCAATATCGTAGCCAAAGAGAAATCCGCCTAAAGCAATGATCAAGGCGACGGTTAAAACGTTCTGTTGTTTCATTTCGATTCAGAATTATTGGTTTAAAACTTTGAACCAAAAGTAGCGGGACGCCAATTTGAAGGCATTAATGAATGTTACAAATACAAGCAATGATGTTTCAACTCTTTAGCAACTAAGACTCGAAGCAACAACCCTGAAACATTTTTACAAGTAAATGTAACAATTGTGTAAGAGGCATCTTATTCCATTGTTCCAATTATAAAGAGCCAACAATTATTATCCTCTAATTTTGAAATAAGCTCTATATTTATGCAAAATGAACGAAATTCATTTTGAAATTTTAAACGTATTTTTGAAGTAGTATTTTTTTACATCCAAATTATATGGGAGTTTTCATACTTAAATTTATTTTTCTTTTCACTTCAATCATATACGTTTGTAATGGATATAGCCAGGAGACTTCGAAAGATATATTGACAACCCTGGATGAAGTTATCGCTCAAAGAGAATACTTTGTAACAAAAAAGCTCGACCGTCTTATCGAGTTAAAAGAATCTACACCAAGTCCGGAAAATGAGCATTATTTGACCAACTATTATGCCTATTGCTTAAGGCTTTATAATGAGTATCAAACGTTTAAATTTGATTCAGCATACTATTATGCAAAAGAGCTAAATGAAACTGCTCAACAAATTAATAACTCTGAATTGATTGCAAGTGCAAAGATTGAATTTGCCAATATTCTTATCTCTGCCGGAATTTTCAATGAATCGTTAAAGACATTGAATTCTATTAACTTATTCCCCCTTTCGGATAAAGTAAAAGCAAATTATTATCAGGTACTGAGCCGGGGATATTTTGATATGGAAAGCTTTTCGCAAAGCCCCGAATTTGCACAGGATTACCGGGAAAAAGGGATGGCCGGTTATGATTCGGCTTTAGTGTATTTGCCGCAATCTTCGTGGCAATACCATTCATTAATAGCTCAGAAAAATCTAAAACTGGGAAATAACGATACAGCCATTGTTGAGCTCGAAAATATAATAAGTACTTATAGTCTTACAAATGACGAATTAGCATTACCGTTAATATCTCTTGCTTTTACCTATGGAATTGTTGGAGACAAAGAAAAGGAGCTTATATATATGGCAAAAGCAGCAATGGCTGATCTAAGGGGAGCCAAAAAGGAAGCTGTTGCATTGCTTTTTCTTGCCAATAATCTCTATGAACAGGGAGATATAATCCGTGCCAGCAAATATGTAAATATAGCCTTAGAAGATAGTCGCTTTTACGGAAGTAATTTCAGGCTTTGGCAGGTTTCCAATTTTCTGCCTTTTATTAAAGCAGAGCATATTGGAACCATTGAAAAACAAAAGAAACAACTATGGAATTACGCCTTGGTTGTAACTTTACTGATTATCGTTGTGGGAATTTCTTTTGTTGTTATTGCAAGACAGACTGTAAAACTTAGAAAATCGAAAATAATCGTAGAAAAAACCAATAAAAAGCTGGCAGTAAGTAACGAGGAGTTACTGCTTGCCAACAGGATAAAAGAGGAATACATTGGTTATTATTTCGAAATTAGTTCTCAGATTATTGATAAGCTTGAAAAGTTAAAATTATTGGTTGGCAGACGGTTGAAGAAAAGACAGTTTGATGAACTTTCACTTGAAGTTGACAACCTAAATATACATAAAGAAAAAGCAAAATTGTACCACAACTTTGATAAAGCATTTCTCGAAATTTTTCCAGAGTTTCCGAATAAAATAAATGCCTTATTAAAACCTGAAGAGCAAATTCGCATGAAAGAAGGACAACTTTTAAATACCGAGTTGCGCATTATTGCTTTATTCAGGTTGGGCATTCAAGATGCTGAAAAGCTTTCCCGAATTCTCGACTGCTCGGTAAATACCATTTATGCTTACAAATCGAAAATGAAAAACAAGTCTCAAAATCCTACCCAGTTTGAGCAGGATATCATGTTGGTTACTCGTGGGGCGAATATCGAAAATACGAGTTTATTACCTAAATAGAAAGTTCTGAAGAGGATGTTTTCGGGGCTGATTTCCTTTTTTTTGAATCATATTTCATCTATATTTTTTCAGGATCAATGCATTGTAACTAATTGACAAATAGACATGTATGAGAAGGACCCTCAAAATAAATCTATATAAACCTTTTACTTTTTCCTTTTAGCACTGCCTTAAAATACTTTTGAATTAGAAATCAAAAATTTTCAGATTCCCAGTTAAGCTTAATTATCAAAACCGGGAAATGAAAATTAACACTGTAAAACTAATTCAAAGTAAACTATGACGAAATTTGTAAACAGCGTACTGGCTATTGGTATTATTCTAATTACGGTACATTCCAGTTCTGAAGTTTATGCAAACGGGAACTTACAATCCGGTTCAACAAAAACTTCAGTACAGCAAAACGAAAAAACAGTAAAAGGTACGGTTACTGATTCCAGGGGAGAGCCTTTACCAGGCGTAACAGTTGTTTTAAAAGGTACAACCAAAGGAACAACAACCGACTTCGATGGAAATTACTCCTTGTCGAATATTCCCGCAGATGGTATTCTGGTATTTTCTTTTGTTGGTATGCAGGATGTTGAAGAAAGTATACAAAACAAAAGTGAACTTAATGTAACCATGCTTGAGAAAACGATTGGCCTGGAGGAAGTGGTTGCGATAGGCTACGGTTCACAAAAGAAGAAAGATCTTACCGGTTCTGTCGTTTCAGTAAGCACCGATGATTTAAAATCGCTCCCACTGGCGAGCGTTGGTGAAGCCATGCAGGGGAAAGCTGCCGGTGTGCAGATTATCTCGAGTGGTACTCCCGGTAACGACCCAACCTTTCGTATTCGTGGTATTGGCACCATTAATAACAACGATCCTTTACTCGTAATCGACGGTGTACCAACTCAATCCGGTTTAAATCAATTAAACATGGATGATGTGGAATCGATACAGGTTTTAAAAGACGCATCGGCAACGGCAATTTATGGTTCGCGAGGTGCTAACGGTGTAGTTATTATAACCACAAAAAGCGGTAAATCAGGAAAAGGGGTTATTTCTTTCAATGCCTACTATGGTATGCAAGAGGCAACCAATATGGTTGACATGCTAAATGCTTCCGAATTTGCTTCGTTGCATAATGAAATGATGGCTAATGCCGGTCAGAATCAAAATCCGGCATATTCAAATCCGGCATCGCTGGGCGAGGGAACAGATTGGCTTGGGGCCATGTTTTCTACGGCTCCCATTCAAAATTATTCTATCTCGTATTCTGGCGGTAACGAAAAATCAAATTATTACGTTTCCGGCAACTATTTCGACCAGGAAGGAATTGTAAACAATACAGGATTTGAACGTTACACTTTAAAATTCAATTCAGACAATCAGATTCTTGATAAAGTGAAATTTGGTAATAACATTACTCTAAATCACGACAAAAAATACAGCGGCGACTATAGCATAATAGATGCTATGAGAGCACTTCCAACTCAGGAAATTTATAACCAGGATGGTACGTATGCCGGACCGGTTGGAATCCCAATGTGGTATGGCGATGTTGTAAATCCGATTGGACGTTCAGAAATAATTGAGAATACAACCCTGGGATACAACCTTATGGGATCAGTTTATGGCGAAGTAGAAATATTGAAAGGGCTTGTTTTTAAATCGCTGGCAGGTATAAAGGCTAACTTTTGGGAATCACGTTCGTGGTCACCAAAATATGACTGGCAGCCTACTCCACAGGAACAATCTTATCTTGGCGAAGGCTGGAATCGCTCCATAACCTGGAACTGGGACAACACGCTTACCTATAAAACAACAATAGACGAGAAGCATAAGCTAACACTGCTGGCTGGTACAAGTGCCCAGGAAAATAAGTTCAAATATATGACCGGTTCCATTCAGGAATTTGCCAGCGACTTAACCCAGCAACTTGACAATGGTTTAACTCAAAAAAATATAGGAGGAAATACAAATGAGTGGTCTTTAATGTCTTATATGGGGCGTGTAAATTATTCGTTTGCCGACAAATACTTGCTTACCGGAACAGTTCGTTACGATGGTTCATCAAGGTTCGGGCAAAACAACAAATGGGGATTATTCCCATCGGGTTCTGCAGCCTGGAGGATCTCGGAGGAGGATTTCTTTGAAAACATTGAATTTGTTGACGATTTAAAACTCAGGGCAGGATATGGTGTTACCGGTAATCAGGAAATTGGAAACTACTCGTTTGCTTCGGCGCTAAATACCATTAAGTATAACCTAAACGATAATCTTGTAAATGCAGTTGTGCCTATTGTGATGCCCAATCCCAATGTTCAATGGGAATCGCAAAAGCAGGCAAACATTGGTTTCGATGCTACTATTTTAGACCAACGCCTGAATATCACATTCGATGCCTATATCAAAAATACGGAGGACATGCTTGTTCCTGCTTCAATACCCATTACTACGGGTTATTCCGATATTTATGTTCCATCGATTAATGCCGGAGAAATTGAGAATAAAGGAATCGAGCTTAGTATTACCTCGCATAATTTAAAGGGTGATTTTACATGGGATACTGATTTTAATATTTCGGTAAACAGAAACGAGGTTAAAAGCCTGAACGACACCATTCCGATGGCACGAGGCAGCGTAGGTTTTAACCAAAGTATTGCCCGCTTGGAAGTTGGACAGCCCATGGATGTATTCTATGGTTTTGTAACTGATGGGATTTTTCAAAATCAACAGGAAGTTGACGAACATGCCTTGCAGGTACCCGGAGATGACCCGTATTCAAGAACATCGGCTGGAGATATCCGGTATTTGGACTTAAACAGCGACGGCATAATCGATGATAACGACCGTACGTACATTGGTAACCCGAATCCTGATTTCATTTTTGCTTTAAACAATACTTTCACCTATAAAGGGTTCGACCTTACAGTCTTTCTTCAGGGGGTTTACGGAAATGATATTTACAACGCCAATAAAATCTGGAGTGAAGGTATGGCCGTAGCCCAGAATCAAACTATAGGAGCACTTGACCGTTGGACAGCAGAAGGTACAAGCACTACAGTACCACGAGCCGTATTTAACGACCCCAATAAAAACATTCGCCCATCTGACCGCTTTGTAGAAGATGGTTCGTACCTGAGGGTGAAAAACATAACATTTGGTTACACCTTACCGGCCAGCATCATTCAAAAGGCAAAAATGAGTTCTGCTCGCATCTATGTCTCAGGAACGAATCTTTTCACATTTACCGATTACTCGGGATTCGATCCTGAGGTTGGTGTTAACGGAATTGATTTAAATACTTATCCGGTGACAAAAACCTACAGTCTGGGTGTAAATATTAGCTTCTAACCAATTAAATCAGAATAAAATGAATACAATAAAAAATATACTGGCAATAGCGGTTTTGGCTGTAATTGCTATTTCGTGTAGCGATGAATTTCTTGATAAAGCGCCACTCGATTCGATAAATACTGATAATTATTATCAAACTGAAGAGGATGCCATAAATGCTGTAAACGGGGCATACCAACCATTACAATGGCCCAAACTGTATAACATGCGCATGTGGACAACGGATATTATGGCTGGAAACAGTATTGTTGGTGCCGGAGGTGGTGATGATGGCCGCGAAACACAAGACATGGCCAACTTTGTTACAACAACCGATAACCCGGGCGTTTTAGATTTATTCCGTGGTCCGTGGCCGGGTATTTTACGCAGCAATATCGTTCTGGAGAAAATTCCGTCAATGGATATTGATGAGTCCTTAAAGAATCGAATTTTAGGTGAAGCACATTTCCTAAGGGCACATTACTACTTTATTCTGGTGCGTTTTTTTGGCGATGTTCCGCTAATAACAGAACCACAAGTACCTGGCGATGATTTACGTCCGGCACGAACCGACAAAAGCCTGGTTTACGATCTGATTATCGATGATTTAACCACCGCAAAAGATTTATTGCCAACAAAATCAAGTTATTCTTCCAACGATTTAGGAAGGGCAACCAAAGGTGCTGCCACAGGGCTGTTGGCTAAGGTTTACCTCACGTTAGGCGAATGGGAGAATGTGGTTTCGTTAAGCAACGAGGTTACTGCATTAGGCTATCGTTTAAATGAAAACTATGCGGATAATTTCGATGTTTACAATAAGAATTCCATAGAATCATTATTTGAAGTGCAATATACCGGAGATGCGGGCGAAGACTTCTGGTCAAACGAAAACCAAGCATCATGGTTGAGTACTTTTCAGGGGCCACGAAACTCAGGAATGGTAGCCGGTGGTTGGGGCTGGAACCAGCCAACGCAGGAATTTATCAATGCTTACGAGGAAAACGATTTAAGAAAGGACGCAACAGTATTCTACGAAGACTGTCCAAATTTTGATGGTCAGAAATACAATCCTACTTACTCCATAACTGGTTTTAATCTTCGGAAATTTCTGGTTACCAAGGCAATTTCAGCCACTTACGATAATAGCCCAATGAACTTTCCGGTACTACGTTATGCTGATGTCTTGTTAATGAAATCTGAAGCACTGAACGAGTTGAACAGGACTTCTGAAGCAGAAGCTCCGTTAAATGAGGTGCGCGAGAGAGCAGGATTAGAAGCAGTAGGCGGAAAATCGCAATCAGAAATGAAAGAGATCATCCTGAATGAACGCCGTTTGGAATTGGCTTTTGAAGGTCAGCGCTGGTTCGACTTAATTAGAGTTGATAACGGGCAATGGGGACTGGATTTCCTACACTCAATTGGCAAAGTAAACGCTACCGAAAAGCATTTTCTGTTTCCAATCCCGCTAAAAGAGATTGAGTCGAATCCTAATCTTACCCAAAATCCGGGATACTAAGTTAACGGGCAGTTTCTTAATAAATCAAACGTAAATAGTAAACAATGAAAAACTTTAGATATAAAAATAATAACTGCAGTAAGCGAAATTACATGCAAAACGGGATGTGGATTTCTGTACTCGTAGTAATAGCTATAACGCTTTTAAATTCTTGCCAAAAAGAAGAAGATGTTGTTGTTGCATTGGGAGCCCCCATAGCAATATCAGTATCAAATTCTGAACTGACACTGTCTCAAAAACAAGCTTCTGAATCTGTTTTTTCTTTTAGCTGGACACGCGGAACAAACCACGGAACTTCCAGCTCAATTTCATATTCACTTGAAATGGATATGGAAGGAAATGAGTTTGCAACAGCACAGATTTACGACCTTGGAAAAGGTGTTTATGAAAAGAAATTTAATGCCGAAGAATTAAACGATTTACTGTTGAATTATTGGGGGGTGGAACCCGGCTCAACAGCTTCGTTCGAGGCAAAAGTTACGGCAAATGTGGTTAAAGAGGGGGTTGAAGACGGTGTGTCAGAAACATTAATTTTTTCTTTAACGCCTTATAAACCGGTTTCCGAAGAATTGTACATGGTTGGCAGCGCCACTCCAAATGGTTGGGATATTGGCAACGCTACTCCTTTGATACCTAATTCTTCTCAGCCCTGGGTTTTCACTTATGAAGGGCAAATGAAAACCGGAACATTCAAATTTGCAGTGAATACCGATGGATGCTGGTGCCAGGATTTTTACACAAAAGATGCAAATGACGATTCAAAAATGGTGTACAACGAAGGAGGTAGTGGCGACGATCTGCAATGGGAAATCATTGAAGGAGGAAACTATAAACTCACGGTTAATTTATTGGACCTAAGCATTGAAATGAAAAAACTTGCGGGTCCTGAATTTGGTGAACTGTATATTGTTGGTGATGCTTCTCCATCGGGATGGAACATCGGAAATCCGGAGGCTTTTACTCAAAGCGCAGCCGATCCGTTTGTATTTACTTATGAAGCGATGCTAACTCCCGGAGAATTTAAAATATCAACTTTTGCAGGCGATTGGTGTGATGGGCAATGGATTAATCCAAGTCAACCCGATCAGGATGTTACAGCTACCGATTATATTGTAACCAACAGATGCGATGGCCCGGACAACAAATGGCGTGTTACCGAAGAAACCCAGGGACGATACCTGATTACAGTTAACCTGTATAATAATTCGATAAAAATAGAACGAGTAATGCTTTACATCATTGGAGATGGTGGCCCTAACGGATGGAATATTGGAACTCCGGAACCGATGACAATAGTAAACGGCATTTATGTTTTTGAGGGTGAACTTGGTGCAGATAACCCAACCGGCGAATTTAAAATTTCAAAGTTCAAAGGAGATTGGTGCAATGGCGATTGGATTAATGCAGCCAATCCAAACCAGTCAATTTCAAATACCGATTTCATTACAACTCACGGGTGCGATGGACCGGACAATAAATGGAAATTACAGGATGGTGACGCTGGAACTTATCGGATTTCCATCGATCTGGAAGCAGATGTTCTTACAATTGAGAAACAATAAATTTTAATATGCGCAGGGGGTGTATTGCTCCCTGCTGATTTTAATCAAAAATGAGAGAAAACAAAGTGCAAATAGTAGTATTATTAATGCTTCTGTTCCTACAAATGGGATGTGGCAGCAACGAAGAAATAGTTCCGCCAGTAGCGGAGCCGGAGTTTCCTACAAATCCGTCATTACCGGGTTTCAATAATTACTTTGTTGAAACAGATAAGTCAATTTATAATCCGGGCGATGAAGTTCAATTCAATCTTGATATTACATCGGTTCCTGAAAACACAAAAGTACGATACAAATATCTTGGGGAAGTTGTACTGGAGCATGCTTTAACAAACAGTTCATGGGTTTGGAATGTACCATCAGAGGATTTTAAGGCTTACATGGTTGAAGTTTATACAACTGCAAACAATGCCGAAAATATTCTTGCTGCAATTGCAGTTGATGTTTCTTCCAATTGGACAAAGTTCCCGAGATATGGATTTTTATCAGACTATTCAAATATTGATGACGAGACAATAAGCTCGGTGTTGAAAAATCTGAACAGGCACCATATTAATGGTATTCAATTTTACGACTGGCACCATAAACATCATCAACCGATGGCTGTGGATGGTGACTCTCCAAAAGCGGTGTGGAAAGATATTGCCAACCGTGATATTTACTTTTCAACAGTTGAAAAATACATTGAAAACGCCCACAACTACAATATGAAAGCCATGTTTTACAATTTGGTGTATGGAGCATGGGATCACGCAGAGCAGGATGGTGTAAAGGCAGAATGGTATATTTTTAAAGATGCCGGTCGGATAAACAAAGAGGTAATGACACTTCCTCAGCCCCCGTTTTTAAGTAACATTTTTCTTCTCGACCCATCAAATACAGAATGGCAGGCTTACATCAATAACGAAAACAAAAAGGTATATCAATACCTCGATTTTGATGGCTTTCACATGGATCAGTTGGGTGATTGGGGACAACATTATACCTACCACGGCAATTCGTTAAGTCTGTATAAAACATTTAAACCATTTATTGAGTCGGTTAGGACGAGCGAGCCGGATAAGTTTATCGCCATGAATGCCGTGAATCAATACGGACAAGAGAATATTGCTTCCGCATCGACGGATTTTCTTTATACGGAGGTTTGGGGACCAAACGATACCTACAACGATTTGGCAATGATTATCCAGAATAATAATTCATACAGCGATAATACCAAGAATACAATACTAGCCGCCTACATGAATTACGATTTAGCGGAAAATCAGGGTTATTTCAATACCCCGGGAGTTTTACTAACAAACGCAGTAATTTTTGCCTTTGGAGGTGCACACCTGGAATTGGGCGAACACATGCTGGGCAAGGAGTATTTCCCAAATAACAACCTTAAAATGAAGTCGGAATTAAAAACCGCAATGGTACATTATTACGACTTTTTGGTTGCTTATCAGAATATTTTACGCGACGGAGGTGAATTTAATGCCGTAGAGATTCAGTCGGCAGAAAACAAATATCCTATCTCCCAATGGCCTGCCCAAACCGGAAACATTGTATCTGTAGGCAAAAAAGTGGGAAACAGGCAGGTTGTTCATCTTATAAATTTTAAGGATGCCAACACGAATGAATGGCGCGATAACAATGGAACTCAATCCAGACCTGCATTAATGGAGAATATTCCTATTTCAATAAATATTTCAGAGAAGGTAAGCAGTATTTGGTTTGCTTCACCCGATGCAAACGGAGGAACATCGGTATCGTTGAATTTTACCCAGCAGAATGGTGAAGTATTACTTACAGTACCTCAACTAAAATATTGGAGCACAATTGTTCTGGAGCTTGAATAGTTTGTGACCAATAAATAGGCTTTAAAATCAGAAAAATATGACACGACTTATTGCAATACTATTCATTCTGTTTCTTTTTGCGGGCTGCCAAAAAAAATCAGATATGCTCTATAAAGGAAATGAATTCTCGGTTTTTACGGATAAGGTTGTTCAGGGAAATTACGAATCGAAAGCGAATTCCCGGACAAACCTGGTTTCAAACTATGTAAGTACCGCATCCGACAATTATTCGCGGCTAATTACCTTCAAATTCAGTATTAATGAAAAGGATAATGAAATGATTTCCGGGGAAGACCACTGGATTATGATTGGTGACGAAAACAGTTCTCCATTAATAAAGTTTGGTGAGTCAGACGGTAAAGTCGCTGAAAATAACGGATCCAAACTTCCGGTTAATTATTTGTACACCTTCAGGCTGGATATGTCAGAAGTTTTAGACGCTTTCGACAAACAAGGCTATTATGAAGCTTTTGACGGAAGCAGAATTGCAAAATCTGATTTTAAAGGAGTTTATATTGCTGGTGGTTCTGAGCCACTAACCTGGGACTTTTCCAATCTGGAAGAAAACAATCTGGAACTGAAGGATGAAAACCATGATGGAATTTATGAGCTGACAGTTTTGCTAAATCCTACTAGTAGCGACGAACATCAGGCAAAACAATGGAATTTATCTCGAAATGTTGCTGCAAAACCAGCTTATCATTCGGAGCAGATTATTGTTGATGCACTGTACAATCTGGCCCTTGAAGAAGCTTTATTGAATATCGAGCCGGATAGCACACTTCGTACAGGAGCAAAATGGGGAGGAGTTTGGACCCGCGATGTGAGTTACAGCACTTTGTTAGCTTTTGCTTATCACGAGCCAGAAGTAGCCAAAATCAGTTTAATGAAAAAAGTGAAGCGTGGACGAATAGTTCAGGATACAGGCTCCGGTGGTGCCTGGCCTGTTTCGTCTGACCGCACCACTTGGGCATTAGCTGCCTGGGAAATCTACAAAGTTACCGGAGAAGAGGAATGGCTGGAATACGCTTTCGATGTTATTAAAAATACCCTGGATGATGATATGAAAACTTTGCGATCAGGGACCACCGGAATGTACAAGGGAGAATCGTCGTTTCTCGACTGGCGGGAGCAAACCTACCCCAAGTGGATGTCGAACATGGATATTTACGTTTCTGAGAATCTGGGAACCAACGTAGTTCATTACCAGGCTCACATTATTCTGGCTGAAATGGCCAGGCTTTTAAACAAACCTTCCGAAGAATATTTGCAGAGAGCAAACGAGATAAAAACAGGCATAAACAAATACCTTTGGATGGAAGACAAAGGTTATTATGCACAGTATCTTTATGGACGAAATTCACTGATACAATCACCACGTTTTGAGGCACTGGGAGAAGCGCTCGCGGTACTATTCGATGTTGCCGATAAAAATCAGGCTGAAAGTATCTTATCAAATTCACCGGTTACCGAATTTGGAACGACCTGTATTTATCCTCAAATCCCCGGAATTCCGCCCTATCACAATAACGGTATCTGGCCTTTTGTGCAGTCATTTTGGAATATAGCGGCAGCAAAGGTTGGTAACGAAGTGGCGCTTGAACATGGCCTGGCATCAATATATCGTGCGGCAGCCTTATTTCTGTCAAACTATGAAAATTTTGTAGCTGAAAATGGCGATTATGTTGGTACAGAAATAAACTCTCATCGTATGCTTTGGAGTATGGCTGGTAACCTTGCCATGGTACATCGTTTATTTATCGGGATGCATTTTGATGTTGATGGTATACGTTTTAATCCCGTGATTCCTGAATCGTATAAAGGAACAAGAACCTTATCGAATTTTAAGTATAGGAAAGCAGTTCTTGATATTGAAGTCGATGGCTTTGGAAATGAAATTGAGTTTTTCATGCTTGATGGGCACGCAATTGATAACGCATTTTTCCCTTCAGAACTAGAAGGAAAACACAATGTGCATATTAAAATGAAGAATAAAAGTTTTTCTTCTTTTGGTATAAATTTGGTCGCTAACAAATTTTCCTTGCCTAATCCACAAATCAAATTTGAAAATTCAAAAATTACCTGGAATCCGGTAAAAGAGGCTAAATCTTATAAAATATATAGAGACGGAGCTTTTTTGAAATCAACCAGTACAGAATATTTTATTCCTGAAAAAAAAGGTTTCAGCGAATACTCGGTAACTGCTGTTGACGATGAGGGAAGTGAATCGTTTGGAAGTGAACCTTCAGCAAATTGTTCTTCGGAGAATGAATTAGTATTTGAGTTAGAAAATTATATTAGTCCTTCAAGTGCCAATTACACCAACTTTTCTGGTACTGGATTTATCGAAACCAGTTATACAACAAATACTGAAATTGAAGTTCCTGTAACTGTTGAAACTCCTGGTAGTTATCTAATCGATCTCCGTTATTCCAACGGGACGGGCCCTTGGAACACAGATAATAATTGTGCCATACGTAGTTTGTATGTAAACAATGATTATCAGGGTGTTCAGGTATTTCCACAGCGGGGACAGGATGAGTGGTCGGACTGGGGATGGTCAAACTCAACAAGAGTCAAGCTACTAAAAGGTAGTAACAATATTAAACTGATTTTTGAAGAATGGAATAACAACATGGATGGTAAAATCAACACGGCTATGCTGGATAAAATTAGGTTGATAAAACTCGATACAGAGTAATACCATTTTTCTAAAGCAGATTCGTGTTTATCGTTTTGTTTAAATTCCATATCAACTCTAAATCATGAAGAAATGGTGTGAATACAAGAATCATTAGGGATATTACAAAAGCCTGATATTGGAGAATAGTATCAGGTTTTGTTGTATAGTTTGCATGTATACAAACAGCCCGTCATATCCATGGTGCCATTTGTCTAACAAAACTTAAAACAATGGTTTCTAAATGGAATAGCGACAAACAATTAATCAATATATTCTCTGTTTCGTTTTGTTGTATTTTTTTATTTCACATAAAGCAAAAGGAACAAAACAGTGTACCATTCCATACCGTTAATAGCTTCAACAATAATCAAAAGAACTTAAATAAGGTTCCTTCGAAGGCAATGTATTGAATTAATATTCTAATATCGAAGATTATTTTGCACATTTAAAACTGCACCAAGAGAACAGGTTATACCGTCAGCATCCGAGAGGCCTCTTAGTATGTGGACAGCCGTCAAAATAAACTGTATCCATCTTTTGTGTTTTTTAGAAGTACATTGTTGTACTATAAACTTTGGATCGGTCTAGGATGCTACTTTTGGCCGGTGTTCCAAACTTATCCACAATATTTACTGAAATAATTATCTGTTTCTTAATATGCCCTCCGCCAATGATAAAATTACTCACAGCTTATCACCTTTTCTTATAAATATGAATCTAATTTTCAGACCGTTAATTTATTTATTGATAATAATGTTAATGAGTCCCCAGAATAAGAATGGGACTAGCACTCGATTTATTTAGTTTGGTAATAACGTTAAGCAAATTTATTCTATTTTAGTCAGGCTTTTCAAATATTAGGAATGAGTTTTTTTTTAAAACAAATATCAACGATTCTACTCCTTCTTTTCATTTCAGAATATGGATTCGCCAAAGATAAATACCTAATAGGTTTTTCTCAGTGTGCCCAACATGGAGATTGGCGACTAAATATGGAAGCTGAAATGGAGCGTGAAATAATGTTTCATGATGATTTATCCTTGATCATAAAACAGTCCTATGACGATGCCAACCTACAGGTGCAACAGATTCACGAATTGGTTGAAATGGGTATCGACTTGTTAATTGTATCTCCCTATCAAATTGATCCCGTACAACCGGTTATCGATGCGGTATTTAAAAAAGGTATACCGGTAGTATTGGTTGATAGAAGAATCAATTCAGATAATTATACGGCATACGTAGGTGGTGATAATTACATGATTGGGAAAGTTGCTGCAAGTTACATCGCCAATAGGCTTAACAACAAGGGTAATATTGTAGAAATTATGGGAGGTTTAACTTCTTCACCAGCTATTGAGCGAACCCGCGGTTTTAATGAAACTCTGGAGAATTTTCCTCAACTTCAAAATATTATGAGGATTAATACAACTGAGACACTTGAAGTTGTGACTGACAGTTTATCTGAGATCATCAAAAGAGACATCGATGTTGATGCAATCTTTGCATTCAATGATGATTATGCGGTAATGGCCAGGAATGTTATTAATCAATCGATAAACGAAGATCATATTTTAATAATTGGAATCGACGGATTACCTAATGCAGGAGGAGGAATAGAAATGGTTGAAAAAGGAATTCTCTCTGCCACTCTAATATACCCAACTGGAGGAAAAGAAGCGATTGAGATTGCGTCAAAAATTCTGCACAATGAGGTGTTCGAAAAAGAAAATCTACTAAGTACGACACTTGTAGACCGCTCAAATGTTGACATAATCAGGAAACAATTTGATAAAATCAACTCACTTCAAACCGATATTTCCAAATCTAAGGATATGCTACTGAACCTGGGTGAAAAGTTTAAGTTTCAACAGTTCATGTTATATCTAGTTACAGGCACTTTCGTGCTTGTTATCCTTTTAATGTTCTTGCTCGTTCGATCATTTTATAAATTAAAGGATGCTAACATTCATCTCAAAAAGCAAAAGAAAGAATTAAAAAAGCTATCAGATAAAGTAGAAAAGATTACGCAAGAAAAACTGAAGTTTTTTACAAATATTTCTCACGAATTCAGAACACCTCTCACTCTGATTGTCGGCCCTCTTGAGGATCTTTTAAAGACATCTGATTTACCGGATAATATTTATAAACGAGTTAGCCTGATGCATAAGAACTCATTGAGGTTACTCCAGTTGATCAACCAGCTCATGGACTTCCGAAAAATAGAAAATTCAAAAATGAAACTTCAGGCAGGTCATTATGATGTGGTTAAATTTCTTAGCGATATTCATGAATCATTTTTGTCGCTTGCCGAGAATAGACAGATTAATTTGATTTTCGACACCAATTTATCGCAACTTAAAGCCTGGTTTGATTGGGACAAACTAGACAAAGTTGTATTTAATCTTGTTTCCAATGCATTTAAATTTACACCAACAGGTGGCACTATTATAATTAAACTTCGAAAAGAACTACTCACTGTAAAATCTTTGTGGGAAGAACAACTGATAATTGAAGTCACGGATAACGGAAAAGGAATCTCACAAAAACATATCAATCATATTTTTGACCGTTTTTATCAGGTTGACAAAACAGACAATTTGAAAGGGACAGGACTGGGACTGGCTTTATCAAAGGAATTTGTTGAGATGCACCGCGGTAGAATAACTGTTGAGAGCATTGAAAGTAAAAAAACAACATTTATAGTAAAACTTCCATTGGGAGATGCACATTTAACCCAGGAAGAAAAAATAAAGGATGAATGTCAAAAACCGTTGGTGCAAGATCTGCTGGGTTATAGTAATACCAACCAGAATGTGGACAATGATAAAGGGGCAACAATCAAAACACCGGACTCCATACCAAAACCAGTTGTTCTGCTTGTTGAAGATGACAATGACGTACGGTCATATGTGAAAGAATGTCTACAGGATACATACGACGTTTTTGAAGCCCAAAATGGAAAAATTGCCTTAAAAATGATTGAAGAAGAAGAACCAGATGTAATTGTGAGCGATATAATGATGCCAGAGATGGACGGTTTGGAATTAACCCATCAACTTAAAAATGATCTGAAAACCTGCCATATTCCAATCATCCTGTTAACGGCAAAGTCTTCACTTGAACAAAGGTTGGAGGGCCTTGAAGAAGGAGCGGATTCTTATATTCCCAAACCTTTTAGCAAAGAGCATCTACAAATCAGGATTAGAAAATTGCTTGACCTGCGTAAAAAAATTCACGAACGTTACAAAAGCCAGTATATTATTGAAGATGAACAAAATAATATTTCAAGATTGGATAAAAACTTTCTAGATAAAATTTCCAAGATAGTGAAGGATAATATTCAAAAAGAAGAGTTTACGGTAGAAGAGCTGAGTGATTTGGCAGGTCTATCAAGAGTACAAATGTACAGAAAAGTAAAAAAACTAACCGGAATGTCGGGAAGCGAATATGTCCGATTAGTGAAGCTGAAAGAATCCCTTGAACTGATTAAGACGAGCGGAAAAAGTATGGCAGAAATTGCTCATGAAGTTGGATTTTCATCTCCTTCCTACTTCGCACAGTGTTTTAAGAAACAATTTGGGATTTCTCCATCCGACTATGCAAAAAAATAGCCCGATGCATGCACCGGGCCTTTGCCTACCAAACTTCAAACTATACTTACCAAACAGATTTTAAACTCCAAACTTCTGCTTCATAGAGCTTAACACTTCCATTTGTTGAGAACAATTCTATCTTATCGTATGATTCTTTTGGGAAAACAATGTCGGTAAAAACTAACTTTCCTCCATCGACAAACACCTCCACAGAGGCTTTATCAACAAATAGATGAATGTTCATGGTTTCACCGGCTTTATAATCCGCTGTATGAAGTCCTGCAAAATTATCGGAGAATGAACAAATACCTCCTTCTGAACGATCAGTGTAAAATTTATTCTCAGTGTGGTAATATCCAATTTTAAAATACTCACCTTTGTCATTTTTTAAAACAATACCAAACTCTTCGGGCGCATTATCCCCTGAATCCGGCTTTAAGTTAAAATTCAGTTTCATTTCGGAGCACATGAGTTCAATTTTTGGCATTTCAAGTTCAACCGAACTGGAAACAACTTGCTCTGACAGCTCAATTTTCTCACCGCGAATTTCTTTTAACTCATCTACAGGATTTGAAGCCAAAATATATTCGTCATTGTAAATTTCCAAAACCAACTCCCGCGGTATTGTATTTGCGCTGCGCCATTTTTCTGTTGGCACAACAGTAGCGTAACTCCAGTTACTCATCCAGCCGATAAATAGTCGACGTCCATCTTCTTTTGGGATATCGCTCCAGGTAACACCAGCGTAATTGTCCCTCCCGTAATCCAGCCATTTTGTGTCAGACTGTTCTGTAGTAAATGTATTGCCATCAAAGTCGCCCACAAAATATTGTGTTGCAGAACCACCATTTGGTCCACCAGGATTAATACTAACCAAAAGTACCCATTGTTTTTCATCGCTTCCCTCAAGTTCCATCTCAAATAAGTCAGGACACTCCCATACGCCACCATGTGCACCTAAATCTATTCCAAAATCACCTTCCTTTTGCCAATCGATTAAGTTAGGTGACGAATAAAATTCAATATGGTCTTTTACGGCCAGTGTCATAATCCATTCTTTGGATTCTTCGTACCACATCACCTTTGGGTCACGAAAATCGCGGATGCCAGGATTTTTTAAAACAGGCTCACCGTATTTTGTCCAGGTACGGCCTTTGTCGTTACTATATGCAATTCCTTGTGTTTGAAAATCTATTTTTCCCTCTTTCTCTAAAACAGGGTTGTGATAAGTGAAAATTGCAATCAATGGAGGTAGTCCATCTTCTCCCAAACCTGAAGTGTTTTCCCAATCAACTACGGCACTTCCTGAAAATATGTATCCATTCTCATCAGGTGCCAATGCAACCGGTAAATGTTTCCAGTGAATAAGATCAGTACTTACTGCGTGTCCCCAATGCATCGGTCCCCAAACCGTTGAATCCGGATAATACTGATAAAACAAATGATATTCGCCCTCATAATAAAACATCCCATTGGGATCGTTCATCCATTTTTCTTCTGGTGTGAAATGAAATTGTGGACGATAGTTTTCAGAATAATAAGTGTTAGCTTCAATGATTACTTCTGGATTATTTGTTTTGGTAGTGCAACCAAATATTAGCACTGCTGTAAAAAGAATTAGTATTGTCTTCATTATATATTTCTTGAAATATTTATTCTCGTTCAATTATCTATTTAAGTGGCAATTCGGTAAAAATTATTGAATTATTTCAGTAAAAAGTCTGTTTGATTATTACTGCTTCTTAGTTCCCAGACTTTTAGTTCTTCAATTAGAACAGTTCCACCCTCTGCAAAAAACTCAACTTGATTGCTATTCTCATATTTTGGAAAAATACGGGTTGTAAAACCATCTTTTCCATTAATGAATCCTTCTACTACTGAGCCATCAATAAAAAGTTGAATCTCTATCTCTTCATCTGAGTTAATTTCATATTGCCCTTTTTCAATTTTCTTTTCAACCAACTCGTTTTGGCTTGATCTCGTTAGATCAACAACCATTTCGTCGGTTTTAAGGTCGAAGTATATTCGGGTTTCTTCCCCGTTTTCTTTGTTTTTACCAATGTTGAATCCGAACTTTTCACAGTCTTTCGAAATCACTTTGGCCATAATTTCCAATTGCTGTTTACCGTTAGAAAGAAGCAGCTTTTCACCCGCTTTGATTTCCTTTTCAGCAATGCTTTCTTCATTAGTACGAAGAGCTTTCAGTGCCGGATGTGGCTGCTGATAGATGTACCCATCAACCAGGTCCCACGTGCGCGGCATGCTGTAAAGGTGGGTCCAGCCTTGCTGCATCTGCATTTCTGCCGGAATCAAATCAGGTATAATTGCAATAGCTGTTGTTTGTCCATTTTCGTCAAAACTTACGGATGGAGATAACATTCGATTGATTACTTCCAGACGCTTCGGTATTTTATGGTCGGGAATAAATTTTTCATCTACAAAATCACCAGTCCAATAAACAGTAACTGCAGGTTTTCCGTCATGAGGAGTTGGATTCACCAAAAGGATGTATTTTCCATTTATTTTCCAAAACACAGGCATTTCCCAAAATATACCGGTATCATCAACGGAGCGATTTCCTTTAAATAACGGGTGCAAATATTCCCAGGTCTTCATATCAGATGATTTGTAGAGCAACACGGTACCTTTCTCTTCCTCACCTTCAACCAACCCAAAACCAACTATCATGTACCAGTTGCCCCCCTCTTTCCATAAATAGGGATCGCGAAAGTCGATTCGTGAAAAGTTTTCGGGAGGTCCCTGAACAAGAGGGTTATTCTTATATTTCTCCCAGACAATTAAACTTTCATCTTTAGGAGTTGCCAAGCACATTCCGAATTCTTTACCATCACCTCCGGTATACATTATTGCTGGCTTGCCATTATCATCTATAACTACATGCCCCGACCAGATTCCGTATTGGTCATAACCTTTTTCGGGAGTTAATACCGGACGGTGTTCGGTCCACTGAACCAAATCCGAACTACTATAATGTCCCCAGTTTATTCTTCCCAAATAGACATTCGTACCGTTCTTTTGATTGAAAATGTGATATTTTCCGTTGTAATAAATTAACCCGTGTGTTTCGTTTGTCCAGTTCGCTGCCGGCAAAACATGGTATTTCGGACGATTAAAATCACTTTCAAAACGATTTGAGGGTATAGATAAATCTGGTTTATGTTGAGCGAATTCCTTAATTTCTTGTCTATCAAAATCGTTTTCTGTTAATGGCTTGAACCAAACTTTTACTTCATCAATTATCCCGTTAATATAGTTAATCGGGAAAATATGAATTTTGCTTTCACGTGAATCACGTCCAATAAATAAAGACGAATATACCATTTGAGAAGCGGTAACCGGGGTGCTAAGAATAGGTTCACCATTTACAAATAGAGCAGCTTTGCTTTCGGAAATACCAAGTGCCAGGTTGAACCATTCAAATTTCTGAAGTTGCACACTTGTCGGATACCATTCTGTTTTTCCAGCAACACAAACCGAGAGCATTAATTCTCCAAATTGATTGATATTAGCAGCTATCCAATTGTTGGCATCTTGTTGAAATGAGAAAAATCCAGCGGTATCCGTCGGGTAAGTTTCCAGCGCAAACCAGGCTTCTACTGAGATATTTGATACGTTCTCAGGAAGTTTTGTTTGTAAAAACGTGGAATATCCATCCGTTCGCAAACCATTTCCCAAAATTCCAGGCACTAATTCAAGGTTTTCTTTCAAAGATTGAACCGCCTTTAAAGTTTCGTTCTTCGTATCCTCTTCAAATGACCAATTGACGTTGTACTTTTGCCGTTTGGTGCAAGCAATTAAAAAGGAGAAAGTAAATACAATTAATATTGGTATGTATTTCAGTTTCATTTTACCAGATTTGAGTTGGAAATGTTGTTAAAAATTGTAGGCATAAAAAGAGGCTGCCTAAATAAACTGCTTAAACAGCCTCTTTATGTTTCAATTCAGATAAAATGAATTTTATTTGTTCAATAAATAATCAATACTATTCTTATATATCTTATGCACATTGCTTAAATACGGATTGTCGCGGCCATCGTTCATATTCCATTCCATACCACCAATTCCAATTGTAATGATATAACCTTCGAACCTATCAAATGGGTTCCAGACAATAATACCTGCAAAACCCTGTCCGCCAACAGCCCAATCCCATGCAGCAATCGGTTCGGCGCCATAAAGCGAATTAAAGGTGGTATATGGCGCGTTGGTAATAGAGCCTAAATTCCACAAAGCATTATGGTCTTCTTTATATCCAGCGTCGATTACGTAAGCCATATTTGGCGCATAGAAGTCTAAACCAGCAGAAATAATATTAGCGACCTCAGAACCGGAAAAACCAACTCCCCAAGTATCCGGATTATTGCCTCCTTCTCCTGTTCCAATTATATTTCTTAAACCGGAATTGTCACGTCCTAACTCTTCAACAAGGCCTGTCCCCAACAATCCGGCTACAATTTTACCACCTTGTACATAAAACTTAGAAAGCACATTCAGTTTTTCTAATAAGGCTGCCGGTTGGTCTGAAGTTCCTACATTGTCGTAAACATATACTATAACATTAACTCCATCCAGTGCTTCATCCGATAATTCATCGAAAGAAATGTAAATAAAGTCAGTTCCATAAGTTGCTTCTGTCCACTGGGCTGCAGCTTTCACATCATCATCGGCTATTTCTGCAATAGTTGTACCGTCACCCAAAAAAGCTACTTTCGAGGGCAGCAACGTTGCATGAACCATATAGGTTCTTTCTGAAAACCCGTTACTTACAACAACCTGAGTAGGACTATTTAAATCAAGACTTGAGCCGCTTGTGGGTGTTACAGTGACTCCATCGGGCACAGTTGCCTCAAATACCACAGAACTTAAATCGGTACCACCTGCCAAACTGATATTTATGGTGCCGGACAAATGGTCAATTTCAGCACTTTTACTATTGATTGTAACATCTTCAACTATATCGAGAACCGATGGGCCATCCATATAGTTTTCCCTCTCGTTGCAGGATTGCAACCCTAGTAACAGGGTTACAATCGCTACTATATTTATATAGACTATTCTCTTCATTTTATTGAACTTTAATTATTTAAATAATCAATAATGTTCGAAGTAAGCATCTCAATATTGCCTTGATAATCATTAGGTCTTCCGTCATTTGAGCCAAACTCGTAACCAATAATTGTATTTTCAAGTGTAATTACCTTGCCCGCGAAATCTGTTGAGATGTTCGAGTCGAAGTTTGGTTCAACTGCTCCGTTTGTGGGTAGAAACTCTACTGCACCGTAGCCAAAACCATCTCCAATCCAACGTAGTGTTCCCAATTTAACGGCATTAACAGATTGTTCAAACACTAAAGCCGCATCTTGTCCACAACATCCGGGAGTTAAAATACCATCCATGTGCTGCCACCAAATTAATCTTGCTTCCCGGGTACCGGCATTGTTTAGATAAAGTTCTCCATCCCCTTCAAATGTCAATCCATTAAATATCGGATGTCCCCTTCTATCGCCTGAATTGTTAGCATCTCTTACACCTAATCCCCAAATATCATCTACCGGTTTGTCGTAATCTACGCAACCACCAGCATCGGCACAGCCAAACTCGGTATATCTGTAATTTCCTAAACCTCTATCGGCATTATAATCTGCCGGCATACGACCTAAAACATGAATAAATGATGTTGGGTCACCAGCAAGGAATAAGTTTCCACCACCTTTTACCCAACTTGTTAAAGCACCTGCCTGAGCCGCTCCTGGCTGCAATTCTGCTGGCAATAATGTCATCACATTATCTGAAGTAGCAAAATACTGTGTCCCATTTGTAAGCGGAGTCAGGTAATATAACATGGCAACATTCGTATTCGCCAAGGCCTCTTCTGTTATGTTGGCAATTTTAATGTATGCAAAGTCATCCGGATATTGAGCTTTCAAATATTCTGCTGCTGCTTTTGCATCGTCATCTTCAAGGGTATTTATACAATCAGCTTCTCCTAAAAAGACCACTTTGTTGGTAGATTCCTGCGATGATATTGTAACTTGGTATTCTGTGGTTAAACCTTCTAAATTTGTAACAATATAAGTTACCGGCCCCTGACTAAAATCCTGAGCCTCACCTGAAGTTGGAGATACTGTTAATTCATCGTTTAATGTAATTACAGGCGAAACAGAAGACAAATCTGATCCGGCAGGTAGAATAATGTTAATTGTCGATGCATCATTATCAATAACTCCTGTTACTGCACAAACATCTTCAGATGTAGCAAAAACATCAATTACAGGAGCTGCCAGTTGTGTTACAGTAACAATATATGATTTCCCGGTAAATCCGTCGTCAGATAAAACGGTATATTTAACAGGGGCTGTAAAATCATTTATTACTCCAGATTGTGGAGACGCAGTAGTCCCTCCAGGTATAGTATACTGAGGTGTTAATGCTTTAATATCTTCCTCACTTCCAATCGTAACGTCAATTGTCCCATTTACCTGGTCAATTACACCTACATTTTCACCAATGGCAAAAGTCATAATCATCGGATCTCCATAGGCAGCGATGGTAACTGTATATTCTCTGCTCACCTCGTTATTGGTAACTGTGAAAATTACCGGGCCGGAAGAAAAATCAAGTGTACTTCCTGATTCAGGTTCTATTGTTGCTCCTTCTGGAAGTGTCATATCAACGGAAACAGAACTGACATCTGCGCCAGCAGGTAAAATTAAATTTACCACACCATTAGTATGATCAATAGTTGCCTTTTGTCCATTAGCAGAGAAAGACCTCATAATCGAATGAGTATAGTCAGGCACCATATCTTCAAATTTAATGTCATCTTCACAGTTTGTGAATAAGGCTAAAGTGATTCCGAAAAAAAGAACAGGAATCCATCTGTATATATTTTTAATTGAATTTTTCATTTTATCGTTTCTTTTTAATATTCATAAATAGGTTAATTATTTTGTCTAATTCATGGATTAATATCCTGAACGTTGTTGGTAAACACCACCTGATGCATCAATTTCAATTTGTGGAATTGGAAGGTATTCATCTCTTCCCGAAGTAAATGATGCTCCTGCATAATAACTTCTTTTAGTACTCTCTTTAAACATGTAGTTATTGATCCAACTCTCGGCAATACCCCACCTAACCAAATCATAAAAATGATGTCCTTCATTATGCAACTCTAAACGTCTTTCTAATCGTAAAGCTTTTCTTGCATAATCTTGTGTTACTTCTGTAGGATACAGTTCTATAGAATAAGTGGCTGCATCTTGCGAGGGACTGTTAAAGTCATACACACGGGGTGTATTTTTTGCCCTGGTACGAATTTGATTAATAATACTCATTCCTGTAGCCACGTCACTTAATTCTATTGCTGCTTCGGCTTTCCACAATAGTACATCGCTAAATTTAATTATTGGAAAATCCAAAGCTCCTTTTGCCCAAGGGAAACCTCCTGATGCCCTTAAATCAGAGTAAGGATCTATTTGATATTTTTTTACTACATAATAGCCGTAAGTTGGCACATCCCTGTTCCAGTTAACTCGCATGGGCATGTTTTCCCAATGCTTCCATGTTATTCCTGGTCTACCTATTGAGTGGTCCAGTCTTGGATCTACTGGAGTTGAAGTATCGTCGTACTCCAAATCAGAGTTATTATACGAATCTAATAACGGTAGCCCACTCGAATTTACCTTAAATGCGTTCACTATGTTTTGTGAAGGTTTATGAAAATCGTCTCCATTTAAATATGGGTGATTGGGATCATCAGCCGGAGAATCAGGAGAATTTATTAAATCTCCAAAATTTAAGTTCCCGAATTCCGATCCATCGTTTACAGAGTACTGAATAGCGAATACATTTTCATCATTGCCATAACCAGGCGTTGAGTAAAGTTTTTCAAGGTCATCAACCAACCTGTATGGTCCGGCTATAACTTTATCCGCATAGGTTATTACCTCACTCCATTGTCCTTGAAATAATTTAGCCTTTGCCAAATATGCATAGGCAACCAGTTTGTTTACTCTACCTAAGTCTTCTTGAGTCTCTGGTAATACTGAAATAGCAGTATTTAAGTCCTCTTCAATTTTACCCCATAAAAATGATGAATCAAAAGAGTTTTCAATACTGGTAACATCTTCAACTGGTGTGTTTTCATCTATGTAAGCAAAAGAGCCAAAATTTTTCATTAGTTCGAAATAGAAATGGGCTCTCAGAACTTTCAATTCCGCAATCCTTAATTCTTTTTGGGAAAAATCAGATGTGTTATTGAGTACTACTATTGCGCTATTCACCCTGAATATTGCAAAATACAAGGCTCGCCATAAATTGTAAACATTTTCTGAAGAGGGAAATACTTGATGAATTTCCAGAGCATGCATTCCGCCTCCAGGATTATCACCAACACCGCCTCCTCCTTTATAAGCATCTCCGCTTCTAATATCGGAGAAACACCAATTAGATGGAGCATGGTCAAAGGGCCAATTATCTCTAAATTCACCGGTGTTAAATCTATAGTCTAATCCACTATAGGCACTAACAACAAGTTGTTCAGGATCCAAATTTTCCTCAGAAACTACATTTTCCGGCGCAACATCCAGAAAGTCTTCCTGACATGAAACAAGCAATAATGCTGCAAATATTATTAATAGTAATTTTTTCATCTTTTTAAAATTGTAGGTTAAGTCCGAAACTATACGTTTTAGTGTGTGGGTACACACCCATTCCTGCAATACCAATGCCTGTCCTGCTAAGCCCAGGCACTTCGTAGTCAAACCCTGTAAAAGAAGTTATGGTCATCAGGTTTTCTGCCTGTACATAGAATTTACCAGCATCAAGTCCCAATTTCTTAAAAAAGCTGTCTGTTTTAGTTGAAAAGTTGTACCCAATATTGACACTCTTTAGCCTAAAATAAGAACCATCTTCAACAAAATATGTAGAAGCTCTTTTTTGATCGTTTACATCTGAGGTACTTAATCCAGGAATAAGAGAATTAGCATTATCGACAGCCCAGGCATCTAAAGTGTTTCTTCCATGATTAAAACCAAAGTATGCAAAGTCAAGCATTTCGCGTTGAGCATTATACATGTCATTACCCTGTCTTCCATCAAAAAACACATTAAATTCCCAGCTCCTATAACCTGCATATAGATTTATTCCGTAAATAAAATCGGGATGTGGATTTCCTATAATTGTTCTATCATCCTGGTTGATCACTCCATCTCCATTAAGGTCTCGGTACCTGATGTTTCCTAAAGCTTTTCCAGGTTGTACTGCATGTACAGCCACTTCTTCCGGAGTCCTGAATAAACCATCGGCGATATACCCAAAATAGGAACCAATTGGATGTCCAACTCCTGTATAAGACACCCCTTCTAAAATGAAATTATCTGAGCTGCTTAGATCTGTTACTTCATTTTCATAAGCAGAGAATGTGAGATCGGCTCCAAAAGTAAATGCTTTTTGTGGAGAGGACCTATAGCCTAGTACCACATCGATCCCCTTATTGGTCATATCACCTGCATTAAAAAATAAAGTTTTGCCGGCCTCTCCCAATACAGAAGGCTGAATGACCTGTAATAATAAATCAGAGGTTTTCTTTTCGTATAAATCTAATACTAAGCTTATTCTATTGTTGAATAAACTTGCATCTACTCCCACATTGGTTTGATAGGATTGTTCCCATTTTAAATCCGGGTTACCGACTTGATTGGGAGATACACCTAAATCAATTTCACCACTACCACCACCGTTTAAATCATAATTACTATTCTCTATGGCTTGCTGGTAAATAGAATATTGTGCATATTCAAGAATGTCGGCATTACCATTAGCTCCCCAAGAAGCTCTGAGTTTTAAGTTATTTACGATTTCACTGTTTAATAGAAAATTTTCGTTACTTATAGTCCATCCAATTGAAGCTGTTGGGAAAATGGCATACCTATTATTGCGCCCAAAGCGAGAAGAGCCATCTCGTCTAATACTGGCAGAAAGGTAATATTTGTCTTTAAAGTCGTATGATGCTTTTGCAAACATAGACTCTCTTCTGCTATCTGCACCTATTCCATAAGCATCAAGATTACTATTATCTGCAAGAATATCGTAGGCTTCAATATTTTCAAAATCAACCTCCGTACCATAAGGAACCTGAACACGATAATAACTGTTATCCTGGTCTTTTCGATATACCTCGTGACCTACAAATGCGTTTAATGAATGTACACCTAACTCGCGACCATAGGTTAACAGATTCGTAAAGATATAGGTGTCCATGTTATTTCTATTTCGGGAATAACGAGCAACCTCTTCTCCACCAGACAAATACACCAAGTTTCCTAAGATACTTCCATTCTGATTAAAAGCTTCTGTCTGCTCGTTAAACCTAAAGCGATTATTATCGAAGTTAAGTTTCGTACTGAATTTTAATCCCTCAACAATAGTTAGGTCGGCATAAATATTACCAAAGGTTCTCCAGGTTTTCTGTACATTATTCCTGTTAATGTATAAAATTGCCAATGGATTCCATTTGTCCTGAAGACCAGCTCCAACAGGGCCTCCCCAAGTTCCATCTTCGCCATATACTGGAATCAATGGATTTTGTAACAAGGCATCTTCCATCGAGTTGCCTTTAACTTCCTGAAAATTTGATACTGTAAGGTTTTCACCGATTGTAAGTCTATTATTGAAGAAATTAACGCTGGAATTTAACCTGAAGTTTGTACGTTCGTAGTAAGTATGCTCTATCACCCCATCGTCTTTACTATACCCCAGTCCCATAAAAACTTTATACCTCTCACTACCATTTGAATAACCAAAGTCAGTAGTGGTGGAAATGGAATTTTTCAGAATAACATTTATCCAGTCAGTATTTGACACCCTTAGGTTATTATCTGAATCCAAAAACTCAGGTAAAGGCGTACCTGGAGTATAAGTTATATTACCTGCGGTAACAGGAACATTTCCTTGGGCAATATATCTTACGTCTAACCATTCCTGCGAGCCTAACACACTAAAATTGTCACGGACGGTATTCAGAGTCACCCTACTGTCTAATGTTATTTTGGCTTTTCCGCTTTCGGCTTGTTTGGTTGTCACAATAATTACACCTCTAGCTGCTTCTGTACCGTAAATACCTGCTGAAGCCGCATCTTTAAGTACCTGAATACTGCCAATATCATTAGGATTTAAACCTGCCGGAGATGTTGTTTGTACACCATCTATTACCCAAAGCGGGCCAGTTCCTCCAAATACTGAAGTTAAACCACGTATAGAAATTTGGGTGTCGTTACCTCCGGGAACTCCGGAAGAAGTGAGGGTTAAGCCCGGTACTCTACCCTGTAGTTTCGAGATCACATTAGGAGTAGAAACCATGTCCAATTCTTCGGTTTTCACGATCGAAATTGCTCCCGTTATGTCTGATTTCTTTTCAACTGCATACCCCGTAACAACCACTTCTTCCAATTGCTCGGTGTCTTCTATTAAAATAAAATCATAGATACTCTCAGAGCCTACAACGGCGGATACTTCTTTGAAACCAATAAAGGTAACTAGTAAAGTATCACCTTGACCAACCTGAATTTGATAGTTACCATCAAAATTCGAAATTGTCCCATTCGTTGTACCTTTTACGACAACAGTAGCGCCAGGCAATGGCTCACCATCACCGGATTTTATTGTTCCGGAAATGGTGCGTTGTTGCGCAAAAGATAACAGCGAAGTAAAAAACATTAATGTAAAACATAAGCTTTTCATTGCATTCTTCATTTTAATTATCTTTAGTTAGTAATTTTAAAAACTGTTACATCGGCCGTTGCAGTTCCTCCGTTGGCAAACATGTCGACCCCGGTTGCATTAGCAAGTGTTGGGAAAAAACGTCCTGTAAAATGTGATTGATTATCTACGAATACTTCCAAAACCGATCCATCAACAAAAACACGCACATCAACTACATCTCCCTGTTTAACAGGATAGTAACCAGTCCTAATGTCTTTTCGAACCAATGAACTAAGTGATGATTTTGAAGCGTCAACCACCCACTGTTGTGTTGTAAAATCGTAGTATACTTTATATTCTTCCTTACCATCAGGAGATTTTCCGAAAATAAATCCTACCTGATTAGCATCGCCAGTATTAATAGTTGCGTTCAGTTCAAAATGACGTTCATTATAATTATTTAGATAGTTGCTTCCAGTGGCTTCTAATGTAAGACCAGTGAATGTTTTTTGGTCTCCCCTTAAGGTCTCCAGATTAGGGTGAGGTTTAATTACAATTGTATTCGATTCATCTAATTCCCAAACCTGTGGTACGCTGAATAAATGAGCCCATCCTTGCTCCATTTGGAATTGTGCATCCACCTCGTCTGGGATAATTCCTATGGCTGTTATTAACCCTTCTTTATCCTCTGTTACCGTCGGTGACAAAAATCCATTAACAACCTCTAATTTTTTAGCCTTTTCGAAATCAGGAGTGAATACACCGTTTTCGAATTGTCCGATCCAATATGTTGTAATGGCCGGAGTCGCATCGGGAGTTTTTTGAACTAAAAGCATTTCTTTTCCATTAGGGAATTCATAAACAACAGGCATTTCCCAAAAAGCTCCTTCTCCTTCACTCTTCCGCCCCTGAAAGGCTATTCCTTCATAATTCCAATTCTTAAAATCTTCACTTTTATAATAAACAAGATTACCACCTATTGATGATATTCCACTGCCAACTACCATGTGGTAGGTACCATCTTTTTTCCAGATATACGGATCTCTAAAATCCATATCTACCTGATATGGTGCGAAAGGAATTACGGGATTATACGAATCTTTAACAAGTGTCTGATAATTATCGGAGGATGTTGCAGTACCGATACCTGCCTTAACCCCATCAACACCTGTATATGCAACTGCGGGAGTACCATCGTTAAGTATAATTGCACAGCCTGACCATATGCCAAAATTATCCCATCCTTCATCAGGCCATAAAACGGCATTCTGTTCATCCCAATCTACAAGGTTAGAACTTGTGAAGTGCCCCCAATTTTGTTGAGCGATTCCCAGAAAAACTTCATTTTTCTGAAAGAACATGTGGTATTTATTCTGATGGTATATTAGTCCGTAAGATTCATTTGCCCATCCATAATCGGGAAGAGCGTGATATATCGGCCGATAAAAGTTATCAGAATAATTAATATCCAATTGATAGGATACCGGAGGCGATGGTGGGCTATACTTACTATATTCAGAATTTACAATTTCTTGAGTTAATTGACCAGAAAATATCATTAACTCATCTATTGCTCCTGAGAAATAGTCAATATCATAAATGCCAATCTGCTCACCTTTTGTATTTTTCCCAATAATGAACGAAGTGTTGCCTGCTGGCCATGAGATGTTTCCGTTCGGGATAGTAGTATTTTTAATAATCGTTTTATCAAGAAAGATCTTCAATAAACCGTTTTTGGGACTGATGCTTACCATCACAGAGCTCCATGCATTTTTTGGCAGACTTTCGGCAGTTACATGTTCATACGAGACTCCATTTATAAAGTAGTTCACTACTATCTGACCAAACTTATTTATACCTACCATCACTCCAGTATTCGAGCCCTCAGAAGTCAGTGCCAACATAGCAGAAGTGCGTATAGGATACGATCTGGGTGAAACCCATAAAGACAAACTAAACTGACTTTTAGGAAGAATACTGCTAGATAATGTCCCGGTTATCTGGCTTGACAAGCCATCGAAAAACAATCCATTACCCAATACGCCAGGCATTCGGTTAATACCGTTACCCAATATTTCGTAGTTATTGTTGGTATTCGATTCGACGGTGGTATTCCCGGAGGTTTCATTAAACTTAAACGCAACTACTTCCTCAATCGTTTCTACAGGAGTGACTACCGGAGGAAGTGGTCCATCATCATCGCTACACGATAAAGAAAAAGCAGCAATGAATAAAGATGAAATAATTAGAATGATTAGTTTCATTTTGTTCCCTATTTAGTTTCCTGATAAAATTTCATTAATTTCAGCCATGTCGTACCTTGGAGTCGCTCCTTCTTTTGATGCAACAAATGCTCCTGTTGCACAAGCAAATGCCAATGCATCGGCAGGTTCTTTTTTATTTAGGAGAGATGCAATTAATCCTGCAAGAAATGCGTCTCCTGCACCAACGGTATCAACCGCATTTACTTTAAAACCAGGGTGTTCATAAAATTCGCCATTGCAATACAACAAAGCACCATTTTCGCCCTTCGTTAAGCAAACCATTTTTATATTGTAATGTGCTACAAACCACCTTATCAGACTTTTTTCATCGTCTTTATGTTTGTTGTACCACTGCGCAAAAACCACTAGTTCATCATCGTTTAATTTTACTATATCGGTTTTTTCCAGTAGCTGTTCAACGACTTCTTGCGAATCATAAGGTTCACGGAAGTTTACATCAATAAGGTTAATACCTTCATTATCCAACATTTTCAGAATGGTCTTTCGCGTTAGTGGATTACGTGAAGCCAAGGAACCGTATATAACCAAGCCTGAACTTTTTGCTTTTTTGACTAATTCGTCAGTTAAAAGAATACTGTCCCAGGCAACCGGTTCACAAATCTCATAGGTAGCGTTATTATTATCATCCAGATGGACCAAAACCTCACTGGTTGAAAGAAATTCATCGGTTTGGATGTATTTCGTAGTAACACCAGACCTTTTTAGAAAATCTTTCAGTTTTTTACCTGACTCGTCGTTCCCAATTCTGCTCGCAATAGCAATATCTAACCCAATTGCATTTAAATGAAGTGCTACATTCATTGGCGCTCCTCCAGGCTTTGCTCCCGATGGTAAACAATCCCACAGCACCTCTCCAATACACAAAATTTCGTTATTCTTTATTTCCATTTTAAAGTGATTATTATCGTATTAGCTCTTTTTGAATGTCCTCCAATGATTTTCCTTTAGTTTCAGGAAGTATTTTCCATGCAAAGACGAAATGTAAAACCATCATTATTGTGAAAAAACCGAATGAAATACCTCCACCAACAGTATTGTTCAGTACTGGAAAGCCCCAAATTAAGGCAGCTGCAAAAATCCAATGGGTAAAGCTGCCAAGCGCTTGTCCTTGTGAGCGAACTTTGTTTGGGAAGATTTCTGAGATAACAACCCAAAGTACAGCACCTTGTGAAAATGCGAAGAAGGCGATAAATCCCATTAGATAAATCATGACACCATAGCCACCCAGTTCCGAGTAGTTTTCGGTAAAGAATGCTTTTGATAACATTCCGAGGAAAAATACCATACCAATCGAACCCGCCATTAGCAATGTGCGGCGGCCATATTTGTCAATTAAAAATAATGCTACGAACGTGAAAAGTAAGTTGGTTGCACCAACAGAGATCGACTGTAAGAGCGATGCATTGGTCCCAAAGCCAGCCATCTCGAAAACACGCGGTGCATAAATCATTATGGCATTGATACCTGCCAGCTGATTGAAGGCCGCAATTAGAACCGCTATTAGTATTGGGAAACGGTTTTCCTTAACGAATAATTTGCCATGTCCCATTGCCTCTTCCTGTTCTACTGATTCTTTTACATTTCGAACTTCCTCTTCAGGTCTTTCTGCTCCTATACGTAGAAAAACACCTAAAGCTTCTTTGCTTCTTCCTTTATTGATTAGCCAACGTGGGCTTTCAGGAACTAAATTCAGTAATAAAAAGAAAAGTGTAGCAGGCAGGACTTCAATTCCAATCATCCAACGCCAAGAGTTGCTTTCAATTATATTTGCCAGAAGATAATTAATTGCAAATGCCAAGAATATGGCAGCTACAACAAAAAATTGGTTCATGAGTACCAGCTGTCCGCGTTTCTTTGCCGGTGAAATCTCTGCGATAAACATTGGAGTTACTACTGTTATACACCCCAGTAACACACCTGTTATCAAACGACACACCAGAAGCATTGTCCAGTTTATTGCAAAAGCGCTACCTAAAGTTGATAAGGCAAAAAGACCAGATAATACAATTAATGATTTGCGGCGACCATATTTTTCTGCAGGCCTACCTATTATTAATGTACCAATGATGGTCCCAATAATAGCAACAGCCACAGTAAAACCCAGCCAAAAGCTATTTAAATTGTATAAAGTTTCTAATTGAGTGGTGGTTCCTGACATCATAGCAATATCATAACCAAATAGGAAACCACCCAAGGCGATTATAATTGCAACTGTAAAAACATTCTGTTGTTTCATCTCGATTCAGAATTATTGGTTTATCATGAATCAAAGATATTTTGCGCCTATTGGTTTCGCTTCCATCAACGATACAAAAGCTCCTTTAAATGTTACATTTTAAGTCGATTTTATGGGCATTTTAGTTTATGTAACAAATTGTAAGAAATGTTTCATTGAAAAGATTGCTCCTTTTTGAGAAACCTACATTCTTCTTAATTGTTGGACGACTGAATTTAAATGCCCTTTTTTTTGCGATCTCTATAACTTTTAATCAAATTACATTTTTTCAAATTCAAAAATGTCTTCACCACAACTCCCTCCTAATACTCACTAATTAAAACACTTGAGCCAATTATTCTTATTTTCGCCATTTTTTCATTTGTCCAAAAAAGATCCCCAGTTTCCTGAGAATCCATAAATTACACATTAACTCAATAATCAAAATTATCAGAATATATAAATACAAGTTTGCATCACTTCATTGTATTATGGCATATAATCAGGAGGTCGATGAAGAGGATTATGGCTACTTTAAAAGTTTTAGATTAATTATTTATGATTAAGGGTAGTTATAGTATTTTCAATTAATTAGCTCATAAAAATCGCCATCATTTTCTCACCACTGATTTCCACCTTACTAAACCTTTCGTTGATAAAATGGGAATCAGATAAAATAAATCTTTATTTTGAAAGGTTCCTTAAATCCCAAGACAATTAGCTTCAAAGACTCATTCCCCGATCTCTATTCTTCACCTTATATTTCATATTTGGCTCCTTTTTACGTCCTTTACTTTTCTCCACCAATCGATTCAGATCTCTTGCCCATTGTGCCAACTGAAATTGATCAATTACCTGTGTCGGAATTTGAATTTCCTGTTCAGCTTTGGCCGTTAAGTAGAACTTTGGCCGTTCCTTAAACTCAGAAAGCCTGATCGGATAACGAACCGGATTCCCTATTTCATCCGTGACAAAAACAACATGTCCTCTTCCCGACCTCCTAACCTCCACATTAAAAAGCTCCAGCGATTTGTTGTATAACTGTTTTGTCGATATGGATTCAATTTGGTTTAGCTGATAAAATAAACTCTCCAGGTTCTGTTTCAGATTTCTACTACCTGCAGAAAATTTCAAATTGGATTGTACCTGGTTCTGCTCTTGGGACAAATCATATTTTTGTTCGAGGGATTTGATGAAACGTTGTGTTTTCTCCTTCTCATAATTGTCTTTAATTTTCTTCCCGGTTTCGCAATCAATCCGTGTGGAAACAATATGAAAGTGTGTCCGGTCCAGATCTGAATGCTTATACACAAAGTAAGGCTGATTTCCATAACCCATATGTCCCATAAAGTTTCCGATTTCTGAGCGGATTCCTTTGTCTCCCAGTTTTACCAAATCCGTTACTGTTGGATTTACAGAAATATGCAAGCCTTTCTTTTTCACCCGTGTGTTTCTCTCCTCAATTTCTTTCAGGATATTCAGCCGATCGTGTTTTGTTCCGGCAAAAGGATTTATGGTTGGCGTATTGCCGCTTTTATAAAAGTGTGCCTTTTTCTGCTCTACTTTCTTTTCGTTGTAGAACAAAGCATTTTGGGTATTGCCCGATTGATGGATTACGATGACCATAGTAAAAATTTAGCGCAGGTGTTTTTGTAAAAAAGCCAGACATTGCATCACCATCTGAAAAGTCTGTTTTAGCAGACGCCGGTCATTATCTCCAACATTGTAAGTAGAAAATGAATTCATCTTTTTAGAGAGCTGGTTCAGGTTCACACCGATCCTATTTAATTCATAGTCCAAATTAGTCAACCGTTCTTTTGTCTCCGAATCCAAGTGAACTTCCTTCTTAACTGATCTCCGAAATATGGCAAAGCGTATATAATCACTCCGGCAGCCAAACTTCCCGGTACGCACCATACTATCCAATCGCTGCTTTTCCTCTTTAGTAAGAAGCAGCCGGATAATCTCGGTTCGTTTTTCGTTTTCCGGTAATTTTGGTCGCATAATATACTTTCGTTTTGCTTTTTTGGGGAGGGGACTGCAAGTTGGTTTGGTCAAAACCAGGGGCTCCTGCCAGACAAGATACCGAAGGTTTTTATGGTAATAAAAACACATCTTGCAGTCCCCTCCCCCCGTAGTTGTTTCGTAGTGACTTTTCGAGGTCTTCTCTGGTCGGAGTATTCCCAAATTGTATCCCTGAAAAAGTCAATTGTTGATTCATTGTCTTCTGCTTTCTCCCTTCATAGTGAAAAAATTGAACATCATTTTTAGCCGGTCGCCAATCATTCCTCCGTAAAATTCATCGGAAGAAAGAGTCTTAAATGTAAAATTTGAAGTGGCATGAGTTATGGTTCCCACATCACTTCTGAGGCTTAATAATTCAGAAATTGGCCGACTGATATTTCCGTAATCCATGACTGTTTTTGATTCCCTTCCGAATTCATCGATGATCAAAGGCCTTTTGACAAACATTTCCATGGACTGCTCTTTAATCTGTTCCTGGAGCTGAACGGATTTGACAAACCGAAGTACGGGATAATTCAGATTCAATTTTCTGACGATATGGTTATGAAGCATGGAATAGGTTTCGAGCAAAACTGTTTTGCCACATCCGTATTTTCCTTGCAATAACAATCCCTTTGCGAGATCTCCGGTGAAAGAAGAATTGCCAGTAACGTACAAGTAAAGTTGTTTTATCACCGGCTCGTTGAATTTATCGATCACAAAATTCCGGTCCTGATTTCGTTGAGCCAGGCACGTGTTCCCGAATGCCTTTATCAGGTTTTGAAATTCAGCATATTCAAAAGGAAAAATTAATCGGCGGCGGCGCATCTTTTCTTTTTCACCGGCAATTATCTTTTGAGCATCGTTGAGCAATACATCACAGAATTTTTGCTTAGTCGAAATCACTTCCTGTATGGACAAATCCTTTCCCTTTTCCATTCGTCTTTGTATTTGTACTATTGTCTTTAGTCTTTATATTATAGGGTGTAGATCTAAGGTCAGACCTAAGTGTAGACCTAGGTGTCAGAATCTGATACTTAGTTTTAACCCTAAATCCACCCCCGGGAACATAGTTTAACAATCCTGCTTCCTTCAATTGTCCCCGGGCCGATTTCAGTACCTGCAACGAAATATTGGCATTGGCCGCCAGTCTTTTGTCGGCATATTCAATCCATTCCGGCCATCGTGATCGGTTGGCCACATGAAGCAAAAAGAAATACAATCGGGTTTCATTTCCAGTAAAATTTAGCTGTTCATCCAGTCGCCAAAAGTTATTAATCAACTCAAACAGATTCATTATCCTCTCACTTGCGAACGCTTTCTGAATCCGGCTTTTGCTTCGTTTTCAATCTCCTGCAGTGTTTTCTTTTTACCACTGGTGATCCATTCGAGTAATTCGTCTTCGAAAAAGTAGAGTTGCTTTCCGTTTTTGTAGCAAGGAATCATACGTTTGCGCACAAGGCTGTAAACGGTTGGTTTAGCTTTTTTGATGATCTTACAGGCTTGGTCGATTCCGATCGGAATACGTTTGTTGACTTCAACCGGTGTCTGGCCTTTTTCAACCAGAACTTTTAATTCTGCCACTTCGGTAACCAGGTGGGCTACTGCTTTGGGTAAGTTTTCGAAAGAAATTTCATTGACATCCATAACTATGTTTTTTAATCGTTATGAAGCAAATAAAGCCAGTGTTTTTTCTGTGTTGCAAAAACACAGGAGAAACACTTCAAAAACACAGGGGATGATGATTTTTATTTGTGCTTATTCTTCGGAAAGGCTTTTCCGAATCTGAATAATACCTCTTTGCTCGTCATCTTTTAAATGCCGTTTGATGGTTTCGGTTTCCACATTTCCAAGAACTGAGGGAAAGACTTTTTTAAGAAAGGCTACCATTTGCAGCTGATTACCAATCCTGAAATGGTTCCAGATATTCCAGCCAAAATGATAAACATCGATACTGCTTAATTCGGTGACTTCTACCGATTGAATTTCATCTGCCGGCTTCTTTTCTGCATAGGATATTATATTCCTGGAAAGCAGAACCAAATCATTTTCGGAGGTATAGGCTGCAAAAACTGTTTGTGTGTATTTAACTGCAATGGCAATCTTATTATTTTCCTGATCTGTGATCAACTGTCTTTGCTCAGTCCTGATTTTATTGATCCCGGCTGAATCATTAGATTTTTCAGCGGGATCTTTTGATTGTTTCTTTTTAGGAAAAAATATTCTGGCTATTACAGTATAAAGATCCGTTAAAAAAATAGACAGCAGTACATAAACAAGAACACCAAACAAAGTAACGGCTACAAAAACAATATTCGCCGTAAATTCATCTGCGCCAATACCTATTACAAACATTCTTGCAACAACACCCAGAATGATACACGCCAGTAATACGGATAAATAAATTACGATATTTTCAAAATATTTGGAGTGCATCTCTTTCTCAGCTGACTTTTAAATGCAGGACTACAAACTTCTGTAATTCCTTGGTTTTTATTGAATCTAATTATTGATATGTGTTTCTAACTATTGCAAGGTAACAAATGAAAATTGAATCCAAAAGATGTATGTGCATTTTGAGTGTTGTTACTCCATCCAATAAATAATACCTGTGAAACAAAGAATCTGAATTGATTTTATTTGAACAAATAAAACATTCCTCAAAAGAAACGAAAAAAGGGAAAAAAAGAAAAGAAAGCCTAGTAGTTGTCGGCCGTGGATAAAATGCAGGATTGCCACGGAGACCTGTAAGAATATTAGAACTACCTGCAAAATTAATAATCCGGGGCATTCATCTTGATCTTGCATTTTTCCCAGGAAAGGTTCTGTGGGGAGGCCGGCGATATTGGTTTTCTTTTTTGTTTTTCCACCTGTAAGGTCATTAAAACCTGTAAGGTCGTATATGTGGGCGGCTAAGGGAAAGTGCAGGACTGCAGTGAAACGAAAGGATGGCTCTTTTGCGTGCGGTGCCTGAAGGCGTTTTTCGCTGTAACGGTGGAAAAGAGACCGTTCTCCGTGAGTGAGCGAACGGGATAAGGGAGTATTGCAGCCGGTCAGGGGAAATGGCCGCGGCACGGGAATATGCTGCAAAAACAATAACATCAGAATTCTTTTTCAGATAATATATTATCTATTTTCGTTTAATTTTTGTATTTTTAGCTAATATCTTATTCACAATATGTACTCATTAGAACAAACACCTACCGAGGTTAGTAAAAAGTTAGCACAAAGATTTCGTACCCTGCGAAA
>NZ_CAJXTC010000045.1 GCF_913060805.1 uncultured Draconibacterium sp.
TTTCTTTTTAATATGTTTTGTTTATTTCAAAATTACATCTTTGCTATATTTGAAACTATAGGTGTAAATCTAAGGTATCGGGCCGATTCTACTCTTTGGCTTAGCCCAAACAGTAGACAGAAAACCCAAGGCTGCGCCCGCTTCGCTCGGAAAAGCTACATGATGCCGGCTAAAATTCCTGAAACTCGTCGTACCTCCTCAAACATCAGTAATTTTTTAACGCCGTCACCACTTGTTTTCCGGCTCACCGACCGAGGCCAGGCTTCGATGCAGCTGACGTTACATTTTTGGACGGCCTCTTTTGGTCTTTGCCTGGAGTTGAAATAGAACCTTAGTGAGAGCGGGAAGCTCCGAGTGAGCGAGGAGATCACCCGTCCGAACTTAGGTTTTATGAAAACGAAGGGTAAAGATCAAAAGCAGCCTTGAACTTTTTGCATCGTTTTTGGTTCAAGCCAAAAATGATGGCCGCCGGCAGGCAGTAAATCTTAACATTTCTATTGTCGCTTCATAATTTTAGTTTGCCAAAGTTTGAAGAGATTCTAACCATTAGTATTTCTGTAAATTACCAATTTATCTTTTCCAATTGATTCCGATTGCCCGGAAACTACGGACAACGAAGGTCCTTTTATGCCATTACCAAAATAGGTGTGTCCGGTATAAACATGTGCTTCGTCCCATAAACCGGCTTCGATAAAAGTAGAGAGTAATTGCTGCCCCCCTTCAACAATTAACGAAAGCACATTTTTTTGATGAAGTACTTCCAAAATCTGAGGAAGAAGCTGATCGGTGAAATCAATTTTTATGAATTCGGTGTTTTTATAGCTATGGTTTTCAAGCCCGTTAAAAACGATTGTCTCGGTTGAATTGTCGAACAGGTTCAGCTTTTTATCCAAACGCAACTGGCGGTCGAGCACAATTCGCAATGGATTTTTCCCTTTTATCAGTCGTACCGTTAATGACGGATTATCTTTCTCGGCGGTGTTGGTACCCACCATAATTGCATCTTCTTCGGCCCGCATTTGATGAACCCGCAACAATGCCCGTGGCCCGGTAATCCAGGTTGGTTCGCCGTAGTCTTCAGCACTTCGGTCTTTATCAATAAACCCATCAGAAGTTTGTGCCCATTTCAGTAAAATGTAAGGACGTTGTTTTTGGTGAAATGTAAAAAAGCGCCGGTTCAGCTCGTCGCACTCTTCTTTCAGAATACCTGTTTTTACTTCAACACCGGCATTTTTCAATCTTTCAATTCCTTTTCCGGCCACTTTCGCAAACGGATCGATACTGCCAACTACAACGCGCGGAATTTGTTTCTGAATGATCAGATCGGAACAAGGGGGCGTTAAACCGTAATGTGCACAAGGTTCCAGCGAAACATAAATCGTACTTTCTTTTAGTTTTCCCGGATCGGTAACCGAGTTTATGGCGTTTACTTCGGCATGAGCCTGTCCGTGTTTCTGGTGAAATCCTTCGCCGATTATCCGGTCGGAATGAACGATTACACATCCAACCATCGGGTTTGGCGAAACATGTCCGGCACCCATTCGGGCCAGCTCGATACAGCGAGCCATATATTTTTCTTCGGTTGTCATTTTCAAGGAAAGACTAAATTTGCAACTACAAAAGTACACAATGCAGAAAACTATTCAATATATCCGGGCAGAATTGGCGCCGCATTATCCAGAAACTGAAATTTCAGGGTTTATACAAATGATAATGAATAAGGTGTTGGGATTGTCGTACACGCAGATGATTGTGGAGAAAGACCGCGTGTTGGAAACCTCTGAATCGGACGAGATAAAAGCGATTGTTGAGCGATTGAAAACACACGAACCCATACAATATATTTTGGGTGTTGCCGAATTTTACGATTTAGAACTCAACGTTCAGCCGGGCGTTTTGATTCCGCGACCGGAAACCGAAGAATTGGTGGAGTGGATTTGCAAAACCGAAATTCCGGCGTCTGCAAAAATTCTGGATATTGGCACCGGAAGTGGTTGTATTCCTCTTGCCCTAAAAAATGAGCTGCCCACTGCTGAGGTGATGGCAGTAGATGTATCGGAAAAGGCATTGCTGATTGCTACAGAAAATGCGAAAAAAAATAAGCTGGATGTTGCATTTGAACACGCCGATATATTAAAGTGGCCGGAGCGTTCGTGGCTGCAATATGATGTAATTGTAAGTAACCCGCCATATGTGATGGAACGCGAGAAAAAACTAATGGAAGCCAACGTATTGGAGCACGAACCCGAAATAGCTTTGTTTGTGAGCGATACCGATCCGCTGATTTTTTACCGCACTATTGCACAGTTTGCATCAAAACAATTAAAAGAAAGCGGCTACCTGTTTTTTGAGATCAACGAAAATTTGGGAGATGAAATGGTGGCGCTTGTTAAGCAATTGGGATTTAAGTCGATAGAATTACGCCGCGATTTGAATGGAAAAAACCGCATGTTGAAATGTCAAAAATAAACTGTGAGCACATCATGAAATTCATTTTTTTGCGTTTGTTATTGCGAACGATTTTTTATTTTGCAGACAACTAAATCAACATTGTGAGAAAAGCACTCCGTAACATATTGTTTCTTGTCAACATACTTTTGGCGCTGGCCCTTGCGGTATCGTATCTTTCGGTGTACATCGCGCCCGATAAGTATTGGCTGCCGTCGATATTCGGAATGGCTTATCCGTTTTTGCTGGGCGGCAATCTCCTGTTTATTGTTCTCTGGATTTTGTTTAAGCCGAAATATACCTTGTTGTCGGTTGGAATGGTACTGATTGGCTGGGGCTACTTTACACGATTTATGCAGATGAAAGGCAAAAGCAGCGAAGAGGCGAATATTAAAGTTGTGTCGTACAACGTGAAACATTTTGTGGCCGACACCAGCGGAACGCAGAAAGAAAACGCAACAAAGATCATTTCATTTTTGGCCGACCAAAAGGCCGATATTATTTGTTTGCAGGAAGCCCGTTTGCGAAAGAACAATATTTTCAATTTGGCACAAACCGTAAAAGATCTTGAATCGATAAAACACTATCAGTTTGCACGTTCGAGCACGAGTTACGGTTCGGTTACCATGACCCGCTATCCGATTTTGGATATGGGCGAAATCCGATTTGAAGATTCCCGAAATATCACCATTTATACCGATGTTTTAATCGATTCGGACACTGTCCGTATTTTCAATATTCATTTACAATCGTATCACATCGATCCGGAGAAATATTCAATTATTGAATCGCCGGGAATAAACGAGGAAAAGGACATTGAAGAAGTGAAAGAAATGAGCGCGAAATTTCGTGAGGCCTTTCAGCTGCGAGCGAAGCAGGTGCGCGAAATCCGTAAATTCATCGATCAGTCGCCTCACAACGTAATTATATGTGGCGATTTTAACGATACGCCGGTTTCGTTTTCGTACCACACTTTGGCCGATGGATTAACTGATGCTTTTGTGAATTCGGGAAGTGGAATAGGGCGCACTTACATTGGTAAGTTGCCTTCGTTTCGTATTGATTATATTTTGCATGGCGACCGGTTTGAGTCGTACAATTTTGAGACGCTCGACTACCGAATGTCCGATCATTTGCCAATAAGCTGCAGTTTGTTAAAGAGAGATTAGTAGTCGGTAAGAAGTTCGATCGCTACTTTTTTGTCGGTTTTCAATTGCTCCACCAAAGCCTCAACACCAGCGAATTTCTGCTCTTCCCTTATTTTATCGATAAAAATTAGCGTGACATTATCGCCGTACATATCGCCCGAAAAATCAAAAATATTCACCTCTATACTTCGATTGTCGGCATTGTTGTTAAAAGTTGGGCGCGTGCCAATATTCAGCATTCCTTTATACTGCTTGTCTTCCATTTCAATTAAAACAGCATAAACACCGTAACCCGGAATAATTTTGTATTTATCCGATGCTTCAATGTTTGCAGTAGGAAAACCCAGTTTGCGGCCCAGTTGCATTCCTTTTACCACGGTTCCGTGCAAAGTGAATTCGTAGCCCAGGTACTGATTGGCTTTTTTTATGTCGCCCGATTGCAGTGCTGCCCTGATCTTTGTAGAACTAACCTTTTCGGCCTCAACCGACAGTGCATCGGTTTTTTTAACCGTAAAATTGTTCTTTTCGGCGCATTCCAGCAGGTATTCGTAGCCGCCCTCGCGGTTTTTCCCAAAGCGGTGGTCGTAGCCCACAACCAAACAACGGGTGCCAATTTTATTCACCAAAATATCTTTTACAAAATTGGTGTACGAAAGCTCTGCAAATTCTTTGTTAAAAGGATAAATGATCAGGTGATCGACGCCAAACTTTTCAAACAACTTAATTTTCTCCTCCTTGGTTGTTAGCAAACGTAGGCTTTTTTCGTTGGGCGAAGTCACCACCCGCGGGTGAGGATAAAAGGTAAAGATCACCGTTTCGCCATTAATTTCTTTGGCCAGTTGTTTTAATTCTTCAACAACCGACTGGTGGCCTTTGTGCAGCCCATCGAAAGTACCGATGGTTACCACCGGATTAATGGCCTTAAAATCGTCGAGCGAATAATGGATCTTCACTGGTTTTGTATAAAATGTTTTGCGCTACAAACCTATCGAAAATTTTAAAGCTATTAAAGAGGGAGTGTCGAATCGAGGCAAAATTATGCTCTAAACAAGGCGTTTTTTATCCTTCTTGCAGAAAATCCTATAAAATCAGTCGGTTTATTTACGCCATTGCAATTGCCTTTGTACTCAATTGAAACGATAAAAATTGTTATTTTCTTTGATTGCTATTTTCGATGTATTCAAAATTGTTAATTTTACCGCCTTTATAACGATATGGGCATATTTGGAAATAACTTAAGTTTAAAACCAATTTGCACGTTTACTACAATACCTTTTTGGTAGATTATATTAATCGAATGAAAAACATGACGTACAGAGTTTTATTTTTTTTAGTAGCTGCCCTGCTTGTGTTGGGGGGGTGTAAGAAAGAAAAGGAGTTTACAATCCGTGGTAAAATTACGCACGCCGAAGACCAAACTATTGTTTTGGAAGAATTGCACACCAATTCGCTAAAAAAGATTGCAGAAACAAAAATCAATAAAAAAGGTGAGTTCGAAATTTCGGCAATGACCGGAATTCCTACATTTTACCTTTTAAAACTTAACGATCAGAGTTTTATCACACTGCTGGTTGACTCGGCAGAAACCGTTACTGTTGAAGCCGATGCAGCTAATTTCGATCGTGAATATAATGTTGAAGGATCAGCCGGATCGGACCAGGTAAAATTGTTGGATTCGAAACTAAAAGAAACCCGACATAAACTGGATTCGCTTAGATCGTTAGAGAATTTGTATGCCGGAAATCCGGAATATGATAATGTACGACCACTGTGGGCTGAAGAGCACGATAAAATCATTGAAGAGCAGGTGGAGTTCTCAACAAACTTTGTGCGCGAGAATCCGTTCTCAATGGCAAGTGTTTTGGCGTTGTATCAAAAATTGAACAACCAGTTTATTGTTAGCGATATGCAGGTAATGAAAACTGCCGCTTCGGCCTTGAATTCGATTTACCCAAAATCAGAACAAGTTCAGGCACTGTACAATAATACCCTGCAGTTTGTACGTCAGCAACAGTCGGAAGAAATGCGCAAATTTATTCAGGAGCAAGGTTCAAACAGCCCTGATATTCTTTTACCCGACCCTGATGGAAACGATGTAGCGCTTTCGTCGTTACGCGGAAAAGTTGTTTTGGTACAGTTTTGGGCGGCTGTCGACCGTGCTTCACGCATTCAAAACCCGGTTTTGGTTGAAGCTTACAATAAATACAAACGCAAAGGTTTCGAAATTTACCAGGTAAGTGTAGATGTAAATCGTGCCGAGTGGGTGGATGCAATCGACCAGGACAAGTTGACCTGGACTAATGTTGGCGACATGGAAGGAAGTAAACTGGCTGCGGCTGTTTACAATGTGCAAAGCGTTCCGTTTAACTACTTGTTGAACGAAGAGGGCGAAATTGTTGCCAAAAACCTTAAAGGACCGGCTTTAGACAAAGCACTGGCTCAACTTCTCGACTAGTATAAAACCGGTAAATTGACACAAAAACGGAAAATATATTTTGTCTCCGATGTGCATCTTGGCGCTCCGGCTTTGAATAATAACCGCGAGCGTGAGTTGTTATTCGCCCGCTGGCTCGACGATATAAGCGATGATGTTGAAGAGTTGTACCTGATGGGCGACATTTTCGATTTCTGGTACGAATACAAAAAGGTTGTTCCCCGCGGTTTTACACGTATCTTAGGACGTTTAGCCGATCTCACCGACAAAGGAACTCCGGTGCATTTTTTTACCGGAAACCACGATATGTGGGTGTACGATTACCTGGCCGAAGAAACGGGAATCAAAGTTCATCACGATTATATTATACGCGAAATACACGGAAAACGCTTTTTTCTGGCTCACGGCGATGGCCTCGATGCATCGGATAAAGGATATATTTTTCTGAAAAAGATATTTACAAACACTACCATGCGATGGCTTTTTTCGAGGTTGCACCCTAATTTTGCATTCAATATTGCACATAAGTGGTCTGCGTCCAGTAGGTTATCAAATGCGGATTATGACGATGATTTTATGGCAAATAAAGATGGAATGTATAAATTTGCCGCGGATTTTTTACAGACAAATCCTGTAGATTATTTTATAATGGGCCATCGACATAAGCTGGTAAATGAAAAAATGAACGAAAATACCCGGTTTGTTATACTTGGCGACTGGATAAAAGCGTTTTCATATGGTGTTTTCGATGGCGAAAAATTTGAATTAAAGACATATAAAGACAAAGCGAAAGCTTAAATCGTATTATGGCAAAGCAAACATATACAAGAATTATTGGTACCGGAAGTGCGCTTCCAACTCAAATAATTAAGAATACACATTTCTTGAATAATGAATTTTACACTCCGTCGAAGAAAAAGATTGAGGATAAAAGTAATGAGGAGATTATTCAGAAGTTAAAAGAGATTACCAATATTGAAGAGCGCCGCTACATGGAAAGCAATTTGGTAACATCGGATATTGCAGCAATGGCAGTTGAAGATGCCTGTAAAACGGCCGAAGTTTCCATGGAGAGCCTCGATTTTATTATTGTGTGCCATAATTTTGGCGATATCTTAGATGGTAATGTACGTACCGATGTGTTGCCAAGTTTGGCGAACAAGGTTAAAATGAAGCTGAAGATTAAAAATCCGGCTTGTTTTTGCCACGATGTAATTTCGGGTTGCCCGGGGTGGACACAAGGAATGATTACCGCTGATGCATACATTAAAAGTGGTTTGGCAAAACGTGGTGTTGTTGTTGGTGCTGATGCGCTTTCGCGTATTTCCGATCCGCACGACCGCGATTCGATGATTTATGCCGATGGTGCCGGTGCAACAGTTCTTGAAGCCGTTGAAAGCGAAGAACCTGTTGGTATTTTGTCACATTCAAGTCGCTCGGATTCTGTTAAGTATGCCAACCTGTTGATTTTGGGAGAATCAAGCAATCCCGATTTCGAAAGCGATGAGTTGTTTATAAAAATGGATGGTCGTAAGTTGTACGTTTATGCGATAACAACCGTGCCTGGAGTTGTAAAAGACAGCATCGAAAAAGCGGGTCTTGAGCTGGATGATATTAAAAAGATATTTATCCATCAGGCCAACGAAAAAATGGACGAGGCAATTCTTGCCGGTGTGTTAAAGCTGTACGGTAAAAAAGAAGTGCCCGAAGGAATTATGCCAATGAGCATTAACAAATTGGGTAACTCATCTACTGCAACCGTACCAACTCTGGTTGATTTGGTGGTGAAAGGAAAAATGGAAGGACATGAAGTTAACGAAGGCGACTACACCATTTTCTGTTCGGTGGGTGCCGGAATGAACATCAATTCTATCGTTTATAAGTGGTAAGAAGGATTTGCGGTTTTTAACTGCAACTATTATAATAATCAGCGGGTGACTAAAGTTTTTTACGGATAGTCACCCGCTGATTTTTTTTACCAGTTTATTGGTTCGAGTCCTTTTGAAACCAGAAATTCGTTGGTGCGGCTAAAATGTTTGTTGCCAAAAAATCCGCGGCTTGCCGAAAGTGGCGAGGGATGCACCGATGTTAATACAAAATGTTTGTCTTGATCGATAAACTTGCTTTTGCTAATGGCATAATTTCCCCAAAGCAGAAAAACCACATTTTCTTTCTCCGCGTTTATTTTTTCAATTACCGCATCGGTAAATTGTTCCCAACCCTTTTTTTGGTGCGAAGCTGCCTGATGTGCACGAACCGTTAATGTGGCGTTGAGCAATAAAACGCCCTGGCGTGCCCAGTCGGTTAAATCGCCGGTTTCGGGAATTGGTTTGCCTACATCGCTATTCAGTTCCTTAAAAATATTACGCAAACTTGGAGGAAAACGAATACCATCGTTCACCGAAAAGCAAAGTCCGTGTGCCTGCCCCGGCCCGTGGTATGGATCCTGACCAATGATAACCACTTTTAGTTTTTCAAAGGGGCACTGGTCAAAAGCATTAAAAATAAGTTTACCCGGAGGATAAATACGCTGCGTTTTATATTCTTCGCGAACAAACGCGCTTAATTCCGTAAAATAATCCTTTGCAAACTCTTCGTTTAACTGTTTTTTCCAGCCTTCTTCAATTTTAACCTCCATAAAATTCGTGTAATTTTCTCCTAAAAATAGAAAAATTAACTGCCCCAAAAATTTAATAAACTATTTTTTCTATTCCGCCTTTGGGCTTCTTTTCATTTTTGTATTTTTAAGTTTCAAACAAAATCAAAATGGAAATTATTTATCTGGTTGCAGGAGTGGTAGTTGGCGGAATTGTTGCATTTCTTTTCCTGAAATTGAAAGCGCAAAGTGGGCAGGCCGACGCCGGGAAATTGCTTTTTGAAAAGGAAAGTGAGTTTTTGGCGCAAAAAGCTGAAATCGAAAAACAGGGGCTGGTTTGGCAGGAGCGTTACAATGCGCTAAAAACCGAAGCCGATGAGTGGAAAGCAGAATTACAGGCTTACCGCGAAGAAAATAAAGCTTTGAATGTGCGCCTCGAAAATGCCAAAGTGCAGTTTAAAAACCAGGAAGAAAAGTTAAACGAGCAGAAAGAGGAACTGGAAAAAATTCAGAAGAAACTAACGGTTGAGTTTGAAAATGTAGCCAATAAAATTCTGGAGAAAAACAGCGAGAAATTTACTGCCGCTAACCAGAAAAACATTGGCGAGGTATTAAATCCGCTCAAAGAAAAGATCCAGCTTTTTGAGAAAAAAGTAGACGATACTTACAAACAAGGTTTAAAAGACCAGACCGATTTGAAAGCTGAGCTGAAAAAGTTATATGACCTGAACAACAAAATTAGTGAAGAAGCCAGCAACCTGACCAAAGCGTTGAAAGGCGATGTAAAAAAACAAGGTAACTGGGGAGAGGTGGTTTTGGAACGTATTCTCGAGCGATCGGGATTAAATGAAGGAGAGCAGGGCTACCAAAAACAATTCAGCGATACTACTGAGGAAGGCAAACGAATTCAGCCCGATATTGTTATTAACCTGCCGGACAATAAACACATTATTGTCGATTCGAAAGTGTCGATGATCGCCTATGAACGTGCAGTAAATACCGAAAACGAGGAGGAGAGAGTACGGTTTGTAAAAGAGCATCTTTTGAGTTTGAGAACTCATATTAAAGGACTCAGCGAAAAACATTATCAAACAGCGAGCAAGCTAAATTCGCCTGATTTTGTGCTGCTTTTTATTCCAATTGAAGCTTCGTTTAGTGTGGCAATTCAGGAAGATCAGGAATTATTTTCTTTTGCCTGGGATCAGAAAGTGGTGATCGTAAGTCCGTCGACTTTGCTGGCGACGTTGCGCACCATTTCATCTATCTGGCAGCAGGAGAATCAAACCCGAAATGCCATTGAAATTGCTAAACAGGGTGGTGCGCTTTACGACAAGTTTGTGGGATTTATTGCCGATATGGAAACCATAGGTAAAAACCTGTCAACCACACAGAAGACATACGAATCGGCCGTAAATAAATTGCATACCGGAGCCGGAAACCTGGTTCGTCGTGTGGAGAATATTAAAAAGCTGGGGGCAAAGGCCACCAAAGAATTACCGCAGAAAATGTTGGAAGATTAAAAAACGGAATAAGGTGATTTCCAACAGTAGAAACCACCTTATGAATGTGTAACTTATTTAACGAATAAGTTGTGCAGTCATAAACGTATAACTACGAAATAGGTTTACGTGTGGGAATATTTTAGAATGGTTCTACGGACTATAAATTAAACGTAACCGCCTGCCCGTAATTTGGATGAATGATCCGGTTGTTGTCGTACACTTTCAAACCGTTTACAAAAGTGCTTACCACCTGGTTCGAAAACTCGGTTCGCTCGAATGGCGACCAGCCACATTTGTACAGGATATTTTCGGGTGCAACAATCCAGCTTTTGTTAGGATCAACCAAAACAAGGTCGGCAAAATAACCTTCGCGAATGTAACCACGTTTGTTCACTCGGAATAGATCGGCCGGAGCATGACACATTTTTTCAATCACTTTTTCTACCGAAATGAAGCCTTTTTTGCTCAACTCGAGCATGGCAACCAATGAGTGCTGAACCAGCGGTCCACCCGATGGAGCTTTAAAGTACGAGTTATTCTTTTCCTCCAGGGTATGTGGCGCGTGGTCGGTGGCGATAACGTCAATTTTATCGGCCAGCAAAGCATCCCAAAGTGCTACTTTATCTTTCTCGCATTTTACTGCCGGATTCCATTTTATGCGTGTTCCGTAGTCGATGTAGTCACGTTCGTCGAACCACAGGTGATGCACACAAACTTCGGCTGTAATTTTTTTGTCAGTCACTTTTCCCGGTGCAAAAAGACTCATTTCTTTTGCCGACGAAAGATGTAGAATATGTAAACGCGTATCGAATTTCGATGCCAGTTCTACTGCTTTCGACGACGATTTATAACAAGCTTCGTCGCTGCGAATGTGGCAGTGGCGCGAAATGGGTACGTTCTCGCCATAACGCTGACGTGCAATTTCGGTATTGGCTTTTATTGTTGCTTCGTCTTCGCAGTGGGTGGCTACTAAAGTTGGTGCATTTTTAAAAATTTCAGATAAGGTGGCATCGTCGTCAACCAACATATTTCCGGTTGAGGAGCCCATAAAAACTTTTATTCCGCACACTTTCGATGGATCAGTTTTTAAGACTTCATCAAGGTTGTCGTTGGTGGCACCCATGTAAAATGAGTAGTTTACTGCCGAAACTTCAGCAGCTCTATCGAATTTTTTCTGCAATTCTTCCTGTGTAACGGCTTGCGGATTGGTGTTGGGCATTTCCATGTATGTGGTAACACCACCTGCAGCAGCGGCTTTACTTTCGGTTGCAATTTCGCCTTTGTGAGTTAATCCCGGCTCACGAAAGTGTACCTGGTCGTCAATCGCTCCGGGGATCAGCAATAATCCCGTGGCATCAATAACTTCAGTTTGGCTGGTATCAAAATCGGCGGGAACAGCGTGGGGAAATATCTTCTCTATTTTTTCACCATCAATTAAAACACTTCCTTTAAATTTCAGTCCCTCGTTTACAATTGTTGCGTCTTTAATCAGCGTTTTCATTTCCCCGGAATTTTGATTTTATAACAAAGTTACTAAAATACGCCGAGACCTTTTTAGTCTGCAGTAACGAAATTCAGCAACCTTTTGTCAAACGTCGAGTCCGGTTTATTGTTCAAATTCGCTGAGCATCGTTTCTATTTTATCAAGTATTGGTTTTTTGTTTTTTGTCCATGATTTTTTGCCCATGAAAAATCCAAAAGTCAGTAAGCCAAAATATAAAAGTTGTGCAAGTATGATTGAATTCGTTTGGCTCAGGAAATCGAAATATTTAGAAATTGAAAACACACTGGCAACATCAACCAATAGTACCACCAAAATGAGCCACAATTGATCGCGATTCCAAAACCGGAATCTTTTTTTGGCTTCCTCCAAAAAACTTTTTGTTGAAGATAGGAGCATGGTATTTGTAATTCGTTTGTGCTTTTTCTTAAATAGAAATGCAAGAATTAGCGAAGCGAGGATAAATGCACAACCCGCCAGCCGGTTCTGTAATGTTAGGTACGGATCGGGATTGATTATGAATACTAAAATATAAACTACGGCTACAACCGATGTGATGATATAGAACTGCTTCGATTGTTTTTTTGAGTAAGCATCGTGTTTTTTTATCTTTTCAAAAAGACTCTTTGCTTCGCCTGAATCCACGGTTTTAGCTGATAACGGTTCAACTGGCGATTTTATAGTTCTGTATTTTTCTGATAACTGATCAAAATCCATTTTCTTTTTCCTCCATCATTTGTTTAAGTTTCTTTTTTATGCGGTGAAAACGAACTCTAACATTTCCTTCGCTTAATCCGCAAACTTCAGCAATGCCTGTGTGGTCTATTCCTTCAAGTTGTAAACTCACAATAGTTTTTTCAAGAAGGGGAAGTTGGTTGATGGCTTCAAACATTTTTTCGAGTTCCTTATCCTGCCTGAATTTCATGGCAAGTTCTTGCTCGCTATCCGAAAGGATATCCTTTTTTATTTCCTGACAACGTTTGTCGCTCTTGTTTTGCAGCCGGCAAAAATTAATTGAAGTATTTATTGAAATTCGGTAGATCCAGGTATTGATGTGGCTTTCGCTTCTGAACGAATCGAGGTTTTTCCAAACATTGATAAAAATTTCCTGAAACAGATCCTGGCGGTTTTGTTCTCCACGAACATACGAACAGCAAATACGGTAAATGCGGTCCTTGTTGTCTTCAAATAACTGGCTAAATTTTTTATCCCGTTGGCTCATGATTTGTTTTTCTACTTTCATAGACAAACAATCTGTATTTTGTTACAAGTTAAAAATAAAAAAGGCTGCACCGGGCAGCCTCAATTTATATTTCATCATTCATCGTTTATCCTTAATTATTCCTTTCGTATTTTCGAGAGAAGCTACGAAGTTTCATTTTCAGAACGCCCCAAAGTGCTTCGTTAAAAATACCTCCGCTCATTTTCGATGTTCCTTCCTGGCGGTCGGTAAATACAATTGAAACCTCCTGAATGTTAAAGCCAAATTTGTGGGCTGTAAATTTCATCTCAATCTGGAATCCGTAACCGATCAGTTTTATCTTGTCGAGGTCGATGGTTTCCAGTACTTCTCGTTTCCAGCAAACAAAACCGGCGGTGGTGTCGCGCACGTCCATTCCCGTAACAATACGCACATACATCGATGCAAAATACGACATCAGTACACGGCCAAGTGGCCAGTTCACCACATTAATTCCGGTAATGTAACGCGAGCCAACAGCAACATCGGCACCATTGTCAATGGCTGTAAAAAGCCTCAGCAAGTCGTCCGGATTGTGCGAAAAATCGCAATCCATTTCGCAAACCGCTTCGTAATCTCTTTCCAGCGCCCATTTAAAACCGGCAATGTAAGCGGTACCCAAACCCAGTTTCCCTTTTCTTTCGAGAATATGAAGCTGGTCGGGAAACTCCTTCATCAGGCCTTTCACAATATCAGCTGTTCCGTCGGGCGAGTTATCTTCTACAATCAGCAAATGAAAAGGCATTTCCAAAGAGAAGACCTTGCGGATCATCTTTTCAACATTTTCCTTTTCGTTATAGGTTGGAATGATTACTAATTTCTTTGACACTTTCTTGAAATATTTGAATGAAGTAACGAAAATACGGTTTTTGTAATAAAGTCAAATGGTTTGCCGATCAATTATTCAAATAATGCTTTTGTGTGTTTTTGATAAGATATATTACAAATACATTCCTAAATGACAATATATAGATTAATAATGTGTTAAAAAGACGTGTTATTGTTTAGTTGTTTTACAATTGTCTGTTTAAATAGTGAAATTTGTTAGTGACGAATATTTAGGAAGAAGACTGTCTATGGAATTTAAATGCAGAAAAGGTGGGGAAGAGTGCTATGGTCTATCGGAGATGACTTTGCTTTTTGATATTAGCCAGCGACTCATTCAAAGCAAACAATTAAAGAATGATTTGAATGGGATTGTAAAAATGGTGGCTGAATATCTGGAAGCCGAAAGTTGTTTTTTAACCATTTTGAACCGGGAGAACGAACGCATTTATATGGAAGCTGCCTATGGTGTGAATAGTACACAACAGGCGCGTGCAAAATATAAACTGGGCGAGGGAATTACCGGAAAGGTGGTGGAAATGGGCCGACCGGTAGTTGTCGATAAGATTTCTAAATCGTCGTTATTTCTGAATAAGACGAACCAGGAACTTTATAAAGACGGAAAGGAACTCACTTTTGTATGTGTACCCGTTATCGATGAAGGAAAAGTTACCGGAACGCTCAGTTACACCCGGGTTTATAATCCATATATTGGTTCGAATGAAGATACCCGCTTACTGTCGATAATCGGATCGTTGGTGGTTGGGGCTACTCGTCGCCGCCAGGAACGACTGGAAGAACTGGAAGCTTTAAAGCAAAAGAATCTGGAGCTGGAAAGTCAAATTTCCGGGCATAAGCAAATGAACATGATCGGTAACTCGGGGAAAATGCGCGATGTATTTTCGCTGGTTCAGATGGTGGGAAAAACAGCTTCAACCGTGCTCATTCGTGGTGAGAGCGGGGTAGGTAAAGAACTGGTTGCCGATGCTATTCATGAAGCAAGTACGCGAAAAGGAAAAACATTTATAAAAGTGAACTGCTCGGCACTTCCGGAATCATTGATCGAGAGCGAATTGTTCGGACACGAAAAAGGTGCTTTTACCGGAGCAGATACACAACGAAAAGGTCGCTTCGAGCTGGCAAATGGTGGAACTATATTTTTGGATGAGATTGGCGATATTCCGCTATCGACACAGGTGAAACTATTGCGAATGATTCAACAGCGCGAGTTTGAACGGGTAGGAGGTACCCAGACCATAAAATCAGATGTACGGATAATTTGTGCCACCAACCGAAAACTGGAAGAAATGATTCTAGAGGAGGAGTTTAGAGAAGATTTGTACTACCGTATAAATGTTTTCCCGATTTATATTCCGTCGTTGCGCGAACGTCGCGACGATATTCCTTTGCTTGTCGATCATTTTATCACCAAGTTTAACAAGGCCAATCAAACACAAATAAAACGTATTACAACTTCGGCGCTTGATATGTTAATGGTTTACAGATGGCCGGGAAACATTCGCGAACTGGAGAACTGTATCGAGCGGGCTTGCATTTTAAGCACCGACAAAGTTATACACAGTTACAATTTGCCGCCATCGTTACAGACTGCCGATTCTTCGAATACCAGCTCGAAAGGAGGAATGATGTATACCGTTGAACAGGTAGAGAAGCAGCTGATACGCGAAGCTTTAACAACCACAAAAGGAAACATTACCAAAGCTGCTGAGATGCTGAAAATAACCGAACGAATGCTGGGTACGCGAATTAAAAAGTATGATATTAATGCCTGGCGATATAAAATTTGATGGAATATTAGAATATCGGAGAATTCGAATGTTGGAATGCAGAAATGACTAATTTTAACTATTATTGCATTAGAGCATTCTGGCATTAAAGCATCAATAAATGGAAAAGAAACTCATTCAGGTTGATTTGCAAAATCCTGTTCATTGCGAGCAGGTGCTTCATCTTTTAAACGATTACATGGAAGATGAAATGGGAATCAGCGAACCAATGCCCGAAGGACTTGGCCCGAAAATTATTGAAGGTCTGAAACGGCATTCGGCGTACATGGGTTTTTTTGTTTGTATTGGCGACGATTTTGCCGGTTTGGCCAATTGTAATCTGAATTTTTCTACATGGAAAGCCAGTCCGCTAATTAATATTCACGATTTGATTGTATCTCCCGATTTCCGTCAGCAGGGAGTTGGCCTCTTTCTTTTAAAAGGTATTGAAAAGTATGCCGAAGAAAACGGATACTGCCGTATAAACCTCGAGGTGCGCCACGACAATTTTAAAGCACAAAACCTATACCGAAAAGCCGGATTTAAAGAGTGCGAGCCCAATAACTTCTTCTGGGAAAACAGGATATAAAAAAGGGCCATCCGTTTCCGGACGACCCCCTTCTGGTTATGAATCTACTTGTCTTTCAAATTCTATCTCCAACCTCCGCCTAATGCGCGATACAAGGAAACTACCGCGTTCAATTGCTGAATCTGGTCGTTAACATCGCTCAATTGTGCATTCAGCAAACTTTGCTGTGCATTTAAAACTTCGGTGTAGGTTGCCGAGCCGTAAACCAGCAACTCTTTGGTATAGTCAACCGATTTCTCCAGCGCATCCAATTGTTTGTTGCGCAGGTCTATCTTTTGCATCGAGGCATCGTACATGCTAAGTGCATCGTTTACTTCAGCACCGGCATTTAGCAAAGTGCTTTTAAAGTTTAGCAGCGCCTCTTCCTGTTGGGCTTTGGCAACTTCCAAACGTGTTTTGTTGGCCCGCTTGCTAAAAATTGGCTGAACCAAACCTCCCACAACATTGGCGGCGAACGATGCCGGATCGAAAAGATCTCCAAATTCCAACGACTCTAAACTGGCGCTTGCAGTCAATGTAACCGCCGGGTAGAAGTAGGCTTTGGCACTGTTGGTCATGTGGTAGGCACTGATAACACTATATTCAGCCTGCATCACATCGGGGCGGTTATCCAAAAGCTCGGCAGGTACACCAACTTCCAACAGTTCGTGCGCTTGCTGATTTTCCAGCTTTCCGCGTTCTACGTTTCCCGGAGTTCTGCCCAAAAGAATACAAAGTGTATTTTCGTTTTCACGAATTTGTTGCTCAATATCCGGAATGGTAACTTCGGTGGCATAACGCGCCGCTTCACTTTGCACAACAGCAGCACCCGTTACGCTTCCACTTTCTTTTAATGCTTTCATGGTTTCAACCAGTTCGGCACTGTTTTTTACCGTTTCTTTTGTAATCGCCAGGTTGGCATCCAAAGCCAGCAAACTGTAATACACCGAAGCGATGTTGGCAACCAAACGTGTTTGCACTGCTTTATGCGCTGCATCGGTTGCCAAATAGTTGGCGTAGGCCGATTTTTTTGCGTTGTTCAGTTTACCCCAAAAGTCGATTTCCCAACTACTTTGCAAAGCTATTTGCGATGCATTGTAATGATCGGGACCATTCGGACTGGTTGACTCTGAGTTTTTAACGTAAGTATGTCCGGCCTGTCCCGACAACGACGGCGCCAGTGCTGCTTTGCTTTGCAAGAAATTCGACTCGGCAGCAACAACACGCTGAACCGCAGCCTGCAAATCAAAGTTGTTTCTCAATCCTTCGGCAATTAAACTGTCAAGAATCGGGTCGTTAAACAGGTTTTGCCAGCTTTCGTTTGCCAGGTTGGTTTCGGCAGTGTCTGCTTCGCCGTATAATCCGTCGGTTAAATCCTGGCTTCGCTGGTATTGATTGGTCGTACTACACGAAACGATCAATACCGAAACTACGGCAATAAGTAGTATATTTTTTATTGAATTTGTCTTCATATCTAATCTTTTCTAGCGGATTAACCCAAACTGTTCATTTCTGAGATTTCTTGTTCTTCCTTCGGTTTCTTCACTTTTTCTTCCAAAATCTGGAAAACCACGAACATGGCCGGAATAACCAAAATACCAATCATAGTACCGATAAACAGACCTCCCACAGCACCGGTTCCGATGGAGCGGTTACCGTTGGCGCCAACTCCGGTTCCGATAACCAGTGGAATCAATCCAACGATGAATGCAAACGATGTCATCAAAATCGGGCGAAGTCGGGCAGTGGCCCCTTCAACGGCAGCCTCAATAATCGACAGACCTGATTCGCGTCGTTGTCGGGCAAACTCTACAATAAGAATCGCATTCTTAGCCAGAAGTCCGATAAGCATTACCAGCGAAATTTGCAGGTAAATGTTGTTTTCAACACCTAAAATGCGGGCGAAGATGAACGCTCCGGCAATACCAATTGGCAGCGAGACAATAATCGAAAGTGGCATGATGTAACTCTCGTACTGGGCAGCCAGCAGGAAGTATACGAAAATCAAACTCAAAATAAAGATGATGATGGTTTGATTTCCTGCGTTGATTTCCTCGCGGGTGATACCCGAGAATTCGTAGTCGTAACCCGTTGGTAAAAGATCGGCAGCCACTTCGCGAACAGCTTCAATGGCGTCACCCGAACTGTAACCCGCATTTGGGTTGCCGTTTACCGTAATGGCGGTGTACATATTAAAACGGTTAATCGTTTCAGGTCCGTACACTCTTGTTAGCGTAATGAACTCCGAAATAGGAGCCATTTCGCCGGTGCCGGTACGTACTTTAATATTATTTAAGTCTTCAGGATTTCCGCGGTATTGTGCTTCCGACTGTACCATTACACGGTATTGTTTACCAAAACGGTTAAAGTCGGAGGCGTAATATCCACCAATGTACCCTTGCATTGCCGAAAGAACGGAGCTCACTTCCAAACCCGAACGCATACAACGAGCAGCATCGACATCAATTTTGTATTGCGGAAAATTGGTGTTAAATGCCGTACGTGCATATTGAATTTCGGGACGCTGATTTAGGGCGCCAAGGAAATTATTGGCCACTTTCTCAAAGTCTTGAATATCGCCACCGGTTTTGTCTTCCAATTGTAATTCGAAACCGCCGGTAACACTAAATCCGGGAACCATTGGTGGCGAGAAGATAATAATACGTGCACCTTTAATTTGCGAGGTAAGCATGTACAGTTTTTGCACAATGCTGTTCAAATCCTGTCCTTCACCTTTTCGTTCGTCGAAAGGTTTTAAACCGGCAATGATCATCGCGTAAGGCGATCCCTGTCCTCCCATAAATGAGAATCCGGTTACAACAGTTCGTCCGTTAATTTCTGGTATTGTTTCTAATATTGCATCAACTTGTTTCGCAACTTCTGCTGTTCTTTCTCCCGAAGAAGCCGGAGGCATAGCAATATCAACAAACATTCGGCCGGTATCTTCCGCAGGAACAAAACCTGTCGACGTTGTTTTCATCAGGTAACCAAGCACGGCAACAAAAATGATGATCATTGTTCCGGCCAGTAATTTCTTATTGATAAAGAAATGGGTTACCTTTTTGTATTTCCCGGTCATACTTTCAAATGCGGTGTTAAAAGCAACATAAAAGCGTTTCATTACACCTTTTTGTCCTTTTTCTTCTTCGCTGTGTGGTTTTAGGAAAAGCGCACAAAGGGCAGGACTCAGGGTAAGCGCATTAATTGCTGAAAGTATGATGGCGACAGTAAGCGTAATACCAAATTGTTTGTAGAACACTCCGGTGGTTCCGGTTATAAATGTTACCGGAATAAACACCGCTGCCATAACCAGGGTAATAGAAACAATGGCTGTTGAAATTTCGTTCATTGCCGAAATTGCAGCGTTTTTAGCACTCCGCGCCCCGGAGTCGAGTTTGGCGTGAACCGCTTCCACCACCACAATGGCATCGTCGACCACAATACCGATGGCGAGTACCAGCGCGAACAGCGTTAGCAGGTTGATGGTAAATCCAAATAAGTTAAGGAAGAAGAAGGTACCAATAATTGATACCGGAACGGCGATTGCCGGAATAAGCGTTGCCCTGAAATTTTGCAGGAACACAAAAACCACAATAAATACCAGGATAAACGCCTCGAGCAAAGTGTGCAATACTTTTTCGATTGAGGCATCGAGGAATTCGTTGGTGTTCATGAGCTCCATATAATCAACTCCCGGAGGAAATGACAGGGAAGCTTCTTCAAGTGTGCGTTCGATTTCCAGAATTACTTCGCGGGCGTTTGATCCGGCCGATTGGAAGATGGCCATACTAATACCCGGTTGTCCCTGGGTTTGTGTCATTGCTGTGTAATCGAGCGAACCAAATTCAACTCGGGCAACATCACCAAGTCGCAAAATATTTCCGTCTTCGTCTGATTTTATTACAATGTTTTCAAACTCTTCAGGCTGGGTGAGTTTTCCACGGTAACGGATTACGTACTCAAAACTCTGACCGTTTTCGCTACCAAAACGACCGGGAGCGGCCTCAAGGTTTTGTGCGTTCAGTGCACCCACAACATCGGCAGGTATTAAATTGTAGTTCGACATGATATCCGGTTTTAACCAAATACGCATCGAGTAGTCTTTTCGCCCAAAAACCATCGCTTCACCTACACCATTAATACGTTGTACTTGTGGCAGCAGGTTAATTTTCGAATAGTTCTGCAGGAATGTTTCGTCGTATCTTCCGTCTTTACTGTACAGCGAAAATACCATTAACATGTTGTTCTGGCGCTTGGCAGTAAGAACTCCCGCACGCGTAACCTCGGCAGGTAACAGCGCGTTGGCACGTGCCACACGGTTCTGAACGTTAACGGCTGCCATATCCGGATCGGTTCCTTGTTTAAAGTACACCTGAATTGTGGCCGACCCGTTGTTACTCGCTGTTGAACTCATGTAAATCATGTCTTCAACACCGTTAATCTGTTCTTCGAGCGGAATAACCACACTGTTCAGAACGGTTTGCGCATCGGCACCGGTGTAGTTAGCCGATACCCGGATTGTTGGCGGAGCAATATCGGGATACTGCTCGATGGGTAAAGTGGTAATTCCCAGCACACCGAGAATAACCAGCAGGATTGAAATAACCGTTGAAAGTACCGGCCTTTCTATAAATTTTCTAAACATAACTGTTGTCTTCTAAATTATTAATTGTTCGAAGGTTGGTTGCTGTTGGCTACCGCTTGTCCGGCTAACTTGGGTTTAATTTGCATGCCATCGCGAAGAGTTGTAATTCCTTCAACCACAATTTTATCGCCGGCTTTAAGTCCCGAGGTAACCACAAAAACGTCTTTCAAATCGCCGGCTACTATCTGAATTTCAGTATTTACAACTTTGTTTTCGCTGTTGGTTACGTATACAAAATGTTTTCCCTGAATTTCGTAACTGGCCGGTTGCGGAACCAGCAAAACATCTTCCATGTAATTTGGTAAACGAATATTTCCGCTTCCTCCCGAGCGAAGGTTTCCTTCAGCGTTAGGGAACGAAGCACGCATATTTATCGCACCGGTTTGCGGATCGATAACTCCACTGGCAATTTCGATTTTACCTTTTTGCGCGTAAACCGATTGATCGGGTAAGATCAGGTCAACTTCCGGCAGGTTTGCCAGTTTTTCGCCGGTGGTAGCACCTTCCAGGTTTTTAGTCAATTGTAAAAATGCCTTTTCGTTGATCGAAAAATAAGCACGCATAGTTGATGTATTGGAAACAGTTGTAAGCGGCTGCGCCACCGAACTGCTAACCAAACTACCAACGCGGTAAGGGAAAGTTCCGATATAACCGTCCGTTGGGCTGCTTATCATGGTATATTCGAGGTTGGCTTTTGCATTGGCTAAATTAGCCTGTGCCTGTGCCAACTGTGCTTCGGCCGCTTGTAAATTGGTTTTAACCGATTCGAGCTGAAACTCGCTGACAATGTTTTTCTCTACCAGCGGCTCGGTTTTCTCCAATTCGATTTTTGCTGTGGCTACCTGCGATTCGGCAACTTTAATCTGTGCTTCGGCCGATCGAACCTGCGCACGAATATCGTTGGCATTTATCTGAAAAAGAAGCTGGCCTTTTTTCACATAGTCACCTTCGTCGACAAAAATTTTCTCGATGTAACCGGCAACTCTCGGGCGGATCTCAACGGTTTGTTCACCTTCCAGAGTGGCTGGAAAAGCCTGATAAAGCGTAATGTTTTGCGGCTTAAGCTCTTGTATAAGGTACTCAGCAACCTGTCCGCCCATCATTGGGTTAGCTCCCTGTTGTTTGTTCGAACAGGAAGAAAAAAGTAAAAGAATGGCAACTGTGGCCACGCTTGTAAATTGTGCAATTGTTTTCATGTTTTCGTATCTATAATTTTTAATTTTCAATATCATGTTAGCAACCCGACAGGCAGTCTTTAAAACCTGTGTTTAATTGTATTTTAGAAATCACATTCTCAAAAATTGTAAGTTCTTCCTGCGAAACTCCATCCAATAGCTCCGACGATACTTCCACTGACTTGGCTTTGAGCTGCTCAAATATTTCCAATCCTTGAGTGCTTAGCATTAAGTGTTTTTTGCGTTTATCGTCTTCGTCTTGTGTGCGTGTTACATAACCCAAATCAATAAGCGTATTAATCTGGCGTGTAATAATTGATTTGTCCTTCAAAAAATGATTAGCAAGATCTTGCTGTGTAGATTCTGAGTTTTCGTTGATGAAGTGTAGAACTACAAACTGTTCCAGGGTCAGTTCTATATTACTGTCCTTATATTTTTCCATTAACTTGTAGCGCACCAATTTCATGGTTTGCCCAAGTAAATAGGTTAATGGTTTTTGCGTTTTCATGACTTTCTCTCGTTTCTGTGGCACAAAGCTAAAACAAATTAGTTGCAAAAGTCAACTAGTTTTGTGAAATTTATTTTAAGAAATTCTAAATAAAACATAATCTATTGATAGATAGCGTGGTATTAAGCGTTTGGTTTGTTAACACAAAATAAACATAGTTGTAAAATGCAACTATAATAGATAAAAGTAGCTTAGGAGGAAAAGTGGATAGATTGTTTACGAGAGCGAACTTTTATTCCTCTATATCGAAAACGAACTCAGTGTTTGGGTATTCAGGAGTGACAAACTTATTCGTGTACTGTTCAATCTCCTTAATCCGGTTTTTAAAATCCTCACTTGGGGTTCCATTAAATTTTGAGATATTTAATATAAAGTGGAAATCCAATCCGGAATGGCGTTGTACATTATTAATAGTATCAACAATTAAACGTTGAATATCATGCAGCAAACGCTCTTCATTCATGTTGCCAACAAGAAAAACAATACTTTTTTTGCCTTTAATTTCTTCGTCCGGTTCCATGGCATTGCTTGAGCTTTCTTCAAAATCAGGAGCCTTGACTTCACAAAAAATATTCTTTTCAAGATTGCTAAATTGCAATTCCCCTTTAGGCATCAGTGTATCCTTATCGATTACCTGAAAATAAACCAATCCATTTTCAGTCTGATTATTATACCCTTTATACAGCCAGTAAGTGAGTTCCTGTCCTTGCGCATTCATTGTTGCCAAATCTGTAATTATAAATGATTCAGAACCAGGAAGAGATGCCAATGTTGCAGATACAAAATCATTGGTATATTCGGTCATAGTCACTTCAGTAACAGAACCATCTGAAAGTTTTACAAACATGATGTTTGGATTTTTCTGACTTAATTCCTTCCCAATTATCTGCTGATTGATCTCTTTGATATACTTTTTAAGCTCTATGGCCGCCTTCAGGTATTCCATATTCCAATAAATTTTCTTCAAAAATATTCCATATCAGCAATCTACCTAAATGATTTCCCAAATGAGAGTTATGCTTAACCTTAAATTGAAAATTAAAACACTGCGGAGCGGTGTATTTTACGGTGACCTTATTTCTTTCCACTTTTTCACATTCACTTCCATTCCTACCAAAATGTAGGTTACCTCAATGTTAACACCCCGAATGCCCTTTAAACATGGGCTTCTTAAAAATTTCCACCTTATTGTGCGTTATACGGTATCATCCTACAAAAATGTAGGATTACTTCTCTTGAATTTTCCTGAAAATAAAATTTATAAAATTTTTTAGCTACAGAATATCAGTTGGTTAGCGGTGGTTTGTGTTGTAAAACTATGTTGTCGAGCATATTCTTTGGCACCAATATGGCACATAGGAAATCAAACGATTTAAACTTTAAAATACAAGAATCATGAGAAAGATTGCAATTTATGGTAAAGGTGGAATTGGTAAATCAACCACAACACAGAACACAGTAGCAGGATTGGTAGAAATGGGTAAAAATGTAATTGTAGTAGGTTGCGACCCTAAAGCAGACTCTACTCGTTTGTTACTTGGTGGTTTGGCACAAAAAACCGTTCTGGATACACTACGTGAAGAAGGTGAAGATGTAGAGTTAGATGATATCATCAAAGAAGGATATGGCGGTACTCGTTGTGTTGAATCAGGTGGTCCTGAGCCAGGTGTAGGATGTGCCGGTCGTGGTATCATTACTTCAATTAATATGTTGGAGCAATTAGGTGCCTGGGATGCAAAATTCGAAACTGATTATACTTTCTACGATGTACTTGGTGACGTTGTATGTGGTGGTTTCGCAATGCCTATCCGCGATGGTAAAGCTGAAGAGATTTACATTGTAGTATCGGGTGAGATGATGGCAATGTATGCTGCTAACAACATCTGTAAAGGTATTAAAAAGTACGCTCAAACAGGTACAGTACGTTTAGGAGGTCTTATCTGTAACTCACGTAAGGTTGATAACGAGAAAGAGATGATCGAGCAATTGGCAAGCGCAATTGGAACTCAGATGATTCACTTTGTTCCTCGTGACAATATGGTTCAGCAAGCAGAGATTAACCGTAAAACAGTTATCGAATTTGCTCCTGAACACCCACAGGCTGACGAATATCGTGCATTAGCAAAAGCTATTGATAGTAACGAATTGAAAGTTATTCCTGAGCCTCTTGAAATCGAGGCATTGGAGAAACTATTGATCGACTTCGGTATTGCTAACTAAGTCAACCAGATCAACTAACAAAACAAAATTAAAAACCTTTAAAAATCAGTAGTTATGTTAATGATAAGAGCCATTGTGCGCCCAGAGAAATCAAGTAAAGTTTTAAAAGCCCTGTTTGAAGCAGGATACATCGCAGTTACTAAGATTCCGGTAGTGGGTAGAGGTAAACAGCGTGGTATTAAAATCGGTGATATTACTTATGACGAACTTCCGAAAGAGATGTTGATTATGGTGATTAAAGATGAAGACAAAGACTTCGCAATCAGCACCATTATGGAAGCAGCTCGCACGGAGCCGAAAGGTGCATTTGGAGACGGAAAAATATTCGTTACTGCAGTAGATGAGGCCTACACCATCAGCCGCGGAACTAAAGAATTATAATTCTAAAATCAGACGACTATGAAGATGGTATTGGCGATCATCAGGATCGATAAAATGAATGCAACAAAAAGGGCTTTAACCGCGGCAGGTATCACATCGATGACTGCAACCGGAAAAGTTTTCGGACGCGGAAAAGGTGCCTGGGATGCACAAGTGTTGGAAGGTGTAAAACAAGATATGCCTGAAGCAATTGCCCATCTCGGAAAAGAACCAAGACTGAGACCACAGCGTGTACTAAATATTGCGGTTTCCGACCACAATGTACAGTTAACAGTTGATACGATTATCGAAGTTAATCAGACGCCTGCTCCCGGCGACGGAAAAATATTTGTTCTTCCGTTGGATGATACCTACAGGGTTCGTACCGGCGAAACAGGAACGACAATCCTTTAATTAAAAAGACAAAATTATGCCAAATAAAAAAGATTATACAAACGGTTTGCCCGATCCTTCTCAACTGAAGGAGGAGATGCTGGCAAAATATCCCCGGAAAGTAGCTAAAAAGCGGTCTAAGGCAATGGTAATCAACGATCCTGAAGAAAATCAGGAGATTGCAGCCAATATTCGTACCATACCCGGGATTATTACACAGCGTGGATGTACCTACGCAGGATGTAAGGGTGTGGTTTTAGGACCAACACGCGATATCATCAACCTGGTTCACGGACCAATTGGATGTAGTTTTTACGCCTGGTTAACGCGTCGTAACCAAACACGTGTTCCTGAAGGTGGAGATAACTTTATTACTTATTCTTTCTCTACCGATATGCAAGACGAAAACATTGTATTTGGTGGCGAAAAGAAACTGAAAGAAGCAATTCGCGAAGCATTTGATATTTTCAATCCAAGTTCAATCGGTATTTTCTCAACTTGTCCGGTAGGTTTGATTGGTGATGACGTTCATGCAGTAGCCCGCGAAATGAAAGAAGAATTGGGTATCAATATCTTCGGATTCAGTTGCGAAGGTTACCGCGGAGTATCACAGTCAGCCGGTCACCACATTGCCAACAACGGGGTATTTAAAAACGTGGTTGGTAATAACGACCGTCCTCGCAAAGGTAAATTCCAGGTGAACTTACTGGGAGAATACAATATTGGTGGTGATGCTTTCGAAATTGAAGCATTGTTCGAAGAAGTTGGTGTTGAATTGTTGTCTACTTTCTCTGGTAACTCTACTATCGAAAGTATGGAATATTCACACACTGCCGACCTGAACATGGTTATGTGTCACCGTTCCATCAACTACATTGCCGAAATGATGGAAGAGAAATACGGTATCCCATGGTTTAAAGTCAACTTTATCGGAGCCGAATCAACTGCAAAATCATTGCGTAAAATGGCCGATTACTTTGGCGATAAGGAATTATCAGCCAAAGTTGAAGAAGTTATCGCTCGCGAGATGGCGAAAGTAAAAGCAGTTGCCGATGTGGTTAAACCTAAAACGGAAGGCAAACTTGCCATGATGTTCGTTGGTGGATCACGTGCTCACCATTATCAGGATTTGTTTACAGAGCTTGGAGTAAAAACAGTTTCTGCCGGATATGAATTTGCGCACCGCGATGATTACGAAGGTCGTGAAGTTATTCCTAACATTAAAATCGACGCTGATACCCGTAACATCGAAGACCTTGTGGTTGAAAAAGACGAAGCCCATTTCCGCGATGACCTGGTAGAGAAAAAAGCCAAGTTGGAAGAAAGCGGTTATCAGTTTAAAGACTACAAAGGTATGATGCCAGATATGAAAAAGAACTCGCTGGTAATCGACGATGTAAACCACTGGGAAACTGAAAAGCTGATCGAATTCTATAAGCCTGATGTATTCTGCGCAGGTATTAAAGAAAAATATGTTGTTCAGAAATACGGAGTGCCATTAAAACAGTTGCACTCGTACGACTACGGCGGTCCTTATGCTGCATTTGGAGGAGCCATTAATTTCTACACTGAAATGGAGCGTATGCTGGGAACCAAAATATGGAAACTGGTTGATGCACCTTGGAAACTCGAACCAGAGATTGTAGGAAGTGTAACTGTAGATGCTTAAAGAATAGGAGGAAAAATTATGTTATTACGTCATACAACAAAAGAAGTTAAAGAGAGAAAAGCATTAACCGTTAACCCGGCGAAAACTTGTCAGCCGGTAGGTGCAATGTATGCTGCCCTGGGTGTGCACGGATGTTTACCACACAGCCACGGTTCGCAAGGGTGTTGTTCTTATCACCGAAGTGCGTTAACTCGTCACTATAAAGAGCCGGTAATGGCTGCAACCAGTTCGTTTACTGAAGGTTCATCGGTATTTGGTGGACAGGCAAACTTACTGCAGGCCATCGATAATATCTTTGGTATTTACGAACCTCAAATTATTGCCGTTCACTCAACCTGTTTGTCTGAAACCATTGGCGACGACCTTGGACAGATTGTTGGAAAAGCAAAAGACGATGGTAGAATTCCTGAAGGAAAACACGTAGTTCAGGCATCAACACCAAGTTATGTAGGTTCGCATGTTACCGGTTACGCCAACATGTTGGAAGCATTTGTAAAATACTTTGCCTTTAAAACGGACGAAAAATTGCGCCAGGTAAACCTGCTTTCAGGTTGGGTTGAACCATCGGATATGCGCGAGTTAAAAAGATTGGCTGGTTTAATGGATGTTAAAACAGTTCTTCTTCCCGATACATCAGATGTAGTAGATACACCGATGACGGGTAAATACCAAATGTATCCAAAAGGAGGTACTACTATTGACGAAATGGTTAGCATGGGAAATAGTATGGGCACTGTTGCTTTGGGCGAATGGGGTGCAAAAAGCGCAGCCATTGCTTTAGACAATAAATGTAAAGTACCATTTTCAATGAACGATGTGCCAGTTGGTATCAGTGCAACCGACCGCTTTATACAGGCACTTTCAACTGCCGGAAAAGTTTCTATTCCTGAAATTATTTCTGAAGAACGTGGTCGCTTAATGGATATGATGACTGATATGCACCAGTATTTCTACGGAAAACGTGTGGCATTATTTGGTGATCCGGATACTTTACTTCCGTTAACTGAATTCTTGTTAGACCTGGATATGAAACCTGTTTACATTGTTTCAGGAACACCAGGAAAACGTTTCACACAACGTATGGAAGAGATTTTAGGCGACAAAGTGTCTGAAACTAAATTCAAAAATGGTCCGAATGCTGATATGTTCTTATTACACCAGTGGATTAAAGAAGAGCCTGTTGACTTATTGATTGGTAACACCTACGGTAAGTACATCGCTCGCGATGAGAATATACCATTCGTTCGCATGGGATTCCCAATTATTGACCGCGTTGGACACAGTTATTTCCCAACTGTAGGTTACCAGGGAGGTCTTCGAATCCTTGAGAAGATTCTGGGTGCTATCATGGATAAAATCGATGCTACAGCTCCTGAAGAATCATTCGAACTTGTAATGTAGTTGCAATATAATTCAAATATGATTTCGAGGTGGGTTCAGCTGAGTCGCTCTCAGCTGAACATCACCCGAAATAACTGGCACTACATAAGAAGAATCAGAGATAATAAATCAGAATTGTAATTAGGATAAGACCTGCTTGCAGGCAACTTCGTCCATCTTTTAACATTTGAATTATGAGCAACTATCTAAAAGATCGCGAAAATCAAATCCTTACAAAAGGAACCGATTCAGCAGAAATATCCTGTGAAAAGAAGAGTCTGGCCGGATCAGTTTCGCAACGAGCTTGTGTGTTTTGCGGATCGCGCGTGGTGCTTTATCCAATTGCCGATGCACTGCACGTTATTCACGGACCGGTTGGTTGTGCTTCTTATACCTGGGATATTCGTGGTTCCCTTTCGTCGGGACCACAGTTACACCGCCTCAGTTTTACCACCGATTTAAAAGAAAGAGACGTGGTTTTTGGCGGCGAAAAGAAATTGTATCACGCCCTTATTGATTTAATCGACAAACATCAGCCAAAAGCAGCCTTTGTATTTTCAACCTGTATAATCGGAGTTATTGGCGACGACGTAGAAGCCGTTTGCCGCCAGGTTACAAAAGAAAAAGGCATCGACGTTATTCCGGTAATGTCGGAAGGTTTTAACGGAACAAAAAAAGACGGCTACAAAATTGCTTGTGGCGCGCTTTCAAAATTAGTTGGAACAAACAACGACTATGAAGCTCCCAAATATTCAATCAATATTCTTGGTGACTTTAACCTTGCCGGTGAGTTGTGGATTTTGGCTGAATATTACAAGAAACTAGGTGTTGAAATTATTTCATGCATGACCGGCGATGGTCGTGTTGAGCAGATTCGTCGCGCTCATAAAGCCTCGCTGAACGTGGTTCAGTGTTCGGGATCGATAATGCACCTCGCCAAAGAGATGAAGGAAAAATACGACATTCCTTTTATGAAGGTTTCCTATTTCGGAATCGAGGACATGTCGGAAGCTTTATACGAAGTGGCAAAGTTTTTCAAAGACGATGAAATGCTGGCTAAAGCCCGCGAACTCGTTACCAACGAAATTTCAAAACTGTTACCGGCATTGCAACCATACCGCCAAAAGCTGGAAGGTAAAAAAGCAGCCATTTATGTAGGCGGCGCTTTTAAAGCCATCTCGCTTGTAAAAGCCCTGCGATTATTAGGAATGAAAACAGTGGTTGTTGGTTCGCAAACCGGAAATGCAGAAGACTATAAACTACTAAAAGACTTGTGTGATGAGGGAACCATCATTGTTGATGATTCCAATCCAAATGAACTTTCTGAATTTGTGAAGCTAACCGGTGCCAACCTGTTTATTGGCGGAGTGAAAGAACGCCCTATTGCCCATAAACTTGGCCTTGGTTTTTGCGATCACAATCACGAAAGAAAAGAAGCACTGGCCGGCTATGTCGGCATGATGAATTTTGCGAAAGAAGTTTACGCCTCGGTTACAAGCCCGGTGTGGAAGTTCGTGAAATAATAAGCAACACAAAATCGGTTAGTTACAGACCGTGATTGTGTTTTAGAAAGGGGGGACCCTTTAATGAATCGGAAAAAATATTGAATAAAAACAAATCGGATGTTTGAACTCAATTCAGTACCAAAAGCAAAAGAAAATTACAAGGCAACACAAAATGCCTGTAAACTTTGTTCGCCACTGGGAGCCAGTGTAGCCTTCAAAGGTTTTAAAGGCTGTGTTCCGCTTATTCACGGCTCACAGGGCTGCGCAACTTATATTCGCCGCTACCTGATCTCTCATTACAAAGAGCCCATCGACATTGCCTCGTCGAATTTTACCGAAGATGCAACCATTTTTGGTGGCGACGAAAACTTTAAACTGGCTGTCCTTAATATTATTAATCAATATAAACCGGAAATTATTGGCATCGCTTCAACCTGTTTGAGCGAAACCATTGGCGACGATGTTAGCCTGTTCGTACACTCTTTTCTGGAGAAGCATCCTGAAATTGACACTGATTTCGTGATGGCTTCAACACCCAGCTACCAGGGAACACACATTGATGGATTTCACGAAGCTGTTTCCGGCGTGGTAAAAAGCTATGCTAAAAAAGGCCCATCGCAAGAGCATGTAAATCTCTTCCCCGGTTTTGTTTCAACCGAAGATTTGCGCTTGCTGAAAGAGATAATGGCCGACTTTTCGTTGGAAGACATTATGATGCCCGATTATTCAGAAAGCCTTGATAACCCGGTTTGGGATACTTATCATCGTATTCCGGAAGGCGGAACGTCAAAAGAGGATGTAGTAAAAAGTGGTTCTGCCAAAGCCAGCATCGAATTCGGTACAATTCTGAACAGAGGAAAATTATCAGGCCGCGTAAAAAGCAAACAATTGTCGCGCACCGGAGCACAGTTCCTGAAAAACGAAATGGACGTGCCGTTAGTAAATATGCCCATGCCAATTGGTATCACTCAAACTGATGCCTTTTTCGAGGAGCTGAAAACTCTTTCGGGCAACGATATTCCTGAAAAATATACCAAACAACGTGGTCGGCTGGTAGATGCCTATGTTGATGCACATAAATACACCTTTGGGAAAAAGGCTGTGGTTTATGGGGAAGAAGATTTTGTAGTTGCCATGGCGGCTTTCCTCGATGAAATTGGAATTGAATTGGCGCTAGTTGCTACAGGTGGCGAAAGCGGTATCCTGGAGGAAGAAATAAAAAAATATTGTCCTGAAAATAAAGATAAAGTAGTGGTTCGCGAGGGATACGATTTTGAAAGTATTCGCGAATGGAGCCTTGAAAATAAACCTGACATCCTGATAGGACACAGCAAAGGCTACTACATCGCCCGCGAGCTGAATATCCCAATCGTTCGTGTAGGTTTCCCGGTTCACGACCGTGTGGGCGGACAACGCATAAAACATCTTGGTTATTCTGGTACGCAGGAGCTATTCGACAAAGTAGTGAATGCACTAATTGAACACAAACAAAGTAATTCGCCGGTAGGCTATAAATATATGTAATAACAAAGCGAGAACTCGCAGCTAAAAACAGAAGGTTATGATTGACATTAAAACACATCCCTGTTTCAATAAGCATGCAAAAGGCAAATATGCCCGCGTGCATCTCCCGGTGGCACCGCAATGTAATATTCATTGTAATTATTGCAAACGCGATTACGATTGCGTAAACGAAAGCCGCCCTGGTGTTACCAGCGAAGTACTATCACCTGAGCAGGCCCTGGCCTACACCATCAGGTTAAAAGAAAAAATGCCGCATTTGTCGGTAGTGGGTATTGCTGGTCCCGGCGATCCGTTCGCCAATCCAATTCAAACGATGACAACGCTTCGTTTAATTCGTAAAGAATTTCCGGAAATGATCCTTTGTCTTTCGTCAAACGGACTGAATGTTTTGCCGTATGTTGATGAATTGAAGGAACTGGAAGTAAGCCACGTTACAATTACACTCAACGGAACCGAGACTAAAACATTATCTCAATTATATAAATGGGTGCGTTTCGAGAAGCGTGGGTATTTTGGAGAACAGGCAGCTGAAATTCTGCTTAGAAACCAGATGGAAGCAATTCGTGCTTTGAAACGTGCAGGCATTACCGTAAAAATCAACTCGATTGTAGTGCCGGGAATCAATGACAATGTGATCGTTGATATTGCCAAAAAAATGAAAGAGATGGAAGTGGATATTATGAATACCATTCCGCTCTACCCGGTTGAAGGGACTCCTTTCGAGGATTTTGAAGAGCCTTCGCCAAAACGAATGAAAGAATTACAAAACGGTATAAAAGAATATTTGCCACCAATGACTCACTGTGCACGTTGTCGTGCCGATGCTGTCGGATTGCTGGGTAAAGACGATGCTGAAGCAAAACAGATTTTGTCAGAAGTGTCGAACCTGTCGGTAAATGTTGACCAAACAAAACCATACGTTGCTGTTGCCAGTCACGAAGGATTATTGGTAAACCAGCACCTGGGCGAAGCTACACAACTGTACATTTTCAGAGAAACGCCAAATGGATATCGAATGGTTGAGCAACGTGCAACACCAAAACCAGGAGCAGGTAATAGTCGTTGGGCAGTACTGGCTGATGTGATCGATGATTGCAGGGCCTTGCTGGTTGGCGGAATCGGACCATCGCCATCGTCGATTATTGGCCGTGCCGGAATCAAGATCGTTGAAATGACCGGTTTGATCGATGAGGGATTGGATGCTGTTTATAAAGGCAAAGAACTCCGGACACTGAAAAAAGCCGATGTTTTCAAATGCGGATCAGAATGTTCGGGAAAAGGAACCGGTTGCGGTTAATGAATAATAATTAATGTCATTTCGAACGTAGAGAGAAATCTGTTTCAAAGATGAGATTTCTCCCCGTCAGTCGACGGATCGAAATGACAACCAAGATAAACTGAAATGAGAATAGCAGTAACAACAAGTAACGGAGAAAAAGTAGATCAGCACTTTGGAAAAGCCACTCGCTTTGATGTGTACGACGTGGAAGGCGAGGAAATGAAACTCGTGGAAACACGCGAAGTTGATTCGTATTGCAGCGGAGAAGGCCAACCGGTTGCTGATCATAAATTTTCTTCCGATCGATTTACAACAGTAAAAGAAAAACTCGAGGATTGCGAAAAGCTGTACACCGTGCAGATTGGTGAAAAACCAAAAGAGCAACTCGATATAATTGGAATTGCTGTACAAAACTGTACTTGCCAGGTGGATAAAATCCCCGGGTGTAGCGGAAAATGCAAATAAAAAATCAACAAAGTATAAATCTTCGCAGGTTGCTTCTTTTCTCCCCTTCAGGGGAGATCCCGATTCATCGGGAGAGGGGTGACTTCCGATAAAAGAAATCAGACATGAAAAAACCAGAATTTCACATTTTAGTATGCAACTCGTACCGGGTTGCCGGGGATGCACAAGGTTATTGTAACAAAAACGGTTCATCCGATTTAATTCAATATATAATGGAAGAATGTAACGACCGCGGCATGGACGTCGCGGTCTCTTCCACCGCTTGTTTAAACGTTTGCTCACAAGGGCCGGTAATGGTTGTTCACCCTAATAACTATTGGTACGGAGGAATTAACGAGGAAAAAATCGACGAAATTTTAGATGCACTGGAAGAGGGGGAGGCCGTTGAGGATTATCTCATAAGCGAGTAAGTTAAACTGCTAGCTCAATTGATTTTCCCCTCTTATCCAAATTGTTTTCAGAGTGAGCACTAAGCGAAACTATGAAATTACAATGGATAATGCCGATAGTTGTTTAAAGTTAAACACTCATCGGTATAACCAGAACTAATCAAACTTCAACTTGTACCGTATTCCCGGCTTATGCCGGGGGTACTTTTTATCGGATTAAAAACCAATAACAATTATATATTATGAAGGATGAGAAGTTCCCATATTTGATCGACACTACGCTGCGCGACGGCGAACAAGCGCCTGGTGTAGTATTTTCACTGAAAGAGAAACTCGAAATAGCTCAAAAGCTTGATGAAATTGGCGTGCCTGAATTAGAGATCGGCACACCGGCCATGGGCGAAAAAGAGCAGAGCGACATTCATTGTTTGATCAACCAGGGATTTTCCTTCGCTTCAACCTGCTGGTGCAGGGCAACTTTCAACGACTTGGAAGCTGCCCTGGCTACAGGAGCAAAAAGGGTCAACCTTTCGTTTCCGGTTTCCGATATACAACTTGATACGCTTGGGAAGTCGCGCGACTGGGTGCGAAAAAACCTTCCCAAGATCATGAATTTTGCCACAAACCATTTCGAATTTGTGGCCGTTGGTGCGCAGGATGCTTCGCGTGCCGATTACGATTTCCTTAAAGAATACATCTATCTAACAACTTTATACGGTGCCAAACGTGTGCGCATTGCCGACACGGTAGGAATTTTAAATCCACTTTCTACACAGAACCTGTTTTCCCGTTTAAGCAGCGATTTTGCTGATGTAGATTTTGAATTTCACGGGCACAACGATTTGGGAATGGCAACAGCCAACCACGTTGTGGCTTTACAGTCGGGCGCACAAAGTATAAGTTTAACGGTAAACGGACTGGGCGAACGTGCCGGAAATGCCTGTTTGGAAGAAGTGGCTTTTGCCCTGAAATACTCCTGCGGTTACGATTTTAATTTCGAAGGTGAAAAAATGGTTCAGCTTTCGAAACTGGTGGAACAGGCATCAGAACGAAAACTGGCACTGTCGAAACCTGTATCGGGAGAATTGGTTTTCTCGCACGAATCCGGAATTCACTGCCGCAGCTTAAAAGAGAATCCACTTTCATATCAGCCATTTAATCCAAACGAAATTGGCCGACAAATGGAGCTGGTCATCGGAAAACACTCGGGAATGGGGGCAGTTGACGAAATGCTTCAAAAACGAAATATTTTTCTGCCTAAAAACGAACTGGCCATTCTTGTAGCTAAAATTAAAAAGCTGTCGACCGAGTTAAAGCGCGATTTGCATTTTAACGAGGTGAAAAACCTGATTTCGTCGAACATTTAATTCTGCGGCAGTGAAATTTAAAGGAATTCTCATATGGCTGCTTTTGGCAGAACTTGTGGCTACGGCAGGAAAAACCGTTCAGGAAAAACCGTTCAAGCCAACCATCACTCCTTATGTAAAGGTCCAGTTTTGGAATGTTGTCAGTCAGGGAGTGACTACCGATGACGAAGAAGCTGCCGATCGTTTTGCCTCATATTTCAGACGCGGCCGTTTGGGAGTGAAAGGAAATGTTCTACCCGAGTTATCGTACGACGTAATGGTCGCTTTCGATAACCTGGCAAAGGATGGTTTTTCATCCACAAAAGGAGTTGTGAATGCCGGAGCAGTAGCACTTTGGAGTGCTTATTTTACCTACGATCTTCTTCCTGAGAGTGACTGGCTGAATGTAACAGGTGGTTATTTTCTACCTCACGTAAGCCGCGAATCTACAACTTCACCATGGACGACCAGTTCGCTAGACAAAACAGAAAACTCATGTTACCTGCGCCAACTGGTTACCGGAAAAGCAAACGGAATAAGTCCCGGAATTAATTTGGGTGGTTTAGGCGAGTTGGGAAAACAAACACTTATATATAATATATCAATAATCAACCGACAGGATGCGGTGAGTATTATGGAAACAAACTGGTCGCCGGTTTTGCTGGGACATTTTATGCTCAACTTCGGCGATAAGGAATTTTCGAAATACAAATATTGTTTCTCGAACAACCTACTGAAAAAACAAACAAGTGCAACTTTTGGAGTGGGATTCTCCACACAAGGGAAAACGGACATTTTTGAAAGCACCCAAACAGTAAGTGCCGATGCAACCATTTATATCGGGCATTTGAAAATCGACGGAGAGTACAATCATTTAATTCGGAAAAACAACCTCGAATACCACGCCAATTGTTTTATGGTTCGCTCCGGTTTCAACATATTTCTTAAAAAGGATTGGGTACTGGAACCGACAGCAATGTTTGAAAAATTCTCCGGTGACGAGAATTATGAAGATGTTTCGTTTTTCGACGGGACCGATACAAAGCTTGATTTTGGAGTGAATCTCATTTCTGCCAAAAAGAAAGTGAAGGTGAATCTTCACTATGTAGTTCACGATGGCGACGGAATTAAAAATCGCTATATTAAAAATACCACGTATCCGGGAAATTACATTTCGCTTGGATTACAATTAATAGTATAAATCTTTAAAAAATAGAGGCCTTATGGAACAGACATGGAAAAAATATTTCGACGATGCTAATGATTATTCAAAAGCAGCAATAGGCTCGTTTGGTAAAATGAAGTTTGGAAGCCAGGTTGTTTATAATTTGATAAGTATGGCTATCGAAAATTATCTGACAGCCTTGTGTATAAGCAGTGGCGAAATGCCCGAGCACGAAGGGATTTCTTACATGCTCCGTCAGGTGGCTAAGAATATCGAAATACCCGAGCCGTTTCATCAGGAAGCCCGGTTTATGAATCGTTTTATGAATTACTGTTCGTTGGAAGTGCAGGAACAAAAAGATCCAACACATGAAGAACTATCTCGTATGATCGGTTTCATGGGTGATTTGAAAAGTTTTTGCGAGGGCTTACTATTAAAAGGACAAACGGTTTAGCAAATCGATCTCAGAATTCGACTTTCGGTTATCCGAAATGCTGTCAGGAATCTTTCGGCGTTTAAGGTTGTTTTTGCGTAATAATTACTTACTTTTCCATGGGAGGATTAGAATGAAATTTCGGCATTGGCTAAAATTATTATTTATGAAGAAACTAATATTTTGCTTTCTGGTTATTGTAATGACTTTTGCCTGCACCAACAAAAACAAATCGCAGCAAACGGAGCTATTGGTTTTTAGTGGGGCAGGATTAACAAATGTGGTTACCGAACTTGCCGAAATCTACGAAGCAGAAAATGACATCGATATCAAACTGAATTTTGCCTCGTCGGGTACGCTTGCACGACAAATTGAACAGGGAGCACAACCTTCAGTCTACATTTCTGCCAACGAAAAGTGGGTGGACTACCTTATTAATCTGGATTTGGTTGTTCCTGAATCAAAAGAAAAAGTTGTTGGAACATCAATGGCAGTAATCGTTCCTTCTGATAGTGAAACGGACGCCATCACATTTTTGGATCATTTTCCCTCACAATTTAAAGGACGCTTATCTATTGGCGATCCGAAACACGTACCGGCAGGCGACTATGCATGGAAAGCAATTGAGAGCGGTGGTTATGCTGAAGCTTTAACTGACCGCATCTTGCCTGCAAAAGATGTGCGTTCGGCATTAATGGTGGTAGAATTGGGCGAAGTGGAAATGGGAATTGTGTACAAAACCGACGTCCTGAAATCGAAAAAAGTTAAGATCGTTTCCATTGTTCCTGATGATCTGCATCCGCCAATTGGTTTCTATGCATCCATTTTAAAGAACAAAAACAACGAACAAACCAAGCTTTTTTATAATTTTCTGACCTCAAAAGAAGCAAAAGACATTTGGATAAAACACGGATTTAATATTGAGTGAATTGTTTAAATATACGGCAAGCGAGTGGTCGGCAATACAATTATCGTTAAGTGTTGCGCTAATTTGTGCTGTAATAACCTTGCCGCTGGCAATAGCCGTGGGCTGGTTTCTGGCCCGCAAAAAGTTTTTCGGCAAGTCGGTGGTCGAGGGAATCATCCATTTACCACTTGTTTTACCTCCCATTACAACCGGCTATTTATTATTACTGGTTTTCGGAAACCGCGGATTCATCGGTAAATTCTTTTACGAAGTATTCGGAATTCAAATTGCCTTTTCATTTTATGCCGCAGTAATCGCAGCTATTTTTGTGTCGTTTCCGTTGGTCACACGCTCCATTCGTTTATCCATCGAACTGGTAGATCAGAAACTGGAAGAGGCTGCACGTACTTTGGGAGCATCTAATCTAAGAGTGTTTTTTACTATTACACTTCCGCTGGCATTGCCAGGAGTAATTAGTGGATTCATTCTGTCCTTTGCAAGAAGTCTGGGCGAATTTGGAGCCACTATTTCATTCGCGGGAAACATCGAAGGAAAAACACAAACACTTCCGCTAGCCATTTTTTCGGAAATGCAGGTGCCCGGACAAGAAGCTTCAACCATGCGTTTGGTTGTGGTATCTGTTATATTATCGCTGCTGGCCATGATCGCTGCTGAGTTCCTAAACCGACGTGTAATTAAAAGTAAAACGGCATGACTTCGGCATTGAGTTTCCATATAAAACTGCAGCGAAATGATTTTACGCTCGATGTAAAAGCCGAAATCCCAAATGGGATTACCGGTATCTTTGGACCGTCGGGGCATGGAAAAACCAGTTTGCTGAATTCCATTGCCGGGATTGTTACACCTGATTCAGGTTATATTCATTTGAATGGCGACACACTTCTTGATACCAATAATAAGATAAATGTCAAGATCCGGCAGCGAAAGGTAGGCTACGTTTTTCAGGACGAACGACTTTTTCCACATTATACTATTAAGAAGAACCTATTATATGGAGAAAAGAATCCCGATCAGGAGTTTTTCGATGAGGTGGTTGATACCTTGCAGATCGCACATTTATTAAATAAGAAACCCGAACAGTGTTCCGGCGGAGAAAAACAGCGCGCAGCAATTGGGCGTGCCATTATCAGTGGTTCGAAAATATTGTTGATGGACGAACCGTTTTCGGCACTGGATGTAAACCTGCGTCGCGAAATAATTCCTTATTTAAACCGGGTGCATCAGAAGTTTTCGCTCCCTATATTAATAGTAAGCCACGATCTTCCCGATCTTTTAAGTCTTACCGATAATTTGTTGCTATTGAAAAACGGGCAGTTATTGGGGCATGGAAAGTTTACCGATCTGTTGGATCAACCCGAAAATTTAGAGTTGATGCACGAGTCGGGCTGGTACAATGTAATGCACCTGTCGGTATTTGCGCACCTCGAGTCGAAGAATATGGTTTTGCTGAAAAGCAATAAAAGTAACCTGCAGATACAGGCGTTAGCGCAAACTATTGGAAAAGATGTTGAGGTTAATCAGGAATTAAAAGTCCTGATCAAACCCGAAAGCATAGCCTTGTCAAAAGAGCCTGTGCAAAATATCTCCCTCCGCAACCAGGTAGAAGGCACCATGAAAGAAGTATTTTTAAAAGACGGCCTTGCTTTTTGCGTAGTCGATGTAGGGGAAAACATCATCGTAGAAGTAACGGAAGCCTCACAAAAAAGTATGTGCCTTGAGAAAGGGCAGCGGGTGTACTGTCTTTTTAAATCAGCATCACTAAAAATTTATTGAAACCCTCTATTCAGATAATCAGCCACTTGCGATTTTAGGCTAAAAATACTTTCAATTTATTTTGCCAAAGCGCTTGCATTATTAAAAACCTTGATTACTTTTGCACCCGCTTTAGAGATAAAGCAACGTTCAAATGACAAGTTGATGGTAAGAGCAGAGTGATTGAAAGGCTGGTGGAACGGCACTGCAGATCACGTCAAAGCCGCAAGATTTTGGAAACAAAATTTTCGAAAAAACTTTAAAAAAGTTTTGGGGGTTTTGAAAAAGTAATTACCTTTGTCGCCCCGTTAAAAGGGAAACGAGTTCTGGTGGTTGAGAGCGATTTTGAGAAGAAGGAAACGCCAGAGTGAAAAATACAAGAAAAGTAGATGACCGGCATTAAGAGGTAAGATTGAGGTGCTGGTTTTTTTACGCGAGTTCTTTAAAATTTTGAAGCACAAAAAAGCAAGGTTATTTAAAACAACTTTGTTGATTTCTGAGAGACAAGTAAACCTGGAGCGAAAGATATTAAACTTTTTATATTTACAACGGAGAGTTTGATCCTGGCTCAGGAT
>NZ_CAJXTC010000046.1 GCF_913060805.1 uncultured Draconibacterium sp.
CAAAAGGGCTTTAGCCATTAATATCCTTTTAAAGGCTAAAGCCTGTGCTCTATGATCCTATCTAAAATCACCGCCCTGAAGGACGGTGCAAAAACCGCCGCTACCAAGCCCTCGCTGCCTTGCGCTGCCGCGCGAATTCTTTCGGGAGGCTTACATGATTCGTGCTATAGCGGGTACAACTAAACAATTAGCGTTGAAGAACGATGGTTTGCCGGTTGGGTTTTTAGTCCTGTTGTTCGATTTTTACAGGCCCGGAGTGATGGCTAAAGTCCCATTGCAAGGCAACGACAGCAGTAAATTGGTGACTACCCCCCCTTTGTACAGCTACGAAAGTAGTTTTGTGGTGACAAAAGTGCCGTTGTAGCACTACGAAAGGACTTTTGTGTACACGGAGAAGCTTTCAAACACCTACGAAAGCACTAAATTGAATAATTTGATGGTAGCAAAGCGCTACGAAACGACCAAATTGGTGACTTTGAAGCTTTCGCAGGGCTGCGAAAACACTAAATTGGTGGCGGGGGAGGTCTTGTAATCAGTTAGTTAGCTGTTTTTGTGTTGCGGAGGTCTTTAGGAAACCCGCCTACACCAAGGCTTAAGGGCTAAAGCCCGGTGCCGATGGGCTATGCCTAACCCCGGCATTAATGCCGGGGTTAGTTAATCTGCTTCCAAAGTTGGGCTTTAGCCCATAGTTGTTAGCAGATAAAAAGAAAGATCCGATCCGTATAAATTAACTTCTATACAGATCGGATCCTTTTCCTAATGACCAGTGACCAATGACTAATGACCAGCTTGCCTACTCCATCCAAAAGCGATTGCTTTTGTAAATCTTTTTTCCCCAGTATACAAACGGGGTGTCGGCGGCAGCAACAATCCATTTCAGGAAATACGTGGTAATAAAAATCTCAAGAAGCACTGCCCACTCGTATTCGCCCCAAAAGGCAATGGCAACAAAAACCACACTGTCTATCAGTTGCGAGATCATCGTACTGAGGTTATTGCGTAACCAGATCTGGTTTTCTTTCGAAAAACGCTTTTTCCAAAAATGATAAGCCCAAACATCGTGGCGCTGCGACAACAGGTAAGCAGCTAAACTTGCAATGGCAATACGCGGCATCAGACTAAAAATCGTGCTGGTAGCTTCATGGCTTATTCCGGCAAATTCGTCACCTTCCAGCGGCAAAAATTCCAATGCCAGGTTCATAAGCAAAGTCATTGAAATAAGGCTGAAGAAGCCAATCCACACCGCTTTTTTAGCTTCCTCTTTTCCGTAGTTCTCCGACAGAATATCGGTAACCAAAAACGAGGTGGCGTAAACAATGTTCCCGAGCGTGGCAACCAGACCAAACAACTCAACGGTTTGTATTACCTGGATGTTGGCCACAATTACCGAGATGGGAATCCACATTACAAGGCCCCATTTCCCGAATAAACGGTAGGCTAAAATGATAAGCAGAAAATTTGCCAGCAACATTACCAGCCAAAGGATTTCGTTTTGCATTTTTTTTATTCGTTAAAGTGCAGGGTTATGCCACCTGCTTAATTAGTACTCAAAATTTTGGCCTGCAAATGTAATGGAAAAACCTGAAAATCAAAAAGGAATGAGTGGCATGATTAAGCTAACTACAGAACATTGTAGCTGTCATTTCGAAGGAGGTACGACTGAGAATTGAAAATCAGCGGAGCTAAATCTCTTCCTTAAGAACAGATTTCTCCTCATTCTTCGTCGAAATGACAATACTGATTGGTCATAATGAATTGGTCACAGGCGATTAAAACCACCTCCCATCCGCCAGACGGCGGACGTACTCCTCCTGACAGGAGGAGAAAATTCGTATTCCAATTTAGCCTTTTAATAAATGCAGTGTAAATAGTACGAAAAATTCCCCTCCTGCCAGGAGGGGAGGACCGCGTTTACTGCGGTGGGGTGGTCTCGTTTATTACTTGTGTTATGATTCATAACTCAATGGTTTTCACACAAGGAGGGATGGAAGGCGGCACAGCCGCCTTCCATCCCTCCCCAAAACTATCTTACACGCAATATCGTCATTGCGATCCGCCAACTGGCGGAGAAGCAATCTTTTTATCAGTAATTACTTTAACCGGGAAACGCTATCTCGATGCCTTCTTCAATATCTCCAAAGTCTTTTCATCAACCTTCCCAAACAACGAAACTCCCGATGCTCCGTTGGCTATGGCAACACGAATTCCTTCTTCCAGCTCTTCATCCGATTTAAAATCGGGTAAAAACAGACCGGCATAAATCGGAAACTTGCCGCAAAGGAAATGGATGCCTTCCTCAACAGCATCGCCAATCCAGCTTACCGATTCGCGGTAGAAACCGTGGTAGATCATCGGGCAAACCGCATCAAGGTTCCAGTTGGTCCAGTCCTGACGCACAATGCGGCGTGCAATTTCCGGTGTCGGGAAAACTGCCGCAGTAATTGGCTTATTGTAAGAGTGAGTGATTTCAGACAAATGATTAACAATGCCATTTACCTGCTCGTAACGGTATTTCCGCCATGCCGGACTTTGATCAGGATGTTCCATCTCCAGCGGATCTTTACCCGTTTTCTTTTTGAAATTCTCGCGGCAGGTATCGCAGTAACAGAAATCGTATTCTGGTAATTCCTGGCTTTGGTCGATTCCGTAATTGTCCCACAGGTTTACCGGCAAAATTACGTCGCAGTAGCGCACGTAATCCAGGTGCAGTCCGTCTACATAATCCTTTTCCAGAATTTCTTTCGAGCGTTGAGCCAGGTATTCTTTCACCTCCGGTTTTGATGGGCACAACCAACGGTAGTAACCCACATACGGCGGATTGTCTGCACACGATTTCCCGTCGCGGCTAACCGCATACCATTCCGGGTGACTGGCAAGCAGCTCTTTTTCGCCACGGTTCATGGTCCACATCCAACGATGCGTTTCCAGTCCGGCCTTTTTTGCGATACGGAAATGGCGTTCGCTGTCGTGCTCGAAAAACATTCCGCGCACACCGGCCTCAAAATAACTGCTGTATTTTTTTTGCAAGTCTTCGTCGCTTTCCTCATGGTTAGGATTCTCCCAAACCCAGTGTTTCAAAGCCTGGTCGGCAGTTGATGGTTTGGTTTCATTGGCACAGGCGCTTGCTACTGTAAGCCCCATTCCGGCCAGCATTGTGGTTTTAATAAAATCTCTTTTGTTCATCGTTGAATTGTTTATTTGTCAGTATGTTTTCGTATTAAGCCATCCTGATCGATAGAGATCATCAGGTTGTTGTTGGTTGTTAAAATTGCGGTATACGATTTCTCCGAAGCGTTCACTTCCAGCGAGAAGCTGGTGTTGTTTTCTTTTCCATTGGCTGGAATACCAAGTGTGGCAAGGTTGTTACAAAATGTTTTATGCTCGCGTTGATAATCGCGTTGAGCATAAAAAACATGCCACAGATGTTGGGCGAGTAATTCCTCTTCAGGTATTTGAAATGATGCATGTGTAGATTTCGGAAATTCATGTGAAAACTGAATCAATCCCCAACGCTCGGGGAAATGCATATTTATTACACCCTGCGGACTCCAAACCCAGTTGTCTTCAGGAATTAATTTGCCGTCGTCATTGGTTTTTCGTGTGTATTTTCCATCGATAATTTCAGTTTGCCACTGAACGCGTGAAAAGTTGATCTTCCAAATATCACCGGCTTTAGGTTGAATAAAACTGCCATCAATAGATAGCGATGAAAAAGGAATGGCCATTTCAACGCACCATTTTTTGTCGGTGTCCGTCGGATCATTCAGCGTACCATCCAAATAAATGGCACTTTTAAATCCTTTGGCATTCCATTCAATATCGGGTTTGCCGCCGTTTCTGTAGGGCTTATCCAAGAAAAGGTCGAATAAAGTATTTTGGGCATTTACTTCAAATTCGTAATAATTATGCGTGTCGCCATCAGGATCGATAAACACTTCAAAATCATTTTCGTGGTAAACAATCATGTCCTGTTTATCGTAGTAGGCCCAAATATGTTCCTCTACTAACTCAGCAAAAATGTACAGGTTATCAGCATCCCACAACATTTTTATTCGCTTAGGATAAGTGGGCAGAGGCATGTTGGCTCCCTGGATGTCGATAAACTCAGTAGTCCATGCAGCATTCTCCCACGCCGGCTCATTAGCTAGTCCGTCAATAGTAATGGCGCTCCGAGTTTGTCCTGCTACGTATGTATTTGGAGTTGTAAACAAGTGGGCATACTTTCCCCATTGTTCTTGTGCTGACAAGCTCAAGTTGCTGAGAATAAAAAATGTAAGGAGGAGGGCATTCCTGATAATTCGCATAGATCAATCACTATTAATGTCGGACAATAACGACAAAAATATTGAAAAAATTATCAAGAACGCCTAGTCTTTTTAAAAAAATTAAGAATTAGACTTATGCCATATTCACGTCGCGGGCAATATATTCGCCGTAATCTTTGATAATCGGGTCGTATTGCTCGTGAAATAATTCGGATGTAACCATAAAGTCGGCCGTAGAACGGTTCGACGCTGTCGGGATATTGTATAAAACCGTGATACGCAGTAAAGCTTTTACGTCTACATCGTGCGGTTGCGGCTGCATCGGATCCCAAAAGAAGATGAGCATATCGATGTTACCTTCACAAATCATCGCTCCCAGTTGCTGGTCGCCTCCCAGTGGCCCCGATTTAAGGCGGGTAACGGTTGGCGGCACAGTGCCATGTTCGTGGCAGCTTTCGGCGAGTGCCTCTTCTACCATTTTTCCGGTTGTTCCGGTACAAATTAAGTCGTGTTGGGCCAGTTCTTTCCAGTTGAAAGACACCCACTCCATAATATCTTTTTTGCGGTTATCGTGTGCTACGATCGCTATAGTTTTTTTTCTCTTCATTGTTCGTTTATTTTATTCAGTAGCTTTTATACTGAATATTGTTTTCGGTTCAAATGTAGATTGTTTTTAAATAAGGAAATAGCCAAAACATGTTTTATAACATAAACTTAGCTCAAATTTAATTTCTGCGACCATTTCAGAAGGACCACTTAACGTTTGAGTAACCTTCTGAAATATTGGCTATAAAAGGCTTTTCATTTCATCGATTATTTGCTGAGCCAGCTTATCGGCCTCTGCGCTTGATTTCGCCTCGGCATAAATACGGATGATCGGTTCGGTATTCGATTTTCGTAAATGCACCCACGATTCAGCAAAATCGATTTTTACACCATCAGTTGCGGTTACTTCTTCGTGCGCATACTTTTCCTTCATTTTTACAAGAATTCCATCCACATCAATTTCAGGTGTCAGTTCAATCTTGTTTTTCGAGATGAAATAATCGGGGTATGTTTTACGCAGCTCAGAGCATTTCATCCCTGATTTTGCCAGATGCGTAAGAAATAGTGCTGCTCCCACCAATGCATCGCGGCCACTGTGGCTGGCAGGATAAATAATTCCACCGTTTCCTTCGCCGCCGATAACGGCATTGGTTTCGCGCATTTTGGCTACTACATTCACTTCGCCAACCATTCCGGCTGAATAGCTCTGGCCGTGTTTTTCAGTAACATCTCTCAACGCACGGCTCGATGAAAGATTAGAAACTGTGTTTCCGGGAGTCTGGCCCAATACATAATCGGCAACGGCTACCAGCGTGTATTCTTCGTTGAACATGCTGCCGTCTTCGTTGATGATCACCAATCGGTCAACATCCGGGTCGACAACAAAACCCACGTCAACTTTATTCTTGCTGATAATTTCTGCTGTTTCTACCAGGTTCTCTGGGATTGGCTCCGGAGTATGTGCAAAATGTCCTGTTGGTTCGCAGTTTATTTCAACGATGTTTTTAATGTCGAGTGCCTTAAAAAGTGCCGGCATGGCAACACCACCAACCGAGTTTACAGCATCAACAGCCACTGAAAAGTTGGCTTTTTTTATGGCTTCCACGTCAACCAGTTCAAGATCAAGAACGTGTTGTACATGAATGTCGGTGTAGTCTTTTTCATCTACTGTTCCCAGCTCATCAACTTCGGCAAAGCAAAAATCTTCAACATCGGCAAGTGCTAACACTTTTGCACCTTCTGCTGCATCCAGAAATTCTCCGGCGGAATTCAGCAGTTTTAATGCATTCCATTGTTTTGGATTATGACTGGCTGTAAGGATAATTCCACCATCGGCTTTTTCTTCGGTAACGGCAATCTCAGTTGTTGGCGTAGTTGCTAGCCCGATGTTTACCACATTGCATCCCATTCCTGAGAGCGTTGAAACGACAATTGATGCTACCATTTCGCCCGAAATTCGTGCATCGCGTCCAACAACTACGGTAATTTTTTCTTTGTTTGCTTTTTGTTTGGCCCAGGCGGCGTAGGCTGCAGTAAATTTAACCAGGTCGAGCGGGCTTAACCCTTCGCCCGGTTTTCCACCAATTGTACCTCGTATTCCAGAGATTGATTTTATTAATGTCATAATCTAATGTTCAGTTTGAGTTGTAAAGATAGAAAGTCGATTTTGAATTAAGGATGCTTAAACGATAAAACCAGCCAAAATGTTGGAAGAATTTGTTTTGACTGATGTGATTCTGGATACTGGATTCTCGTAACTCGCAACTCAATCCTCGTAACTCGAAAATTTAATCCAATTCTTCCAGTTCGAGCAGTGTGGCTTTTAATTTTTTGATGTAGTTGCCGTAAAGTTTTCGGAATCCCCAACGAAGGAAGAAGAATATGGCGCCACCAAAAATCGCAACAAGGAGAACTGTGATACCGACCGTCAAAATAATCTGACTTGTTTCAATGTCGGATAAATGCATTCCCTGTGCTTCTGCATTATACTCGGTACCAATAAACATTCCGGAAATAAATGCGGAGGCCATTGCCAGCAATAAACTCGCCAAGGCAAGATAAAACAGGCGTTGGTACAAAGTAAGCGTTTCAATGATTTTTTTTAGTGTTCCTTTCAGATCGCAGGCCACATCGCACTGTCGTTTAACGCGGTAGTATTTAACCACAAAGTACAGGAAAGTGGTAATGATAAGCACATTCCCAAAAACGGCCAAAAACAACACCCAGTTAGGGATGGGCGTCTCGCTGTAGTATTTATCAATAGTTTCGGGCGAAAAAATAAAATCGTCGAAAGTAAATAGCAGAATCAATCCCAACAATACCACAAAACCTATTTTTATATTCCGGTCAATCCGATCAATAAGAGTCCGGGTACGTTTACTGAGCATAGTGTGCAACTGGCTTTCGTCCAGTTCCTTGGAGGGGGTCATTTTGCTCCATGTCTTTTTCAGTTCGTTTAATTCCATAACTACTACTCTTCAGTTACCATCAGTTTTTTGAGCTTCTTTTTTATCCGGTTCATTTTCACCCGCACATAGTTTTGGGTAATTCCGGTAATCTCAGCAATTTCCTCGTACTTTTTGTTTTCGAGGTACAGCAGCACAATCGACTTTTCAATTCCGGTAAGCTGCTGAATGGCTTTGTGCAATACTTTTATATTCTCTTCGGTTTCGGTATCGTACTTTTCATCTTCAATCTGAAAATTTTCGTACGTCAGGCTGCTTTGGTCAGGTCTTCTTTTACTTTTTTTGAACGAAGTAATCGCGGTATTCAGCGCCACACGATACATCCACGTAGAAACCTTTGATTCTCTCCTGAAATTGGGGTACGACTTCCAAAGCTGTACTACAATTTCCTGAAAGAGATCACTTCGGTCATCTTCCGTGTCGCAATAAATGTTGCAGACTTTGTGGATGATGCCTTGGTTTTTCTGGATTATGTGTAAGAATTCCTTTTCCAAAATCGGTTTATTAGTAACTGGTAGTGAGAATAATTACAATTGATGGTTAACAAACAGCTATAGATTTTATTATATGTGGGAATTTTGAAGCTCGAAGTAGGTAAGCTTTCTTCTGACTTCGGGCTTCAGTCTTCCATCTTGGTTTTACATCATTTTTAAAAACTTCACCTCTTTTTCGGTAAGCAATCGCCATTTACCGCGCGGCAAATTCTTTTTGGTGAGACCGGCAAAAAGTACACGGTCGAGTTTTTTTACGCGGTAACCAAAGTGCTCGAAAATACGACGAACAATGCGATTTTTACCCGAGTGAATTTCGATTCCTACTTCTGTTTTGTCATCCGAGGTATAGCTAATGGCGTCAGAGGCAATCGGTCCGTCTTCCAGCTCAATTCCTGCGGCAATCATATCCATGTGCCCACGCTCAACAGGTTTGTCGAGGGTAACCTGGTACACCTTCTTTTTGTTATGTTTTGGGTGCGTTAGCTTTTTCGAAAGATCGCCGTCGTTGGTAAACAGTAACAATCCGGTTGTATTCCGGTCCAAGCGACCTACGGGATAAACGCGTTCATCGCAGGCGTCTTTTATCAAATCCATCACAATTTTATCCGCATGCGGATCGTCGGTGGTGGTAACGTAATCTTTTGGTTTATTCAGCAAAATATACACTTTGCGCTCGGCTTCAATTTTACGTCCGTCAAAACGAACTTCGTCGCCCGGCAGCACTCGTATTCCCAGCTCGGTAACAATTTTTCCGTTAATGGTTACCGCTCCGGCAGTAATAAAAGTATCGGCTTCGCGGCGCGAACAAACACCGGCGTTGGCGATAAAACGGTTTAAGCGCATTCCTTCGGCCGAAAGCGTTTTTAGTTTTGGCCTCGGTGCAGCAGGCTCTTTTTTGTTGTCAGCCGGTTTGCCATAATTTTTCCGGGGCTTGAATTCTTTTTTGGGTTCCGATTTCTCAACCACCCGCGATTTTCCAATTCGTTTTCCTGAAGGTGATTTCACCGAACGTTTTGAACTGTTGCCGGATGATTTACCTTGTGAACTGCCCCGGTTGCTGTTGTTATTCTTGCGCATTGCTAAAATTATTTTGTGCAAAGATCGCTAAATTTTCTGATTTGGAATTTTATTTCCTCGAATTCACTTAAATTCGGAGTTCAAACATAAAATTAGAGCTATGAATTCGCATGAAATTGATTATAAGATCATCGGGCACGATGTTCAGTTGGTTGAAATTGAATTAGATCCGGCAGAAACGGTGATTGCCGAAGCCGGTGCCATGTTGTACATGGAAGATGGTATCGAGTTTCAGGCCCGGATGGGCGACGGTTCAAGTCCGCGCGCTGGTTTTTTCGATAAGTTATTATCGGCGGGATCACGTTTGATAAGTGGTGAGTCGCTGTTTCTTACCCATTTTACCAATCAAGGCTGGGGAAAAAAGCACGTGGCGTTTTCTGCTCCTTATCCGGGAACGATTATTCCATTGAATCTGCCTGATTTTGGAGGCCGGATCATCGTTCAAAAAGATGCTTTTTTGTGTGCAGCATTGGGAACAAAAATCTCGATAACTTTTAACCGAAAACTGGGTGCCGGATTTTTTGGTGGCGAAGGATTTATTCTTCAGCAGCTGGATGGCGACGGAAGAGCTTTTATACACGCCGGAGGAACCGTTATTGAAAAACAGCTGAACAACGAAACTTTGCGGGTTGATACCGGATGTATTGTTGGCTTCGAAACATCGATAGATTACAGTATTGAGCAGGCCGGTGGTTTGCGATCGATGGTGTTTGGCGGCGAAGGACTGTTTCTGGCCACTTTGCGCGGAACCGGAAAAGTATGGCTGCAAAGTATGCCAATCCGTAAATTAATTGCAGAACTGTCGCCGGCTGGAGGAAACGCCCGTAAAGAAGCACGTGGCGGATTGCTCGATAATTTACTGGAATGATAGTTTTAGTTTGCAGTTTTCAGTCTCAGTTTTCAGTTGTTCGTTTTTTACTGTTAACTGAGACTGAAAACTGTTAACTTTCTACACCACTCCCGGTAAACTGATTCCTTTAATTTTCCGGTACAGATCGAGCGCAAAAATATCGGTCATTCCCGATACAAAATCAACCACCGACTGGATTTTAAGGTACACCGAATCTTCGTCGGTTTTAAACTGGCCGGGCAGTAGCGACAAGATCTTTTGACTGTACTTATCCTTTTTGTCGGTATTCATTATTGCATCAACAAACTCTTCCAGCAGCGTGCCAATAATTTTATAACCAGCAATTTCAATCTCAACAACCGAGCGGTGTGCATAAATTTCGCTGAACGAAATGCGCTGAACTTCTTTCATTGCTGCTGCCTGCTTTTCAGGGAGCTGATCGATAAGGCTACCGGCGAAAGTTCCGGCCATAATTGCATCGTAATTGGCTTTAAAAATATCGATGCAACGGTAAATCAACTCGCCGATAACATTGGCGCGCAGGTAACTTATTTGTTCGTTTACATCGCTTACTTGTGTAAAGGTGTTTTCGAAACGTTCGATCCGCTCTTCGGTAAAGAAATTCTGGAAAAGTTCACGAATTCTGTCGTAGTGTAAAATGCCCAGTTTAAACGCATCTTCCAAATCCATAATCTGGTAACAAATATCATCCGCAGCCTCTACCAGATACACCAGCGGATGACGGGCAAAACTTCCATCTTCGCGTTGTGCAATTCCCAGCTCATTGGCAATATGGTAGTAATTTTCTTTGTCCGACTGGAAAAAACCAAATTTTGGTTTGGTGGCTTTTACCGATTCGTACGGGTATTTTACAATACTGGCCAGCGTTGAGTAGGTTAAGGCAAAACCACCCTCGCGTTTGCCGTTAAACTGGTGAGTGAGTGTGCGAAAAGCGTTGGCATTTCCATCAAAACAAGTAAAGTCTTTCCATTCGCCTTCCGAAAGTTGGTCTTTGAATTTCTGTCCGCTTGCTTTGTTGAAATAGTTTGAAATGGCTGCTTCGCCCGAGTGTCCAAACGGCGGATTTCCTAAATCATGTGCCAGACAAGCGGTTGAAACGATTGTCCCAATTTCATGGATCAGCGGATTATCCTGGTGGATTTCCAACAGGTATTCCGATAATAAATTTCCGAGGGACCGGCCAACACTTGCCACCTCTAAACTGTGGGTGAGGCGGTTGTGCACAAAAATATGCTCGGGCAGCGGAAAAACCTGTGTCTTATTCTGCATCCGGCGAAATGGCGAGGAGAAAATAATCCGGTCGTAATCGCGCTGAAATTGCGTGCGGTCTTCGTTTGTTACGGGGCCTAAAGTGCCCTTGCTGCCCAGTCGTTTTGGCGAAAGAAGTGTGTTCCAATCCATAGTGTCAAAAATTCTTGCACGAATGTATAAGAAATTCTTGAACTCTCCTTAATCCAACCAGAACGACGGGGTGAAAAGTACCAGTACCGAGTAGATTTCTAAGCGGCCAATTACCATTAGCGCGGTGAGGAAGTATTTGGCGCCATCGGGTAAATGCAGGAAGTTGCTTACCGGGCCAACCGTTCCAAATCCAGGACCAATGCCGGCCATACTTGTTGCCACGGCACCAAACGAGGTTTTCAGGTCGTTTGTCCAAAGCATCATTATCATTGTGCCAATAATAACGATGAGATAGTAAAAAAGAACAAAAGTGAATACCCGGTTGATAAGCTCGGGGCGTACCACATTTTTATTGTAATGAACCACGCGAACTACAGTGCTCGACGAAAAATATTCTTTGTAAAGTGTGCGTATGCGTTTAAAAACAACCAGATGGCGAATAACTTTTACGCCACCGCCTGTTGATCCCGACGATGCCCCGATCAACATCAGAATGGCAATGATCCCGATAGATTGTAAAGGCCACTGCAAATAATCGGCAGTGGCAAAACCGGTTGCGGTAATAATGGAAATCACCTGAAAAAAGGCGTGACGGAAAGCCGGCTCAAACCCCATGTCCTGGTGATGAAAGAAAAGCGACAGGGTGATGATCGTTCCGGCTACCAATATTATTTTTAAATACAACCGAAGCTCTTCATTTTTGAATGCGGTTTTAAAATCGCCCCGTAACCAGAAAACGTGCACCACAAAGTTAATTCCCGAAAGCAGCATGAAAAAGGTAACCGTGTATTGTATAAATGGCGAAAAGCTGGCCAGGCTATCGTTTTTTGTGGAGAACCCGCCGGTGGCAATGGTCGCAAACGAGTGGCAAACTGCATCGAAAAGCGACATGCCGCCAACCCATAAAATTATGGTTTCGGCAAAAGTTAGCCCCATGTAAATCAGCCATAATCGGCGTGCCACTTTGCGTATTCGTGTCGATACTTTTTCGGTTGCCACACTCGATACTTCGGAGTAAAACAGGTAAATACCGTTAATTTTCAGAAACGGCATAATGGCTACTACCAAAACAATAATTCCCATTCCTCCAATCCAGTGGGTTTCGGCACGCCAAAACAGTACACTTTTCGGAAGTGCCTCAATATCTGCTAATATAGACGATCCGGTTGTTGTAAATCCTGAAATCGATTCGAAAAAAGCATTGGTAAAATTGGGGATACTACCGGTTAGCAAATAGGGGAGTGTCCCCACCAAAGCCATTACCACCCAGGCCAGCGTAACAATAATAAAACTCTCGCGCAACGAAGGTTCCACCTGCCGTTGTTTTTTGGTAAGCAGATTTAATGCAACCCCTAAAACAAAGGTGATCATAAAAGTGTGCGACAGATCGGTAAAAACGCTCTCTTTGTAAATAAATGAGACAATAACCGCAAAGAGCATAAAAAGACTTTCGAAGGTAATTACGATCGAAATGATGTGTAAGATTAAAGCGATATTTATTTTTAGGTGCTTCATTTATTCCAAAAAGGTATTAAAAAAGTGGCAATGCAGTATTTGTTGCTGCTTTACATTTTTCAGTTTCGTTGTTAAAATGCTTTTTGCTTTCGAATTAAATGTGTTGCGATGGCTGTATAAATTTACAAAATGAAAAAGTTATTAGCCAATCGAAATCATTGCTCATTTATCGGGATATAGCAGCAATCCGAAATTTTATGCGGTAAAACCGGGGGGAGGGAGATTGGTGTGATGAATAAGAATATTCTTGAAAACAGTGGATATTGCAACGTTCCCCGAAACATTTGTACTTTTCGGGAATGCTCCGGAAATTCTGTTTTTTACAGGAAATGCGAGGGTTTTATGGTCGTTATCTTCTTGATTTTCGAGTAAGGATTCGCACAAATCAAAATCAGATGACACTATACATTCAATCTCTGTTGTGTCAGCTGCTGCGGAAACCCCAATAGCTTTTTTTGCAAAAGTATTGTCTCCCGTAGTCTGTAGTGTCCCTGTCAGAAAATAAATTAAAAGCAGTATGAATAGTGCTCTCAAACCTTGGCTTTTAAAATTGCACGACAAAGTTAGAGTCTCTTTTTCAGTTGTGCCACCCTACCGTTGTAATAGTGTTGAAAATTGAGGTTTATTTAACTCCGCTTTTGCAACGATGCAATGTTTACAATGTGTAAGTGGAGTATTTTTTTACTTCGCGTGCCAGTTCGCGCGCCTTGCCGTCGGTAATCTGGTTCAGGCGTTCCCAGAATTTAGGGCCATGATTTTTAATCTCAGTATGCACCAATTCGTGCAACAAAATATAATCAATCAGTTTTACGGGCAGTTTCATCATTTGCAAATTCAAACTGATATTGTTTTTCGATGAGCAGCTGCCCCAGTTTCGGCGGTTGTTGCGGATGGTAACTTTGTTGTAGCTAAAGCCGTGTTTCTTTGCCAGATCGGAAATTCGTACCGGAAGCAAACGTTTCGCTTCATGGCGGTAAACAGTGGTTACAACTTCATCGATAAAAGCAATGGAGTCTTCGTTTTCAAAATCCGCTACCGAAATTGTTATGTTATCGCCTTGTCGCTTAGCATTGTTTTTTTCGCCCTGAACGATGCGTATTTTATGCAATTTTGTTTCAATCTCGGTGCCCGGTTTTATGGTGGTTGAGCGGGCTTTCATCTTTTCCTGCTGCTTTAAAACCCATCGCTCGTTTTTTACCACAAAAGCCAACGCTTCCTTCGGTGTGATAAAAAATGGAAAAGAAACTAGCACCGATTTGTCGGGTTTTACGCTAAGTTTAATATTTTTAGATCGCTGGTTCTGAGAAAATGTTACCTTGCCTATATGTTTTAATTGAACTACTTGGCTTGCCATACGTTATTGTTAAAAATAAAAAATCAAAGATATCAATCATGGGAAATAAAAAGATGGAGGTATTCGTAAACCTCACAAAAAAAGATATGGTTGTTTCGGTTGAGGAAAAAATTCTTCCTGAAAGCCTGGTATTCGAATCGTTAAATCCGTTTCCCGGATATTACCACAACCTGCCGACCGATCCGGGCTCGTTGTACATTTACCTGGTGCTGGATAAACAATATCCGCTGGAGGAAGTTTTGAGGGCCACACAAGCCATCGAAAAAAAGTACGACTGGAATTTTGATGCCGGAAAAGCTTATATGTCAATAGGTTCGACTTTCCTTAACGCCATTCGAATAAAACACTTGCCATCGCTCGATTTATTGGTGAAAATTCAGGAAGCTTATGTTGACCAGGGAATTAGTTTCCTGATGAAAAAGAAACTAAAAGGCAAACTGGAGGCGAATGTGAAGATCGTTAAGTTCCTTGAGCTGAACAAACTGGCCGACGGTATTTTCCTGAATGTGCAGGATCCTACTTTTGCTTATGTTGAAGTACCTAAGTATTTAGATTCTGAGGAATTTACGAAAGTGTCGATGGATGTAAAATACAACTGGGAGGGGCATGAATTTGATGCCGCCAGCGCATCGTTCTATCTTGATGGAAGTCTTTACGAGGCAGTTCGTATTTTCTCCGATAAAATGGATTTGGACTATTTAAGTGCCATTAAAAAATTATATGTTGATAAGATCGATTAGTAACTTGTTTTTAAATAATAGAAAAGGCAGCAGAATTAGTGCTGTCTTTTTTTGTGTCTGCATTTTTGTACATTTGGTTAACTTTGTATAAAACTGGAATCATTATGGTAAACAGATCCCGATTATTTGTTTTTGGCCTTCTGGCAATTTTGGCGAGCGTACTGTTTGCCTGTAAAGGAAATTCGGATAAATCAAACATTAAAACCGAAGTTGTAGATCGTGGCCCGGTGGTGGCTTCGTTTAAGTGCCAGGGAAGCGTTCGTGCTGCAAATGTTGTGTCGGTGCTAAATCCTTTGCGAAACTCGGTGGTTGCATTGCATAAAATGCCCGGCGATAGGGTTGAAAAAGGGGAGCTTATTATGCAGCTCGATAAAACTGCCATACAGGATGAAATTGCCAGTTTGAATAACCAGATACAACAAAAAGAAAATGCCCTTGAGAAAAACCGCTTGAATGTTAAAAGCGTTCAGCTCGATCTTAATCAGGGCGAGGAAGCCAAAAAGGCACGCGTACAAAATATGAAACATTCGCTCGAGCAGCAGGAAAAACTGTTGGAAGCTGGCGGAACATCGCAGGCACGAGTCGACCAAATAAAACAAAACCTGTTGTTGGCCGAGCAGGATTTGAACAACCAGGCCGAAAAGAATTCGATACGTTTGCAGCAGCTAGAAATGGACGAAAGAAATCTGGCTTTGCAAATCCAGTCGTTTAAAAAGAGTTTGGCAACACAACGTTCCATTTTGCAGAGAACGGATGTAAAAGCTCCTGTTTCGGGTGTTTTGCTGGAAGTTGCCGGAAATGTTGGCGATTATGTTTCGATCGATGGAGCGCTGGTAAAAATTGCCGATGAAAGTGCCTCTAAAATTGTTGGAACCGCCGGTAAAAATAAACTCCCTCTTATTCAGGCCGGGGGAGAGGTGGAAGTGTCTGTGAACAACGAAAAGTTTATGGGAACTATCGGTCAGGTTTATAATGAAGAAAATTCGGAGTCGTTATCGTTCGATGTTTTTGTAGCCGAATCGGATCAGGCGAAACTTGCAGGGGCTGAAAATGTTGAGCTACTGGTAAAAGCCAACGATAAAGAAAATGTGCTTCGGATACGAAAATTGCCGGGAATGGCATTGTCGCAACATTTCGATGTTTTGCTTCAGAAAGGCGATGAGGTTATCCGCACCGAAATTGTTGTGGGCACCATTGGAAAAGATTACTCCGAGATAATTTCAGGTGTTAACGAAGGCGATGTTATCTTGGTTGAAGATCCTTCTACCGCTCAGCTGCAATAAGATCTTTCTACTATTTTTTTGGTGACAAAAATATCGGCAAGTTGCTATTTAAGCAGCTTGCCGATATTCAATTTTATGACGTTGGTAAGTCTTTATTTTATCAGCCCTCTGTCTTTGTACTTTTGAATAAAATACTGATCCAACTCTTCTGAGTCTTTGTACTGCACACGCAAATCCTGTAATTGTTTTGTTAATGCAGTAACCACATCAGCATAGGCCGGATCATCATAAACATTATTCAGTTCAAGCGGATCTTTTTTGCGGTCGTACAATTCCCACTCGTCAATATCGTAGTAGAAATGCGCCAGTTTAAAATCGGTGGTTACAATTCCGTAATGGCGTTTCACCATATGGAAACCCGGATATTCGTAGTAGTGGTAATAAACTGCGTCGCGTGTCCAGGCGGCAGTGTCGCCAACTAACAGCGGCATTAAACTTTCGCCCTGCATATCCATCGGTGCTTCAATTCCGGCAGCCTCCAAAAATGTTTGCGCAAAGTCGAGGTTTTGCACCATTTCATCCGAAACCGATCCCGGAGCAATTTTTCCCGGCCATTTTACCAAAAGCGGTGTTTTAAACGATTCGTTGTAAATAAAACGTTTGTCGAACCAGCCGTGTTCGCCCAAATAAAATCCCTGGTCGGAAGTATAAACCACGATAGTATTTTCATCCAATCCCTGTTCTTTCAAATGATCAAGCAAACGACCAACATTTTCATCCACCGATGCAATACATCCGAGGTAATCTTGCATGTAACGCTGGTATTTCCAACGCATAAAAGCCGAATCGTTCATCGTTGGGTATAGTTTTGCAAACTCTTCGTTTATCGGTCCGTAAACCGCGTCCCAACTGGCTTTTTGCTCATCGGTAAAACGGGCATATTTGCTTTTAAAAACGTTAAATCCCCACTCCGACATTTCCTCAACACCGAGTTCTTTGGCCAGTTCCGGATAAATTTTGTTATCGGCCGAAACCGTCATGTGTTTTAGCAGATTCATTTCGGCTTCTTTCGCTGCTGATCCTCTGCCCTTGTAATCGTCAAACAAAGTTTCCGGTTCGGGGAACGTCTTTTGGGTAAATTCTTTATAATGGCGTTCGGCCGGAAACCACTCGCGGTGAGGTGCTTTGTGCAGATACATCAGCAAAAACGGTTTGTCGTCTTCTCTGCGGTTATCCATCCAATCGATGGTAAGGTCTGTAATCACATCGGTTACATAACCCTGAATGGTTGTATCGCCGTTGTTGGTGATAAAATCAGGGTTGTAATAATCGCCCTGATCAGGAAGAATTTTAAACTCATCAAAACCTTTCGGGTTGTTCCCGAAATGTAATTTGCCAAACATGGCCGTTTGATAGCCGGCATTGTGCAACAACTGCGGGAAAGTAACATTCGTAGTATCGAAGGGGAAATTATTATCGATTTTTCCGTGAATGTGCGTGTGTTTTCCGGTAAGAATTGTGGCTCGCGAAGGCGCACAAATCGAGTTGGAAACGCAGGCATTGGTAAACAACATTCCTTCGTCGGCAATCCGGTCGATATTTGGCGTCTGGATCAATTTATCGTCGTAGGCACTAATGGCCTGGTACGCATGATCGTCGCTCATGATAAAAATAATATTAGGGCGCTGCGGTGCACTTTCTTTTTGCGAGCAGGCTCCAAAAAGCATAACTGATGCAAAAAGAATTATGATATAAAAACTTCTCATTTTAGTTGGTTTAGGTTTTTATTACAATGTAAATTTTGTTGTCAGCGAGGCGTTCGAATCACCTCCTACATAAACTTCAAATTCTCCTGGTTCGGCATAAAACGAAAGGTCAGCATGATAAAATGCCAGATCATCGTTGGTGATGGTGAATTCCACTGTCTTAGTTTCGCCTTTTGGAATGAAAACTTTTTCAAAACCTTTGAGTAAACGCAACGGCGGTGTAATACTGGCCACCATATCGCGGATATACAATTGCACCACTTCTTCGCCGTCAAAATCGCCGGTGTTACTCACTTCTACAGACACTTTCAATTCATCATTATTGGTGATCTCTGATTTGTCAATACTAAGGTTTTTAAACTCAAACGATGTATAACTCAAACCATAACCAAATGGGAAAAGGGGCGAGTTTGGCGCATCCAGATAATTCGATTTAAATTTTTGAAAGGTATCGCCATCCTGAGGACGACCGGTATTCCGAACGCTGTAATAAATAGGCACCTGCCCAACATTTACAGGGAACGTTGCCGTTAGTTTACCTGATGGATTGTAATCGCCAAACAACACGTCGGGCAGCGCATTTCCGCCTTCAACACCGGCGTGCCACATTTGCACGAAAGCATCAGCCAACTCCACTTCTTCGCCAATTTCCATCGGGCGACCACTCATATTTACAACGACCAGTGGCTTTCCTATTTTTGCCAGTTCCTGCAACAATTTCTTTTGACTTGGTGGCATGGTAATATCTGTGCGGCTTGATGATTCGCCTGTCATCTCTGTGGCCTCTCCAACAACCGCCACAATCACATCTGCTTTTCGCGACACAGACACAGCTTCGCTAATCATTGTTTCAGGCGAACGTTCGTCGATAAAAATCTTCGGACCAAACACATTTACTTTTGCTGCAAACTCAGGATCGTCGCAAATGTTAGCGCCTTTTGCGTGAAGGATATTTACATCGTCGCCAACCACATTCTGAAATCCTTCCAAAACAGTAACTGCAAGATTGAAGTCTCCCGTTGGTGCCCATGTTCCGAGCATGTTGCTACGACTGTCAACCAGCGGACCAACCAAAGCCACTGTTCCTGACTTTTTCAACGGCAGCAACTGGTTTTCGTTTTTCAACAGTACCATTGATCGTGCAGCGGCTTCTCTTGCAACCTTGCGATGTTCATCAGTTAAAATATCATTTTCAGGACGGGCATTATCAAAATAACGATAGGGATCCTCAAAAAGCCCGAGTTTGTATTTTGCCTCCAGAATCCGGCGGCAAGCTGCATTGATGTCTTCCTCTTTTACTTTACCTTCTTCCAACGATTTTTCCAGCGTGGTCAGAAATCCTTCTCCTACCATGTCCATGTCCAAGCCGGCTTTTAACGACAACGCTGAAACAGCCTGTAAATCTCCAAGTCCGTGTGCGATCATTTCGTTCACCGAGGTGTAATCGGATACCACAAATCCATCAAAGCCCCACATGTCACGCAAAACGGTGGTCAATAACCATTTGTTTCCGGTTGCCGGTAAGCCGTCAACATCGTTAAACGACGACATAACACAACCAACACCGGCGTCGATAGCGGCTTTATAGGGAGGGAAATATTCGTTGAACATTCTAAGGTGGCTCATATCAACCGAGTTGTAATCGCGGCCGGCTTCAGCAGCTCCGTACAAGGCAAAGTGTTTAACGGTCGACATCATTGTTGTAGTTCCGTTAAGGTTATCTTGCTGGTAGCCATTTACCATTGCTTTTGCAATCTCAGAACCGAGGTACGGATCTTCACCTGCTCCTTCAGAAATTCGTCCCCAACGCGGATCGCGCGATACGTCGACCATTGGTGAGAAGTTCCAGAAAATACCGTCAGCAGTAGCTTCTTTGGCTGCAATCTGTGCTGTTTTTTCAATCAACTCCATATCCCAGGTGCTGGCTAATCCCAAAGGCAGTGGAAAGGTGGTTTTGTAACCATGAATCACATCCGAACCAAAGATCATTGGAATTCCGAGCCGGCTTTCTTCAACAGCCAGCTGCTGCGCCTGGCGTGTTTTTTCCGGTCCGTAAACACCAAAAATACCGCCTACTTTTCCGGTTTTTATTTTCTCCTCAACACCGGTACTTACAACCGATCCGGTGGGAATTCCACCTCCCGGAGTAATCAGGTTCAGCTGACCAATTTTTTCCTGTATGGTCATTTTTGCCATCAGATCGGAAACAAAAACATCCATTTCGGAATCATCCGAATTGTTCGTCGGTGCTCCACATCCTGCAAATAAAAATAGTACTGCAACAAATAATAAAATGCGTGACATATCTAAAGTGTTTATAGTTACTAATCAATTTTAACGGGCTCGGTTTGTTCCGAAATTCCATTTTCGTTAAATGCTTCTATCGAAAAATAGTACGGCGTGTCGCGATCGAGGCAACGCATAAAATGCTCGTTGGTGTCGTATAGCTGCCACGACTGGTAGAGTTTATCCGGTGCAATTCCCCAGCGGATGTTGTATCCCTGCGCACCTTTTACCGGTTTCCATGCGAAAGAAATATCCCGGCGGTCATCTTGGCGATTTATTTCAAAATCTTTTACTTCGGCTGGTTTCTTTCCGAGTCCCAATCCAAATACACGAATCTCGCTCATGGCAAAGTTGTTTCCCGGCACTTCGATATTTTTATAGCGAACAAATTTCGCCTCCACCGGCTGGTTCAGCACAATGTATGCATTTGGCGAATCTTTGTAGCTGTTGCTACGGTCAACCACAGTTTGCCAGTTATTTCCGTCTGCTGAAACTTCGATAACAAAACGATGTCGCAAACCTTCGGTGCGTGTATAAATACCCGATTCATAATCGTGAAAATTTAGTTGAAAAGCATAAATATTTCCGGGATTCAACATCTCAATCGATATCCATTGTTTATCGTCGTTGGCTTCGGCCACCCAAAATGTTTTCGGATTTTCATCGGTCAAAACATTGGCAATAATTTCGCCTTTGTCGTTTTTTTCAAGCGGCAATTCGTGTACTTCAACCTCGTCGTTATTTGAGGTAAATTTCATGATCTGTTGTAACGACGATGACACGGTAACTTCTCCTTTATAGGATAGCAACATCCAGCCGCAGTGCTCACCTGCTTTTGTGGGATGATCGGGGCCAAAACGCGGATAATCGCCATAGGCAGTGTTTGAGTGCATCAAACCTTCATCGTCAAAATAGGTTGGAAACATACAAAGACGGCGTTCCCACTGGGCGTTGGAAGCCAGTGCCATGGTTCCAAAATGCCAGTATTGCCCGTTGGTTTGTTTTACAGTTATTCCGTGCCCGGCACCATTGGTAAAACCACCCGGCTTAAAACTCATCGGGTTGTTTTTCATGTAAGTGAATGGCCCCAGCGGAGATTCTCCAATGTAAACGCCATCGGCATAAACATTAAACTGTGTGCCCGGCGCTGCATATTGCAGGTAATATTTACCGTTGTGTTTGGTCATTGAGGCACCTTCCATGTAACCTTCTTTTAAGGTTGGATGAAAGTTGTTTTCGCCAAAACGTTCCCAGCCGTGTTCTTCCTCCACCAGGTTTATCAGCTCTTTTGTCACTCCCGTTTCCAGAAAACGATCATCTTTATTTAATTCCTTTACACGAATCGGGTACACGTTTGATGATCCCCAGTACAGATATGTTTTCCCGTCGTCGTCGATAAAAAGTTCCGAATCCTGAATATTATTCGAAATGGATGGAGTTGGTGTCCATTTGCCACTTTTAGGGTCGTCGGTGTAAAGAATACTTCCGTAACCTGCAGGATCTCCGGCAAAATACACCAGCGAATCTTTGTAATTGAAGGCTGTTGGTGCGTTGCATCCTTCGAAAAACCATTGCTGCGGTTTAATAAAATTCCAGTGCACCAAATCGGTTGAATGCCAGTAACCAAACGAGCGGGTAACAAACATGTAGTATTCACCACGAAACTCGATTACTGCAGGATCGGCACCCGAACGATAAGAAATATTTCGGGCCGAATTGTAGACCATGTAGGTGTAATCAATATCGAGCGGATTACAGTAGGTTTGTGGTACAATTGTTTGCGCGGCAATTTCTTCATTTATTATAAAAGCAAAAAAAGCCGGGAGAATTACTTTATATATTGTTGTGAATACATTTTTCATTTTTTAGACTCTTTTAATTATTGTTTCCCTGAGCTTCAGAAACTTCAATTTGTGTTTCGTATCCAAATAATTCGTCGGGCGAAATCGGTTTTAGAGGATCCTCTCCGTTTTTATCCAAATACCAGTATGCGATTGTTGCGTATTGTGTTGGCCAGTGGTTGGGGAAATATTTTTCAAGGTAGGCATCAAACGATTGCTGGAAAGGAATATTATCGATGATCTGCCATCGCGTTAATGATTGATAGCCCTTGTTTTGATCGGTGTAATTTTGCGAATGAAATGCACGACTAAAATAGTTGGGAACACACCAGGCATAACCAAAATAGTCTTCTGTTCCGGTACCAAAAGTAGATGGAAAATTTTCACCATCAACAAAAAATTTCTCATCTCCTTCACCCCACCAGTGCTGGCCTTCTTTTGCATATTCAACACAATGTCCTCCTTTCGGATTCCAAACCAACAGATACATTCCAACAAACCTGCCTTTTCCTTTGGTTTCCAATACTGTCCAGTCGGGCCAGCGCGTTGAATCCAAAGGAGCAAGATCGCGATGCCATTTGGCATGAAAGTAGGCAAATTTACCGGGTGTCATATCATTTTTTTCATGATATACCTGTAACTCCAGTTCAACCGGAATTGAATTATTATTTGTCAATCGTATCTCTGCAGCTTCCTCAAAAGGCATGTGCCAATTCGAATACATTTCTCCATTTTCCAGCATTCCCATCGGAAGAGTACGATAGGAATTGAACCCAGGGGCAGATCCAAAGAAATCGCCCAATGGCGACCACACCGATGGATTTTTCTCGTGATTCCAGAAAATAGAAAGTGTGGTCTTTCGCATTATTTCCGGTGTTTGAAAAGCCTCGGGGATAAGTACCTTTATTCCCGTTATTGTCTTTTTCCCTTCAAGTTGAAAAACCGTTTTTTCTTCGCCGGGAGCCAGGGTAATATTTTTTGACTCTGCAATCGAATTGGCTGTATATTCTGTTGAAGCACCAAGTTCGTTTTGAAAATAGTTGTTAACCTTTTCAAGTGCGTTTCTGTTTTGTTCAGACAGAATAGAGTCAAATTGCTCAACCATTGTCCCTTCAGGGAAGGTGATATAATTAAATTGAAAATATTGCCCCCATTTCGGTTCGCCAACAATTTTAATCGATTTCTGAAAAGTGATGGGGACGTAATTATTGAAACCTCGGGCATTGGTTTCGTAGACCAGTTCAGGATAAGTAAAAGCAGGAAATTTTTCGGTATTGAAATAATCAATAAAAGGCATGTCGATTAGTGGAATTTCATTCCCGTCAATATATACCTTTACATGACCTTCTTTCGGGCTTGCCGACCACATTCGAACAATGGCACCCGGACCATCCATTTCGGCAAGAACCATGTTGTCACCTTCTTTGCGAATAAACTGAGGTCTTAATCCGTCGTTATTGGCAGCCCATTCAATATAATTGCCCGCGGAGTCAACTTTACTTCGGCGATCGTAACTTGAAAACATTCCACTTTTCTCACCTTCTTTAGGCAATTCTGCCAGACGCTTCATATCTATCATCCGGTTGACAATATCGGCGTAGCTATGCTTATCATTGTTTTGTGTACATGCCGTTACAGCAAGCAAAATTAATATGAGCCAAATTCCTTTCATTGTTCTTTTATTCGTTATCGATATCTTTTATGAGTTCAGTAGCATCCATTTCCGGAAGCGTGTTCGATGGTTTGTCGAGGTAAAAATAGGCGGTAGTAACCACCTCATCCTGACGATAAAAGTTCGTCCAACCATCCGGTAATTTTGGATCATTTAGTTCCGGAACGGGATCCATTTCCAGTAGTTTTAACAGATTTCCACCTCCCGTATCGATTGTTACAGGAATCAGTGATGCTCCCTTATCCATCAGTTCCAAAACCTTTTCCTTTTGCCAGCCACCAATTTGCTGAACGGCCACTTTTATATCCTCATAAAAATAAATGGGATCGGGAATGTGATAGCGGTAAATTATAAATCTTTTGGTTTGTTTGCTTGCTTCCAACGAACCCTGAAAACGGTTATAATATTCGCCTTGTCCGTAAGCTCCGCCAATATAATCTTCGGTGCCGGTTCCCACCAGTGTTGGGAATTTGCCGTCTCCATCGAGGTATATTTTCACTTCTCCTTCGCCCCACCAGGTATCCTCGTAAATCGGGTCGGTTTTTACGCCCATATTCACACCAAGATAACGGCCCTTTCCGCTAATTTTTGGCAAAATTTCGTGGTCTTCTTTCAGTACTGTCTTTTTTGCGTAGTTAAAGAAAGTATGAAAATAGAGGACATCTTCTTCTGCTGTTTCTTTGCTTAATAGATTAATATCGTAGAACAACGCATCTACGTTTTTATCCGAATGATTGGTAAGCGTAATTTTTGCGCCGGTTTTAAAAGGCATTGGAATAATGCAGTTGAATGAACGTCCTTCGGGATCGGAAAAAAGTGCATTTTCGAAAGGCATTTTTTTGCCAAAAGCAACACCAAAGAAGTCGCCAAGTGGAGCTGCTACTGCTGGTTTTTCAGCACCGTCCCAATACATTCTTATCCAAAGCGATTGCAACATTTCAGGACTTCTGTCGCTAAGTGTTAACCAAATTCGGTTCACAACTCCTGCTCCGTCAACTTGTAGCAAGGTAACTGTTTTACCGGCTTCAATTTTGTTAAAAGCATGACCTTTGGCACCACGATTTTCCTGTGCTCCTTTTCCTTTTTCGGCTCCCGGATTTTCAAAACTCGACCAGCGGGAATGCACTCCTTCCGGCATTTTATACAATTCCTGCGCTTTAGCGACAGTAGTAATTAGAAATAACAAACATCCAAAAGCGATGATTTTTTTCCCGCGAGTAAGAATTAGATTGACAAGTTTCTTCATGTGATCAGCTTTTAAGTTATATCAGCCGGGCAACGCTTTCCCGGAATTACTGGTCAGTAGTAAATCCTAATTTAGCCAATCCTGCCTGCACATCTTCGTTTCGCATAAATAAGTCCCACAAAAGTCCGCTTCGGTAATTCTCAATCATCACCGGAATCGGTCCCTGATCGATGGCCAGATAACGTGGCAAGTACCAGTTTTCTGTTTGGCTGTAAGCATCGTACGGACCATATTCTCCCACCAACGAATCGGCATCCAAATACAAGTATTTCAAAAAGTTCATCGACTGCTCTGGTGTATACGGAAACGACGAAAGTGCCGCTGTTGGCGAGATGACGCCTAAATCCATTTTGCCCGGACGATGACCTGCATAACCACGCATGGAATAACTTGAGGTAAATCCCCACTGATTTTCGCCATAACCTTTGTATTGCTTTGGATTATCAAGCGCATAGCGGTAATGAATGGTGGCATGATTTACATTCAGTTTCCAGTAGTCGGCATACTTGTCTTTTAACCCTTTCGGATTTAAACCAAGGTACGAATAATGTGCCCAAAAAAGTGGTCCTATAGGATCGTCGTTGTGTTCGTAAAAGTTGAGAACGGTATTCAGTCCGTAATAAACAGTGTCTTTTGCAATGTCTCCATTAAGCGCCCAGCCTTTATCGTAAACGGCCGGCGAGATTGGATGCGTTGGCGACGAAGCTGCCAGAACATACATGATCAGGCACTCGTTGTAACCACCCACCGGAAAATTCATATCCCAGCCATAATTTGGCGACCAGTGCCAATATAACACATCTTCGCCTTGCGTGTACCAGTCCCATTCCACGGTTTCCCACAATTGTTGAATATCGTTTACCAACTGCTGCTCTGCTTCATTTCCGCCTTTATAATATTCGGCCACTGCCAATAATCCCTGAATCATAAAAGCAGTTTCCACCAAATCGCCGCCATCATCTTTTTTGCTGAAAGGCTTTACTTTTCCGGTTGGTCCGTCGAGCCAGTGTGGCCATGCACCGTGAAAACGATCGGCTTTTCCGAGATAAGCCACAATGCGTTGAAAACGTTCCAACGCCTGCTCGCGTGTTATAAATCCACGTTCGATACCCACAAGAATTGCCATCACTCCAAAGCCTGAACCACCAAGTGTTACCGTATTCTGATCGTTTTGCGGATACACATTGTCCATGTGAATGCGCTCGCGTGCCATTCCCGAAACCGGTTCGGCACCGTCCCAGAAATACTGAAAAGTTTGGTATTGTACCAAATCCATTAACGAATCTTCAAGCGATATCTCAGCTTCCTGCATCTTCTCAACTGATTTTTTGCTTCCGGTTTGGCATCCTGAAAAAGCCATTGCAAACATCAGTGCAATCAATACTATTGGAAATATAATTTTCTTCATACTAATACGTAAAATCAAGTTTTGTTAATCCGGATTGTACCTCGGGACACGACATAAACAGATCCCAAAGCAGGTTGGTCCGGTAATTTTCAAGCATCACTACAATCGGCCCCTGATCGATAGCCAGGTACGAATCGGCCACCCAGCCGTTTGTAAAATCAAAAGCATCGTAGAATCCATAATCTCCCCACAATTTATCTCCAAGTGTGTAGTAGAAATAGCGTAAGGCTTCCATCGATTTCTCAGGTGTGTATGGCATCGATGACAGTGCTGCAGTAGGAGTAAGAACGCCCCGGTCGTTGTTTGGCGAGTGCGCCGAATAACCGGAATAACCATCGCTGGCCGTTAGTCCCCAGCACTCATCGGAATACGCCACATAGTTTTGTGGATTATCAGCGCAGTAGGCGTGATTTATTTTTGAGTGCGTTACATTTTGCTCCCAGTAATTTGCATACTGATCGGAAAGATTTCGCGGATCGAGCCCCAGGAACGAATAATGTGAAAAGAACAACGGACCACCCATGTCGCTGCGCAAAGGCAAGGTGTAACCGTAATACGAATTGTTACCCGAGTTCATCATATCGCCATCCTCTGCCCAGCCTTTGGTGTATACGTCTTTATCGATAGTGTGTGTTGGCGACGAAGCAGCCAGTACGTAAATTATAAGTGCCTCGTTCCATCCTCTGATCTTCATGTTCATCGCCCAGTCGTTATTGGCCGACCAATGCCAATACAACACATCTTGTCCGCCTTGCGTGTACCAGTCCCATTCAATGGTTTCCCAAAGGGTGTTGATCTTATCGATCAAAGATGATTCCTGTGAATTGCCGGAATTGAGATATTGTCGTACAGTCAATAATCCCTGCATCATAAATGCCGTTTCAACCAGATCGCCACCATCATCGTTCGAGCTGAACGGAATGGTTTGTCCGGTTTCGCCGTTTAGCCAGTGTGCCCATACGCCGTGAAAACGGTCGGCTTCAGTTAAAAAGTCGACAATGGTTTCCAGTCTGTCGATTCCTTGTTGACGCGTAATAAAACCACGCTCGATACCAACCAGTATCGACATTACACCAAACCCGGAACCTCCCGTGGCAACTGTATTTCCCGAAGTATTTCGTTCGCGTGCCAATCCTGAAGCCGGATGAGCAAAATCCCAGAAATACTTAAATGTTTGCTCTTGAACCAGTGTTAGCAATTCTTCGTCAGAAATCTCCGGGAATTTTGGAGTGGTATCGGCTTGCGTATAAAAGTTCAGCTCCAGCCCGTCGAAAGGTCGGTTGATACGATTTCCAATGTCTGATGAAATAGCAAAAACGGTTTTACTAAAACCTTCCATTTCCTGCGAAATCTCAACAGAAATTGATTGTTCGTCTACCTGGTTAAATGTTGAAGCTACCGATGCTCCGTTGCTGGAATACGAAGAATAAAGGGAAATATCGTCTTTTGAAACAGCAGAATTAAATTGTAGTCGGATCACCGGTTTGCGGTTAATATCCAGAATTCGCGACAGTGGATTGTAGCTCACTTCATCAATCTGCACACTTTCTAAAACCAAAGGTGATGTCAGTGTAGAGAAGGTATAAGATTGCCCGTTAAAAGGCTCTTCGTTAGCTCCTTTCAAACCGGATGAAATCGATAGTGTGTAAGTTGCATTTTCTTCCAGATCCTGATGATCGATATTGATCAGCTGGTTATTGTTGAAATAGGAAAAAGTTAATGCTAAGGGATTGTTATCTGCATCGAATAGATTAATGTTTGCCTCGGCAGAAATCGTATTTACCGCTGCATTGAAACGGATTTCTATCGGTTCGTCGATGGCTACATTTGTATTTTCGCCACTTGAAGCGAGCGCCGTTTCGCCAATATAGGCGTAAGTAATCGCCAAATTTTCAGTTGGCTTTTCACCCTCAGAATCATCCTTGCTGCAGGAAACGATCATTCCTGACAAGAATAAAAGGAATAAGATTTTATGGAAAATTCGCATCAAAATATGCAGATAAGTGTGTTGTCAAAATTCAAAAAAAAAAAGTTTGAATTGACCCACTGCAAGCTACAGTGGGCCAATTCTGTAAACTACCTTATATTACTCTATAAACCGTCTTGCATCATCAAAACAACTTCTTCAGCAGAAAGTGCTTTTTTGAACAAGTACAATTCGTCCATCATACTTTCGTCGGAGTTGTGATTCCAGCCGTTAAAACGAGGTGCTCCCGACATAATTGAAAGCAAGTCGCAGCCAGTCCAGTCGATTCCTGAGAAATCACCTTGTTTTACCTCAACGCCATCAATGTAAACGCGTGCTTCAGTACCAGAAATGGCAAATGCCATGTGTACCCAGTTGCCTGTTGTTGGATCAACATCGGCTGCGGTACCACCATCGAACCACGAGTCTGCAGTTCCGTTACCGGCATTCAGTTTAAAGCGTTGCATTCCTCCTGCATTTTCGCGGAAGAAACGGAACCCACTTGTTCTGTCGTTTTGTGCATCAGGATTATCAGCGTCTTCAGGTCCCATAACCAAAATACCTGCACGGTCAGGAGTTGCATTTATATTTACCCAGAAACTTGCACTGAATTCATCAGCCTGAATATCAACATCAGCAGTTGAGAAAGAGAGGTATGAATCTGCCGCTCCCTGGTAAGCATCGCCTTCAACACCGGCGCCATAATTTAACGATGGATTACCAACAACAGTTGCTTCTTCACTACTTATTGCCTCTTTAAAGTCGCCGTTAAAATCCATGTAGAAAGAAGCTTGTTCTTTCAGCATAATGGTGTGAATTTCTTCCTGTGTAAGCGCAGTATTGAAAATACGCAACTCATCCATTAAACTACCGTCTGAAAGGTGGTTCCAGCCTGTCCAGTTTGGAGCACCCGACATAATTGAAATCACATCACAATCGGTCCAGTCAATACCGCTGAAATCGCCTTCTTTTACCAATTCACCATTGATATAAACTTCAGCGCTGGTTTCTGAAATACTAAATGCAAAGTGTGTCCATTCGCCTGTACTTGGTTCAACATCAGCAGCAGCTCCACCATCAAACCACGAGTCTGATTCGCCGTTGCCAGCATTCAGTTTAAAACGTTGCATACCGCTTGCATTTTCGCGGAAGAAACGGAATCCTTTTGAGCGGTCGTTATCGTTGTCAGCCGGAGGTGACACGACTAATATACCCGCTCTGTCCATGCTGGCATCAACTTTCAGCCAGAAACTTGCACTAACTTCTGTAGCTCCCTGCAGAATTGTTGTTGGGAAGGTGAGGTACGAATCAGCAGCTCCGCTGTATGCAGTACCTCCCTGGATACCATCGGTAAAACCAGGACTTCCTACTGCAGTTGCCAGTTGAAGGCTATTCATTTCGCGGAATTCATTATTAAACGGCATATAGAAAACTTCGCCTTCGTATTGCGGTACGTATGGTGGCGACTTGGCAAAGTTTACCGTTGCTGTAGTTGTTTTTCCGTCGAGGTCGGTGGCTGTTACACTTAACACGTGCGAACCTGTTGTTACATTATCGTAAGTGTAAGTTCTCATTGCCACACGGTAATCCATAAACTCCGAGTAGCTGGCAATTTCAGCGCCGTCGATATTTACTGAAATGGATCCGATTTCAATATCGTCTCTTACTTCAAAGTCGATATCAACTGAAGCGACAGCATCGTTTGTCTGAATTTCGTATCCTTCGGGCGGAAAGTTAATTGTAACCTGTGGAGCTGTTTCATCCGCTCCCGGATCTACAGCCGATATTCCATCGATGTAGTTTTGATCGCATGCATTGAAAGCAAACAGTATCAATGCAAGTATAAATAATTTATTATAAGTCTTCATGTTTTATCGTTTTAGTCAATTCCTTCTTCCAATTGTGGTAACTCAGCAACCTGATCGGCCGGGAATGGCAAATAGGCTTTGTCCATCGTAAATGTTCTTCCGCCATACGAAAGGGCACTGGTGTTTTCGGTGCGCACCATATCGTAAAAACGTGTTCCCCATTCCATCGCCAGTTCGGCAAATTTCTCGTCAAGCACATCTTGTGTAGAAACACCCGATAAGTTGGTTAATCCGGCACGTGCACGAACCATGTTTACGGCATCGTCGGCGCTCATCGAAATGCTGCTCGATGCTCCGCGGGTAAGCGCTTCGGCATAAGTCAGCAACATTTCAGAGTAACGGATTACAATAAAGTTTTTGTTACTTCCGTAAGATGTTCTTCCGGGAACCAGTTCAGTAGAAGGTTGGCTGTGTTTTCCGCTTACAAAATTCATGCGGGCGTTGTTGTTAAAAATATCGCCTTCGCGATTGGTGTTTGTAATCCACTCCGGAATGGTACCATAGTCGTTTTGCAACTCGGTAATTCCGTCAGGAGTGAAAATTACACTTGTTTCCAGACGAACCACTTCGCCTCTGTCGAGCATAAATTCGATGTATTTCAGTGTTGGCTCATAAAATCCCCAACCGCCGCCTGCGCCGGTTACTACGGGTGTCCATCCGCCAATTCCAAACGGGGCCCACAAGAAATTAAAATTATCGCCTTCGCCCTGATTGAAATCAGAATATTGGAATTCCATAATGTTTTCATCGTCCAGTTTACCGGCCTTTTTAAACAGGTGGTAAAAGTCGTCGGACAATCTAAATTCACCCGAGTTAATAATTTGCGAAGTTGCATTTACCACACCTTGGTAATCTTTCATTTCCTGGTAAGCCAAAGCCTGAATTGCATAAGCCGTGTAGGTGGTCATTCCTCCGGGAATATCAGTACGTTTATTCGGGTGAACATCAGGAAGGTTCGGAATTGCATCGGCCATTTCGTCAACAATATATTGCATTACCTCTGCTTTGTTGCTTACCGGTGTATTCTGTATGTTATCAAGATCGTCGATTACAATACAACCACCAAAAGTACGGGCAATGTTCAGGTACAGGTAGCCCCGCATAACACGACATTCGGCAATGTACTGATCGGCCAATGCATCGTTACCCGATGCTTCGCGGTACTTATTAATCTCGTCGATTGCCGTAAAAACATTCACAATATCGTTGTAGTGCAACTGCCAAACTGAATTTGCATTCCAGGCGCTGGCCTGGTACAAATAATTATCCTGTTCCTGCATCGGAACCTGGTCGCCTGCAGCATTTACATCATCGCCACGAATTCCCAACGTTAACGGCTCTTCCCACGAGCGACGGTATAAACCCTGGTAGGCTCCCATTAATGGTAAAACCATGTTTTCGCTGATGGTATAATCCACATCGCTGGTAAACGATTCGTTCTCGAAAGGTTGGTCCAGTTTGTCGGTACATCCAATTACCGACACCAATAGCAGCCCGATTAAAAGTACGGGTGCGAAATATTTTATTAAAAGTTTCTTATTCATGTCTTAAAGTGTTTAGAATTTTAGATTTACCCCAATTGTATAAACGGCCGGAACCGGATAAAACTGGCGGTCGATACCGTTGTTGACCTCAGGATTAAATCCGTTGTATTTAAATACTGTAAGCGGCTTTTCTGCAGTTACAAATACTCTGGCATCGGGCATTCCGGCGCCAAACAGCTTTTCGCCATCAATGTTGTAAGCAAGCTGAATATTCTGGATGCGGAAGAAATTTCCGTCTTCAACCAGGTAATCGCTAAAGTTCTGGTTCCATCCGCGGCGCAGTGCCGAAGCCGATGGATATTTGTTCGATGTTCCTTCGCCGGTCCATAATCCGTTGGCCAAATCAGCATCGATATTTGTATCGTTTGTCCAGATGATCTCGCCACGTTTACGGTTCAGAATTTTGTTACCGGTTTGGCCCATAATGTTCATCGAGAATTCGAAGTCTTTATAATTTAGCCCGATAAATCCACCGTAAGAGAAAGTCGGAATGTACGAACCAAGGAATACTTTGTCGTTGTCGTCGATCACATCGTCGTTGTTTTGATCAACATATTTGAAATCGCCCGGAACCAATGAATTGTCAACTGCAACAGGATCGGCACTAATTTCAGCCTCGTTTTGGTAAATTCCTGCAACCTCGTAACCATAGAACGAAAGCAGTGGCTCGCCAACCTGAGAACGTTGTCTGAACTCGGCCGAACCTCCGTTAATATAGGTTTGTCCGTAAAGGTCGCGCACTTCGTTTTTAAGTGTTGAAATGTTAACTCCAACATTGTAGCTAAAATCTCTGGTAATTTCGTTTCTCCAGCCTAATGCCAGTTCTAAACCTGAGTTGCGGATAGTACCAACGTTACGCAATACGCTTCCCGACTGTAACTTCAAACTTACCGGGATAGCAGCATCTTCGGTGTCGCGGATAAAGTAATCGGCATCAATGGTTAAACGGTTGTCAAACAATTCAGCATTTAAACCAAAGTTGGTTCCGGTAACGGTTTCCCAACCCAAATATCCAAACGTGCTGGTTGTTGTTGTTCCGTCAATCTGCATATCGTCGATAGCCAAATAAACCGGGTTGGTTGTATTTGCTCCATCCTGGCGGGCAATTTTATCGTTACCAAGTTTTCCCCAACCACCTCTTAATTTCAGGTAGTCAAGAAAACCAACATTTTCCATAAAGCCCTCTTCGGTAACTACCCAACCTAAACCAAAGGCAGGGAAAGTTCCCCATTTCTCCTGGTACTTTTGTGTTCCTTCCTGGCGGATGGTGAAGTAAGCAATGTATTTGTTATCGTAGTTGTACGAAAGACGCCCGAAATACGAAACACCGTAAAGGCGCTCGCCATTATCGCCAACTTGTTTTGATGACTCCGACTGCGACTGGTCGATGTACCACGCATTTTCATTCAGCGGAATATCTTCGGCCGAACCTCCAAGGTAATCATACCACTCGTCGCGGTACGACATACCGGCCATTGCGGTAATATTGTGGTCGCCAAAACTGTCGGTATATGTTAATGTGTTATCAAAGAAATGATTTACATCTGTAGTTCGCGAAGATGAAATAGATGACAGAGTTCGTCGGGTTGAATTAGTAATGTAATAAGGCATTCCAACGCTTCTGTTTTTAAGGAACATCATCGACGAATTGTAAGTACTTTTGAATGTCAACAAATTTGGAAGGATGTCAACCTCGGCATAAATACCGGCAAGTACTTTTCTGATATCCTGACGCTGGTCGTTATAAGCCAAACTCAGGAACGGGTTTTGCGAACCGCGGTAGTCCAACAACTGTGCACTTGAATAATTACTTGGGTAATCAATTCCCTGTGCTATCAGTTCGTCGTAATTCTCCTGGTCGTAAACCGGTAAAATCGGTACGGCATGGTAAGCACTAAACCACGCTGAATTGTTGGCAATATAGCGGGTTCCGTTACTTACATTAAAATTTACCCCGGTTTTTAACCAGCTGTTTGCCTGGTGATCGATTGAAGCGCGAATGTTCATCCTTTTGTATGAATCTTCTGCTTCCAGCAAACCTTCCTGGTCGTAATAACTCACTCCCATTGAATAGGAAGTTTTATCGTTACCACCCAAAACTGAAACCGAGTGGTTTTGCTGACGGGCATGCGATTTCATAATCTCGGCATACCAGTCGGTATTTACGTTTGGTACATTCGGGTTCACGCGGCTACGGCCGTAACGTTGCATCGCATTTTCAACAAAACTAATGTCGGCAGCCGATCCGGTTTGATAAACGTAATCAACAAATTGTTCGGCGTTGGCCATTTGCATTACGTTTTGCGGAACCTGAATACCGTAGTATCCTTCGTAGGTAATGCTGGTTTGTGTGTTCAGCGAACCTTTTTTGGTGGTAATAAGTACCACACCGTTTGCTGCCCTAACACCGTAAATCGCCGATGCCGAAGCATCTTTTAAAACCGATAAGGTTTCGATATCCGATGGGTTAAGGAAATCGATGTTGTCGAAATACATTCCGTCAACAACATACAAAGGTGATGAATCACTACTTCCCGGAAATGATCCGATACCACGAATACGAACTGTTGGTGAACTACCCGGCGATCCGGAATTCACAATTTGTACCCCGGCAACTTTTCCCTGCAACGACTGCATGGCCTGTCCGGCAGGTGTTTTAACCAGTTCGTCTGATTTAATTGTGGAAATTGAAGAGGTAAGATCGGCCTTTTTCATCGATCCGTAACCAACAACCACCACTTCCTCAAGGCCAACTACATCCTCCTGTAACTGAATGTTGATTGTACCTGATTGTTGTGGATTTATTTCCTGTGATAAAAAACCAATGTAACTAAAAACTACAGTGGCTCCCTGTTTTACCGACAATGTGTAATTGCCGTCGATGTCTGTAACAGATCCGTTAGTTGTTCCTTTTTCCAAAACGGATACTCCCGGCAGAGTTATTCCGTCTCCATCAACCACCGAGCCAGAAATATCTATTCTATTCTGCGCAAATAGGGTTGAAAACGAAAAAAGAAGAAATACAATAAAGAATGTTTTTCGCATAACTTTAAAATTTGAATTAGTTTGAGGTCAAAGTTACGGCTACGGCCAGGCGGAAAACAATCAAATAAATACACTATTGATACTTTCGGGGAAAGTGAATCGCTTTAGCAACCTCATCATTACCTCATCCTGTAGAATAAACAATAAATATAAGTAGTTGTAAAACAGTGCTTAAAATGGTGATTTGTTTGTGAATTCTTTTTATTTTTTTATACATTTAATTTTATTTATTTCGCAAAAAATGGGGTTTGGAGTATAAAATAGAGGAATTGGATCCATTTATCATCTGTTAAATCATTAACATTCGATGCTCAGAATCGGAACAAAATCGATCATTGGCACCATCTTTTTGGTGGTTTGGGCCATCACTTCTTTGGCTTTGGAAGAGGAAACGGGAGTGGTGAAATTTGACCAAACGATCTATAAAGGTGCCCGACAAAACTGGGGTGTTAGTATTGCCAAAGGCGGCATTGTTTATTTTGCCAATCATTCGGGGCTGCTTTCGTTCGACGGAACCAACTGGACGATGAACAGGTTGCCCAACAATACAATTGTACGTTCGGTAAAAGCCGTTGACGATACGATTGTTTATACAGGTGGTTACAGGGAACTGGGTTTTTGGAAACCAACTCCAACGGGCGAACTGATTTATACATCGCTTAATGCGAAAGCCGTAGGGTTTTACGACGAAAATCCGAACCTGGAGTTTTGGAACATTGCAGTAAAAGGCGATTACGTTTATTACCAGTCGTTTAGTAATATTCTCGCCTATCATAACGACACTGTTGTTGATCTGCAATTGAATGGAATTTCGGTAATGAACCAGGTGGGCGACCGCGTTTTGGTGGCTTCAAGAGACAATGGAATTTGGGAAGTTGAAAACGATGAGGTAAAACGGATTATTTTCGACGATGCGCTGATCGGCACAACGGTTAAATTTATCATCCCCGGAAATAACGAAAGCCTGCTGGTTGGTACCGCCGACAGAGGTATTTTTCGTTGGGATGGCACAACCCTGAAACAATGGAATGATGACTGGACTTCGTATTTTATCGAGAACGAGTTAAACCGGGCCAGCCGAAGCAAAAACGGACATTATATAATTGGCTCGCTGGTTGACGGAATTGTTGTTTTTGACCGGTTCGGGAAACTGATAACAAAAGTAAATTCGAGAAATGGTTTGCCGAATAACACTGTTTTGGGCATCGCTACCGACGAACGGCAGAATAGCTGGCTGGCACTCGATATTGGAATTGGTTTTGTGGCCGACGACCACAACAAAAGTTTTGTGGTTAAAAAGTTGCCGGGAGCTGGTGCTATTTACTCCACAGCTATTTTCGAGAATAAACTGTACCTCGGCACTAACCAGGGTTTGTTTGAAGCATCGCTTGATTTGGATAACGACGAGATTCAACTTGTTCAGGGAACGCAAGACCAGATTTGGGATTTGAAGGTAATCGACAATGAACTTTTAATCGGGCACAACCAGGGAAGTTTTGCACTAAAGAACGGCGAGAAAAGAGTAATATCGACCGAAGGCGGCGCATTCAATTTTGTACAGGATCCGTTTCATCCCGAATTGCTTTTGCAATCAACTTACAACCGAATAATTGTTTACAACAAAACCAACGAGGGAATAGAGTACAGGAACTTCATTGAGGATTTTAGTAACCTGATTCGTTACATTGAATTCGATCATTTAGGAAATATATGGGCCAGCCACATGCACCGCGGAATTTTTAAAATCCAGGTGGATGAACAACGTACAAAAGCAGTGGGTGAACCTGAATATTACGGTGAAGAGACCTTTGGGAAAGACCATTCGATTCATGTATTTAAAATTGAAAAAAGAATTGTATTTACTACCGGCGACAAGTTATATACCTTCGACGATCTTACCAATTCCATTCTTCCGTACGATACGCTAAACGCCAGTTTAGGAAAGTACGCGGCCGCAAATCGAATTATAAAAGCACCCAATAATTATTATTGGTTTATCGAGGCCTCGTCAATTGGTTTGTTCTCCATTGTTCAAAGCGATGTAAAACTGATTAAAGAGTTTCCAACGTCGCTGTTTAACGATCCGTTGCTGGTTGAAGGATTTGAAAATATACTTCCGGTAAATCAGTACACCGGCATTTTGTGTCTGCAAAACGGCCTGGCATTTCTCGATGCTTCGGTTGCCGACTCTGCCACAAGTTTGATCGGTAGATATGCTCCGGCTGTCAGAAGTATTGAGCTGCAGAGCAATGGCGGGCGGTCAGTATTTTTGCCACTTAATACGAGGGAAACCGAGATTAAAAATACGCTGAACAACGTAAAATTCCGCTTGTCATTTCCAATGCTGAACGAATTCCCGGTTTCGTACAAATATCTGTTGCAGGGATTACATCAGGGCTGGTCGGAAGGTGTGGCCGACCCCGAATTTCAGTTCGAAAGATTGCCACGCGGAGAGTATCAGCTGCAAGTAAAAGCGGTAGATATTTGGGGCAACGAAAGCCAGCTTTATACTTTCGATTTTAAAATATTGCCACCATTGTTGGCTACCAAATTGGCCATATTTCTGTATATGTTTATTTTAATCGGAGCACTTTTGCTGTTCCGGCGGTGGGGGGTAAAACAAACCCTGAAAAAAGAGCTACTGCAACACGAAAAACGCGAGCGGGAACTTATTCGCCTGCGAAACGACAAACTGCGGGGCGAAGTGCGATTTAAAAGTAAGGAGCTGGCCAACTCCACGATGGCGATTATTCGTAAAAACGAGTTTCTGATCGACCTGAAAAACATTGTACGAAAACAAAAAGAGGAGCTGGGATCGCGCTATCCCGACAAGTATTTTAATTACCTCAACAATAAAATCGACGAAAATATCTCGAGCCGCGACGACCGTCAGATTTTTGAGAATAATTTTGAGCGGGCACACGAACAGTTTTTCCAGAAAATGAAAAACAAATACCCGGATCTTACATCGAGCGACCTGCAATTGTGCGCTTACCTGCGGATGAATTTATCGTCGAAAGAAATTGCGCCCTTACTTGGAATCTCCATCCGCGGCGTTGAAAACCACCGTTATAAATTACGGAAAAAACTCAACCTTCAACCTGAAGATTCGCTTACTGATGTTATGCTATCGGTTTAGAAACAAAGCTTTGTCTGAGACTTCTGGTGAATAAGAGATGGTGCAATGTTTTATCAGGAGTCAACTCGTTCAAACTAATAGAAAAAGATTCGTAACGACCAAAGACCGTCGGATACCGTCGGAAAACCGTCGGATTATCTGTATGCTACTTTGTATGTATAAAAAGAAAAAGGAGCTACGATTTATTTCGTAACTCCTTGATATTGTTCGTGGAGAATACCGGAGTCGAACCGGTGAACTTCCCGAATGCTTTCGGGACGCTCTAGCCAACTGAGCTAATCAATCAAGAGGAAACCAGTTCAATTTTAACCTAATATAAAAGGATTCTTAGCGACCGAAGACCGTCGGATACCGTCGGATTTTCTGTATGCTACTTTGTTGTATAAAAAGAAAAAGGAGCTACGATGTGTTTCGTAACTCCTTGATATTGTTCGTGGAGAATACCGGAGTCGAACCGGTAACCTTCCCGAATACTTTCGGGACGCTCTAGCCAACTGAGCTAATCAATCAAGAGGAAACCAGTTCAATTTTAACCTAATATAAAAGGATTCTTAG
>NZ_CAJXTC010000047.1 GCF_913060805.1 uncultured Draconibacterium sp.
ATTCCGATCGACAAATACATGGTTGGGAACTGGGAATTGGATGAACAAAAGGATGTTACTCTTAAATTCTCTTACAAGCACGATGAAAACGATTTGATTTTCTCAGAGAGATGGACGGATATATCAGACCGTTTAAGCGATTTGAAGGAGCCAGTATACAACTGGTCTGAATTGCCAAATGTAGAAGATCCTCAGCTGGGGGATATCCGCTACCTTACAAGCCTGGATGTATATGCTGAATATAAACTAATGAATATATCAGAACCGGATCCAGTTGGCGGGAGTGAAGTATTAACCGATGCGCTTGGATGGCAACATTTCTCAATCGGATTTCAACCGGGTTTTTACAATCCGGATAAAACCGAAGAAGAAGAAATAAAAACTTGTTTCAGTACTATAATCTGCGATCCTTACCCCATGGTTTTTCAACCTGGTAATTTGGAAGGTATCAGGTTTGCGTTCCAGAAGTTTGAACCACGTCTCTTATTTTACAGAGGTAACAATATTGCATTAAATTCTACCTCCAACCTTTCTCTCTCGTGGGATAAGGAAGAAGTAGGGCTCTTTGCAAAAAGGTGGGCAAAATGGAATCGATTCTGGAGCAAAAGACAACCGGTTACAAGACAGGCTCAATTACCTCTTAATCTTATAACACACATAAAGGAGAACATCACAAGTAAACTATCTAGCAAAGAAGGAGAATTTATAATTGAAGAAATGGAGACTGAATTCACCCTGAATAGTGTTGGCCCAACTCTTATTAGAGGCTATAAAATATAACAAGATCGATACTGTAATCCCCTAATACTCCCCCATTACGGTTTTTTCATAGACTAACCTGCATAACCTCATATGCCGGAAGACATTCGTTTTTTATATCCCCACAACTTAGTCTGCAACGTATACAGAAGACTGATTCACCTATACAAATACCGTATTTAATTACAGAATAAATATTAGCAAGATTGAACAGTCTCTCAGCATATAATGCAAAATCAAGTAATCGTAATTACGAAACTGTTTTAGGGCGGCGCGGGGTATTTAAAAAGAGAATGTCAGAAGCACTCACCTCTTTTGCAGCTAAAAGACTGATTTTCAAACACAACACTTTTTTGCCATGTCAGTGGATCTTTTTATTTAAAAACATTATAAATAGCACGGTAACTTAACAGAGATTTAAGCGCAAAAAAAGCCTAATATTAAAGGTTTGAAGGACATGATTTCATGGTACTTTTTAATCGATTAGTCTACAAATAACTCTTCGAAAGGAAAATGCTTTCTCAGAAATTCTAAATTAGCATCTGTCTCAGATCCAACCTCTACCAAGTCATGTATATGCTCATCCACCTCTCTTTGAAAATTAACATTGTAAGTAATATGTAGGTGCTTTATCAATTTTGAATAAAGCTCAACCTCCTTCAATCCATATGCAGATGAAAATATCTTTGGCATTTTTCTTTTTGGGAAAAACCTTATCCTGGGGAATCCGATTCTTTTTACATTGTCCGGGTGAAATCCAAAACCAAGAAAAACAATATTATCGCACCTTCTCACTTCAGATTGGAATTGTTCAAACATCGTCATCTCATCGACTTCAAAAATAATTTTGATATTATCCGCAGCATTTCTCAATTCACCGGCTGTAACAATTGAGCTTTTATGACCAAAATTCATATTTCCAAGCGTACCGTGTAAATGGTTTATCGGAATTTTAGCTAGATAATTATTTAAATCTAACCCTTCATATCCATACAAATTGGCTGCAGATGTTCTAAGAAAATACTCAAGAGAACGATCGTAATTAAAAGTATAAAAAGAAAAACTATACAAGTCTTCTTTGTGCGAGTTAATCTGGTTCCAAAAAAACTGATACCAATCTCCTTTCATTTTTTTACCCTTTAGTGCTCTATGTTCAGCCTCTAATAAATGCCAAACTATAGCCATTTTCCCAATATCTATAAACTCTCTTCTATAGTTCAAAAAAGCATCGATAGAATAGGTCTGAGAAGCGTTTAGCGTCTCTCTAAAATTTATTAAATCAGTTAAAGAAAACTCATTTATCAATAAATCTGCGAGCGGCTTTTTGGTAAAATGTTCCTCTCCCCCTCGATAAAAAGAAGGACTAATAGATTCTATAATTTGTGCTACTAACTGGGATCCGGAAGGGAACCCGTAAGGAATACTCGCACCGGCGCCAAGTACAAAAACTGTTTTGGTAGGCATAATAATGATTTTTATTGATAAATATAGCGTAAAATCTCTTTTGTACTAATCAGGTAGAACAATGGCAATCTTATATAAAAACAGAAAGAGCTACCAAAACAGCCAATAAAAAAGAGCTAATAAATTGATTATCAGCTCTTTAATAGTAGTCCCGACGGGAATCGAACCCATATCTACAGTTTAGGAAACTGCTATTCTATCCGTTGAACTACGGGACCGTAAATGTGGCGCAAAAGTAGTTAAAAACCTGAATCCCGACAAATCAGTCTAAAATATTGTTGCTCTGTTCTTATTCACTATAATCTGAATCATTATCTTTGCACCTCAGTTTAAACGAACAAGGATGTTAGACAAGATCAAAGCGTTACAGGAAGAAATCGACACTATTGTAGCTTCAAGCAAGGAAGAGGTAGAGGAGCTACGTATAAAATATATCAGCAAAAAGGGATTGATCGGCCAATTATTCAACGACTTCAAAACTGTTCCTGCCGAACAGAAAAAGGAGGTTGGACAGGCCATTAATACGCTTAAAACTTTCGCTTTAGAAAAAATTAACACACTAAAAGAAGGTTTTGAGAACAATGGTAGCGAGTCTGCCGGACAGGATTTGACCATGCCGGGCGAGCCCATGAAACTGGGAACCCGCCACCCACTGTCGCTGGTTAAAAACGAGATTATCGGAATTTTTGCCCGTCTTGGATTTACCGTTGCCGAAGGCCCTGAAATTGAAGACGACTGGCATGTGTTTTCAGCTTTGAACTTTCCACCGGAGCACCCTGCCCGCGATATGCAGGATACTTTCTTTATTGAAAAAGATCCGGATGTGCTGTTGCGTACCCACACTTCAAGTGTACAGATTCGTGTTATGGAGCGCACCCAGCCGCCTATCCGTGCTATTTTCCCGGGACGTGTTTTCCGTAACGAAGCAATTTCTGCACGTTCGCACTGCATATTCCACCAAATTGAAGGATTGTATGTTGACGAGAATGTTTCGTTTGCCGACCTGAAACAAACATTGTTGCAGTTTGCCAAAGAGCTGTTTGGCGAAGACACTAAAATCCGTCTGCGCCCGTCGTACTTTCCATTTACGGAGCCAAGTGCCGAAATGGATGTGAGCTGCTCGATTTGTGGTGGCAAAGGATGTAATGTTTGTAAATACACCGGCTGGCTCGAAATTCTGGGCTGCGGAATGGTTGATCCAAACGTATTGGAACTTTGTAATATCGATAGCCGAAAATATACAGGATTTGCATTTGGAATGGGTATCGAACGTATTACCATGTTGCGTTACGGAATTAAAGACATCCGACATTTCTTCGAAAACGATGTACGATTCTTAAAACAATTCGAGTCGGCAACTTAGACAAAAACAATTCGAAAAATGATATTGAAAGGAGCTCAAAAAGCTCCTTTTTTTGGTGCATTACGGCCTTATTCTTGCGATACTTTTAGTAAGAATATTCTGTTCCATTCTGTAACTGCCACGTTAACACGAATTTAACAAACAGCCCACCGAAAACCTGCTTTTTGGCCTATTTAGTAAAAAAGCCGTAGCTTTGCAGCATACTTTTTAGTCTTTTATTAGACACGGGAAGATAAAATTAGAAACAGCCCAATCCTGTAGAACACAGAAAATAACAATTAAAATATGTATGATTTTTTGGATGGGCAACTAAATAAATACCGAATGGAAACGAAAGCAAATCAGAATCAGATCGTCATTAAGATGAATACTGAGAATGAGAAAAAAATGCTGCCATTAAACTTTATTTTTACACTGGCGGCAGGTGCTATTGCCGGAATGGCAATTATTTTCAGTCTCTTCTGGGGATTGGAAAAGTTATTAGGAATGTAACCTACGTATTATAGAACAGAAAAGGCTCGCAATTGCGAGCCTTTTTTTATTTTCGGCTATCCTCTTAATCCAATCCTGCATACCCATTTATATGATATTCCTGTAGAAAATGCACAATGTAGAGACGCACGGCCGTGCGTCTCTACATTGTGCATAACAATCAACGATACATATCATCCATTTCCCAATTTTTAGGATTGGATTTTATGTAATTTTTTATTTTCCAATATTCTCTTTCATTTCGAATTATCCTATCGTGATAGCTTGCCTGCCACAACTTATTATCTCTGTTATATTTTGGGATATCCAGGTGTTTTAAATCAATATAATTATCGATCGCGTTTGTTGATCCTGACTTAAATCCGGCAACAAATGATGACAACGATTTTGGTTTTCTTTTGAATTCAATATCAACAGGTTCCGATTGCCACCGAATATTCTTTTCTAGGGATGCAAGGCCTTGCGTTTGAACATTGGAACCATGCATCTCTTCAGTTTGGTCATAATTGTTTTTTATAATTAACAATCCGTGCAAGTGATTGGGCATTATTATAAATTCATCTAAAAATAACTCCTTACGGATTGAAAAAGATTTTAACCATTCTTCTTTTATCAATTTCCCAAATTCCGATAATATCACTTCTTCATCCTTTACGGTACCTAATATACAATCTCTACCTTGAATTACCAGGGTGACAAAATACATCCCGTCACCTGAATAATCATATCCCCGCAAACGATGTGATTCTATTCGAAATGTGTTATTGAATTTATCCATTTTATTCTATCCAACGCCTTCGCTTTTAAAAAGAACAGCCAGCCGTCTTTGTTGAGACGCACGGCCGTGCGTCTCTCACAGTTAATCCAACACCTTTTCAATCGCTTCCAATTCCTCAACCGAAAAACTACGATTCTTAAGCATTTCCACATTGTCATCAATTTGTTTTACCGAGCTGGCGCCGATAAGCACCGAGGTAATTCGTTTATCGCGTAAAATCCAGGCCAGTGCCATTTGTGCCAGCGACTGACCTCGCTCCTGAGCAATAGCATTCAAAGCCACAATTTTATCGTGTGCCGTATCAACATGTTCTTTTTTTAGAAAAACTTCGCGGGTTGCTCTTGATCCTTCGGGAATTCCTTTCAAATATTTATTGGTAAGCAAACCCTGGGCAAGTGGCGAAAACGGTATACAACCAATTCCTTCGTCTTCCAAAACATCCAGAAGGCCGTCTTCCACCCAACGCTCAAACATCGAATAACGTGGCTGATGAATCAAACAAGGCGTTCCCAGTTCTTTCAAAATTTGCGCAGCTTCTTTCGCCATGTCGGCCGGATAATTTGAAATACCCACGTACAGCGCTTTTCCCGAACGAACTGCCCGGTCGAGCGCCATCATGGTTTCTTCAAGCGGCGTATCAGGATCGGGACGGTGCGAATAAAAAATATCCACATATTCCAGTCCCATTCGTTTTAAACTCTGGTCGAGGCTGGCCAGCACATATTTGCGGCTCCCCCATTCGCCATAAGGTCCGGGCCACATCAGGTAACCGGCTTTGCTCGAAATAATCAGCTCATCGCGGTAAGCACTAAAATCCTGCTTCAAAATCTTACCAAAATTTTCTTCGGCCGATCCCGGAGGCGGGCCATAATTGTTGGCCAAATCAAAATGTGTGATGCCTAAATCAAAAGCCCGGTGCAACATCGCCCGGCCATTTTCAAACACATCAATTCCGCCAAAGTTATGCCACAAACCCAGCGAAACAGCAGGCAGTTTCAGCCCCCATTTTCCGCAGCGGTTGTACTGCATTTCATCGTATCTCGATTCTTTTGGAACATAGGTCATACTATTAAATTTAATTGGTTATTGCTAAAATGCTTTCAGAGTCGTCTGTAAACAAATCCAATTGCATCGCTTAAAGTTAATCTTCTTTTGCCATTTCTCTAAATCAATACACAATCATTACATGCAGCCGCCTTTTCGAAAATACGGCCTGTGCAAGATTTCAGTCATTTTCTGAAACTAATCGGTCTTAAAACCATATAAATAATATAGAAACTAAAATCGAATAGCCATGAGTGAAAAACTAGTTACTATTGTAGTATTACCTCTGGCGCGCGCCCATATTTTGAAAATGCGTTTGGAGGAAAAAGGAATTAAATGCGAACTGGAAGATGTGCATTTAATTGAAGGAGCAGCCACCTCAACCGTTCGGGTTAAAATTCTGGAAAACGACCTGAACGAGGCCTTTAAAGAAGTTGATTTATTGCTTGGATTAAAATCGGGGAAACAGAAAAAAGTGGGTAAACCCGGCCTTATCCTTGTTCCAATCGACTTTTCCGCCGTATCGGAAAAAGCCGTGGAAATGGCTTTTAACATTGCCGAACACCTGAATGCTAAACTGGTAATTATGCACTCGTACATTAGTCCGGTGCGCTTTTCAATTCCCTACGGCGACATTTACCCTTACGACACCACGCTGTTAAAACAAACCGAGGATGCCGAAGAAGAAGCCAACCAGCAGTTTAAAAATTTCCTAGCACCATTGGTATCAAGTATCGGCGCGGATAACTGGGAGAAAGTAAATCCGGAATATATTGTTAAGCCGGGATACGCCGAAGAGGACATTCTGGCCTTTGCCAACGAACAACCTACACGACTGATTGTACTTGGCCGCGGTGGCGATAAAACATGGCCCGGCACAGTGGGCAGCGTTACCGCCGACGTAATGTACAACGCACCCGTTCCGGTGTTGGTTATTCCGGAAGAAATGGAAACAAAACCGGTTGATGCCTTTAAAGAGGTGTTGTATGCCACTAATTTCGATGAAAAGGATTTTACGGCACTCGATAAACTAATGAACATTGTAAAATCCTACGAAGTAAGAGTGGTTTGTGCGCACGTTGGACTTCCCGACGAATATGGCTGGGACATTGCCCGACTGGAAGGAATGAAAGATATTTTGAACAAGAAATACGAGAAAAAGGAATTTGAGTGCAAACTGATTATGGGGAACGATGTTTTAGATACACTTGAAAGTACGATTAAAAACGACCCGGTGGATATTCTGGCACTCACCACGCATAAACGAGGAATGATTTCGCGACTTTTCAACCCAAGTTTAGCGCGTAAAATGGTGTTCCATGCAGAAATTCCGCTGTTGGTATTTCACGCTTAAAATGGCATAAAAAATAACGGATCTGTCAATACGCCGTTAACGGGAACTTACTCATAATAGTTGGTTCCCGTTTTCTGTTATCACTCAACAAAACCACTATCCATAATGATTTTAAATGCTGACAATTTTCTATCTTTCACACAAAATTGTTAAACTCGTTACCAGTTTTATTGTTTAGGTAGCTAAAGAGACTGTCGGATTGTAACAAGAACGAAAGCCTTTTTTATTGCGACTAACAGATAAAACCAGAACTCAAAAAAACGTGAACACTAATGAATAAAAGAATAAAGCTATTAATTAGCGTTATTTTTACCCTCTCATTATCAACTCTTAATACTGCTTTAGTAATAGGTGCTACTACCACACAGGCCGACAGTTTGCGCCAGGTAATTCAAAATAAACAGGGCGCGGAAAAAATAAATGCACAGCTTGATTTGGCGATGTATTATATGGGAGAGGATAACGACCAGGCGCTGGCACTTGCCCAAACAGCACTAACGGCAGCAAAAAAGCGAAACAGCAAATCGTTGCAAATGCGATCATTTCTGGCTCTCGGACGTATTTATCACGACCTTAACAACGCCGATCGTTCGCAGGCCTATTACGACAGCGCTTTGCCCATTGCTTACCAGCTCGATGATTACTGGTATCAAAGCGATATATTTTTACGAACCGGTATTAACCAACACACCAGTGGCGATCACTTAAAAGCGCTGCAATCGTTTAACCTGTCTATTCAAACAGGTCGACAGTCGAAAAATTATCGTGCTGTTGGTGCTGCCTATTCAATGATGGGAACCGTTTTCCGGGTAAACGGCTTATACGACCGCGCCACTGAATACATTATTAAAGCGCGGCTGAATTACGAAAAAGCCGGTTTTACTGAAGGTTATGCCTGGTCGGCCTACCTACTTGGGCGTATTTATGCCGATCTTCGTCTTTTGGATAAAGCGATGGAATATTACATGCTTTCGCTTGAAACCTACGAAGAACTGGCGCAAAAAGACCAGAACAAAAACGGAATTGTAATTTGCTACGAACAGATTGGGATCTTAAATTTACTGCTGGGAAATACTGACGAAGCGCGTAAATACATCGAAAATACTTTGCAAATTTTCGAAGAGAGTGGTTCGAGATACGGAATTTCAAATGCCTATAAAAACCTGGGCCGCATCGAATATGCATCAGGGAACTACGCACTGGCCGAAAAATACCTGAAACAATCGCTGAACTCGAAAATCGAACTTAACGATTTTCTCAGCCAACCTTCCCTTTATTTATATATTGGTTTGTGCTATATCGACACCGACCGAACCAATGAAGGACTATCCAGTATTCAAAAAGGACTGGACCAGGCGATTATCAATAATCAAAAACGTATTCAGCTCGATATTTATTCAAAACTCAGCGAAATCTACCTCAATCTTAACGACCTTGACAAAGCCCTCTCTTGTCAGCAGCAGCAAATCAACATTCAGGACTCTATGCTTTTTGGAGCTGCCAATATAAAACTCGAACAGCTGCAGGGAATTTACGAACTGGATGCAAAAAACAGCCAGATTGCAGCATTGGAGCAACAAAACGAGATTAACAGGCTGGAACTGCGGCAACATCGCACATCACGAATTTTAATGATAATCGCTGTTTTGCTCGCCATTATTATTGCCGGCATTATTTATATTTTCTACCAGCGTCTGCGCCAAAAAAATAATCAATTGGAGGAGGCGAACCTCACAAAAGATAAGTTCTTTGCCATTATTGCCCACGATCTTCGGGGCCCGGTTCACACACAAACGGCATTTCTCGACCACCTCCACCAGGAATTTGATGCGCTGGAAAAAGATGAGCTTAAAAAGCTGCTCAAACTCCTTGTATCAGCATCAGAAAACATCAGCGATTTGCTCGATAACCTGTTACTTTGGGCACAATCGCAGGTGAAAAAGATGGAGGTAAATACTGAAAAACTTGAGTTGAAAGGTGTGATTCAAAATACAGTCGAAAAACTGCAACAATCGGCGAGTTTAAAACAAATAGCCATTTCGCTTGATACTGACAATCAGCTAAAAGTTTTGTCGGATGCCAACATGCTTCAAACCATTATCCGAAACATTGTTAGTAACGCCATAAAGTTTACTCCGCGCGGAGGGTCAATTTCGGTTAAAACTTTCGCCTCGGCACAAAAAGAAGTTACCATAAAAATTACCGACACCGGACTGGGAATGGATTCTGAGAAATTGAATCAGCTATTCGATATCAGCTCTAAAAGTCATTCGCAAGGAACTGAAAATGAAAAAAGCAACGGACTGGGCCTTATACTTGTAAAAGATTTTGTTGAGAAAAACAATGGCTCGATAAACATTGAAAGCGAAAAAGGAAAAGGTACTTCGGTTATTGTTACACTTCCGCAGGCCTAACGTAAATACAGATTACCGCAGCAATCCCATTCAGCATAAAACAAAGCGATTACTTCCCATATAACTCAAGGAAATAATCGCTTTGCATTTAAACTTTCTTTTGCTCAATCACTCGTATTCCGGAAAATCATTCGACAGCATTACCAAAGCTTTCTCCAAACGCTGGTAAAGATGATTGATGTGTGTTCCGTCGTAGGACTCAAACTGGTGTTTAACATGCATCTCATTCAAATGCTGATCGAACAGTTGGTTGGGAGGATACATCATCAGGTCATCACTCATGCCACAATCGAAATATACGGTTTTCAGCTTTTTTAAGCCTGTTCTGTATTTTGTTGACAGGGCCATCAAATTTTGTTGATCTGTTTTATTCATCAACTCCTCATTCATTATGGGTACACCGTCAACAAAAGTAAAGGGCAAATCGGCTAAATATGGAGGGTTGGCAGGATTGGGCAACCAGGCTTGCATGAGGAAATATACACTGTTATTTACAAATTTATAGGGCTGCATCGGATCGTACGGTATCGGTCCTGCCGGTGCCCCCATCGGCTCCCACATTTCATCTTCAACTGGCATCATCGACGCCATAGCCATCAACGTTTCGCGAGGGAAATGAGCAGGCGATAATGCTGCTGCATAACGAAATATATCGGGATGTTTCATAGCCAGTTTTAATGCGCCATAACCACCCGCGCAATGGCCGGTTATGGCCCTCCAGTTAAAGTGGGGAATGGTACGAAAATTACTGTCGATAAATTTCACAAGATCTTTGCAGATATAATCCTCGCATTTACCCAGTACTGGCGAGTTGGTATAAGACGACACCCCCAATAATGTTCGGGAATCGGGAAACACAATTATCGCCTCCTTCATTCCTTTGCTGTCGACCAGTTCGTTTAGCCAGTCTTCAAATTCAACTCCCGGATAATCAACCGATGCCTGCAGATTGGCCACCTGTTTGAAAATTTCGAAAGGTACCGGTTCCATCAACATCTTTCCCCAGGCAGGCATACCATGCAAAAAGTAAATTACAGGAAAATGTTTATCCGGATTGGCATAATAGCTTTTCGGCAAATACACATACACCGGTCGGTCGGCCGGGTCACCCAGAAGATTTCCTTCAAGTGCTTTGCTGTGCATGCTAGTGCTTACGATAGTTCCCTCTCCCACCACCGCTGCTTTTTCTGGCAGCAAAGCATCAGTGTCGGGCGCTTCAAATTCATCCTGGCAGGCAGGTAAAATGAATATGCTGAGCAAGATTAGAATTAAGATTTTTGTTTTCATTGTAGTACATTTTTTGGATTAAACTCATCTGCAATGTACTGTACAATGTTTCAACCGGCTTTCCGGTTTTTCCCAAATACTTCCTGAATTGTCCCGAGGGTTAATTGTAGCTTTTTTCGTTTTCGTGAAGCAGAAATTCTCGCGGACTTTCACCAAACTCCTCTTTAAAAACCTGGCTAAAGGTGCTTAAACTTTTCATTCCCACTTCGTAGCCCACTTCGGTAATATTCATTGATGAAGAACTTAACAACTGCTTTGCTTTCTGCATGCGCAACGAACGGATATAACGCGCTACCGACTGATTGGTAAGCGCCTTAAACTTGCGGTACAACTGCGATTTGCTCATGGCCATTTCCTCGCAAAGTTCAGGTATATTAAAATCCTCGTTGTTAAGGTTTTCGCTAATGGCAGAATTTAGTTTTTTCATAAAACGGTCTTCGCGCTGCATCAACGGATCGGTGCTGTAATCAAAGCCGTTGCCTTTACTAAATCGTTGGTAGAGTTTTTTACGCAGCTCGAGCAGTTTTTGCAGCCGCACCAACAATTCCTGCTGATTGAACGGTTTTACCACATAAGCATCGGCACCTTGCTCCAGCCCTTCAATGCGCGACGGAATATCGGCTTTTGCCGTTAGCAAAACAATGGGAATGTGACTGGTGCGAATATCTTCTTTGAGCTTTTTACAGAGCTCAAAACCATCCATTTCGGGCATCATTACATCGCTGATAATCGCGTCCGGAATTTCATTCACCGCCGTCTCGTAACCTTCCTTGCCATTTTTGGCCAACTCAATCTTAAAATAATCGCTGTAGCAGGCTTGCAAATAACCCAGAACATCGGGGTTGTCTTCAACTATCAATAAACGCTGTTTCCCTTTTTGTTGCACTTTGGCAGGATTCGTTGCTTCTAAAACTTCCTCTTGAGTTTCTGTTAGCAACTGTTCCTGATTTTCTTTTGCGCGTAGTGTGCTTGTAACGGGCAACTTCACCGTAAACACTGTCTCTTTATTCGGAATCGACTGCACCTGAATTGTTCCGTTCAACAAGGTAACCAGCTCGCGGGTAAGCGCTAATCCAATTCCTGCGCCTCCAACTTTTCGGGTATTTTTGTCATCAGCCTGGTAAAAACGTTCGAATATCTTATGCTGCTTTTCTGCAGGAATTCCAATACCGGTGTCGCTAATAACCATTTTCAACATTCCATTTTCAACCAGCACATGCATTTTTACTGATCCTCCGGCCGGCGTGAATTTTATGGCGTTGCCCAGCAAATTAGAAACGATAACTGTTGTTTTTTCCGGATCAAAATCCAGCACATAACTCTGCTTATCCGCATCAAAAGTCATTTTCAGCTTCTTCTCTTCGGCATAATATTCCTGCAATTGAAACACATAGCGCAAAAACGGAACAATGTTGGCGTGAATCTTTTTCACCGATAGATTTCCCGATTCCATTTTACTCAACTCGAGCAACTGATCGACCAGCTGCAACAGGCTTTTTCCATTTTTAATTATGGTATCGGCCTTGGCCCGACCGTTCTTAACTTTTTCCGAACGCAGCGAATCGGCCAGCCCCAAGATAACTGTTAACGGTGTGCGGAACTCGTGCGTAATGTTAGTATACAAGCGGGTTTTAGCCTCGTTCATTTCTTTCTGCCGTTGTGCTTCGCGCTCCTCCATTTTTGCAAACAGGTTTACGGCATAAAGACTAAAAAAGAAGATATATCCGGTAATAATAATCAGGCTTGCGAAAAAGAAAAGCAGGTTTTGTTGCGGGCTTAACGCCTGTTCTTTCGGGAAATAAGGATCAAAAATAAACAAGGCTAACATAGCTATTACAAACACAACGCTTACCGGCAAAATAAGCTTTGGTTTACGTAAAATTACCGAGCTGGTAACGGCCTGAATAGAAAGCAAAAACAAACCTCCGCAAGTTAACAATCCCCCCATGCGGGCCACATACACCGACGAAATTACGATCATCAGAATTTTAAACAGTTTGATTGCCAGGTCTATCTTCCGGGAGTAATAGAAAATGGTGGTCGACACACAAACTATGGGAATATAGATCAGACAGAACTCGAAGATCAGTTTGGCCGAGATAATCCATGAAACGATCAACATTATTGTTAAACCGGTAATGGCAAACAAGCCTTGCACCATCATGTATTTCTTCCCCAGCTTATCCCAGTCGCTTAACGTTTCGTTTTCGGTTAGACGCTGCAGGAAAAGCTCAAAGCGCTTAGAAAGTTGATTTAACCGTTGCATCGGTTTTGTTTTTAGTGCATTTGTAATTTAATGGTTTTCAGTGCTATTAAGATCCAACTGCTGTTCTTTTCCTTTATACTACATTTTTTTGAAAAGGTTGGACGCGCATAAGAAATATAGATTCTAAAGAAGAGCAAAATTGCCACTTTATTTTTTGCTGAGTTCGGCCTCGATCAAATCAATTAAAGGAATTAACCTGGTATTCACGCGATCCATGCGTCGGTTGAGCGAGTAGGCAAAAGTAAGCTCCTGGTTGGAAAGACTTAAAAACTCATCCGACTTCATTTTTTGCAGTGCACGTTCGTAATCTTTCTCATCGGGTTGATATTGTCCCTGAGGATTATAAGGAATCATGGAATTCACAAAAGTAGCGTACTCGCTGCGCAAGTTATCCATGTAGGTAATTGTTGTACTAATGGCGGTGTAATACTGTATGATCTGTAACTGCAAATCCTTGTTGCGAATCAGCTTTAGGTTTCCGGTGCTGATGATATCTTTGTAAGTACTGGATTCTTCAAAAACTGCTGCCCGACTTAATTTTCCACCTTTCCCGATGGCTGCCATAAATGCTGCCGTGTCATCAATTTCAATTCCATCTTTGACATACTTTCGGGCCAATTCCAGGCCCTCAACTTTTTCCGGATAATCTTTCTTCCAAAACACATTTAGAAACACAGAGTCGCTTCTCATTTCTCCCAAAAAATGTTCGAGGTATTCCAACTCCTTGAGTTGATCAATGCGATTCGAATTCCAATTGTTGATTTGTAATGCGATCAAAATCCCAATTACCACAAGTACAATTTCGCCAATGGCGTAACGCATGTATTTAGCGGCCCGGTTTTCGGCAGCCAGTTTGTAGCGTATATTGTTAAATAGTCTCATTTGCTGGTCTTTTTATTTTTTGAACTTATTATCAGGAAAACAACACTCAATACCACAATAAACAACGACACGGATAAGATTTCGCTGGCCGACAGATTTGACAGAAACCAAAGAATTGCCAGCACAGTAATAACCGGAATTGTCACTCCTCCGGGAATTCGGAAAGTACCCTTTGCCGGTTGGCTTCCCTTTTTGAAACGGAGTTTAATAACAGCCAGTACCACTCCCAGGTAAATCAGCAAAATTGAAGCACTTGAAATCAGTATCAACCAACTTAATCCACCAAGCGAAGCAAAGATGAAATCGATTAGTACGTAGACAATAATTGCAACATAAGGCGTGGCAAACTTTGGGTGTATTTTACTCAACATTTTCACCGGAATGAGACGGTCTTTGGCAGCTGCATACAATACCCGGGGAATACTCAGAATCTCGCTGCTTAGGTTTCCGAACATTGAAACTCCCATGCCAATAGTAATCAGCGTCAGTCCGGCCGGCCCCACAATTTTATTGGCTACCTGCCCCAATGTATTTTCCGAAGTCTCAGCCAAAGCCGGCCCCAAAATAGCCTGCGAAATCAGCTGAATAAAAATATAGAGAACAAGCACAAAGCCAATACTGAAAATAATAGCTCGTGGAATATTCTTTTGCGGATTACGAACTTCTCCACTCACCGACAGCGCTGATTCGGCACCCAAGAAAGCAAAAAATAAAAGGAGTGAACCCTCACCAATTTTATCGGCCGACGGGAAAGAATCCCAGGAAAGATTTGCAGAAGAAAGGTCTTTCACCCCAACCAAAAGAATAAAAACCAGCGGAATTACTTTTGCCAAAGTAATGAGTTTTACAATGCCAACTCCCTGCCTTACTCCCTTGATATTGATGTAACCAAGTACCGAAAAAATAAGGAAGAACAACAAAATCCGCATAAACTCAGCCTGCATAAATGGGAACAACGAACCTGCAACATCAGCAATGGCATTGGCAACTGCAGCATCGGCAGAAATGGTGGACAACAGAAATAAAAATGCCGCCAAAAATCCGGGATACCGGCCCCACACAATTTCGATGTAAGAATACGCGCCGCCGCTTACCGTGATCTTGCTTCCGATTTCGGCAAAACTCAGCATAATCATCATCATCAGGGCTCCGCAAAACAGGTAAGCCACAATGCTCATGTTTCCCATAACAGCCGCAACCGTGGCCGGAAGTATAAAGATTCCGGCACCAATAACGGTATTCACAATGTTGGCGGTTAATCCAAACAACCCGATCTCGCGGTGCAGTCTTTTATTCGTTGTATGTGATGGTTCCGACATAGTATAATTTTGCGTGTTCGTTATGCGTATTTGTGTTCCAGTTTCTCCATCTGAATTTTGTGTTTCCGAAAGTTAACAAACGGTATTATCGCTAAAACAATCCCCATAAAAACCAGGTAGAACACAAACACCTGTTGCCAGTTTAAATAAACTTTTGCCTCCCCCATAATCCAGGCGCCAGCCGACATTCCGAGGTTGGCAATAGCCATATAAAGCGTAAACTGGGTAGCCGCAACGCGTTTCCAGCACAGCTGCATGGCTACGGCCAAAATTGCAATGGTTATAAAAGTATCGAGGATGGAGAAAACACCAATGAAGCCAATTATAAAAGTATCGTTGCTCCAATATTGCGGTAATAACGCCATTACTATCATCAATACAATAAGTCCTAACACATAAAAAATGATCATCCTCATTTTCCCGAAAATGTCTATCATTGCTCCACCCACAAACATGCCCATAATACCACCAATAAAAGCGGTTATCGAAAAAACATGTGAATAGCGGGCATCGCTCCAGCCCAGTTCCTGCACAGTAAAAATTGGCAGAAGCGTAGTAACATAAGTCGACGCAATTCGAAAAATGAAAACTGCAACTCCCATTATCAAACTCACGGGCAAACTAAAGCCCCTGATCAAACTTTTCAGAATAAGCCTCCAACTGGAGAGTTGAATCTTTTGTGCTTCAGTAGATGCTCTACCGGGTGTCCAAGGAGTCAGCTTTTCGCCGGTACGTTCTTTCAAGAGCAAGGGAAAAAGCATGATTGCCGAGATGACGATACCAAATAGATTCATGGCAATCATAAAACTATAATTGGCGAACAACCAGCTGGTAACGGCAACCGTAGCCGAAATACTTGCAGCCTTGGCACCCCACATTAAACCATTGGCACGCGCCTGTTGATCTTCGGGCAATATATCGATTGCCAGACTATCGATTGAAATATCCTGGAAAATACTGGCTAAACTGCTCATAAATCCGGCAATCATAAGAACAGACATCCGGTTTAGCGGATCGGTTATAACTGCCAACAAAAGGAAACTGGCCACCAAACCCGCCTGCCCGAACAAAATCCAGGGCCGGCGTCGTCCCATGGGCAAATAAGTAAAGCGGTCCATTAACGGAGCTGCAATAATTTTAAAACTCCATGGCAAACCTACAATTGCGACAAAACTGCCTATTTCGGCCGGACTTTTTCCGTTTGCTGCCATCCATGCGGGCATAGCGAACATGAATAAACCATTTGGGATTCCCTGCGCAAAATACAAAGCTGCAAAGGTTACGTAGCGCAGAAAGGCGTTATCCGCCAAAGCCGGCAAATTTCTGTCGGCAGTCAAAACTTTTACGAATCGCAGCATAGGCTTTTATTTATTGTTTACATAAGCATCTTTGTAATAACATTTAAGACCCGGTTTTCGGATGACAACTTGAAACGCATTTTTGAGTCGAAGCGGAGCATAAATTCAATTATTGGTTCTTCGTGCTGGGGATAAACCTTTATAATTAAGACTAGTTCATCTTCTTTATAACCACAAGATGTTTATTTTGTTTAACCAACTGGATAAAAGGAAGTTTCGCAAACCGAAATGCCAATAAAATCACGAGCAAAAACAAAGGCTCCGGGCGACGCCAAGTCACCTGAAGCCTTCTTAAATCCGCAATATCGTCATCAAAAGTTGTTGTAGATTATTGTTGTACCAGAGTCAACGAATGTTGCGGATGAATTGATAAAATATCCTGAAGGTTATTTCACGCGTATATATTTTTCCATTCGGTAATTGTCTTTATCGTAACTCCAATCAACGTTAACCGGGTTAATCTGAATAAGCGTATCGCCTTTAAACTCAATTAGCAATCGTTCGTCTTTTCCTACGTAATCCTGCGAAACATGAAAATCGATATGTTCCGTGTAATGATTTCCATCGAGGGTATAAGTTCCGTTGCCGTAATTCGGATTGTTTGTGCCTTCGGAGATAAACTCGCCAACAAACAAAAAATACTCTCCCGACCAGCTTTTTAGTTGTTCTCCATCGGCATTTCCGGGAACGGTCCAAGCCACTTTTCCATCCACAATACTTTTATATTCAACTAATTTCCAGGTTCCTTCGAGCCTGTTTACCGGCGTAGAACAAGAAAGAAGAAGGACTGTAACAAAAAGTAGAATGAGCTTTTTCATAATTTCTGATTTTTGGTGAATTGTTGGTTTTTGTGTAAAAACTGGTAATTAGCTATCGTCTTTTTTGGCTGTCCACAAATTACCGATCAACCGGGAAGGAGAATTATTTCTAACAATCGTTTCATGCCTCGATTTTTTGGTAAAATACGGATGTGGGTAAATGCAGTATAAGGAGAGTGGGCCTTTAGAACTGTTTTGCGATTAAAATCCGCCCGGGATTGTAGCCCTTTGTCAAAACAGTTGGGGAGCGACTTGAACGTCGTTTTAGTTCTTATGTGCTAAAATGTCAACATTTTCGTCCATCCTAAAACAGGAACAAAAAGTTACGAAAAAACAGGAAGATACGCAATAGAACTCCCTGTTTGGCACACATCGGTTTATAAAAATTTCGAGCTTAATGTGGCAAAGAATGTTTTTGGTCAGAACAATATGCGACAGATTTCGTTTAAGTAAACCTGACAGCTTTAATATGCTTCTATCATTATAAATCAAATCTATGCAAACAGCAACAACCGGGTCAACACCGGTTTCAAATAACAATGCCCCCTCATCTATTCCGTTTTCAGAATTTTTAGAGAACCTGAAGGCTAAAATGAAACAGGTTTTTCATGTGCGTGCTGATATCGATCAGCTGAGTTTAAAACGCGGACTTCCGCCGTTTGTAATGCGCGAAATTATGTCGGTAAATCCACTGTCGGTGGGTATTCCAACACAATATGGCGGACGCGGTGGTGTGATGAAGGAAAACATTGGTTTGCTGGCAGCGGCTTCGTACGAGTCGTTGGCACTGTCGCTTACATTTGGTATTAACTCGGCCTTGTTTCTGCAGCCTTTTGGCAAGTTTGGTCAGGAAGAAGTAAAAGCACCCGTTTTCAATCGTTTTTTAAACGATAAAGCCATGGGCGGATTGATGATTACCGAACCGGATTATGGCAGCGATGCCTTAAATATGCAAACGTCGTACACCGAATCGGAGTCGAAATATCACCTGAAAGGTAAAAAACACTGGGCCGGATTAACCGGCTGGGCCGACTTTTGGTTGCTTTCGGCACGTCAGCAGTCAAAATCGGAGAAACTACAGCGCGACATCGATTTCTTTTTGTGCGATGTAACGGCACCCGGACAAAATATTGTGGTGGAAGAGTTTTTTGAAAACCTTGGTTTATATGCCATTCCGTACGGACGAAACCGTATTGATGTGCAGTTGCCGCAAGCGCATAAACTGGTACCCGAAACAACGGGTGTTAAAATGATGCTCGACTTGTTACACCGTAGCCGTATGCAATTTCCGGGAATGGGAATGGGCTTTATTCAGCGCATGCTCGACGAAGCTTTAACACATTGCAAGGAACGAATGGTGGGCGGAAAAAGCCTGTTTAACTACGACCGCGTACAACATCGTTTGTCGAAACTGCAGGCTTCGTATACCATTTGCTCGGCCATGTGTGCCAACAGCAGCGAAAAAGCCGGTTTGGATGTCGACCTTTCGTCACATGGAATGGAAGCCAACGCCGTAAAGAGTGTGATAACCGATTTAATGCAGGAAGCTGCCCAGTCGGTGGTTCAGCTGGTGGGCGCCAAAGCTTATAAACTCAACCATATTGCCGGACGTGGAACTGCCGACAGCCGGCCATTCCAGATCTTTGAAGGATCGAATGATATCCTTTATGCGCAGATTTCGGAGGGGCTGGTAAAAATGATGAAACGTGCCAAAGAGCGTAACTTATTTCAGTTTCTGAAAGGATATGACCTGACCGATAAAGCGGTTCATTTTGTAAAAAACCAGGTCGATTTTAATCTCGATCTTCAGATACCACAGCGCAAGTTGGTTGAAATGGGTAAGATAATTGGCCGCGTAATTTCGCTGAACCAGGTGTTAGACCTATCGGAGAAAGGCTATAACAAGGATTTGATCGATGGTAGTGTGGCATTTCTGCAACAGGAGATCACCAAACTAATGTCGGCCTTTAACTTTAAAAACGAGGAAAAAGTGGTTGATGGCTACGACGAAAATACATCATGGCTGAACTTTGTGGCGGGGTAAAATCCGGATAAAATATTTCGTCCCTACAGGACTTGATGAATTCATGCTATGAATCATCTACCAAGATTTCGTCCCTCCGGGACTGCAACTCGTTTGCGAGTGTTGGAGGCTTTTGCCGTCCTTACATCCCTTGGGGATTTTGATTAATACATTGGAAACTTATACCTCTTTAAAGTCCCGTAGGGACGCTATATTGGTAGAGAAATAAGAATCACATCCATGAAGTCCCGGAGGGACGGAATATCGGTAAAACAGCAAGTATCTGCCGAAGAAGTGCCGTAGGTACGACACAAAACCAGGATTATACCGGCCTAAAAATATAACGTTCATCAAAGGGAACATCAAAATCCTCTAGAAACTGGATGTATTCTTCGGTAAACGTTTTTGTTTTATGATGCTCTTTTTGATTTTCGATATAATCAGCTACCCGGCTAATTTGCGATTTACTGTACGAAAAAGCGCCAAATCCCTCTTGCCACGAGAATCTACCCGAAACAAAATTATTTTGATTGATCCATTTTGAAGAATTTGCTTTCACATCCTGCATCAATGACGAAAGAGATTGATTGGGTCTCAATCCGAAAAGGATGTGTATATGGTCTGGCATTCCATTAATTGTCAACAATTTGTGTCCGTTGTTTTGGATAATCCCCGTTATGTATCGATACAAATCAGATTCCCAATCGGGACGAATTACACACAATCGGTTTTGAACGGAAAAGACGGCTTGAATATGAATTTGGGTGTATGTGTTTGCCATAACATTTGTGTTTGATGCATCTAAAATTACAAAATGTCGATTAATTGTTTCGTACCTGCGGCACTTTTGTTGTTTGATCAATCTTTTTCTACCGGGATTTCGTCCCGATGGGACTGCACTTCTTCCTCAGATGCTATCGTTATTCCGTCCCGATGGGACTGCTAGCAGGGTCAGAGAAGCCTGCAATATAATATCAAATTGTTAACTCAAAACAATATTTCAATTACATTTTGACATCATATTCGAAAATATTACGATCATTATCAAAAAATAACGAGATTATAATTTCATTTTATCAATCAACTAATTATATAATCATGTCAAAAGAAAAAGTTTTTGAGTTTCTGGATAAAGGTGCTGATGACCGTCAGTTTCGTGTTAAGTACGACAACTGTTTCTCGATGGAGGAATTTTGTAAAATGGCCGCAGAAGATGGCTTCGAGTTTTCTGTTGATGATTTAAAAGCTGCTTTACGCGAAAACGGCGACGATTTTGATTCCTACGGTAATCCGCCCAAAAAAGGAATCTGGGTGTAAGGATTGCTTCGGTCGCTTCACTCCCTCGCAATGACAGTGGTTAATTAAGCGTAAAGCAGCGGACAACAAACAAAATCATATCACCACAATTCACTGCTGTCCGCTGCCTGATATAATAAAAATGATAATGTCATTGCGAGCGTAGAGAAGCAATCTAACCCACCAAAACCGGAATTAAGAAAATCGCTGACAGAGCCGTTGTGAAGAAAGAGCAACATTTCTGTAAACATTTCTACTTTTGCAGCCTTGTATATAGGTCATGCGAATTTTTAAAGGTTTAAATCCACAGGAAAGGCTCACTTTAAAGCTGCATCTGTTCTACTCGGGCATTGAGGGAATAGCTGCCGGCGCCTTGCTGCTTACGGAGTTTATTTTCATTAAATCGCTAAAAGGCAGCAATGTACAGCTGGCGTTTCTGTTTCAGTTTAATATGGTGGTGTTTTTGTTTGCCATGGTGGCCAACGAAATTCTACGCCGTTATACCAACCGAAAAGTTCTGCTGCGCAGTATTGCCATCATTTCCAAACTGCCGTTGGTAGGTCTGGCCTTTTTTCCCGATGTAAGTCACCAGAAAGGACTTCCGCCCATTTATCACACTTTTTTCCTGGCCATTTTTCTGCTTTATTTTATGTCACGCATTGTGGCAATCCCCTCGGTAAATCAGTATTTAAAAGGGAATTACCGGCACGAAAATTTTGGGCGCCTGTTTAGCTACTCCGTTACGCTGCAAAAAGTGGCCATGCTGCTTTCTACTTTTGCCGCCGGTGTGCTGCTCGACTGGAATCCCAATTCCTACAAAGTATTTTATCCCATTGTTGGCATCCTGGCGATTGTCTCCATCTTTCAGCTCACCAAAATAAAGTTCGTTCAGAAGGAAGAGGTCATCGATACGCCTTTGTGGAAATCGTTGCACCAGTCGTTTATACGGATTTTCCAGATCCTGAAAAACAACCGGGCATTCCGGCATCTCGAAATCGGCTTTATGCTTTATGGTTTTGCCTGGATGAGTACACACGCCGTAATTACCATTTTTTACGAGCGCGCTCTTCACCTTAACTATTCGAGCGTGGCCTTTTATAACAATGCTTTTAATATTGTTGCGATTGCTTTTTTACCTTCTTTCGGAAAGATTATTGGCAAACGCGATCCCCGGCGCTTTAGCCTAATTACTTTTGGTTCGCTGATGCTGTTTATCCTGTTTACCGCACTAACCGAGTACTACAACGGCTACACCGAAATTTTTGGCATAAAAATTTACTACATGCTTATGGTGGCTGTTTTCTTTAACGGACTGTTTATGGGAAGTATGCCCATTTTGTGGGGTATTGGCAGCAGTTATTTTTGCCAGCCCGACGAAGCGGCCGATTACCAGAGTGTGCACCTGTTTTTAACCGGACTGCGTGCTTTAATGGCACCGGTTATTGGTATAAAATTATACGAATGGGCCGGTTTTAGCTACACCTATGCTACCGGTATTGTATTCCTGGCATTTGCTATAATTCTGATGATCTGGTCGGAGAAGCGGGTGGCTAGATAGAAGGAAAAGATTACTTCGGTCGTTCCACTCCCTTGTAGTGACATTCCCATTTAGCTATAAACGCCGCGGACCGTAAACAATTTTGCCCGGATGGACTTTATCATGGTCCGCGGCCAATCCTATCCTATAGCCAATGTCATTGCGAGTGTAGCGAAGCAATCTATACCACCCCACCGCTGTAAACGCGGTTCCCCCCTCCTGGCAGGAGGGGAAACTTCTTGCTAGCAATTTACTTTTTAGTTCCAATTCATTTACAGGCCAAATTTAGCTACGCTGATTTTCAATTCTCCTCCTTGCAGGAGGAGTGGGCTTTTGCGACGCAGGAGTAAAAGGTTGAGGTGGTAATTTCCCTGGCAACTATTTGCGTACTTAAAACAAAAAAGAGACATACAATGTACGCCTCTTTCTAATCCATTCTGTTGTAAAGAATTATTTGCTATGGATCATCAATCATCTAATCATGTTTACCCCAGTGTTTGTGCTCGTGGTACGAGTACTGCTTTTTACCAAGGTTCTTCCGGATGGTGTAGTAAATCTCGCGGTTGCTGTGCCTTGATATTACAATTACGCCATCGGTAAGTGTAGCATTGTTCAAATCATTCGGATCGATATCCTCCATCAATTCACTAAGGCTCAACTGGATGTAGCTGGTAATATCGATACTCTCCTCGCCAACGTCAACACTGTCTTTCTCGGTTTTAAACATTACGTCGTCGTCGATTTTTACTTCTACTGGCAATGTTGCAGTGCTGCCGTAAAACGTTCCGGCCATATAAAACACAGGCATATCGTGTGCATCGTCCTCTTCGCCTTTTACCTCAATTTCAATCTCGTCGTAAAAGCCGGGTTGCAACACAAAATTTCCGAATGTGAGATCAGGATTTAACAAATCGGCAAACTGTGGCCCGCTCCATTTGTACTCAATTTCAATCGAATCGCGGTGTGTTACCTGGCTTTTTAATTCGGCTTCGAACTTAATGTACGAGATCATTAAATGAACCGAGTCCCATTCCATATACATCGAGTCGGCCGAAACGGATTTTAACCCGGAGCCATCAACGGGTAAAGAGAAACTTTTGTCTAAAGCTTCAATCTGAACACTGAGTTTTGAATCGCCGGTGTTATCAAAATCGGTATCCTGGCACGACCATAAACCGAAGCCAAAAAAGGTAATGATGAAAAGTAGTGCAATCTGTTTTTTCATTGTTTCCATATTTATGATTGATTATGTGTTTCCAGGCTTACACAAGCACAGTGCCAATTGTGCCATAAAATCCAAGACACACTTAACCAGCAGATTAAAACGTTCTCCTATTTCATCGGGATTATCAAATCGAAAACGTTTTATCATTTTGATAATTATTAGGACCCTAAAATTTAAGCCATCGTTACAAACAATGGGGTAGGTTGTTAAACAGTTTCTTCTGGTTAAATCACGCGAAGCCCGGAGACTTCGGGGAAGCAGCAGCTGTGAAGCAATCTGTTATTTTACTACCCCATCCGTCGGCTGACGGATACCACCCTCCTGATCCCTCTTTGTCGGCCAGCGCGCGAGCCTTACCCTGACATTTCCCCCTGTGACCTCTCTGTCCGTCCTTCCCGAATGCCTTACGCTGGACATCTCTCCTGAAGGAGAGAAAGAGCGGAAGATTCGATTTCAGGAAACAAAGCGGAATATCTGATTTTATGGAGGGGAAATTTTCGTGCTAAAGAACAAACGTAAAAAGCCGGGGCTGTATCATCAGTGTAGATACAGCCCCGGCCTCTGTTCGTTGCTTTATTGATGGGATGCAGGTACTAATCCACTGTTTCTTTCATATGCAGCTCCATACCTATTTGCTGCATCATACCCAGCTCATCAAACAGCTCGTTTTCTTCAACGATTTTTCCATGCTCCAGCCGGCAAACAGTATAAGCCTGCATTTTAACTTCTTTTCCGCTTGCAGGAATCCCTTCCAAATCGCCGGTATGCACACAAGTAAATAAAACACGGGTAAATATCTTATCATGACTAACAACTGTATCCAGAATTTCCACATGCGATTGTTCAAAAGCCGCGGCATACATCTTATACAGATTTTTATACTCTTCAATTCCGGTACAGGTCATATTTGGTGAACTATACACAACATCAGGTGCCAGACACTCATCAAGCACAGCAATATTACGCTTGTTCCACAATTCATCATACACGTGCTCAATAAGCTTTTTGTTTCTACGCTCTTGTTCTTGTAAATGTCTAAATTCTTCGGATTCTAACATGGCATTATAATTTTTGGTTACGCCGGATTATACGGTTAATGAACCAAAAAGTTTTTGAGGAAAAGGGCTTGAGATTGCTTTGTTCCCGAAAAGTCGGGAGAAGCAATCTGTTATCCTACCACCCCACCGCTGTAAACGCGGTCCTCCCCTCCTGGCAGTAGGGGAAATTTCCGTGCTATTAGGTAAATTCTACCTAAATGTATGAATTAACGCCGTGCGCGTGGATCCGGCGAAATTTTAATCTCGTATTCCTTTGGAGGAACAGCATTCATCAGGTTGGTGATAAAATAATCCCAGCGACGTCGCATAATGTAGTAACTGTCGACTCCATAACCGTGACGGGTATTGGGTAGAATGATCATATCGAAATCTTTGTTTGCCTTTATCAACGCGTCTACTACCAGGTAGGTATTGTAAGGAGGTACGTTGTCATCCATTCCGCCGTGAATAATCATGAACTTCCCTTTCAGGTTTTTGGCATACACCTGGTTGGCCTGATTCTCGTAATTCGAAACGCCATTTTCATCGAAAGTTTCCAATCCGTTATAACGCTCTCCCCAGTCATCTTCGTAATTGCGGTTATCGTGGTTACCCGATTCGGAAATCCCCACTTTAAAGAAATCCGGATATTTAAACATGGCAGAAGCTGTAGCAAAACCACCGCCTGAGTGTCCCCAAATACCAACCTTGTCCAAATCGAGAAATCCATATCGTTCCGACAGTTGTTCCAGACCTGAGATCTGATCGGGAAGTGTGTTCTCGGCCATATTTCCGTATGAAGCATCGTGGAAAGATTTTGAGCGGTTTGGATTACCACTTCCTTCCAGCAGCACCACCACAAAACCCAATTCGGCAAGCGCCTGGTTATCTCTGCGTGAAGCACTGAAACTCCACGATCCCACGCTTCCTCCCTGCGGTCCGGGATAAATGTATACTATAACCGGGTATTGCTTTGTCTTATCCATGTTCGATGGCGTGAACATCAATCCATACAAATCCCATTTTTTGTTGGCCGATTTCACCGAAAATACTTCCGGCGCTTTCCATCCGGTAGCTTCCAAACGCGACACATCGGTTTTTTCAAGGGTAGTGATCAATTTGCCCTTTGCATTTCGTACCACGGTAACACCCGGAACATCGGGTTGCGAATAGGTGTCGGTAAAATATTTTCCATCGGGCGAAAAGCTTACCGAATGATCGCCAACTTCAGGAGTTAGCAATTCAAGGTTCTTGCCGCTGAAGTCAACACGGTAGAGGTAGCGGAAATACGGATTTACTCCAGCTTCTTTTCCGCCGGCAATAAAATAAATCTGTCGGTTTTCCTCATCATAACGAAGTACCTGACGTACTACAAAATCACCCGAAGTGATCGGATTTTTCAATTCGCCGCTGGTAGCATCGTAAAGGTAGAGGTGCCCCCAGTCACTGCGCTCCGAATACCAGATGATCTCGTTGGTAGCCGAAAAATATCTCCAGTTAATGGTTCCCTGTCCCGATTCATATTGCGTGTCTACTATCTCATCAAAAATGTCCTGCACCTCTCCGGTCTCGCAATCGGCAATGCGCACATACTCTTCTTTGTGGTCGCGTGAAGTTGAAACAAACACCAGCTTTTTGCTATCGTCGCTCCAGCTTACATCGTCGAAACCACCTTCGCACGAGATGTCGTCGCACTGCGAACCACGGCGTGCATCGCCGGCCATTTTTAGGCGTACCAGTCCATCGTCTTTTGTGATATCGATTATCACCCGGTAAATGCGGATGATATCCTCATCGCCGGGAATCGGGTATTTCCATGCCGACAATTCGGGTGCGCCTACTTTTGTCTTCACCAGGTACATGTCGCTTACATGACGCTGATCCTGCTGAAAGGTGGCAATCTTCTTCGAATCGGGCGACCAGCTGAGAATGGGACGATCACTCTTTTTCCATCCGGCATTATCGGTTGCATAGCCAAAATTTTCCACCCCGTCGGTTGTCAGCGCTGTTTCCTCACCGGTCTCCACTTCGCGAATCCACAGGTTCCAGTCGCGGATAAAAGCCTTGTATTTCCCGTCGGGAGAAGTGACCTCCTTGCTGTAAAAACGCCATCTTCCCATCGGTGCGTTTCCTTCCTCACCAAGCAACTCTTGTCGCGACGACGCGGTTTTCATCTCCTTACTTTCCGGATCGAAAAGTTTGTATTCCGCTTTGTCTTCCGACATACACGAGTACCATAAGCGGCCATCGGGCAACCACTGCGGACGGATATTATTATCGACAAAACGCGTCAGGTTTGTGCCCATGGTAGCAGCGGCACGATCGTAATCGGCTGCGGTATAAACTTCCTGACCGGCAGACCAGCCAGATACAAACAACAAGAGGGTTAGGATTGGAAAAATTCTTTTGTACATAAATATTTTAGTTTAAAACGAGATACCTGACAAAGAACTATTCAGCAAAATCGTCTTCTGACAAACAACCTTTCCTGAACTATTTCAAACAAATTGACTAGATACCTTTGAATTTGAATTACAAATTGAAACCAAATCTAAAATAAAATAACATTAAGCAGGTGCTCGCGGGACAAAAAGCTTTGGGGGAATTAACTAATTAAGGGAAAAGGTGGACAAAAATCATATTGTTGAAGAGATTGCTTCGTTCGTTGCATTTCCTCAGCAATGACGCTTTGGAGGACGTTGAATAGGCCGCGGACGATTGACTTATTCACCTCAGCATGATTTAATGCCGTCCGCAGCGGAACTTTTTATGTTATTGTGTCATTGCGAGCTTAGCGACGCAATCCCTTGCTCCTCAATTTTAAAGAGGGGTAGAAGAGAATCAATCTACCCTACCCCTCACTAGTCACAATGTGTAATAAAAAAATTCCCTATTATTTTTCGGGTTTATACCTTTCAGAACCGGTATTCCAAAGTGCAAAGCTTAAAATATCTGCAAGTTCCTCAAAATTACGGCTCTTGGTATTATCGATACCATGACCGGCTTCATAATCAACTCTAAAAATCACCGGGTTATTAGCCTGGTTAATAGCCTGTAGGCGAGCTGCAAATTTCCCGGGATTCCAGACAATAACCCGCGGATCGTTCATGCCTGCAGTTAAGAGTGTAGGCGGATATACCACTCCTTCTTTCAGATGGTGATACGAATCCATTTCAAGCAAAGCAAAGAACTCAACAGAATCCTTTACCGTTCCAAATTCAGGAATATTTCCCGGACCATTCGGACTGTTTTCTGCACGAACAGTATTCATAACACCAACGGCCGGAATGACAGCAGCAAACAGATCGGGTCGTTCGGTCATCGAACGTCCGATCAGAATTCCTCCTGCACTACCTCCGTATATAGCTATCTTTTCGGCTGAGGTATACTTGTTATCTATCATATATTCGGCACAGGCAATAAAATCTTTCCAGGTGTTGGGCTTCGTTGTTTTGTGTCCACCTTTATACCATTGGTCTCCGAGCTCACCTCCTCCCCGTATGTGTGCAACGGCATAGATGCCATCTTCAAGGCACCATTGCAATACATTGGGACTAAATCCCGGATCCATTGACATTCCATACGCGCCGTAGCCGAATAAAAGCAACCGGTTTTTGCCGTCTTGCTGAAGGCCTTCTTTATAAATAACCGACAGCGGCACCTCTACCCCATCGTGCGATTTAACCATCAACTCTTCCACTACAAGATCTTCATATTCCGGAAATTCCGGCATATCGGAGAGCATCTCAAACGTATAGGCATCATTTGCCAAATCGTATCGGTACCTTTTATTGTTTCTTGTCCAACCTGATAAAGATAACCAGGCATCGCTAAACTGAACTCCTTTACTGCTTAATCGAACAGTTCCTGCTGCAAAAGGTAAATTCAATTCTTTTATCGAGTTGTCGCCGAACGATTTAAAAAAGGCTTTTTCCTCTACGCCATTCTTTTTCATGGTATAATAAACACCATCTTTAGTAAGCGTATATCCGGAGAGCTTTTGTGAAGGATCTTCAGCTACAAAAATTTCAGCCTTACTAAGATCAGGGTCGTTTACGGGTATCTTTAATAATTTAAAATTCGGGGCATCTTTAGGTGTGTATAAATACATATGTGTGCTGTTGGTGTACCAGTCATAGATTTCGTCTTCCCTTTCAAACAAGGTTTTCCAGGCAACTTTTGGAGCATTTAATTCGCTCACAGGAGCATAAAAGACCCTAAGCCTGTTGTCGACATTCGCTGCTAAACTGAAGATTTTTTTACAATCTCTGTCATAGGCCGCAACAGCAATATCCATCTCTCCCAAATTAAGCTCCGGGTACTTTTCTTTCGAGAAAAAGACTTTGTCGGCAGATGCATCGGTATTTAATACATGAGTAAGTGTTTTTGCTTTCGAATAATAAGCCATGTCCTGAACATTGTCGGAACCAGCCTGAACATATAAAAAGCTGTTGAGGTCGGGAAGCCACGATGTAATTCCCAGCATTTTTTCAATTCGGTCGGGAAGGATCTCATCAGTTTCCATGTCGATGATAAACGAGGTAGCTAACTCCTTCCCGTTAGGAGTTATGCTTACAGCTACATATTTTGCATCTTCGGTAGGCATAATTGAATTGATAACGTATTTCGTATTGGGATCATCTTCAAAAGATTCCGGATCAAAGAGCAAACGTTCTTCGCCTTCAAATCCATCGCGGTAGTATAATTTCCCGGTCTCGTCGTCCGGTGTCGATTTTAAATAGAAATACTTGTCGTTATCCGTAATGCTAAGACTATAGATCATATTGGCTCTTCGACCATCGAATTCATACATTTTATCCAATAAGGTCTGCCTGCCACTTATGCTTCCGAGCACTTCTTTCGCATATTCGCTCTGCACTTTATACCAGGTCTGGGCAATTGTATCCTCCGAGTCTTCAAAGTATCGGTAGTCGTCCGTAAGTTCGGTCCCGAAGTAAGTATCCACAACCGGCTTTTCAGGAGCCAGCGGCGGTTTTTCAACAGATTGTTTTGTTGTGCATTGAACACAAATCATCGCGACTGCGATGAGTAGAAAAGCAAGTAATTTCATAGGTTGTTATTTTTTGGTTTAACAGTGCATAGCCTACGCAATTAACAGATAAAAGGTTATAATTAGCTAAAATCAAGCTCCACCTGCCCCTCGTTTGCAACAGCTTGTCCCGTATTTTTCGGGAAGGGGTACATATCCTGTCGTTTTTAACGACCTCTTAAAAGTTTGTAGTTCCTATTTACCACCAGCTGATTTTGTCGATACAATCGACAAAACTCCTAACCCCTCGTTGCAAACGAGGGGTAGCTTAGCCAACTTTAATTCCTTACATTTGAAGGAAACACTGAAAGTAACAAATCATGGAAGAAGAGAATAACAAGCCAACAGAACAGGAAAACACTTCCGAAGAGCAGAAAGACCAGAACTGGATTGAAAAGACAGAAGCCAAAATAGACGAAGCGGCCGAAAAGATCCATCAGAGCGAAGCCTACCGCAAAGCAGACAAAAAACTGGAAGACGCCACCAAAAAGCTGTTTCGTAAAGCGGGGCGTTTGTGGGGGAAGTTGTGATAACTAACTACTGCATGACAGGAACAGAAATTAAGATTACTTCGTCGTTCCTCCTCGTAATGACGTCTTGATAAACTCTAAAAAGCCGCGGACGATAGACCTATTCGTCTCGGCATAAAACACGCTCGTCCGCGGCGGTATTCATTATGAAACTTGTCATTGCGAGCGAAGAGAAGCAATCTACCACCCCACCGCTGTAAACGCGGTCCTCCCCTCCTGCCAGGAGGGGAAATATCCGTGCTATAGGTTTGTTTGTATATTCAAAGAGAGAATTGAAAATCAGCGCAGCTGGTGAGGTGGTATTGGACAAGCGCTAAACCAAACGAAGCCCCAAAACACACGGGTCACGTTACCGGCGTTCCAAAAAAAATCAAACAATTATCCATTCTGACAGTTGGAATTAATAGAAACCAAAAGTTTTTTGTATGAACTATTTAGTAAAGATCAATGATGTTAAAACAACTAACGAACTGGAAGATGCCTGGAGTAACGAAGACTATAAACAGTTACTGGCACGATTTGAGTACCCCGATGCAGCGCAGTTAAAACCGGCGGAATTGAAAGAATATCTTTTTCTGGCCATTTCCGATTTTGAACCCAATGAGGCAGCCGCCATTCTTCTCGATTACAAATGCTCGGACCGATTAGCCGACGGACAAATCGATAATCTTTCGCACGAGATGCTGCGGACAAAAGTCTTTGAAAATTATTCCGAAATCGATCTTCACCACGATTTTTTCAACATTAACCAACTGCTTTACAGTGCCTACAACGGAAAGTTTCCGCAGGGAACGGTAAACCTTGTAGAAGCAGAAATAAAGGGCGACAACAACGCGGAGGAGATGACAAAAGAAACCGCACTGAAAGCGCTGAGTTACGGACTTTCGGAAAACAATTTGATTAACCGCCTGCTGAGCGATCAGATTGAGGGACACAAAGCTTTTCCCGAAGCAGAAGGAATTGTGTGGGATTTACAGCACAAAGGAGATGCTGTTTATTCCTTAACGATTTCAGAAAAATGGCTTACCAAAAATGAAATTACCAATCCGGAGTATGAATGTACAGTAGCCCTGTTTGAAGAACACGAAGAAGCGAATTAATTAGCCGTAACGTATTTCTCTTCTCCCCACGTTGCAAAAAAGATTACTTCGGTCTCCGTCGGCTGACGGATCCCTCGTAATGACGACCAGACAAAAGTAAAAAGGCCGCGGACGACCAACTGGTTCATCCCGGCATAGTTCATTCCCGTCCGCGGCGATGTAGTACAGTAATCACTGTCATTGCGATACCGATGAGTAAAACGAATCGGGAGAAGCAATCCATCACCCCACCGCTGTAAACGCGGTCCTCCCCTCCTGGCAGGAGGGGAAACTTCGTGCTATGGCTTGTTTCTATATTCAAAGAGAGAATTGAAAATCAGCAGGGCTGGTGAGGTGCTCGAGCGACAGAAGAGAAGATTACTTCGGTCTCCGTCGGCTGACGGATCCCTCGTAATGACGACCGGACAAAAGTAAAAAGGCCGCGGACGACCAGCTTACTCATCCCGGCATAGTTCATTCCCGTCCGCGGCGATGTGTTATTCTAATTCCTGTCATTGCGATACCGATGAGTAAAACAAATCGGGAGAAGCAATCTACCACCCCACCGCTGTAAACGCGGTCCTCCCCTCCTGGCAGGAGGGGAAACTTCGTGCTACCGATTAACTTATACAACGACAGGCTAAATTTAGCGCAGCTGGTGAGGTGGTCGAGCGACAGAAGAGAAGATTACTTCGGTCTCCGTCGGCTGACGGATCCCTCGTAATGACATCAAGACAAAAGTTAAAAAGGCCGCGGACGACCAACTTGTTCATCCCGGCATAATTCATTCCCGTCCGCGGCGATGTGTTATTCTAATTCCTGTCATTGCGATCCCGATGAGTAAAACGAATCGGGAGAAGCAATCTACCACCCCACCGCTGTAAACGCGGTCCTCCCCTCCTGGCAGGAGGGGAAACTTAGTGCTACCGATTAACTTATACAACGACAGGCTAAATTTAGCGCAGCTGGTGAGGTGGTCGAGCGACAGAAGATTAATTCCAAAAATCAACAGGAATAAAAACAAACAATTTAATTTTCGCTACGTTTTACTAATAAGGACATTAAAACACTAGTAATATGGAATTTAACGAGAATATAAAAACTGAATTAGAACGGAAAATAAAAGAACTGGAAGATCTTATTGCTGAAAAAGGAGTTGGCGCAAAACAGCTGAAAAAAGCAAGAAGAACGCAACGTAACATTAATTTGGCCGTTATTGTGGGAAGTTTAATTACCGTTGCAGGAATTACCGCCTGGGCAGTTAGTAGTAGCCGCCACGAAGATTAAAGGCAAACTGTTGCCTTGCATACGCCACCTCAAGCATTCGTTAAAAAAATAAATTTATTGCCCTTAAACCACGCGAATGGATTCGCGTGGCAGCGGGTTTGTGAAGCAATGTTACTGCGCTGTTCTCAAGGCCTCAATTTCCTGCTGAACGGCTTCGGCTTCGGCATATTTTTGATCGGACAAACGCCGGTTGGTACGCGACAATAAAAAAGCTTCTTCCGTTAACTTATCGTGTTTTTTATGTAAGGCCTTTACCGGGTCCTTTTTAAATAATCCAAACATATTTAATTGTTTTCGTGGTTTTCAACTCAGGCTACTTTACCGGTTTGGCTTTCCGGCAGGTAGTTATCAATTACAATCTTGTCGGCCTTTAGCATATGCATCAGGTTGTAGAGGCCAAAAAAAGTACGGTTCATATAAATAAAATGCCGCGATCCGCGATTTCCGTTCATATTCCGCAGCTCCGTATTTTTCGAATATTCGGTTCCCAGTTCACTCAGGCGTTTAAAAAATGCGGCATCCGAGAAATCAAAAGTTTCCGATTCAAAAGGACGGGTGAACAAACCCAACAAACGCCTGAACATTTCGGTAAAAAATGCCAGCTCCTCATTACTGTCATCCTTACGGAGAATCTCCAACTCGTACAGTTTCCGGGTGAAAATCTCCGGATTATTGCGGTTTTCGGGCAATGCCAGTTCAAAATAAGGGATGTAAAACGAATCGGGAATACTTTTCATACAACCAAAATCGAGTGCTACCAACTCATTGTTTCCCGATACCAGGAAATTTCCCGGGTGCGGATCGGCATGAAACTTTCGCAGGTGATGAATTTGAAACATATAAAAATCCCACAGCGCCTGACCCAGTTTATTGGCCAGTGTTTTATCGGTATTCTTTGCAGCAAACTCCGAGAGGTGCTGCCCATCAATCCAGTCCATGGTAATAAAACGCTCCGACGACAGGTGCGGGTAATAATTCGGAAAACGCAGGTTCGGAATATGACTGCAGGCTTTAATGGTTTCCAGGCTTTGCTCCACCTCAAGCAGGTAGTTCGTTTCGTCGAGCAGCTTTTCTTCCACCTCTTTAAAATAGACGTCCGACCCTTTTCCGCGGATGTTAAACAGTTTCATAGCCATGGGTTTTACCATTGCCAGGTCGCTGCTGATACTCTCCGAAACACCGGGATACTGAATTTTTACCGCCAGTTCTTTTCCATCCTTTCGTGCTTTGTGTACCTGCCCGATACTGGCGCCATGCACGGCATTAGGGTCGAATTCATCAAAAAGTTCGGAAGGTGTTTTTCCAAAATATTTCCGGAATGTTTTTACCACCAGGGCAGCGGACAATGGCGGAACCGAAAACTGCGACAGCGAGAACTTCTCGATATACGCCTCGGGCATAATATTCTTTTCCATGCTCAGCATCTGCGCCACTTTTAGCGCACTTCCCTTCAGGTTTTTCAGGCCGTCGTAAATATCGGTGGCGTTTGATTCGTTGAGTTTTTCGCGTGCTGTTTCCTCCGTCGAGCTCAACTTATCGCCATAATATTTCAGGTAGTTCATCCCCACTTTGGCACCCGTTTGCACAATTTTGGTGGCCCGCTCAATTTTCGAGGTCGGTATGCGATCGATGGTCTTCATCAGTTGCTCATAATTTTTTCGTGATACAAAAATTTACCCAGGTCGAAAACCGAATTCAGCGTGGTGGCGTCGAGCAGGGCAAAAGCCGTATTCACCGATTTCTCGATAAACACATCGGTTTTTTCAAATTCGGGCGAAGTATCTTCTATCCAGAAACGGAGTGTAAACAGCAACTGCGCCCACGCCGATTCCCTCAGACTGCGCGTTTTTATTTTTTCAATTTTTTCGTGTGGCAGCTCAGGCGTTTCAATCTCCAGCCCATCGATATATTCAGCAAAAGCCTTTTTTAGTTCCGACAACGATGCCAAAACTTTTAGCTTGTCTTTTTTGTCGTTAAGCGCCAGCAACACATAGCTGCGGTTGGCTTTCAACACCTCGAAAAAGGTGTAGTAAAAAGCAATTAACTTGTTCTTTGCATCAAAGTGGTTGTACTCCTTGTTTTGTTCAAGCAGTTGCATGCTTTGGTCGAAGAAAGCTTTAAATACCGCTTTTTCCAATGCTTCAAACGAGCCGAAGTGCTTATAAAACTCAGCTTCGTCTATTTCCAAATCGCGGGCAAAGGCATATACACTTGCCGGGCGCGATCCTTTTTCGAGCAACTGATTCATGTATGCCGAAAGAATTTCCTCTCTTGTTTTATTGTTTTCCATACTGAAAAAACAACTTTTTTGTCTTTTTGTTTAACTATTAACCCTTATTCTTAAACAAAAGAGATAAAAACTATCGCTTCACCCTGCAAAAATGGTCCTTTAAAGAAAAAGTTCATCTGGCTAAAATGAGATGGTTTCGCACCTCCCCCTCTCAGGAATTTTTCAGGACAAGCTGTGCAAACGAGGGATAGAAGAGATTGCTTCGTCGTGCCTCCTCGCAATGACTCGATGATAAAGACAGGTAGGGCCGCGGACGATTGACTTATTCATACGGGCACGATTTACTCCCGTCCGCGGCACTGTAGCACAGTAATTCCTGTTATTGCGAGCGTAGCGAAGCAATCTGTTATCCTACCACCCCACCGCCGTAAACGCGGTCCTCCCCTCCTGAACCCCCTTTGTCGGCCAGCGCGCGAGCCTTACCCTGACATTTCCCCCAAATGGGGGAAACAAAGCGGAATATCTGATTTTATGGAGGGGAAACTTCATGCTATAAATTAACTTCTCATTTTCCAATTCAACTACCGGCCAAATTTAGCTACGCTGATTTTCAATTCTCCTCCTGACAGGAGGAGAGCCTGTCCCGATTGAGCAAAGCGAGCATCGGGAGGACCAGCGCAGCTGGTGAGGTGGTCGAGCGACAGAAGAGATTACTTCAGTCTCCGTCGGCTGACGGATCCCTCGTAATGACGCACTCGTAAACGTGGATGAGGCCGCGGACG
>NZ_CAJXTC010000048.1 GCF_913060805.1 uncultured Draconibacterium sp.
ACAATAACATCGGCAAATTTACCACGACCACCAGTCTGTTTCTTGAATACTTCACGTAATTCAACAGATTCGGTAATAGCCTCTTTGTATGCTACCTGAGGTGCTCCCTGGTTACATTCAACTTTGAACTCACGTTTCAAACGGTCGATCAAAATTTCAAGGTGAAGCTCACCCATACCACGGATTACAGTCTGACCTGAATCTTCGTCGGTATTAACAACGAAAGTTGGATCTTCTTCAGCCAGTTTCGCCAAACCGTTTCCAAGTTTATCAACGTCTTTTTGCGACTTAGGCTCGATTGCGATACCAATTACAGGTTCCGGGAAATCCATGCTTTCCAGCTCTACCGGGTTTTTCAGATCGCCAAGTGTATCACCTGTACGGATATCTTTAAAACCTACTGCAGCACAAATATCACCAGCCGAGATTGAATCTTTCGGGTTTTGCTTGTTAGAGTGCATCTGGTACAAACGCGAGATACGCTCCTTTTTACCGGTACGCGAGTTATATACAGTGTCACCTGCATTCAATGTACCTGAGTACACACGAATGAAAGCCAAACGACCAACGAATGGGTCGGTAGCAATTTTAAATGCTAATGCAGCCAATGGCTCGTCAGCATCAGGATGACGTACAACCTCTTTGTCGGTTAGCGGGTTTTTACCGGTAATTTCGTCTTTATCAAGTGGCGATGGTAAAAACTCACAAACAGCATCCAGCAAACGCTGAACACCTTTATTTTTAAATGCTGATCCACACATCATTGGAATGATTACTCCTTCCAAAGTTGCTTTACGGATAACAGCCATCATTTCTTCTGAAGTAATTGAATCCGGATCTTCGAAATAACGCTCTAAAATTGCGTCATCAACTTCGGCAACTGATTCAACTAACTTTTCTTTCCACTCTTCAGCTTGCTCTTGCAATTCAGCAGGAATTTCGCTTAGAACGTACTTAGTTCCCATAGCTGCATCGTCTTCCCAACGAACTGCTTTCATTTCTACAAGGTCGATAACCCCTTCGAAACTTTCTTCAGAACCAATAGGAATTTGCATTGGAACCGGGTTAGCACCTAATTTTTCTTTAATCTCGTTGTATACATTAAAGAAATCGGCACCCTGACGGTCCATTTTGTTTACGAATGCAATACGAGGAACGCCGTATTTTTCAGCCTGACGCCATACAGTTTCAGACTGTGCTTCTACACCACCAACGGCGCAGAACAATGCAACAGTTCCATCCAAAATTCTTAACGAACGCTCAACCTCAACAGTGAAGTCAACGTGTCCCGGAGTATCAATGATGTTTACTTTGTACTCCTCGTCATTATGTTTCCAGAATGTAGTAGTAGCAGCAGAAGTAATAGTAATACCTCTTTCCTGCTCTTGCTCCATCCAGTCCATGGTAGCAGCACCATCGTGCACCTCACCAATACGGTGAGTTAAACCTGTATAAAACAGAATACGTTCTGTTACAGTGGTTTTACCGGCGTCGATGTGCGCCATAATACCAATGTTTCTGGTATATTTCAGATCTTGTTTAGCCATTTTTAAACCTATTTTCTATTACCAATTTTACTAAACTATGATTCTAGAATCTGAAGTGTGCGAATGCACGGTTAGCTTCTGCCATTCTGTGGGTATCTTCTTTTCTCTTGTATGCTCCACCTTCTTCGTTGAAAGCAGCGATGATCTCAGCAGATAATTTATCAGCCATAGATCTTCCCGAACGTTTACGGGCAAACAAAATCATATTCTTGATACTGATGGCGTTTTTTCTTTCCGGACGAACTTCCATTGGAACCTGGAAAGTAGCACCACCAACACGGCGACTCTTAACTTCAACATTTGGAGTAATGTTCTCTAATGCTTTTTTCCAAACATCAAGAGGAGACAACTCTGTGTCTTTCATTCTTTTTTCTACCATATCCATAGCCTCGTAGAATACTGTGTAGGCTGTAGATTTTTTCCCGTCAACCATAAGGTCATTTACAAAACGGGTTACTAAAGTGTCGTTGAATTTTGGATCCGGTAAAAGGATCCTCTTCTTTGGTTTCGACTTTCTCATTTTAAAACTTTTTAGTGTTATTCAAATCGGCTGCCCTAAGGCGGTCTTCAGTTCATCTCCGGAAGACAATAGAGAGAATTCCTTACTCAACCAAACCACTGCAAATAACGTAGTTAATTACTCTTTTTTTACTTTCTTATTTTTTCGGTTTTTTCGCACCATATTTCGAACGACGTTGTAAACGTCCTTCAACACCCGCAGTATCCAGCGCACCGCGAATTAAGTGATAACGTACACCCGGAAGGTCTTTTACTCTACCTCCACGTACAAGCACGATTGAGTGCTCCTGAAGGTTGTGACCTTCACCTGGAATGTAAGCATTCACTTCTTTACCATTGGTTAACCTTACCCTTGCAACTTTACGCATTGCTGAGTTCGGTTTCTTTGGTGTAGTGGTATAAACACGAACACATACTCCACGACGCTGTGGGCATGAATCTAAAGCCGGAGATTTACTTTTCTCAACTTTAGTCTGTCTTCCTTTTCTAACTAACTGTTGAATAGTTGGCATAACTACCTGTTTTTTATATAGTTAATAATCATTATCCAAAATGGACTGCAAAATTATGCAAAAATCCTTAATTATCAATCGTTTCGAGACGGAAAAGCGCACTTTTCCCCTAAAAACGGCTCGCAAAAGTACGAATTATTATTTAAGAACAATAGGTTTCTACCTTTTTTTTGAAAAAATTAAGATTGGAATGAATTGATGCAGAGGGAAGTTAGAAGAATGAAGCCGGAAGAAGTTTGGAAGAAAATTTGCAACAGGCAAAACACAATCGGCAATTAACATTTTGCTTATTGAAATTTGCCAACTGTCAACTGCGACAGATCACTGCTTTATCCGCTCTTTCCAAAGTGATTTTAATGGATTGAAAATTCGCTGAATCAAACGCAGGTCTTCGGTAATGATTTCTGCCTGTCCCATTAACTGACTTTGCATTTGCAGCTCGTTATCGTAATTGGTAACCAAACCATTAGGAAAAGTTATTTCTACCATATAAAAACTGTCCTCAGGCACCAGCGAAACACTTTTAACTTTACCGCGCACCAAACCGTACTCCATGTACGGGTAATTATCGAATTTTACATTTACATCGAGGCCCTCTTTTACTTTTCCCGATCCACGAACAGGTAATTCCACTTTCCCAATCACCTCGCCCACATCTTCGGGAACAATGGTTAACACACGGTCGCCTTCGGTAATATTCTGGTTTTCGGCATAAAACTTATTAAAGGTTACTACACCATCGATTGGCGAACGTAATACATAAGTTAGAAACCAATCACTTGCCTGGCTCTTCAGATTATTAAACGCCTCAATTAATGCCGATTCATACTGAATTTTATAATCGTGGTATTCTTTTTCGTTTTCAATAATTTTCTGGTCCAACTCACTGATACCGATCTGACGCTCAGCCAATGTCGAGCGAATTCCGTCGAGTTCCGATTTTTTACTCAACATTTCCGATTCGGCTTGTTCCAGAACAGTGGAAGAAACAACTTCACCGGCCAGCAATTTTTTCTGACGTTCGTAATTCCGTTGTTTAATCTGGTATTCTTTGTCGATGGCAACTTTCTGTTCCCAAAGTCGGTCGTACAAAATCCTGGCGTTTTTCAACTGCTCTTTATACGAATCCTCTTTTAATATATAATAGTTGCGCTGGTAGAATTCATTCAGCTCCTCATAGCGGGTTAAAAACTGCGAATAATACTCCTGCACTGCTCCCAACTGCAGACTTTTATTAAAACGCTGCGAAACGGTAAAATTAAGGGTATCAAAAGCCGGCTGAACGTTGCTGATCATTTGCTCCAATTCCAGCACATCGGTATAATCTGCCGGATTTTCAATTAACGCAATAGTTTGTCCTGCACTCACATGGTCTTTATCCTCAACAAACAACTTGTCAATTTTTCCGGTTGCACGGGCAACCAAAGTAGCCGGCGGATTTTCGGTGGTAACCACAATGTTCGAGCGCAAAATGTCGGGATAATAAAAGATAAAGCTAAAAATAATGATCAGCGAAAAGATAGCAACGAACATGAGAATTCCGTACCGCACAATGCGCGATGGAACTCCACCAAGTATCTCCTGTACTTCGCTGGAACGGATTTCTATTTTATTTTGATCGTCAGCCATTTGTTATCAGTTTCCCAATTCCAATTGATTTTTAACCAGCTGATAATATTTCCCTTGTCTAGCTATCAATTCTTCATGCGTTCCACGCTCAACAATTTCACCGGTATCGAGCACCACGATCTGATCAGCATTTTTTACCGTACTTAAACGGTGCGCCACCACAACCACCGTTTTGCCTGCCGAGAATTTGTCCATATTCTCCATGATCATTTTCTCGTTGTTAGCATCAAGCGCATTGGTTGCTTCATCGAAGAACAGGTACTCCGGCGATTTATAAATTGCACGTGCAATCAGTATCCGTTGTTTCTGCCCTTGACTCAATCCAACTCCTTCCTGCCCTATTTTTGTATTGTAGCTCAACGGCAAAGCTTCAATGTAATCCTGAATATTCGCCATTTTCACCGCGTTCAACAAACGTTCCTGATCAACCAATTCATCATTCACCACTATATTCTTCGCGATGCTGTCGGAAAAAATAAAACCGTCTTGCATTACTACACCGCAGTTGTCGCGCCACATTTGCGGTGAATAGTTTGCTAAGCGCGTTCCGCCAATTTTAATGTCGCCCGCAACCGGAGGATAAAAACCAAGCAACAGTTTTATCAATGTAGTTTTTCCACTTCCACTGGTTCCCACAATCGCAGTCGTTTTCTTTTCCGGAATTTCGAGATTGATATTATTTAAAACCTTTGGCGAACGCGGCCCTTCATATTGAAAGACCAATTCGTTAACCGATATTCCTTTATTTTCAGGCAGATTTCTCACATACGATTTACCGGCTTCACTCTCATCCTTTTTCTCGTGTATCTCTGCCAAACGCTCCAAACTAATCTTGGCATCCTGCGCTGTGTGCATAAAATTAATCAACTGGCGCAAGGGCGTATTAAGCTGCCCTATTATATATTGTATAGCCAGCATCATACCAAGGGTTAATTCGCCATTCACAACCGCCGTGGCTGAAATGATTATAATGAGAATATTTTTTGTCTCATTAATAAATACAGAGCCGGCATCCTGATACTGCTGCAGCGAAAGGCTTTTTACGCTTACTTTAAACAGCCCGGCCTGAACACGCTCCCACTCCCAGCGTTTTTGCTTTTCGTAGTTGTTCAGTTTAATCTCCTGCATTCCGTTAATGATCTGGATCAACTTACTCTGGTTTTCAGAAAGTTTATTAAAACGTTTGAAATCGAGTTCGCGGCGGCGTTTCATAAAAACATAGATCCACACAAAATATAGAGCCGAACCAACAATGAAAATCAAAAATATCGTCCAGCTGTAAATGGCCAGCACAATGGCAAAAACCACCAGACTAAAAACCGAGAATAACACGCCAATTGACTGCGCCGTAAGAAATCGCTCAATTCGGTCGTGATCTTCAATACGCTGTAAAATATCGCCGATCATTTTTGAATCGAAAAAGCCCAACGGCAATTTCATCAACTTGATCAGAAAGTCGGAAATAATTGAAATATTTATGCGCGTACTAATGTGCAACAAAATCCATGAGCGGATAAACTCAACCGACATCCGGCTGATGAACAAAACCAGTTGCGCAATAAGCACCAGATAAATAAAACCGATATCCTGGTTATTAATACCAATATCAACTACACTCTGGGTTAAAAACGGCAACACCAATTGAATGCAGCTTCCTAAAAAGAAGCCAAGAACTAACTGAATCACCAGTTTTTTGTAGGGTTTCAGGTAATTAAAAACAAACTGAAATCCGGTACGTTTTACTTTGTCGTCTTCGCTCTGATAGAAATCAGGTGTTGGCTGCAAAAGCAGACAAATTCCCTTTTCTTCACCGCCCGAAACTGTTGATATCCATTTTTCGCAAAACTCTTTCTCCGAGTATTCAATGCGCCCAAATTCAGGATCGGCAACATAAACTTTGCCTTTCTTAAACTGATAAACAACCACAAAATGCTCCTGCCCCCAATGTACAATACAAGGCAGCGGCGCTTCATTTTTTAGTTGCTCAAAAGTGATTTTCACGCCCATCGAGCGCATTCCAATTGCTTCGGCAGCATCGCTGATTCCCAACAACGACACGCCTTCTCGTGTGATGTAAGAGTTTTCGCGAAGAAATTCGGTGGTGAAATGTTTCCCGTAATATTTGGCCACCATACGCAAACACGTCGGGCCGCAATCCATCGCATCAAATTGTTGATAAAACGGGAACTTTGACATAACTTTCTTTTGTTGCGGAAAGATAGAAAAAATTCTCAATGCTCCCGCCAGTATTGACGATTTGATACTAACAGAGTTATCAGATTTTGAGATCGCGAGCTTCGAAATGTGTTTTTTGTTTCGCTATAAAGTTGATAATAAGAATTAACTATATTTGTTAAGGTCAAACATAATTTAATTTCAAAATGCACCTCAAAATTCGATTTTCATTATTCCTCCTTTTTTGCCTGCCTGTTCTGGTACTGGCCCAGCAGCCAAAATACGAGATTCAGGTAGTAAGCTGTATTGAATCGCTGGTTCCTAGCGGAGTGGGAAGATCGCGAATGATTTCGCCGGTTGTAGAAGTGAATTACGAAGATTTCACCTCGCAACAAACGGAAGCCAAAAAGGACAAAAACAAAAGTAAACGCAAAGACATCCGCATTAAGGAATACGAAGAAACCAAGTTGTTGAACTTTTATAATGAAGGAGGAATCCGGTTTCAGAATATTGTTTCGAATGATGCACTGGTAACATCGAAAATTAATGATATGCTGGCCAACGGCTGGGAACTGTTCGATGTAAAAACAGGCGTTGAAAGCAAAATGGCAAACGCCAGTGTTAAAAAAGAAATTTTTAAAGCCTTGCTTGATGACGACAGCGAGAGCGCTAACGATCCGAACGGAATATTTCTAACAAGATATTTTTTCAGAAAAGAGATTGAGTAACCCGAAAGACACATTCAAATCAAGTTAAAAATCACAAAACTTATAACAATGAAACAAGTATTTATCTTCATCCTTCTGGCACTATTTTTATCGCCGGCAGCAAACGGACAGGAAACTCCGCAGTACGAAGTAAAAATTATTACCACAATCGAATCGATCATCCCGAGTGGAGTTGGCCGTTCGCGATTACTCTCTACCGATCACGAGGTGGATTACAAAGAGTTCACCACAACACAAACAGCAGAAAACGGTGACCGTAACAAAAGCGACCGTGAAGAAATTCGTATTAAAGATTACGACGAAACCAAACTGCTTAACTTTTTCAACGTTGGTGGTATTCGTTTTCAGAACATTGCCTCGAACGATGCATTGTTAACCTCAAAAATTAACGACATGATGAGCCAGGGCTGGGAACTGGCTTTTGTAAATACTGGTGTTGAAAGTTACGGAGGTGCCGATGACACGAATGGAATTTTTATTACGCGTTATATTTTTAAACGCCAGAAAGTAGCAGGAGCTGACGATTCACCACAGGAGTAATCCCATACAGTAAATAACAAAGGCCTGCCAATAATATTTTGCAAGCCTTTGTTATTTATCATGCTTTTTATAGTTCCCCAAAAACTCCCATTTAATTTAAAAAATATGAAATCCCATATAAACTAGAGCCGGAAGAAATCCCAGCAACGACAACGGTCTGGCCGATTTTTCAAATTTTTCCTTGTCGCTTAAGTAATAAAACACCCCAACAGGAAGCACTGCAATAGCAAAACTAATTCCCAGAAAATCAAAAAAGACTCCCCGACCAGAGAATATTTCCAGCACAGTTGTCGCTTCTTTAAAATAGAAAATCCCAAAGCTTATCAGTGCCGATACGAGCAGGATAACAAGGGGATAAATCCGGCAGCAAAGATTATTTTTTAGCATGCTGCAAGATAACCATAAAACCAACTCATCAGAAACAAATGACGCCAGAAGCTTTAAAGTTATTATATTGCAATTTGAAAATAAGCCTACATGAAGATTCTGATTATAGAAGACGAAATAGCTTTATCCGACGCCATTTTTCAGTACCTGACCGATGAAGGTTATGTGTGCGAAACAGCCTTCGATTACAACACGGCGGCCGAACATCTTGACATCCATTTTTACGACTGTATTTTGGTAGATATCAACCTGCCGGGCGGCAGCGGGCTCGATCTCATCCGGCAGGTAAAAAAGGACAATAAAAAGATGGGAATCATTATAATTTCGGCACGCGATTCGGTGGAAAACAGAATTGAAGGGCTCGAAATTGGTGCCGATAATTATCTCACAAAACCTTTTCATTTAGCCGAACTAAATGCTCACCTAAAATCGATTAACCGGCGGATAAATTTCGATGGCGACAATCATATTCTCGTTAACGAAATAAAAATACTCCCCGATTCGCACCAGGTTTTTGTAAACGACAACGAGCTGCAACTCACCAAAAAAGAATACGAACTGCTTCAGTTTTTTGTGGCCAACAAAAACAAGGTTATTACAAAAACCGGTTTGGCGCAGCATCTTTGGGGCGATTACATGGACATTGCCGATTCGTACGATTTTATTTACGGACACATTAAAAACCTGCGCAAAAAGCTGATAAAAAAAGGATGCACCGATTATATTAAAACCATTTACGGAGTTGGCTATAAATTCGATTTAAACCAGGAATAAAAGGCAAAGCCAGAAAGAAAGATAATGAAACTACTTACCAAAATAAGTCTCAATTTCCTCTCCATTTCGCTTTTCATTTTCCTTACGGGGTTAGTGGTTTTTTATTTTGTGCTTCGCCAGCAGGTAAACCAAAATATTAATGTTGAGTTGCAAAAACGCCAAACCAGCATTCAAAACGAATTGAAATCAGCACACGGAGCAACAACCGCGCCAACCGATTTTGAAAAAAAGGTTGAAGTAACTCCGATTCCGGCAAACCAAAATCCGGTTGAGGGTTATTCCGATACGCTTATTGTGAACACTGAAACAGGGGTTTACACGGCTTACCGTCAACTGCAGTTTGTTTCGGAGATTGGCGGGCAAAAATACCTGGTACGAATCTTTAAATCGCATGCCGAAACCGATAACCTGATGGTACGCATTATTTTATCGATGACACTGCTGGTTGTTGCCCTGATTGTAGGACTTTTGGTGCTGAACCGACACATCTCGCAAAAAACACTGAAATCGTTTTACGACACCATTAACAAAATCAAAAAGTATGACCTGAACACCCACGAAGATTTTCAGCTAAAAGAAAGCGATATTAAGGAGTTCAACGAGCTGAACAAGGTTTTGACGTCGATGACCGAACGCATAAAAGACGACTACTATAACCTGAAAGAATACACCGAAAATGCCTCGCACGAATTACAAACTCCGATTGCCGTTATCATCTCGAAAATGGAGCTGCTTTTGCAATCAGAATGTATGCAGGAAAAAGAGCTAAAAACGATCAGCGATGCTTATGAAGCTTCCACCCGGCTTTCGCGCCTGACAAATACTTTGCTGCTCCTTTCTAAAATCGGCAACCGACAATTCCCGGAAGTCAAAAAGATCGATTTAACACAAATTATCGACACACAACTCTCATTCCTTGAAGATGTTATTGAAAGCAAAAAGATTACGGTGGAAAGCCCAGACAAACCATATTTTACAGAAATGAATCCCTACTTAGCCGACATCCTGATTTCTAACTTATTAAAAAATGCCATCCGCCACAATCATAAAAACGGTTCCATTTCAATAACGGCAAACGATAAACAACTTACGATTGCCAACAGCGGCGAAAAAATTCAGGGAAGCGCCGACGATATTTTTAAACGATTTTACAAATCATCATCATCCGACAGTTCGGTTGGATTGGGGCTTGCCATTGTTCAGAAAATATGCGAAGTTTCGGGTTTTAAGGCCCTTTATTCTTATGAGGATAATCTGCACAATTTCAGCATTATTTTTCGTCCGGAAACAAACAATTTTGAAGTGTAAATCTCCAAGTCTAGACAACACATAACTTACTGTATTTCTAGCAAATAAACACACCGCTTACAACCCTTTGTTCAATACTCTGCCAAATCTGATTTTTTCTACAGATTTTCTACAGATTGTTTTAATAGTATTGTTTCAAAATCAAGACTTAAGCGATTCATTCATGATAGGATTACTTGGATTAAACCACAAAACTGCTCCGATAAAAGTTCGCGAGAAATTCGTTTTTTGCGAAGAGGATGTGAAGCGTTTTGTGCCGCAATTAATCGACGCAGGAATAAACGGTGCAATCGTTGTTTCGACTTGCAACCGTACCGAAATATATTTTGACTACACGGAAAAAGACATTTTTGATTGTACATCAACATTGGCCAAAATGCTTTTTGATTGGAGAAAAGCGGATAAAAGTGTGGGATCGCATTTTTACCACAAATTCCAGGAAGAAGCTTCGTTGCATTTATTCCGTGTGGCTTCAGGGCTCGACTCAATGGCACTGGGCGAATACCAGATTGTTGGCCAGCTGAAAGATGCGTTTGCCATTGCCGACAAATATGAGTTGCACAGCCCAACTTTAATTCGTTTGTTCAACAAGGCTTTCGAAGCCGGCAAAAAGGTAAGAACAGAAACTGCACTTTCAAAAGGAGCGGTTTCCGTTAGTTACGCTGCAGTTGAACTGGCCAACGAAAAGTTGCACAACCTGTGTTCGCATCCAACATTGCTGCTTGGAGCGGGTCAGACCGGCGAATTAACGCTGCAAAACCTGTTGAAAAAAGGTTGCGACAAGTTCACGATTATCAACCGCACAGCGGAAAAAGCTCAGGAACTCGCGAATCGTTACAAAGGCATCGCAAAAGAATTCTCAGAGCTGCAGAATGAATTGGTGAAAAACGATATCTTAATCACATCAACGGCATCAAAGAAACCACTTGTAACCAAAGATATGGTGGAGAAAGTGATGATTGAGCGCCAAAACAAACCGATGTTTTTTGTCGATCTTTCAGTGCCTCACAATGTGGCTTCAGATGTGGCTGAAATCGAAAATGTTTTTGTTATCGATGTCGACGATTTGCAAGCCGTTGTTGAACGGACTTTCGGAAAACGCCGTGGCGAAATTGAAAAAGCCGAAAAAATTATTGCCGAGTTTGTTACTGATTTTAGCGACTGGCAACACACCCGTAATCTGACTCCGACTTTCCAAAACATCAGCGATAATTTCAAGAAAATAAATGAAGCAGAACTCGAAGGTTTTATCAAACGCCAGTCGAAAGACAACACCGATGAAGCTTCGATGTACGCCGATCATATTACCAATAAATTTATCCGCCTGATGATCAAAAACGTAAAGTCGATCACCGATAACGGGCGTAAAAAAGAATACATCGAATTGGTTAACGACCTGTTCAAGATTGCTCCATGAAAAATACGATTCGCATTGGTACACGAGGCAGCAAGCTTGCCTTATATCAGGCTTATAGGGTTAAAGACGAACTGGTACCAAAATTCCCTGAAAAGCAATTTGAGATTGTCGTTATAAAAACAAAAGGCGACAAAATACTGGATGTTCCGCTGTCAAAAATTGGCGACAAAGGCCTTTTCACCAAAGAGCTGGAAATTGCCATGTTCAATAACGAAATCGACATGGCCGTGCACAGTTTAAAAGACCTTCCAACTATTTTTCCTGAAGGAACAAAACTGGGCGCCGTGCTGGAAAGAGGCACCGTTAACGATGCGTTGGTCAGCAAAGATCATTTAAAACTTTCGGAACTCACTTCGGAACACACCATCGCAACTTCAAGTTTACGCCGCAAAGCACAACTGTTACGTTTGAATCCGGATTTTAACATTGTTGAGATCAGAGGAAACGTAAACACACGCATCCGTAAAATGAATGAAGGTTACTGCGATGCCATGATCATGGCAGGTGCAGGATTGCAACGCCTCGAAATGGATGAAGCAATCACCGAAATTCTCGCTCCTGAAACAATGATTCCCGCATGCGGACAAGGTGCTATTGCTATCGAAATAAAAGACAACGATCCGGAGATTGAAGCAATTATTGCGCAGATCAATCACAAGGAAACGATGATAACGAGTTCGGCAGAACGTGTGTTTTTGAATACCTTGGAAGGCGGTTGCCAGATTCCAGTGGGAAGTACCTGCAAAGTTGAAGGTGAACAGGTGAAAATTACTGGCTTTGTTGCCAGCATAGACGGAAGTCAATTTCTGAAAGAAACAGTTACCGGCCCGGTTGAAGATGCCAATGAAATGGCGAGAAATCTGGCCAATAAATTATTCAATGCCGGTGGAAAAGAGATTCTTGATGCCATCCGCACGGAGAATTTACCGGTTACAAATACAGCGCTTCCATTAACAGACAAGGTGATTATTTCAACTCGTCCGGCGGATATTCACGATGATCTTCCTGAGCTGCTAACAAAAGCAGGTGCTTCGGTAGTTTCGCTGCCAATGATTCAAATTGAGCAGACACAACTTACTGCAACAGAAGAGCAATCGATACAGAATCTAGATCAGTTCCAGTGGGTAATTTTCACCAGCAAAAATGGCGTTGTAAGTTTCTTTAAACAATTGATTGAAACAGTAGGCAACACTACTTTGCCCAACGATTTGAAGATTGCCGTAATCGGCAAAAACACAGCAGCAGAACTGGACTATTACGGTTATGCTCCTTATTTTACAGCCAATGAAAATTCTTCTGACGGCCTTCTTAAAGAATTAGCAGAAAAACACAATCTGCAAAACCAAAATATTTTATTGGCACTCGGAAATCTGGCCGGTGATAAACTGGAAACGGAATTATCGAAATCAAATTCAGTTACCCGGGTAAATACTTATCAAACAGTAAAACCATCGGGAGCTGATTCAAAAATATTAGATGCGATTTCAATTGACAACTACGATCTGATCGTATTCACAAGTCCATCCACTTTTAACAATTTCTGCCACTTTTATGGCACCGAAAATATTGCGAAAGTGAAGATGGCCAGCATTGGAGAAGTAACTTCAGAGGCTATCCGACAAGGTGGTGCAGAGCCATTGGTTACAGCAGAAAATTCAAATGCAGAAGGACTTTACAAAGCAATAATTGACTATTATCAAACAAAATAAAAACTACGCTATGATGTTTCCTGAAACAAGATTACGAAGATTAAGATATAATTCGGTTTTACGCGACATGGTAACCGAAACTAAACTGTCGGTTGACGATTTGGTAATGCCACTTTTTGTTTGTGCCGGAACCAACGTTCGCAACCCGATCAGCTCGATGCCTGGCAACTTTCAACTGTCGGTTGAGAACCTTGTTGAAGAATGTAAAAATGTTTCCGCATCGGGCGTGAAAGCCGTTCTTTTATTTGGTATTCCTGCCGAAAAAGACGAGGATGGAACAGTTGCTTGTCAGCACGACGGGATTGTACAGCAAGCCATCCGTGCCATAAAAGCTGAACTTCCGGAATTGTATATTATTGCCGATGTTTGCAACTGCGAATACACCACACACGGACACTGCGGGACCATAATTGATGGCGATGTGGATAACGACACCACGCTTGAAACGCTGGCCGCGCAATCGGTTTCACTGGCAGAAGCCGGTGCTGACATGATCGCCCCGAGCGATATGATGGACGGACGTGTTGGACGAATCCGTGAAGCGCTTGACGAAAACAAATTCGAGAAAATTCCGATCATGGCTTATTCGGCTAAATATGCATCGGGTTTTTACGGGCCATTTCGCGAGGCTGCCGAAAGTGCGCCAAAATTTGGCAACCGTGCCACTTATCAAATGAATCCGGCCAATTCGGACGAAGCTATGCGCGAAGTGGAACTCGACATTGCAGAAGGTGCCGACATTGTTATGGTAAAACCGGCGCTCTCTTTCCTCGATATAATTTACCGTGTAAAAACGGAATTCAAAATGCCAACGGCTGCGTACAATGTTAGTGGCGAATTCTCGATGCTAAAAGCAGCCGAAGAGAAAGATTGGATTGACGGGCCGCGCGTTATGATGGAAATTCTCACCTCGATAAAAAGAGCCGGCGCTGATATTATTATTACGTATTCAGCTGTTGACGCAGCGAAAATTTTGAATGGAATAAAAGGATAGAACATGCAGTTTTCAAAAAGTATAGAAGCATTTCAGCAAGCTCAGCAAAGTATTCCGGGAGGCGTAAACTCTCCGGTTAGGGCTTTTAAAAGTGTTAATTTAAATCCGGTTTTTATCGACTGTGCCAATGGATCACAAGTTGTTGATCTCGACGGAAATCAATATACCGACTTTGTGTCGTCGTGGGGGCCACTGATTTTTGGTCATGCCCACCCCGAAATTGTGTCGGCCATTAATGAAGCCGCACAAAAAGGGACCAGCTACGGCGCTCCTACTTTGTACGAAACAGAAATGGCCGAGCTGATCGTTGAAATGGTGCCTTCGATAGAAAAAGTGCGTATGGTAAACTCGGGAACCGAGGCCACAATGAGCGCTATTCGTTTGGCACGTGGATATACAGGTCGCGAGAAAATTGTAAAGTTTGTTGGAAACTACCACGGACACGGCGACAGTTTCCTGATCAAAGCAGGTTCAGGCGCCATCACATTGGGATTACCTGATAGTCCGGGTGTAACTGCCGGAAATGCAAAAGATACCTTGCTAGCCAATTATAACGATCTGGCTTCGGTAGAACAACTTTTCGAAGAAGACGGAGAAAATATAGCCGCAATAATTGTTGAACCGGTTGCCGGAAATATGGGTGTTGTTCTTCCTGAAAAAGGATTTTTGGAAGGCCTGCGCGAAATCGCCACAATAAATGGCGCATTGTTAATTTTCGACGAGGTGATCACCGGTTTTCGTTTGGCAAAAGGTGGTGCACAGGAATTCTTTAATGTAATGCCCGATATTACCACGCTTGGGAAAATTATTGGCGGAGGTTTGCCTGTTGGCGCTTACGGTGGTAAAAAAGAAATTATGGATCAACTGGCTCCAAATGGCCCGATTTACCAGGCCGGAACTCTATCTGGAAATCCACTGGCAATGGCCGCAGGAAGTACCATGTTGAAACTGATCCTGAACACAGAGGACTTCTACCCGGAATTGGAGCGCAAAGCCCAAAAGCTGGAAGAAGGAATTCGTAACAACCTAAAAGAAACAGGTATTAAAGCGGTGTTGAATCGTGTTGGCTCGATGATGACTTTGTTCTTCACCGACGAAGAAAAAGTAAGCTCATACGAAGAAGCAATGAGTGCAAACACAACACGTTATGCCGAATATTTCAAAATGTCACTGGAGAGCGGCATGTACATCGCTCCGTCGCAGTTTGAATGTTTGTTTGTATCGTACGCACACACCGACGAAGACATCGACAACATCATTAGTGCCAATTTAAACGCTTTAAAAGAACTAAAAGATTGAGAGAAGGTTGAAAACAGATTGAAGGAGATTGCTCAATCTCATCAATCCATTCAATCATTTCAATCTGAAACCAGTTGGAAATATTTTGCAGACAGTTACACAAACCTTGTAGATAAGAAAGAAATACGAAAATAGATGGAAAAAGGAATATTTATAAAAACACTAGAGGGGCAAAAAACAGAACGGCCACCAGTGTGGTTTATGCGTCAGGCGGGAAGAGTTTTGCCGTCGTACCTTGAAATGCGGAAGCAGTACAGTTTTAAAGAACTGATGCGCGATCCGGAACTGGCAGCTAAAGTAACACTTTTGCCTGTTTACGATCTTGGCGTTGACGCAGCCATTCTTTTTTCCGATATCCTTGTTATTCCCGAGGCGATGGGAATGGAACTAACATTCACTGATTCGGGGCCACGTTTTGCAACGGCTTTAAAAGATCTTGACGATCCGATGACGCTCATCAATCCTGACGCCACAAAACTGGAATACATTTACAATGTGATCGACAAAATACAGGAAACCAAACCGGCGGATTTTCCGTTGATTGGTTTTTGCGGAGCGCCATTTACAACGCTTTGTTACATGGTGCAGGGATTGGGAACTAACCACACTTTCCCCGATGCAGTTTCGCTGTTGTACAAAGACAAAAAGCTGGCCAAACAACTGTTAGGCGCCATTACCGAACTCTCGATTGAATATGCGCTGAACCAGGTAAAACATGGCATTGCAGCTTTTCAGATCTTTGAAACGCACGCCGGGCTTATTCCTGCTGATTTGTACATGGAATTGATTATGCCGTTCGTTCGAAAAATATCGGCTGCAGTAATGGAAACAGGCACACCAACTATTTTCTTACCAAAAGGTTTGGGAACCGGCTTAAAACAGCTGCAACCCGGCGATGCCGATTTCATCAGTGTCGACTGGCAAGTGCCCATTAAAGAAGCACGCGAAATGATTCCCGCTGATATGGGCGTTCAGGGAAATTTTGATCCACGAATTTTGTTTGCCAACCAGGAAGTAATTGAAACGAAGTTGCAGGAATATCTTGCCTTTGGAGCTGAAAATGACAAATGGATTTTTAATGTAGGTCATGGTTTTGTTCCCGGCATTCCGGTTGAAAATGCTAAATTCGTTGTGGACTGGATCAAAAGTGCAAACTGGAACAGTTGAATTGCAATTGAAGATTAACGATTTTCGATTGGCGAAGGATAAGAGAAAAGTTTCACCAATGAAAACCGGCAACTGGATACCAAACAATTAATTTGAGAATTTAAAAATTGCGACTGTAAACTGAGACTGAATACTGAAAATGATGAATCTGAGCACCATAATCACATCCGACGTAGTAAAAATAATACACGACATTGTTAGTGTATCATTTTTACTTTTGGCGGTGACTTTGATTTATCGCTCGGTTCGTGGAATAAAAAACCACCTCCCCTACGCCAAAACCGACAAGTATGTTGCCATTGCTTTTATTGTGGCGTTGTATCTGCAACTTATTTTAGGTCTGATAATGTTTACCAACCTTGGTGCGGGATTCGATTTTCAATACATCCCCGACGAAGGCACCAACATGGTGTCGAAAAGACTTTGGCCGGTTGAACACATCGTTCTGATGTTGTTCGCCCTTTTTATTGCCAACCTCGGATTAATATCTTCATTCCTGACAGAAAAAAGCCAGAGCCGTTTTAAGAAGGTTCTTATTTACTATTCTATAGCGGTTGTTCTTATTGCAATTTCGTTGTTGTCGATTTACGCTTAACGAAGTCATCCTTTTTCGTGTGATTTCCACAAACAAGTACAATCAACTTTCAGGATATTACCACAATTTGTAAGAGACAGTCTTTCGCCTTATCAGGCGGATTTTACTATTTGGCTTAGCCCAAATAGTAAACACAAAATCCAAGGCTGCGCCCGCTTCACTCGGAAAATCTACGCGATGCCGACTAAAATTCCTGAAACTCGTCGTTCCTCCTCAAACAGCAGTAATTTTTTACGCCGTCATCACTTGTTTTCCGGCTCACCGGCCGAGGCCGAAGCTTCGAAGATCTTCACCCTTTTTCCTGAAACCTACACACGAATAAAACTGGTGCGGGCTCGTCAAAAATCCGTCAGTCGGGCTAATTGGCAACATTGAAAAAACGCAGAGGTTATTTTTTGACAAGATTTTTGGTTCCTTTTCATCGAATGGAAAAGGAACTGCCCGTCTGGCATGAAGACAAAAGCAACCTAAATAATCGGACTATGAGAATTAATAGCGACTATTTTTTGGTTACGAGGTTAGATTCTTTTATCAACATTCCATCCGTAAATAAATCAAAGCCGGAGTTTTAACAGGCGTCTCACTATTCAGAGTAACCATCTCTTCCAACGTTCCTTTAAACTTTTGCGCATCCCATCGGCCCGATCGCGACACAATTGTTGTCTGAATACATTCTCGGTGAACAGCATCCAGCGCCTCGTAAATTTCCTCCAACACTTTCGTCCCCATGTAAATTACTGCAGTTCCGCGGTTCTCAACAATACTTACCAACTGCTTTACGCTGAGCAATTTCCCGGCCACATCTCGCCCCGAAAGCAGGTGCAGCGAGTTGCTTCCCCGCCGGTCGGTTAACGGAATACCAAATTCTGCCGATGCTGCATTAAACGCCGAAATGCCCGGTACCACTTCAAAAGGGATATTCTTTTCCTGCAGAAATGAGGTTTCTTCGGCTCCACGACTAAAGATCATCGGATCACCCGATTTCACGCGCACCACTACTTTTCCGAGTTTAGCATACTTTTCAATTTTGTGGTGAATTGAGTTTTGCCGCTCGGTTACATCAACTCCATCGCCAGCACGTTTACCCACAAAGATTAGTTCTGCACCTTCAGGAAAAAGCTCTCGAACATCGCGCGATATCAACGCATCATATAAAATAATATCTGCTGCCTTAATACAATTATGCGCTTTCACGGTAAGCAAATCTGCCCGTCCGGGGCCCGCTCCTACAATATAAACTTTTCCAAACTGTTCCATCGCTAAATTCTGTAGGCCCACTCTTCCACCTCTTTTAGGTAGTCCATCGGACTTTGATACACGAACTTATAATCCAACGCCTGTATGAGTTTGTCGCTGTTAATCACCTTGTAACTTCCTTTGTCTTTTGAGAACACCGGAACCGGCAGATCACTTATCTTTGCAGCTTTGGCATAAAACTCATTTCGCCCGGGATGTTCAGGGCTCGATGCATTAAACACCTCGCCCCAAATATCTTTTTCAATGATTTTTGTGATGATGTTTATGCAGTCGTCGCGGTGAATCAAATTTACCGGTGCATCAAAAACAGGTGTGTTTTTGCCTTGTACAAAACGTGCCGGATTGCGGTCGTAACCGATCAAGCCGCCAAAACGAATTACGGTTGTTTGAAATGCAGGATTCTCCAGCAACAGTTTTTCAGCTTTTAACAAAGCCCTGCCACTTGCTTTCTCCGGCGTTCCTTCGCCACCTTCTTTCACTTCTGCATTTTTCGATTCGTACACCGATGTTGAAGAAATGAAAAGCACTTTTTTGATGTTCAGCTCCTCAACTTTTGCAATTACCTGCTCTATTTTCTTCGGGTATGAGTCCTCCACACAATCTGTTCGCGTTGGCGGAATAGAAATAATCAGCACATCCGTATTAAAAAAACTATTGTAATCCACCGTCAGCGATTGCGCCTTGGCTTTCACATAAAATGCACTAATTCCGCTCACCTCAAGCCGGTTGTAACTTTGCGTTGAAGCCACTGAACCTTTAACTTTCCAGCCTTTCCGAAGCATTGTTCTTCCCAACGCCGTTCCTAACCATCCGCAACCTAATATCGATACTGTTGTTCTCATGTTTTTTTGCTTTTTAAGTTTTGAATTCTGTCTTGTTACTAATGGAATTAGTGTTTAAAATCCCGGCCTTCTTTGATTTCCTCCACATAGTTTTTGCGGATTACAAAGTCGCCAAAGTGTTCGCCGGCCTCACGGTTTGCTGCAAAATCAGCAATAATCGGACGCAGCTCGTTCAGTATCTCTTCCTCGTTGATGGTTTGTTTGTAAAGCGTATTCAAACGCGCTCCGTTAAAACTTCCACCAAGGTATAAGTTGTAGTAGCCCGGCGATTTTCCGATCAGGCCAATTTCGGCCAGGTACGGGCGTCCGCAACCATTCGGACAGCCGGTCATACGAATTACAATTTCTTCTTTGCCCAATTCGTGTTCATTCAGAATCGTTTCGATTTTCGACACTAAATCGGGTAGGTAACGTTCGGCCTCGGCAAATGCCAACGGGCAGGTTGGCAAAGCAACACAAGCAATTGAATTCTTTCGTAAGCCGGAGATATCTTCGGGTGATACACCATAAGTTTTTAGCAAGGCATCAACCTGGTTTTTCACTTTTGTGCTCACCCCTGATATGATTAGGTTTTGATTTCCTGTAAGAATAATATCACCGTCGATCACGTTTGAAATCTCCCGAAGGGCAGTTTTTAGCTTGTATTCTCCCCTGTCAAGCACGCGGCCGCCTTCAACAAAATAAGTGAGGTGCCACTTTTTATCGCTGCCTTTTATCCAGCCAAAATCATCACCGTTTCGCTCTAGAACATAATCGCGTTCCGGCTCCAATTCATAACCTAAATACTTTGTCAGTTCTGACACGAATTCCTCCACTCCCATCCTGTCGATGGTGTATTTCAAACGGGCTTGTTTACGGTCTTTTCGGTTGCCGTTATCGCGTTGTACTGCAACCACTTTTTCGGCAACGTCAATAATTTGATCAGGCGTACAAAAACCAATTACAGTTCCGGTTCTTGGGTATGTTTCTGGTTTTCCGAAAGTGGTACCTAAGCCACCGCCCACGGCAACATTGTAGCCAACAATTTCCCCGTTTTCAATAATGGCAATAAAACCAAGGTCCTGCGAAAACACATCGCAATCGTTATGCGGCGGAATTACAATCCCGATCTTAAACTTACGCGGCAGGTAACGATTTCCGTACAAAGGCTCCACTTCCTCTTTACTGTCGGCCACCAGCTTTTTATCCAGCCAGATTTCGTGATACGCACCTGTTTTTGGCAAAAGATGCTCACTGATATTTTTAGCCGTTTCAATCACTTCGGCATGAAACGGCGACTGTGCCGGATTGGCATGACTCATTACATTACGGTTTACGTCGCCACAAGCCGCAATGGTGTCCATCAAGTGGTCGTTCATCTCCTTAATGGTAGCCTTTAGGTTACGCTTTAGCACACCATGCAATTGAAAGGTTTGCCGCGTAGTAAGTTTTAAAGTTCGGTTGGCATATTTGTCCGACAATTCATCCATTGCCAGCCACTGCCTCGGTGTAAATTTCCCGCCGGGCATACGCAGTCGGATCAGAAAAGAAAATGCCGGTTCCAGCTTTTGCCTTTTTCGTTCTTTGTCAACATCACGGTCCCACTGCTGATAAATTCCATGGAATTTCGAGATTTGTGTGTCGCCCTGCGAGATGGCCCCGGTAATCGGATCGGCCAGACTTTCGGGCAAAGTTCCGCGTAAGTAATTACTATCGTACTTGAGCCTTTCAACTTCTGAAAGCTCAAGCCAGTTAATATTTTCACTCATAATTTTTGGGTTATAGTTTCGGGAGCGACTACATGAAGGTAGTTGCAACCGCTCCTGCTATTTTATTTATCCCGATGAACTTTATTATCGGGATTAGTTCGACTACTACTTTTAATGCGTTACACTTTTGAAAGCTAAGTCTCACTAATAAACATCGGTCTGGAAACGCTTCTCACGTTTCAAATTTTTCACATATTTTTCGGCTTGTTCCTCGCTGATTCCACCCTGAGTCTGAATGATATCAAGCAAAGCCTTGTTTACATCTTTGGCCATATATTTCATATCGCCACACAAATACAAGTGGGCACCGTTCTCCAGCCAGTCGAACACTTCTTTTTGCTGCTCTTTTAACTTGTGCTGCACGTAAACCTTATCTTCCTGATCGCGACTAAAAGCTACATCTATTTTGGTTAGTATTTCTTTCTTTAGTAGCTTTTGCCACTCGGTCTGATAGAGGAAATCGGAGCTAAAACGACGGTCGCCAAAAAACAACCACGACTCGCCTTTAATACCTAAACTCTCGCGATGCTGCATAAATGCACGATACGGAGCTACACCTGTTCCAGCGCCAACCATGATAATTTTTGAACCATTGGCCGGTAATTTAAACGACGGATTTTTGTCGATATAAACCGGAACCTGCTCATCAATCTCAATGCTGTCGGCAAGGTGCGACGAACATGCGCCATTGCGCTTGCGATTTTTGCGCTCGTAACGCACAACCGATACGGTAACGTGAACTTCCTCCCCAACACTTTCCATGCTTGATGAAATGGAATATAAACGTGGAGGAATCGGACGTAAGACTTCTACCAGTTTACGTGCATTCCACTCGTATGGGTAGTCTTCCAGTAAGTCGAGCACATCGTGGCCATATAAATATGCGTCGAGCGCCTCATCGTCGGCCAGTAATTTCGCCAGCTCGGCATTCTTTGTTTTCTCCTGGTATTTAGTCAGCAGATCGAATGTCAGCATTGTTATTTCAAGGTGATGCGACAAAGCTTCCTTTATGCTGTATTCCTCTTCACCCACATCAACTTTCTGTTCCGGATCGAAACCTGTAAAGGCAAGAATATCTTCTACCAAAGCTTCCGGGTTTTTCGTGAAAATCCCCAACGAATCTCCCGGTTCGTATTCTAGTCCCGATCCTTCCAACGAAAGTTCAACATGATATACTTCCTTGTCTGAATCGTTTCCGGTAATGCGAACTTTCTCGAGTACTGTTGCCATGTATGGATTTGATTTCGAGAATTCTTCTCCAAAACCTCCCGCCGAAGATGGTGTTGCTACTGATGTCTCACTTGAAACCACCGGTTCCGGAATTTCAGCCGGTGCAAGATTCAACAAAAAGAGGTTCATCCATGTTTCAGCCGGCTGCTCGTAATCTACATCGCATTTTACAGCTTGCGTAACACGGTAAGCTCCGCGGCTTTTTAATGCCTCATCAATTTCCTCGCCGGTTTTACAGAAATGCTTGTAGGTTTTGTCGCCCAAAGCCAGCACCGAATAGTTTACCCCATCAAGCTGTGGAGCACGCGGCCCGGTTACATATTTGTAAAAATCCTCGGCCATATCCGGCGGATCGCCCTCGCCGTGCGTGCTAACAATTATGGCCACATTGTCTTCTTCATTTAGCTTTTTGTAGTTGTAATCGTACAAACTCAAAACCTGGGCGTCAATTCCTTTAAACGAAGCCTTCTCTCCCAATTTTTCGGCCAATCCCTGCGAATGCCCTGTTTCGGTACCATACAAAATGGTAAGCTTAATTGCACTTTGCGCCGGCGGCGCTGCCGCTGTGCTCGCACTTGTACTTGCCACAGCCGGCACCTCAACGCCTCCGAGGGCTGCCAATCGTCCTTCAAAATAACCATTTAACCATACAGTTTGCTCTTTATTCAAGCCTTCAACCAACTGGCTTAAAGCACTTAACTGTGCATCATTTAATGGATTTGTTTTTAAACTCATTTTTGATTTTTAATTACGAGATTGAATTGAACGTATCCAACTCAATCTTCAAGTTGCAACTTATCTTTTATTAAATTTCTTATTCGAATCGATTCATAAACATTCTCGCCATTCGAGCTTACTGCCACCGAGATTTTTCCATGCCGGTAGATAGCAGGAGAAACAAATTGACAGCGAGATGGTTTATCATGAATATTAACTAATACCTTTTCCTCGCGGCAGTCTTTTTCTATCTGCCGGTCCAGCTCTTCGTTGTTCGAGCAGGAATAAAGCATTAAATAGTCTTTTAAATATTTTTTGTGGTACGGTGCTTCTAAATATTTCACCCCGCTGTTTTTTATTTCATCGCACACATCAATCGCCAGTATCTCCACCTCGGCGTTGTGGCGCTGCAAAATCTTTAGTTTGCTGTAGGCACTTTGTCCGCCACCAATAATCAGTATTTTCTGGTTGGCAATATCAATTGCAATTGGTAAAAAATTCTGTTCTGCCATGTTGTTTAAATTTCGTATTCAATTGGTGTATGTTTAACCCTTCCGAAGTTGATTTTGTTCCAGGCACGCTCGTGAAAAAAGTATAAAGCCATCTTTGTAAACAACTCAACACCGCCAATAGTTACCGCAAAATTTATGTCGCCCACTACAATCCACGAAATCAATATGGTGTCTATCGTTCCAATTGTGCGCCACGAAATCGTTTTTACGATACTCCGCCGCTTCTTCTCAACTGTATTTCTATTTCCACTTTCCATTTATCTCAACTCCTTTAAAAATCATTCGTCCCAGTTCTCTGTATTTCATAAAAAAAGCCCTTCTGCATATACAGAAGAGCCTTTCAAATCGAGTTAATATTTTCAATCTATGGTCAATTCTTCTGCATAACAAATCCTTTACAACACATACACATCATACATGTCATTTCCATCATTGTTATTTTCGAAAAACTATTCATAGTTGTTTTATAAATTATTCCTATGTGACTTTAATCACACAGTGCAAATGTAAATGAAAATTTCAGACAAAAAAGAATTTTAATCACTTATTTTTATTTGTTCTAAATTAATTAACAAACCAAAAGGCCGACTGACAGGGCCAGAAGCAGCCATCTGTTTTTTAATTGATATAATTGTTATGCTATTCTGATAATTTCGCGAAAGCCGTTATTTATAATGATTTCAGACAATAACAATTATTAACAAAACCCCCTTAAAAAGCTGGCCGAATGCAAATTAACCTGTACTAAAAACAGGGGCCGGATATTATATCTTTTCATGCTGATTTCTACCTCTTGATTGTTAATAAATTATTACTATTTTTGATGACCTCGCTTCAAAATGATGAAGAAAACGAGTATAAATAAATCAATAAAACTTATATACTATGAAAGTTTATAAAACCGATGAAGTTCGGAACATTGCGCTAGTTGGTAATGCCGGCAGTGGGAAAACCACCCTTGCAGAAGCTATGCTGTTCGAGGGTGGAGTTATTAATCGTAAGGGTGACGTAGACTCAAAAAATACAGTATCAGACTACAACCCCATTGAACAGGATTACGGTAATTCTGTTTTTTCAACCCTGATGCACACCGAATACTACGGAAAGAAAATAAATATAATGGACACCCCGGGTATGGACGACCTTTGCGGAGGTGTTGTTTCGTCGTTAAGTGTTACCGCTCTTGGATTACTAACGGTTAACGCATCAAATGGTATTGAGGCCGGAACTGAAGCCGCAGCCCGCCATGCCGACCATGCAAACACGCCACTTGTTGTGGTTTTCAATCAACTCGATCACGAAAACTCGAATTTCGATAGCACCCTTGAACAGTGTAAAACTTCATTCGGAAATAAAACTACCATAGTACAATACCCTGTTGATGCAGGACCAAATTTCTCGGCCATTATTGATGTGCTGAAGATGAAAATGTACACTTTTAAAGACGAAAGTGGCAAACCTGAAATTTCTGACATTCCTGAATCGGAAATGGAAAAAGCTGAAGAACTGCACAACGAACTGGTTGAAAAAGCTGCAGAAAACGAGGAAGCTTTAATGGAGCTGTATTTCGATAAAGGAACACTTACCGAAGACGAAATGCGTAAAGGTATTAAGCTTGGTATGCTCGACCTTACTCTTTATCCTGTTTTCTGTACCTGTGCAAAGAAAAGTATTGGCGTTGGCCGCTTGATGGAATTTATTACCAACATTGCGCCGGCTCCAAAAGAAAAGAAAATGACTGAAATTGTTTCCGGCAAGGAAGTAAAAATGGATGCATCAGAAGCACCAAGTCTTTTTGTTTTTAAAACTGCCGTTGAGCCACACGTTGGCGAGATAACTTATTTTAAAGTAATGTCGGGAGTTGTTAAAGAGGGTCTAGATCTCATCAACTCGAAAACCGGAAATAAAGAGCGTTTATCGCAGGTATTTGTGCCCGATGGTAAAAGCCGCGAAAAAGTTGAAGAACTGCATGCAGGCGACCTGGGCTGTACCGTTAAACTGAAAGAAACTCGTTTTAACCAAACATTGGCGGCAAAAGAACTGGGAACAGAATTTGCGCCAATTGTATTCCCAACACCGCGCCACACAGTAGCTGCAAAAGCTGTTGCCGATGCCGACGATGAAAAAGTAGGAGAAGTATTAAATAAAATTAAATACGAAGATCCGACTTACGTAATTGAGTACTCAAAAGAATTAAAACAACAGTTGATACACGGACAGGGTGAATACCACCTTAACGTACTAAAATGGTACTTCGATCATGTACACAAAGTTGACGTAGAATACCTGAAACCAAAAATTCCGTATCGCGAAACCATTACCAAACCAGCACAAGCAGATTACCGCCACAAAAAACAATCGGGTGGTGCCGGACAGTTTGGTGAGGTACACATGATTATTGAGCCTTACGAAGAAGGTGCTGAACCTAAAAAGATGTTCAAGTTTGGCGATAAGGAGCAGAAAATCTCCGTTCGCGCCGTTGAAGAACACAAACTTGACTGGGGCGGAAAACTGATCTTTGTAAACAGTATTGTTGGTGGATCGATCGACGCCCGCTTTTTACCGGCTATTCTGAAAGGAATTATGGAAAAAATCGAGGAAGGTCCGCTTACCGGTTCATATGCCCGCGATATTATCGTTTACATTTACGACGGAAAAATGCACCCGGTTGACTCGAACGAAATTTCGTTTAAACTGGCCGGACGTAATGCCTTTAGCATGGCCTTTAAAAATGCCGGACCTAAAATTTTGGAGCCAATCCTTAACCTTGATGTTTGGGTACCTTCAGACCGCATGGGTGACGCAATGAGCGACCTGCAGGGACGCCGCGCCATGATTATGGGTATGGGCTCGGAAAAAGGAATGGAGAAAATTACAGCCAAAGTTCCGCAAAAAGAAATGTACAAATACACTACGGCACTGAGTTCTATTACCGGTGGTAGAGGTGTGTTTAGCATGAGTTTCGACGGATACGAAAAAGTTCCTAGCGACGTACAGGAAGAACTGCTGAAAGCTTACGAAGCTGAGCAGGAAGAAGAATAGACCATTTTCTAATCCATTTTACTATAACTAATAAATCCCGGTTCGTTTTTAACGGATCGGGATTTTGTTTTTACAAACAAAAACAGCCGAACTTAAAAGCCCGGCTGTTATATATTTTATAATAATTAAACTCTCTACGATTTTATCGAGCCCTTCTTAAGCTCCAAACGCGTTTGATGCAGCTCCATATTCATTTTGGTGTAACGCTCCAGCGCATTCTTTTTATGTGTTTCGTATTCCTCTTTTAACTCTTCGTAATCCTTTTTAGTACGGTGCGTAACACTTAGGCTTCGTTTGTATAAAAGAAAAACAAAACCTGCCAACACCAAAACTCCGCCAATAAGCAAATACATGGTAACCGAATAGGCACTTTTATTTATTTTCATGCCTAAAACCACAATCGAATTTTGCAATTTCAAACTCTCATCGAGTTGTTCCTGCAGCGAATTCATTTGTGCATCCTTCGAGCTTATTTGGCCGTTTAGGTCTCTTATTTGCGCATTCCTCTGCTCCACACTTTTCTCCAACACACCAATGGTATCGGTTAGTGCATCGTAGAAATCATCCAACTGATCTTCTTTCAAAAAATAAGATCCATTCCAAAAATTAAGGTTCTCCTTAAAAACTTCGTATTGGCGGGGCAAGGACTGTTCCTGTTTCCAGGCATTTACATCCTTTTTCGCGAAGGCGTTAGAAACAACGATAACCAATACAACTACAGCAAATATCTTTTTCATATAACAAACAATTTTCGATTTAATGGCCGGTCATTTCACCGATGGCCGAATATCTATGATAAATTCCAAAAAAAATCAATAAACTATTCATGTAACGCAGAATCCTTACACTTGTTATTTTCAACTGTAAAGATAAATACGGCCAATATATTTTACAATATATACGCTCCGTGAATATACGCACAATATAATTAAGGTTTGCCTGAGGGGGCAAATATAGGAATAGAAATAAACTAATGCGAACTTAAAGTTTAAAAATTTACCGAATAAGAAATGCCCGACAAAAACAATACGCAACAACTACCGGCCCAGGGAGTTAGTTCTTTCGGATTATTTATAGGCAATTGGTTTGGTAATTTTTAACGAATGCTATAACTTGCAGGAAACCAAAAAACTACTGCCATGCAAATCAGCTACAGCCGACCACTTTCTGCGGGTTGGGACCGCATGAAAAAAGCCTTATTCCAACCTTTCGACATCAATAAATGGATAAAAGTAGGTTTTACGGCCTGGCTGGCCGGGTTAACCGATTGTGGCGGAGGCAGCGGCTCGGGAAACAGCACCGGAAACAGTGCCAACTGGGACGAGTTTTTCAATTTCCCACAAACAGCGTGGGATTGGCTGCTCGACAACCCGATTTGGGCTAACCTCATTCTTGTGGGTTTGATAATTCTGTTTATTATAATTTCGGTGGTTATCTGGGTGAGTTCGCGTGGTAAATTTATGTTCCTTGATAATGTGGCGCACGACAAAGCCGAGATCGGCGAACCCTGGCACGACTTCCGAAAACAGGGAAACTCACTTTTTATTTTCCAGTTCTTTTGGGGCTGGTTTGCCTTTGCGGTGTTTGCTTTAATTGCCGCCTACTGTTTTGTTACCGGCAAAGATCTGTACTTTACCCACGCACCAAAAGCGGTAATTTTTGCCGGAATTACACAAATGGTATTGCTGTTTATCGGCTACCTGATTGTATTTGGCTACATATCGCTATTCCTGAAAGACTTTGTGGTGCCCATAATGTACAAACACCGCGTTGGCGTTTTAAAAGGCTGGGGTAAATTCCTGATGCTGTTCGGGAGAAGAGCACTGCCGTTTATCATTTATGGCCTATTCATTTTTGTGTTGGGAATTGCCGTTGGAATCGTCATCATTTTCTTCGTACTGATAACCTGCTGCATTGGCTTGCTGCTTATTGCTATTCCGTATATAGGAGCCGTAATTTTATTGCCGATAAGTTATACGTTCAGGGCTTTCAGCATTGAATTTCTGGCACAGTTTGGCGACGAATACAATGTATTTCCGGCAGCAGAAGTAGCTAACGACACAAATGAAATTGGTACGGAGTAGATTGAAAAATGCAGGCAATTTCTGAATTCTACCCTCTCTCCTGTCTCTCCCTTCTTGAAGGGAAAGACGATCAGCCTCCATAAGAAACGACTAATAACGAAATTGATTCGGGAGTATTTCAAAGCACAGTCCTATCGTCCTTCCTTGCGAGCAGGGAAGGATAAGAGGATGGGTATAATAAATCTAATTTGAAATTCTAGTCCTTATTGCGGAACAAGTGTACAAATCCGTGTTTTTTGCGCTTTTCGCCATCGCGGCCACGGCCCACAACATCGTAATAATACACACCCGGACTGGCGTAGCGACCTCCCATAATCCGGCCGTCCCAAACACTTTCGGTGTAGGTATCATCAAAACCGCGTACATCGCCACTTTCCCAGAAGTGTACGCGTTTTCCCCAGCGGTTAAAAATGCTGATCTGTATACTTTGCATCGACCAGAACTGAACCACAAACTCATCGTTGGTTCCGTCGCCGTTTGGCGTAAATACATTGGGTACGGCAATAAACGAGGTATCAACCTCAATATAATCTTCCATGTAAACCGTATCGGCACAAGTCAATGTATCAGAAAGGTGTTTTGCCACCAGCCTAACCATGTACGTTCCTGAGTTTTCGTAGGTATAAACATGCGCATCGTCGTAGGCTACAAAATCGATACTGTCAACCGGGTTTTCATTTCCTTCAGATTCTATTTTTATGGCATTTAAATCGCGGTAGAAAAACCACTCGTAATAACCCGGTGTTCCATTTTCCGAATTATTCGAAAAAGTAACCTCAAGCGGTGCTTCTCCACTCATAGGGTTGGCCGTAAAACTGGCTTTAACAACAACCGATTCGTACAAAACAGTTGCCTGTGCATCGCAGTCAAATTTATCGTAAACACGCAAAGTGTAGTTTGTATTTTCTGTTGGCGGATCATAAACCGTTAAGTTCTGTAACGACGAAATACGATCGCCATCTTCCAGCCATTCCACCTGCACATCTTTATTCACAAAAAGAGGCGTATTGTTGCTTAAATCGTAATAAGTCAGCACGGCCGAATTCATTTCTCCCACCATTCTGAAAAACTCGCAGTTCGATTCGGTAACTTCTCCGCCGGCGTACATCCAGTTATTAAAAACCCACGCACGATCCACTTCGGTTGTGGTCCCCTGTGTTATGGTTATCCGGTAACAACCATCGGCCAGTGCATCAATTTGCGACGAAGTGGCATCTGCACTTTCCTGGTAATACAATTCGAATGAAGCGCTGGTTTCACTGTACTTTTCCCACAAAAATGTTTTTGTTCCCTGCAGTTGTGAGGTTGCTGTCAGCGAACCAACTTCCATCATCGAATCGCTACTACAGAAAATAAAAATATCGTCGGTTTCAGAAAATACAGGGTATTGTGTAACATCGGTGGCATCGGCTCCGGGCGAAGATATTTGTGCCTGGAGAGCGTAAAAAGAAAATACCAGAATAGTTACAATAAAAAGACTTCGCTTCATAAATTATTGCTCTTTAAGATACAATATTAACGTATAAATTTCATTTAATTGCGTGTTGTACCAATTGTTTTTCAACGTGTGCCCTTTGCGAAACTGTGAAATTACAATGGTTAATACCGATGGTTAAGCAAAAAGACTTTGGGAAATCGTTGAACCAAAGTCTTAATTTGATTTCCAATCGGTGATAGCAGCAAAAATAGTGAACTGTGACCGAAATACACAGGCCTTCAATAATTTGTTAATAAAACACCAACGATAAGGAAAAGATTCCACCCTACATCATTAATTTTGCAGGCAAAACAACTTGGTTCGCCGGTTGTTGTTTTACTACGATTGAATTCTGAATGTTTTACCGAATTCGCCCCATATCAAAACGGGAAATATTCAAAACAATCAATATTATATATTTGCAAGCAGAAAAAAGAAATCTATAGTGTTCGATTATCTTCAAAATTTGAATGAAGCCCAACGAGAGGCTGTTCTTCGTACCGAAGGACCTGCACTGGTTATTGCAGGAGCCGGATCAGGGAAAACGCGTGTATTAACTTACCGTATTGCCAATTTGCTAAAACAGGGTGCCAAGCCGTCAAGCATTTTATCGCTGACCTTTACCAACAAGGCAGCCCGCGAAATGAAAGAACGTATCTCGAGCGTGGTTGGCGAAAACACAGCGCGCTACCTTTGGATGGGTACTTTCCACAGTATTTTTGCGCGGATTTTGCGTTTTGAACACGAAACCATCGGTTACCCGTCGAACTTTACAATTTACGACAGTGCCGACAGTAAAAGCCTGATAAAAACGATCATTAAAAGTTTTCAGCTCGACGATAAAATCTACAAACCGGGAGTGGTTGCCAGCCGTATTTCGATGGCAAAAAACAACCTGATTACGCCAAACGCGTATGAAAATTCAGCCGAAATTCGCAGCGCTGATAAAAGCATGCGCATGCCACAAATTGCGCAGATCTATAAAGAATATGCCAAACGCTGTTTACTTTCAGGAGCCATGGATTTTGACGATCTGCTGCTGAAAACAAACATCCTGTTTCGCGATCATCCCGAAGTGCTGCAAAAATATCAGGAGCGATTTGGGTACGTAATGGTTGACGAGTACCAGGATACCAACTACTCGCAATACCTGATTGTGAAAAAACTGGCTGCGGCACATAAAAACATTTGCGTGGTGGGCGACGATGCGCAGAGTATCTACTCGTTTCGTGGTGCGCGTATCGAAAATATTCTGAATTTTAAATCGGATTACCCCGAGCATAAAGTGTTTAAGCTGGAGCAAAATTACCGCTCAACACAAACCATTGTAAACGCCGCCAACAGTATAATTGCCAAAAATAAAAGGCAAATTCCGAAAAAGGTTTTTTCTGAAAACGCCACCGGGAAACCAATAAAATTGATTTCGGCACTGACCGACAACGAAGAAGGTTTTTTGGTAGCTCAGGAAATTTCCCAGTTGCAATTACGCGATCATTACAAATACGAAGACTTTGCAATTTTGTACCGCACCAACATGCAATCGAGGATTTTTGAGGAATCGTTGCGAAAAAGAAATATTCCGTACAAAATTTATGGCGGCTTAAGTTTCTACCAACGCAAGGAAATTAAAGACCTCATCTCCTATTTCCGAATGACGATTAACCCAGCCGATAACGAAGCTTTAAAACGCATTATCAATTATCCGGCGCGTGGAATTGGAGCCACTACCCTCGCGAAACTGGAAGCTGCGGCAATTGGAAAAGAAACATCGATTTGGAATATCGTTAGTGCTTTGCCAACTGTAAATCACGCCAATTTAAATAAAGGCACCGTTGGAAAGATTCTGCATTTTGTGGGATTAATTCAAAAGTTTATGCAACTGTCGGAAGACAACGATGCTTTTGATACAGCCAAAACCATTGCCGAGCAAACCGGTATTTTAAAAGAACTGTATACCGACAAGTCGCCCGAAGGTTTGAGCCGCCACGAAAACATACAGGAATTACTGAACGGTATCCAGGAATTTAGCATTAACGCCAAAGAAACCGGCGAACCCGAAAAACTGGAAAATTACCTGGAAGATGTGGCACTTTTAACCGATCAGGACAACGAAAAAGAAGAAGACCGCGATAAAGTGACCCTGATGACCGTGCACTCATCAAAAGGGTTGGAATTTAAAAATGTGTTTGTGGTTGGGATGGAAGAAAACCTGTTCCCATCGAACCAAAACGGCGATAACAAACCGGAAACGCTGGAAGAAGAGCGCCGACTGTTTTATGTGGCACTAACCCGTGCCGAAGAAAACGCGTGGTTTTCTTATGCGAATCAACGCTACCGTTGGGGAAATCTCGATTTCTGTACGCCAAGTCGTTTCCTCGAAGAAGTTGATGAGCAGTTTCTCGACACTTCGGGAATTGCCGCTCAGTCGTCGCCAACGCGCCGCGCACAAAGCAACGACGATATTCAACCTGAGCGTTATCACAAAAATTCTGTCCGCCGTCAGCCACCCGGAGCATTTAAAACTGCCGAGTCGCAAAACTTTTTCAATAAAAAACTCGTTTCGTTAAAGGAAAGTAGCAGAGCACAGAACACTTTTCAGGGCGATGCACCGGAAAAAATACAAACCGGCATGGTGGTTGAGCACCAACGTTTTGGCGAAGGAAAAGTAATTAATATTGAAGGAGTTGCACCAAACATAAAAGCTACCGTATTCTTTAAATCGGGTACACAAAAACAATTGCTGCTAAAATTCGCCAAGTTGAAAATAAAAGCGTAAATAGCGTTTAGAATTAAATACTTCGGGATTTGTCGGGAAATGATTAGTTTTGCAACATCATTTCGCAAATAAATCCAATTTACTTGAAAGTTAGATTTTTAGCATTAAACATTTACAGATGGATTATAATACCAAGAGAAAAAAAATGGCCCTTCCTGAATATGGAAGGAATATACAAAACATGGTTGATTACCTGTTGACTATCGAAGACCGCGAAAAACGAAACAGATCGGCACAAACGGTTATCGATGTAATGGGCAACCTTTTCCCTCATTTACGCGATGTTCAGGAATTCAGACACAAACTCTGGGATCACCTGGCCATTATGTCTGATTTTCAGCTTGACATTGATTATCCTTACGACCCACCCACACCTGAATCATTAATGGAGAGACCGAATACTGTACCTTACACCAAGCACCGCATTAAGTACAAACACTACGGCCGCACCATGGAGCTTTTAATTAAAGAAGCCGATAATTTTGAAGGTGAAGAGCGTGAGATCATTATTGAACAACTGGCCAACCATATGAAAAAATCGTACCTCGCATGGAATAAAGATGCGGTTGAGGACCAAATGATTTTTAACGACCTGGAAGAAATGTCGCGTGGCCATTTAAAAGTACCTGAAGGAACTCAACTAGCTGATGCCAAAACACTGGTTGGCCCTCCGAAGAAGAAGAATAAATCGAAAAAGAAAAAGTAGGTAATACGCTATAATATCACACCCCATGTCGACTTTCAAAATTGAAGGTGGTTATAAATTAAAAGGAGACCTTGAACCGCAAGGAGCAAAAAACGAGGCGCTTCAAATAATTTGTGCCACGCTGTTAACAGCCGAAAAAACGATCATCGAGAATATTCCTGAAATCCGGGATGTACTGAAATTAATCGAGATTCTGAAAGGACTGGGGGTTCAGGTAACGCGCCTGTCGAAAGGCAGTTACAGTTTCGATGCCTCGCAAGTCGACATCAACTTTTTAAAAAGTCCGGAATACGCCAAACAAGCAGCTGTCCTTCGTGGTTCGATAATGATTATCGGCCCGCTGTTGGCCCGCTTCGGACAAGGATTTATTCCGCAACCCGGTGGCGATAAAATTGGCCGCCGCAGAGTTGACACCCACTTTATTGGCCTGCAAAAACTGGGTGCCCGTTTTGATTTCGACCGCGAAAACAAATGGTACTCCGTTTCAACCGAAAAACTTACCGGAGCTTATATGTTGCTCGACGAGGCTTCAGTTACAGGAACAGCAAACATTGTAATGGCTGCCGTTTTAGCCGAGGGAACCACAACAATTTACAACGCAGCCTGCGAACCTTATCTGCAGCAACTTTGCAAAATGCTGGTTTCTATGGGTGCCAAAATTGAAGGAATTGGTTCCAACCTGCTTTCCATCGAAGGTGTTTCGTCGTTAACTGGATGTACACACCGCATTCTTCCCGATATGATTGAAGTGGGTAGTTTTATTGGCCTCGCTGCCATGACTGCTTCCGAAATCAACATTAAAAATGTGGGTATTGAGCACCTGGGAATTATTCCCGAATCATTTCGCCGCCTGGGAATTAACGTTGAACAAAATGGCGACGATCTGCTAATTAAAGATACCGAACATTACGAAATAGATTCATACATCGATGGATCGATAATGACCATTTCGGATGCGCCCTGGCCGGGACTGACACCCGACTTACTTAGTGTTTTCCTGGTAGTGGCTACACAAGCCAAAGGAAGTGTGCTTATTCATCAGAAAATGTTTGAAAGCCGTTTATTCTTTGTGGATAAACTGATTGATATGGGGGCGCAAATCATTCTTTGCGATCCGCACCGTGCCACCGTAATTGGCCTCGACCGAAAAAATACCTTACGTGCCACAAAAATGGTATC
>NZ_CAJXTC010000049.1 GCF_913060805.1 uncultured Draconibacterium sp.
CATCTGGAAGAAAGTGGAATTTTCAGAGGTTCGCAAGCCGTCGATTACAAAGCGTACAACAAATTTTTGAATGCTTTTTTAGAACGCGAAAAACTTTTTAAGTTCGATATTTACCGCATTCCGTTTAACAATGGCAAAGGCGGAAAAGCCGAGCCAGTTCCGGGAGCATCAAACAACGGCATGAGTAATTATTTTCCACGTTTTACTCCCGACGGGAAATACATGATCTTTTGTAAAGCCGAAAGTTTTATGTTGCTAATGCCCGACAGTAAACTGTATATTCAACCGGTTGAAGGGGGCGAAACACGTTTAATGAATTGTAATTCGGAGAACATGAACTCGTGGCACTCGATAGCACCAAATAGCCGCTGGATGGTGTTTTCATCAAAAAAATACGGCCCGTACACACAGTTGTTGCTCACGCATATTGACGAGGATGGAAATGACTCGCCACCGGTTTATCTCGAGTATTTTGCTTCAGGAAACAGGGCTGCCAATATTCCTGAATTTATTAATATGTCGCCCGAAGCAAAATTTGAAATCGTTCCTAAATTTTTGGAAGACGATGCTTTTGCATTACGTATGGGTGAAATCAAATCAAAGGAAAATCAGTACGGGGAAGCGCTGGAATACTTTAATAAAGCGCTTGAATTTAATCCAAAAAACGCGGATGCACATCATGGCAAAGCACATGCGCTGATGATGCTGAAACAGCCAACTGAAGCAATGAAACATTTTAACAAGGCAGTTGAACTAAATCCCGGGAAAGCGGAATATTTGCTAAGCCGTGGAAATGCCAATCTTACGTTAAAAAATGAGGATAAGGCTTTAGATGATTTTAACCGGGCAATTGCCATCGACGGGTTTAATTTTATGGCTTACAGCAACCGCGGAATGTTATGGCGCCAAAAGCGAAACCTGGAAAAAGCACTGGCCGATTTTAACCGCTCGATCGAGCTGAATCCCGAAAGTAATGTTACGTATATCAACCGTGGAGTTATTCATGCTATTACCAAAAAATACGACGAGGCACTTGTCGATTTTGAGGTTTCGATTCGATTAAATCCGTCCGATTTGTCGGCTTATTTTGGCAAAGCTAAAGTGTACCAGGAAATACAGGAAAATAACAAGGCGCTGGAGGTGTATTCGCAGGCCGTTTCGCAGGCGACGAATAACCCCGAAACTTATTTTAACCGTGCAATGTTTTTTATGCAAAACAACGATAAAACATCGGCAAGGAACGACTTGCAAATTGCAGCCGGAATGAATTACCAACCGGCACTAAAAATGTTAAGCGAGATGCGCTGAAACTGGCATCATTAGTAGTGTTCAAGAGTTTTGTTAAATAGGAAAACAAATGTGATTAACCAGTGAATTTAGGCTTTAATGGCTATATTTGAGCCGTAAGAAAACAGGAATGCCGGAAAGCGAAATCCAAAATAATAGCTTCGTATTAGCTGAGCTTGCCAGGGGGCAGGAAAGAGCGTTCGACTTTATTTTCAGAAAATACTACAAAGCACTGTGTGCCCAGGCAACGGTGTATGTTAAAGATATTGATGAAGCTCAGGGCATTGTTCAGGAATCGTTTATAAAACTTTGGGGGAAACGCGAAGAGGCCGGGTCGATAAAAAACCTGCCCAGCTACCTCACCTCGATGGTGCGCAACCAATGTATCGACCACATGCGAAAGGTAAATGTGTTGAATAAAACGCATCAGCAGGGAGCCGCAAACGATGAGGTTGAAAACACCACCGAGAACCTGGTTCTGGCACACGAATTCGAAGAAAAGTTGGTTGTCGTTTTATCGAATTTACCCGAACGTTGCCGAATTGCATTTGAATACAGCCGCTTCGAAAATCTGACTTATCCCGAGATTGCCGAAAAAATGGGAATCTCGGTAAAAGCTGTTGAAGCGCTGATTAGCCGTGCATTAAAAACACTCCGCATCGAGCTAAAAGAATACCTACCACTTCTGATTCTGCTCTTCAAAATGTCACAATTTTAATTCCTTCTTTTTCTGCGCAAATCTGCGCCATCTGCGTGAAAAATAATTCTTGCGGATTTTAATTTCTCAAAGTAGGGTAAACGTGTCTCACTTTCGTCAATAAACAAATGGCAGACGAACTGCATCATTCAGTAATTTAATAGTGAGATTGAATTGAAAAAGAGTAGAATAAATAGTACAACCGTTAACGTAAGGTTTATTCATTTATTTAAACACTTAACGCTTGAGGAGCTGGCTGACCTGAGTAAGGATTTACAGTTGGTTGAGCTGAATGTTGGTGAAACGCTTTACCGTCCCGGACAGAAATTAAAAGGGATTTATTTTATCGAGCGCGGGGTTTTGAAACAGTTCAAAATCGGTTCGAAAAATAAGGAGCAGATCTATCAGATACTCAGTTATAACGATATGGTTGGCTTCGATTCGGCAATGAACCAAATACCTGCAACCGAGTTTACAACCTGCATGGAAAAGGCCCGGTTGATTTTTGTTCCCATTCAAATTGTAAACAAACTGTTTGCTGAGAATGTACAGGTTAGGATGATGCTTTTGCAGCTGAGCTGCCGCGAGTTGGGAGCTGCACAAAACACCATTATTAGTTTATCGCAGAAAACGAACCGACAGCGGATTATTGATCTGTTGCTGGATTTGAGGGAACGTTTTAACCTGGATCAGGACAATATGATAAACGTTTCGATTAAACGAATGGAAATTGCCGGACACATTGGAGCTAACGAAGAAAATACCATACGAATATTATCAGATTTACGAAAAAAACGACTCATACAAACTAAAGGCAGAAAAATAGGAATCCTGGAATTAAACCGATACGGAGAAGCTTATTCCTGAGCCGAAATCTACTACTTCAGTGCTTCAACTTTCTTAGGTTGAGGCTTATACAAAACATTGCATAATCGACTTTGTGTCGATGTCAAATTGCTGTGAAATTTCGTATTAAATAGAATTAAGTAATTGTAAATACTACAAAAACGACAATAATTCATCTTTCTTTCATTTTTATCAGATTTTGACATAGGGGGTGCCCGCTTGAGGCTCGTCAGTTTATAAATAATTGGCGAGAGCTCGCTCATGAGCCGTGCCGAGAGGAAACACAAGAATTAATAATTAGTTGAGAGAATTATTTATGTCAAATTAATCTACAAAAATCAAAAAAATGAAAAGAAGTAATTATGAAAAAATGCTGCATAACGGTGCTACCAAACTCTCCGTTTTTATGCTTGCATTGGCGGCAGTTTTCTTTACCGCGAGTTGCGACGACGATGAAGTTGGTACCCTGCCAACTACTGTAACGGGCGAGGTTACCGAAATTGCTGACATTAACGCAGTGGTTAGCGGAAGTCTTACCGACAACGGTGGATCGGATGTACTTGCTTTGGGAATTTGCTGGACCGATGAGGACCGTGAACCAACAACAATGGATAATTTCGTTCCTGTTGGAAAATTCACCCAGTCAGGAATATCGGAAGAATATTGGGACTATTCGATTACGCTGGATGGTTTAACAGCAAAATCGGACTACAAAGTGCGCGCTTACGCCGCCAACGAAGCCGGTACTTCGTATGGCGAAACAATCGCATTTACAACCAAAGCAGGAAAAACCTTCCATCCGCTTACCGGAGATATGTTAGAGACTTTTACCCAGGAAATTTGGGAAGGTCCGAAGGAAAATCTTGTTGATGGCGATCCTTCAACTTTCTGGCATTCGGCATGGTCGAACGAGGAGACTGCTATAGTTGAACCACTTCCTCACTACATTCAAATCACTTTCGCTGAAGCCAAATATATTGGTGGATTCCAGTTCTGGACACGTTCACCTTCTACAAGAGGTATCGACCCGGCTCAGTTCGATGTGCAGACCAGTACTGATGGTACAAACTATACTACCGTTTGGACTTCGGAACGTTTCGATGCTAAAGTTCGTCCTGACTATAACGAGTTGTCGCTGGATAAAAACTATTCTTCAAAATACTTCCGCATCAGGATTTTGGACACCCGTACTACCGGTCAGTCATTTACCACAATGGGCGAGTTGAAAGTATTCGACGATGGTTTGCTTGATTACTAAGGCAGGGCAATTACGGATAATAAGTCATTCTAAAGTTACAGAACAAAGACAAAAATTATGAGATATATACAAAATTTCGGTTCTGATCGAAAAAACAATAAAAACACTTTCCTTTCGGGCATAAACAAGGCAATCGGCCTGGTTATGTTTATGTTCTTGTTTGCAACGTTTGCAAATGCACAATCAACCACAATTTCCGGTACGGTAACCGATAGCAAGACCAACGAATCGTTACCGGGTGTTAGTATTATTATTAAAGGTACAACCACGGGTATTACCAGCGATTTTGATGGTAATTATTCGCTTGAAGTGCCCGAAGCCAATGCAACTTTGGTGTTTTCGTTTGTAGGTTACGAAAAACAGGAGATTGCAACAGAAGGCAAAACTACGATTAACGTTTCGTTGGTAAGCTCTACTACCGACCTCGACGAGGTAATGGTTGTAGCATATGGAACGACCAAAAAATCGAATTTAACAGGTTCGGCAGTTGCTATCGATGCAGAAGAACTTAAAGATGTTTTTGCACCAAACGTAGCATCAATGTTACAAGGTAAAGTAGCAGGTATGCACACCAGCACAAGCAGTGGTAAGCCGGGTGCCGGAACCGAGATCACTATTCGTGGTAAAGGTTCGCTGTCGGGTACTACCAAACCGCTTTGGGTTGTTGATGGTATTATTATGGGTAACGACGATCCGGGTTTTAGCCCTGACGACATTGAAAGTATTACTGTATTAAAAGATGCATCGGCAACCTCGTTATATGGTTCGTTGGCTGCAAACGGTGTTATTCTGTTGCAAACCAAAAGAGCTGAAAAAGGGATGTCGGTTGTTAATGTGAATGCATCGTACGGTGCCACTACATTTAATACCGGAAACTTTTCACTGATGAACTCTCAGGAGTTATACGACTACCAAAAAACATGGAATCCGAACGTTACTGAAGATGTGTTGAATACTGATACCGATTGGATGGACATTGGTACACAAACCGGACAGGCACAAGAATACAACGTAAACTACTCGGGTGGAAACGATAAAATTCTGGCTTATTTGTCGGGTACTTACTACAACGAAACCGGTGCTTTAAAAGGCTACGAATACGAGCGTTTTTCGGGTATTGCCAACCTTGAAATCAATGCTACAAAACGACTGGTGATCCAAGCAAATCTTTCAGGTAATTACACCAACACCTTCAACCAGGAACACTCAACTTATAACATGTTTACATACATGCCATGGGATGAGCCTTATTTACCTGACGGATCGGTTTTGGATCCACGAGTTGACAGCGGCAAAAAATACCTACTTGAAAATGGTAAAGTATGGTATGGCCGCGATGAAAACAACTATTTGTACGACCTTCAGTACAATTATGGCAAATCGCGCGGTAACAATTTCCGTATTAACGTTGGCGTTGATTACAAAATTAACGAGTGGCTTACTTTCTCGTCGATGAACAACGTTGCCTTAGGTTACGGACAAAGTGAATCGTACACCGATCCACGTTCTATCAGTGGTCAGGCTGACAGAGGAAGATTATACGAAGCTTACAGCTTTAGCAGAACACGTTTCACTAACCAAATGCTTCGTTTCAAGAAAACATTCGACAAGCATAACCTGAATGCATTTGTGGCATGGGAATACAGCGATTATTATTCAGATGGTGCCAACGCAACAGGTAAAGGTGTTGCAGCAGGTTTAAATGTGCTGAATGCAACTGCCGAGGCGGTAAGTGTTGGTGGTTCGAAATGGGAAAGCGCCAAACAAAGTATGTTGGTAAACTTGCAGTACGCTTACGATAACAAGTATTTGGCAACTGCATCATTCAACCGTCAGGGATCAAGCAGTTTCGGTCCGAACAACCAATACGGTAATTTCTGGTCGGCAAGTTTGGGTTGGAACCTTCACCACGAAGATTTTATGAGCAACGTAAGATGGGTTGATGTTCTGAAATGGTCAGCCAGTATGGGACAGGTTGGTAACGCTCCGGGCGGATTCCAGTACCTTGGTTACTATGCTTTTGTGGCTCAATACAACGGAAACAGTGCCGCAACTCCATACCAAAAAGGTAACCCTGATATTAGCTGGGAGAAAGTTACCAGCTACAACACGGCTATCAACACTCGTTTATTTAACCGCGTTGCTTTAAACCTCGATGTGTATTATAAAAACAGCGACAACCTGTTGACTTACGTTCCACTTCCTGCATTGTCGGGTTACAACGGGGTTTGGATGAACGTTGGTCGTGTTACCAACAAAGGTTACGAATTATCGGTAACTCCTGAGATTGTAAAAACATCGAAATTTAACTGGGACATGACCATCAACTTTGCCTACAACAAAAACCGTGTAAAGGAATTGTTCGAAGACAAAGCTTACACTTCGGGTAACGTTCGTATTGAGCAAGGTTACGACATGGATTCGTACTACCAACGTATTTGGTACGGTGCAAATCCATCAAATGGCGAGCCTTTATGGGAGCAGATTGTGGTAAACGAAGATGGTACTGAAACCGTTGAATTGACATCGAACTATGCCGATGCAACTTTGCAGTATACCGGTTCGAAAGCTACACCAACTTACACCGGTGGAGTATTGAACACTTTTACTTACGATAACTTTACTTTAACTGCAAACATCAGTTTTGTTGAAGACATTTATAAATACAACGGTAACCGCGAGTTATTCGACAGCGATGGTTCGTATGCATCGTTTAACAACATGAATCTTGCTGATGGCTGGAGCCGTTGGGAAAAACCGGGCGATATTGCTACACATCCGGCACCATTTAACGGTGGTGTTAACGCGAACAAACCATCATCGCGTTACCTGGAAGATGCAAGCTACATTCGTCTGCGTAACGTAACACTGTCGTACCGTTTGCCTAAAGTAGCTACCGACGCTATCAAAGTTAAAAATGCTTCAGTTTATATCAGTGGCGACAACCTGGTAACTATTACCGATTGGTCGGGAATGGATCCGGAATCAGGAGCGCTTTACCCACTGTCGAAAAAGGTATTGGCAGGTATTAAAATCGACTTTTAAGCATAAACAGTATTCATGAATAACAGTATTAAAATGAAACGACCGGACGAATATTTCTCAGCTAAAAGCGAGATTGTTTTAAAGGGAGTTCCATCTTATACCATAGAATAACAATCAATAATAATAAGATGAAAAAAATATATTCTTTTATAGCCATTCTTGTTGCGCTCTCTTTCGCAGCCTGCGATATTACAAGAGACCCGTTTCAGGATTTATCAGATGAAATGGTGTTTGCCGACGAATTAGGAATTGAGGCGGCAGCACTTGGAACTTACGCTTTGTTGAAAACCAATGAATTTATGCGCCCTTACCACTTTCATGGCGAATTTGGTGGCGATAACATTGCGCTTAGCGGATCAACTACCGACAATTTGTACTACATGTACAACTACCAGCATACGCCAACAAACTATCACCTGAATAGCTTGTGGTCAACTTGTTACAAAGGTATTGTTAACGCCAATAAAGTAATTGATAAAGCACAGCAGGGAACCGACCGCATGAACCACGTAATTGGCGAAATGTATTACCTGCGTGCTTTCTTCTACTTTAACCTGGTAAATATTTGGGGCCGTCCTTACAACCAGGATCCAACCAACAACTTAGGTGTGCCTATCGTTTTAGATGCTGAACCTGATGTGGATAACATGCCTCCGCGTGCCACTGTAAAAGAGGTTTACGATCTGATCATTGAAGACCTGACAACAGCGGCCGAGTTGATGAGCAACTTTAAACGTGTTGATGCCGAGTACAATATTTATGCTTCGGAACAAGCTGCAAAAGCAATGTTGTCGAGAGTTTATTTGTACATGGAAGACAATGCAAAAGCATCAAGTTTTGCTACCGAAGTTATTGAGTCGAACAATTTCGCGTTGTTGCAAGGATCGGATTACGAAACGTTCCCAACAATGGTTCCTGAAGATAACTCGGAAGTTATTTTTGCTTGCCGCGCATTAAAAGACGAAGACGACTACGGTTGGTACGCGTTTGGTGGAATGTATGCAACAATCGACGGAGTTGGCTGGGGTGAAATGTACGCTTCAGAACCATACCGCGACTTGCTGGATGAAAATCCAGGCGACAGAAGACATAAATTTATCGATCCGCAGTACATCGATGGCGACACTTATGAAATCACTTATTCGTACGACAAGTCTTCTCCTGCCGGCTCGAGAATGTTTAAAATGTACGATGTTACCAACAACGGCGAAAGCTGGGAGTACGAGTACAACGGAACGCAAACTGTAATGACTGAAGAAGTTGATGGCGTAACAAAATACTACATCACCGAAGGCGAATTTATTAGCGGAAAAACTTACGTTCGTTTGGATAAAAAGATGCCTGTACGCCAGGGATATCCTAAGTTCTTCGTAATAAAATGTTCGAACCAGGAAGGTCAGCCACAATTGTTCTCGCCAATTATTTCGCGCTTGGCCGAAATGTACCTGAACCGTGCAGAAGCACGCGCAAAAACGGGCGATACTGATGGTGCTCTTGCAGATGTTAACCTGATCAGAGAAAGAGCAAATATTCCAACTTACGATGAAGTTCCTGAAGGTAAAACTATCATGGATGTTGTACTTGAAGAGCGTCGTTTAGAGTTGGCTTTCGAAGCTCACCGCCGTTACGATATTTTCAGAAATGGTTTAACATTGGACAGAAGATATCCGGGAACTCACGACAGGGGCGCAAACCCGCTGTTAACAGTGCCTGCAAGCAGTCCTCGTGTAGTGGATTACATTCCTGAGCCACAGATTTTGGCGCAACCGAATTTAATTCAAAATCCGTAATCAATTATAACAGATAATAAATCAGGCTTTTGTGGTGTATATTTACATCAGCAAAAGTCTGATTTTTTTTAACAGCAGACAGATGAGACTTATGAGACAAAAATTTAGACTGAATTTATTATTTGTATTGTTAGTTTTTCCGCTTTCGGTTATTTCGTGCCAAAAAGATGAAGTAGCAGAAGAAGAGGAAATTCCAACAATGTCGTACCAAATTCCGTGCGAAGGAAACAGTTGGTTTGTTACCAATGTTGGTGGAAACCAGTTAAAAACCGACGACTTTAAAAATTTCAACTGGAGTTCAAAATCTTCAATTCTGCGCACCTGGTTTCGGGTGGAATCGGCAGGCAGTATTCATATCGGTGTTAAGGGAAAAGTTAGCAGCGGAAGTTCTACATTAAAAGCTACTTTTTTGAATGAGACCAAAGAGATCGTGCTTGATAATACCACCAACCGGATGGAATTTGTAGGAACTTTCACCGTTTCGGAGCCGGGATATTATTACCTCGATTTGCAGGGAGAAGATAAAACTGCCGATCAGTTTGCAACAATCGAATCGGTTTCGCTTGGCGGCGATGCTTGTAAATCAGGCGTGCATTATTCGAACGAAGATTATTTCTACTGGGGACGTCGTGGCCCGTCGGTGCATTTAGGTTACATAGTGCCTGCTGAGGCTTCGGATGTTGTTTGGTTTTACAACGAAATTACAGTTCCTGAAGGTAACGATGTGATCGGATCGTATTACATGGCAAACGGTTTCGGACAGGGATACTTTGGGATGCAGGTAAATTCTATCTCTGAACGCAGAGTGCTGTTTTCGGTGTGGAGTCCGTATTCTACCGACGATCCAAGTACTATTCCTGAAGATCAGCGCGTACAACTGCTTGCCAAAGGTGCAAATACAACAACCAACGATTTTGGTAATGAAGGCTCGGGCGGACAAAGTTACATGCAGGTGAACTGGAAAGCCGGAACTACTTACCGCTTTTTACTGAAAGGGGAGCCAAGTGGTGAAAATACAACCGATTATTCGGCGTGGTTTTATGATACCGAGCAGGAAAAGTGGCTCTTTGTTGCTTCCTGGCGACGTCCGAAAACCAATACTTATTTAACCGGGTTGTATTCATTTTTGGAGAACTTCGATACCAAAACCGGTCCGATTGAGCGTATGGCTTACTACAATAACCAGTGGGTTTACGATACAAACGGCACATGGTACGAAGTTACCAAAGCAAAGTTTACTGCCGATGCAACGGCGCGCGATGAAGCACGCCTGGATTATGCCGGAGGTTACATAAGCGGCGACAATGGTTTTTATCTAAAAAACTGTGGATTTTTCAACGAAACTTCTGTGGTTGATACCAATCACGAGCGCCCGGTTTTGGGAGTGGTTCCGAATATCGACTTTAGCGCTTTACCTGTGGAATAATTCAATTTGAATATTTCGGGAGTTAGCGTAAAAGTTAACAAAGAGAAATCACCAAAAGACAATTTATTTCAATTGTCTTCTGGTGATTTTTTTTTTGCCTAATTTGCAGTTAATCTGCTCACAATTTTTTTCATGTCTTCAAATTGTTGCTCAATACTTTGCAGCAATTTGTATTGGGCATGGGTACGAACGAGGTTATGATTCGGGCTTTTTATTTTGTAATAATTGTCGCCGTCAATGTAATCCATTAAAAAACGGAGTACCTGTTCGTAGGTAATGTATTTTGCCGAAAATGCTAAATAATCAATTTCCGGTTGTGTCAGAAAAGAGCTGGTTTCTTTGAGGTAACCCTGGGCATAAGCCGTAAAAGTTTCCATATCCATCGAAACGTTTTCCAGATTTTCATCGTCTTCCAAACCGGTGTTGGTATACGAACGAATTGCATCTCCAAAGTCGTTAAGGGCCGTGCTGCTTAATACGGTGTCGAGGTCAATCACACATAACACATCGCCTTTTTCATCAAAAAGAATATTGTTGATTTTGGTGTCGTTGTGCGTTACTCGTGCCGGGATAGTACCGTCTTCCACCAACTTCCAGAAGTTGAGCATCTCTTCCTTGCGACTTTCAATCCAGCTGATTTCCTCCTGTACTTCTGCTTTCCTTTGCACCGGATCTTCAGCAAGCACCTTGTCCCACTGTTCAAAACGATAGCGAATGTTATGAAACCCCGGCAGGATATCAGCCAGCGTTCCTTCAAAATCAGAAGTCATCGCCTGAAATTTTCCAATTCCCCGTCCGCCGGCGTAGGCCAGTTCAGGTGTGTCGGCTTTTTCGTAAGTAACACTGCCTTTTATAAAATAACACATGGCCCAATATTCACCGGCTTCGTCCTGGTAATAAAGTTCATTTCTCTTACTTTTTGTTACCGTCATTGCTTCACGCATCGGATCGCCACCGTTGCGTTTTATCTTTTCTTTTAGATGAAGGGTTACGCGCTCGATGTTGTCCATCATTGCCGGAACGTCGGTGAAAATCGATTTGTTTTTACGTTGCAGCAGATAGTCGGGAGTACTTTCGTCAACGGTTTTTAAATAGAACGTGTCGTTAATAAATCCCTCACCAAGAGGTTTTATCGACTCAATTTCTCCTTCGATTTGAAAATTGGCTGCAATTTGTTTTAGATCAGTTTTCATATTAATTGGTTTTAGTGATTGTTCGAATTCTAGTATTTATTTCTTTAGCCCTGTCAAGGCTTGTACTTTCGATATAAATCCTGACAATTGGCTCGGTGTTCGATTTGCGCATGTGTGCCCAGCCATCTTCAAAATAGAGTTTTAAGCCGTCAATTTCATTGGTTTTGCATTCCGGGAATGATGCTTTTACCTCCTGCAATAATTGGTTCAAATCAACATTTTCGTCAAACTCAATTTTGTCTTTTAACATTTCGTAATTGGGATATTGCGCTCTGATTTCTGAGGCACTTTTTTTCGATTTTGCCAGCTGCGTTAGAAACAAAGCGACGCCAACCAAAGCATCACGGCCATAATGAAGTTCAGGATAAATAACGCCTCCGTTTCCTTCGCCACCGATTACCGCATTTACTTTTTTCATTTGCTCCACAACATTTACTTCGCCAACTGCCGACTCATAAAACTCAACATAGTGTTTTTTGGCAATGTCTTTTAATGCATTGGTAGAAGAAAGGTTAGCTGCAACTGTGCCGGGTGTATTCGACAAAATGTAATCCGAGATCGACACTAATGTATATTCCTCGCCAAAAGCTTTACCATTTTCATCAACCAGTGCCAGCCTGTCTACATCCGGATCAACTGCAATTCCGAGGTCTAAATTATTTTCGCTAACAGTTTTACACAGTTCGGTTAAGTTTTCTTCCAGCGGCTCCGCAACTCTTGAAAATTTTCCATTTGGCTCAGCGAAAATTTCAACCACTTCCGCAACACCCAGCGCTTTTAGCAGTTTTGGAATCGATGGATTTCCTACCGAGTTTACACTGTCGACAGCTACTTTTAGTTGTGCTTCTTTTATTGCTTCCTGATCAACCAAAGGCAGGTTCAGAATGCTTTCGATGTGTTTGTCGATGTACGAATCGTTTGTAGTGTAGCTTCCAATTGATTGTGCTTCCACAAATTCGAAAGCTGCTTTTTGTGCCTGTTTTAGAATTTCTTCACCATCAGCTTGCGAAATAAATTCGCCTTTGTGGTTCAGTAGTTTTAATGCATTCCAGTTGCCGGGATTGTGGCTGGCGGTGATAATAATTCCACCGTGTGCTTTTTCCATCGGAATGGCAATTTCCACGGTTGGTGTTGGTGCCAGTCCCAAATCAATTACATCGATTCCGAGGCTGTTTAATGTGCCAACAATCAAATTCAGAACCATCTGTCCCGACACGCGCGCATCGCGACCGATAACTACTGTTGGTTTTTCTGCGTTTTGTTTTATCCAGGTGCCGTACGCACCAGCAAATTTTAGTATGTCGAAAGGGGAGAGCGACTCTCCGGGTTGTCCGCCAATTGTTCCGCGGATTCCTGATATTGAACTTATTAATGCCATTTTTTTATTGTAATTTTTTGTATTTAGAAACGCTGATTTCTTTTCGTAAAACTTTTGTTGGTACCCACTTAATTGGTAGGTAAACTTTTGTTCTGCCAGAGTTTAGCCGGGTACACATTTTTGTCGATCAGGCTGTTTATGGCTTTAACAGCTTTTGCTTTGTCTTCGCTGTAAGTAACGCCAAACCATTGCGCATCCGACTTTAACACTTTGAACTGCGTAACGCCACTTTTGATAATTTCCGAAACTACAAATGGTATATAGAATTCCGATTTTAATTCGTCGCCTCTTTCCTCCAAAAAGGTGATAAACTGCGCTTCAAGATGCTTAAACAGTTGTGGCGTAAAACCCCAGAAATTCATCGAAACGGTTGTATCAGCTGCAAGCGAAATCCACTGGTCATTTTCTTTATAGGCAATTCCATCTCTTGTTTGCTCAATGTGCGTGCGTTCATTTACCGCTTTCAGAAAACCGTTTTCATCTATGGAACAAACGCCTCTTGAAACCGAACCATTTTCAGAGATTGTATTTTTCAAGTGGTAACCGATCATACAGTTCTCTTTGTCGCTGGCTTCGGTCGCAAGAAAATCGGCCATGGTTTTAAATGCGCCGGCTCCGTAATAATCATCCGCGTTAATAACCGCAAACGGTTCGTTAATGCAGTTTTTTGCCATTAATATGGCATGGCCTGTGCCCCAGGGTTTTTCTCTTTCCGGATTGTATTTTGAATGCTGTGGAACTTTATCAATCTCCTGTGTAACGTACTCTACTTCAATTCTACCCGCGATTTTTGAATTAAAGAGTGCTTTAAATTCCTGCGCAAAACTTTCCCGAATAACAAAGACTATTTTGCCAAATCCCGCCTCAATAGCATCGTAAATCGAGTAGTCGATAATCGTTTCGTTTGATGGGCCAATCGGATCCATCTGCTTTAGTCCTCCGTAGCGGCTTCCCATTCCGGCCGCTAACACTAATAATGTTGGTTTCATTTCAATATGTTTTTCTTTCGTTTTGTCATAATCAACGCTGTTTTACCAGCCTTTTACTTTGTCGTTTTGATACCAGAATTCATCAATAAATCGTAGTCTGATCTATTTTGAAACGGTATCTTTTTATAAAGAAAACATATTAAAAATATTAAAAAGATGATATTTTAAAGGAAATAAAATTAATAATAGAATTTTGGGAATTTTAAGGATAATTAGGCTCAAGGAAATGTTTGTTTAGTACATATTTGGTATGTCACGGAAATGGATTTCGTTGTAATAACTACGCTATTTAAGCGATTTCTTTCTCTCGTCTTAAACATTCCCGCTTCAACTGTGTTTGTGAAATGTGGATTAAAAAAACACAGAAATGAGCAACGAATACGAAGAAACCAGAAGAAGCTTTCTTACAAAATTGGGATTAACACTTGGAGCCGGTGTTGTGGCAGGAGAAAAACTTTCAGCGAAAGTATTGAACGATAAGGCTGAGTTCCCGTTGGAAGGCGATCAGCAAAAATTAATGGATCGTTACGAAGACTGGATGGATGAATTTATTCCGGTGATTAAAGCATTTCGTGCAGACCCGAACGATAAAGAAGCAGGGCGTCGCATTGCCGAACTTTCGGAAGAAGCAGAAGGCTGGCGCGAGCAACTTACCGTTTTTATGAAAGACGATAACTTTGCGCGTTACTACATGACTGCCACCGAACGCATGACCAAAGAGATCTATTAAAGACACATTTTATCTAAATAATACAGGCTTTTCATCTATTGATGGAAAGCTTTTTTTATGTGAACTGAAATAAATCCCTAATTTCGCGTTCTACCTAAAATAGTGCGATATGAGATATTTGCTTGCTTTATTGATCTTTCTTCCAACCTTAGTTTTTGCACAAACAAACCAAACCGATGCCAATGGTTTGCGGCAGGGACTTTGGCAGAAAAAACAAGCCAACGGACGTTTGTTGTACGAAGGATATTTTAAAGATGATAAACCGGTTGGAGAGTGGAAACGCTATCATCCGGGAGGGCAGGTAAAAGCAATTATCGAGTATAAAGGCGACACGGCCTACACGCAACTATTCGATGTTTGGCGCAAAAAACTGGCCGAAGGAAACTATGTAAATCAGCAAAAGGAAGGTGTTTGGAAGATTTACAAGAATGGCCAGCTTACTGCCGATGAAGAATATAAACTTGGTTTGAAAAATGGGAAATCGCACCAGTATTATGATACCGGCGAAGTAATGGAAGAAAAAGAGTGGATTAACGATAAGGAAGACGGCGACTACCAAATTTTCTACAAAAGTGGCGAACCGTACATGCAGTGCAAAATGAAACTGGGAATGCGGCATGGTTTGTTTCTGGTGAGTTACGAAAACGGCCGTCAGCAAATGGTTGCCGAATACCGGAATAACCTGCGCCACGGCGAGTGGAAATACTTTGATAAAGAAGGCAATCTTCAGTACACGCTTTATTACGATAACGGGCAAATTCTGAATCCGAATGTGCGCGACAGTGTCGATAATCTGAAAATGCAGGAGCTGGAAAAAAACAGGGGGTCGATCCTCGATCCGGAAAAGTTTTTGCAGGATCCGTCGGAATATATGATGCGCGAGCAAGGGCAGCGATAAAACTGTTTGCGTTCAAGGTAAAAAGCTATTTATTCATTAACTTGGACGATTAATCGGTATTGAACATTTTATAAGAATGAGGTATACAATTTTACTCCTTGGCACGCTGTTATTGGGTTTGCAACAAATCAATGCACAGAATTATTTCTGGATCGGGTTTGCCGATAAAAATAATTCGGAGTATTCGCTTGATCATCCTGGAACGTATCTTTCGGAGCGGGCAATTCAGCGCCGCATTAATCAAAATATTTCCATCGATTCATTAGATCTTCCGGTAAATCAGAATTATATCGACTCGGTGCTCACGCTCGATGTGGAGTTGGTTCACGCTTCAAAATGGTTGAATGGTATTACGGTTCGCTGCGATTCGGCAACTTTGGCCGACAGCCTCGGTTATTGGAGTTTTATTCGCGAGGTGCAGCTAACAAAACCGGATATCACTTCAAAAAGTATACGTAACAAATTCGCCGATGAGCAAAAATCAGATTTATCTCCTATCGATACTTCTGTTTATGGGGCGTCCGTACATCAGATAGGAATGATGGAAGGGCAGTTGCTTCATAATGAAAACTTTCGTGGGCAGGGAATTCAGATTGCCGTGCTCGATGCCGGATTTTACAAAGTTGACGAACTGCCTGCTTTCGATAGCCTGTGGATGAATAACCAGATTTTAGGAACAAAGGATTTTGTAAATCCAAACGATGATTTCTTTTCAACTTATTCACACGGAATGAGTGTGTTGTCGTGTATGGGCGGAAATCTGCCGGGAGAGTTGATCGGAACCGCACCAAAAGCTTCTTATTGGCTGCTGCGCTCTGAAGATGCGAACTCTGAGTATATTATTGAAGAAGATAATTGGGTGGCAGCCGCGGAGTATGCCGACAGCGTAGGAGCAGATGTTATTAATTCGTCGCTGGGATATACCGATTTTCAGGATGCATCTACCAATCATGTTTATGCCGATATGGACGGAAATACAACACGTGTAACACGAGGTGCCAATATCGCTGCCTCGCGTGGTATGCTGGTGTTTTCAAGTGCCGGAAACGAACGAAATAATTCCTGGTTTCGCATTGTTGCGCCGTCCGACGGAAAAAATGTAATAGGAGTCGGTGCCGTGGATATGAATTTTTATCCGGCGTATTTTTCAAGTGCCGGTCCTGCTGCTGATGGTTCGTTAAAACCCAATGTTTCGGCAATGGGTTACCAAACCGCTATTCAGCGAACCGACGGCTCTGTTGGTCTGGGAAACGGAACCTCTTTTGCCTCGCCCGTTTTGGCCGGAATGGCGGCTTCGTTGTGGCAGGCTTATCCCGATAAAACAGCTGAAGAAATAAAAGATGCCATCGAAAAAAGCGGGCATCTTTATGCAACTCCCGATTCATTGCAGGGGTACGGAGTTCCAAATATGAGGGTAGCCACTTCGTTGCTTAACCCGGTTTCAGTGGACGTTACTTCACAAAATAAAACATGGACTGTTTTCCCAAATCCTGTAAAAGACCGGATTGTGCTGCAGTCGACAACAAACCTGCAAGCGGGTAATCTCGATATAAAACTTTATGCACTGGATGGGCGAGTGATAAAAAGCTGGCAAGTTCCGGCTGCTCCCTCTGTAACGCTAAATAATTTGGAAACAACGGAGACGGGAATTTTTCTGCTGCTGGTAAAAACAAATACCGGTGTTGAAACCTTTAAGATCAATAAAATCAGGTAAACAATGAATCAGCAACTCACCCTTTCTCAGTTAAACGCCAAAATAAAGGATGCCCTTTTGGATGCATTTCCGGGAACGGTGTGGGTAGTTGCCGAGGTGAGCGAGTTGAAGCATAACCGAAGCGGCCACTGTTATCTGGAGCTGGTTGAAAAAGAGGGCAACACCATTACGGCACGTTCGCGGGCAACTATTTGGTCGTACACCTACCGCATGTTAAAACCGTATTTCGAAACCAGCACCGGGCAGCTTTTTACCGAAGGCATAAAAGTGTTGGTGCAGGCTACGGTTGAATACCATCCGGCGTATGGTTTGAGTTTGAATATTAAAGACATCGACCCGACTTATACGGTTGGCGACATGGCCATGCAGCGAAAGGAAATTATAAATCGTTTGAAGGCCGAAGGTGTTTTTGACATGAACAAGGAACTGGCGTTGCCACTGGTGCCGCAAAAAATCGCTGTAATTTCGTCGGCAACTGCTGCGGGTTACCAGGATTTTATGAACCAGCTGGAAAACAACGAGTACGGTTTTAAATTCTACACCAAATTGTTTGAGGCTTACATGCAGGGCGCAGAAACCGTGCCGTCAATAATTCATGCGCTGGAGCGGATTTTTGCTCATGACGATTTTTTCGATGCGGTAGCAATTATTCGTGGAGGAGGTGCAACAGCCGATTTGAGCAGTTTTGATGACTACGATCTGGCGATGAACATTACCCAGTTTTCGCTGCCGGTGATTACCGGAATTGGCCACGAAAAAGATGATACTATAATTGATTTGGTGGCGCACACGCGAATGAAAACACCTACCGCAGTAGCCGGGTTTTTTATTAGTGGTGTTGAACGCTATTACGAGCGTTTGATTGAGCTTGAAAATGGTATCGTTCAACTCACCCGCGAAACGTTGGATACGCAGCAGGAAAAGCTGGAACGAGTAGCCGAAGGCCTAAAATATTCAGTAGCCGAATTTATTAACGACAGGCAAAAGCAGTTAAACAAACGAGGCAACGAATTGCAGCAAAATGTTAATCTGTTTTCGTTTAAAAAACACAATGAATTAAGCGAACTGAAACATAACCTTGATTCCGGACTTTCGGTGTGGTTTGTGGAGGCAAAAAATAATATTGGTAAAACTCAACGAATTCTCAGAAGGCTTGTTGGAGAGGCTGTTTTTAAAGCGGATGCAAAATTGAATCATCAGCAGGATATTTTATCAGGACGTGTGCGAAATGTGTTGGCAAAAGAGCACGACCGCATTCTGATTAACGAAAATTCAGTACGTTTATTGAATCCTGAAAATGTTTTGAAACGAGGATTTACACTAACTTTGAAAGAAGGTAAAATAATAAAATCGAGCAAAGACGTGGCAGTTGGGGAAGAACTGGAAACCAGATTTGCCGATGGAAAAGTAACGAGTAAGAGACTGTTTTGATTTTATTTTTTAGAGATATTATGAAGTATTTTTTGCTTAGGCAAGGTAAAATTGACGCGAATAGCCTAAGCTATTTAAGGAAATTTTACAGCCGTATAAGTGAAAAAGACGAATAATAGCATAAATGAATAAAGTCAAATCAATCTCATTAATCACAAAAAATAAATAGAATGGCAGCTAAAAAGATTTCATACAGCGAGGCGATGGCCGAAATTGAAGAAATTCTTGAAAAGATTGAAAATGAAGAGCTGGATGTGGATGAACTGGCCGAAAAAGTAAAACGCGTTTCGGTGTTGCTAAAAACCTGCAAAGACAAACTGACCAAAACCAACGAGCAGGTAGAGCAGATTTTAAAAGAAATGGAAGATTAATTGCTAAATCGAATTCAATGGATAAACAAAGTAAACTAGTAAAACTTTTTACCGGCGAGCAAATAATGATCAGCCGGCTGAAACAGGAGCTGGAAACTGCCGGTATCAATCCTCTTATACAAGATGGATTTAAACAGGGCATTGCTGCCGGTTTTGGAGGCGGCGTTCCTTCGGCTATCGATATTTTTGTGAGTGAAAGTGATTTGCCACAAGCGCTGGAAATATTAGAAGCAATTACAGAAGAATAGAATATGTATACAAAAGAACAAGTTGCACAATCCATCGACCACGCGGTGTTGAAACCGGAGCAAACGCTGGCCGATTTGAAAGCGAACGCTGAAATGTGCATTAAGAATAAGGTTTTCAGTATGTGTGTGAAACCTTGCGATATAAAACCTGCCAAAGAATTGTTGAAAGACAGTGGTGTAAAAGTGTCGTGTGTACTTAGTTTTCCGCACGGAGCCGATGCAACGCCGACGAAGGCTTTTCAGGCCAAACAGGCTATTGAAGACGGTACCGACGAAATTGATATGGTTATGAATATCGGCCGCTTTTTATCGGGCGAATACGATTATGTTCGCGACGATATTAAAGCCGTAGTTGAAGTGGCTCACCAACACAATGTGCTGGTAAAAGTTATCCAGGAAAGTGGCCATTTAACGCTGGAGCAAATTGCCAAAGCCTGCGAATTATCGTACGAGGCAGGTGCCGATTTTGTAAAAACCTCAACCGGATTCGGACCGGGTGGAGCCAAACCTGAATACATCGAGGTGATGGTAAAAACTGTTGGCGATAAAATGCAGGTAAAACCATCAGGCGGTATCCGCGACTGGGAAACTGCAGTGGCTTTTCTGGAGCAGGGAGCCGACCGTTTGGGAATTGGTTCAACTGAAGCTGTACTAAACGGTGCCACAGCATCGGGTGATTATTAGTCGCTTAACTTTTTTTATGAAAGTCAAGTGAAAATTAATAGCAAAATATGCTTCAAAATTTATTGATTCACCCTGATTGTGCCTACGACACAAACGTCCCTCTCTTCGCGAAGAGAGGGAGTGAGGGAGAGTTTGTTGAATATTGTTTAGCTTTCATTCCTGTTGGTGATTTCCGGGAATCATGAATGTTATTACGAAGTGTAATTAGAGCTCTTTGTACTTCTGACAAGAAATTTGACCGAAATCATTTTTTTGAAGTAAAAAACACGCATATTTGTGCTTCATTTCTTTTGAGTGAGGGGAGAATAGGATGTATTTTCTAAACGGAGACAGAACATATATAAAACCTGAAAACGGTTGTAAAGGCTTGAGTTTGCAACTTCAAAATTGCCTGGAACAGCTGGAAAAAATCAATTCAGGAAAACGGATCTTCAAACTAAATTTCTTTGTCGATACCAATTCAAATTCAGAGTACGATCAACTGCTAAAAGATGTACGTGCCCAGGTGAAAGAACTGATTGGAAGCGATATTCTGATAAGTTTTATTTCGCAGGCGCCGCTAAGTTGCAAGGTAATCGTTGAGGCGTATTATTACGATCCTGAAAACTGGGATTGTCAGATGCTTTCGGAAGGTGAGAACGGCACGGCTTTGTTCCTGAATGGTACCACCGAAATTTTGTTGGGAACCGTTCATGCCAATCACAACAGCAATTGCAAACTAAATGCTGAGAAGGCTTTTGATGAGCTTATTGAAACTTTTGAAGAAGCGCAATTTCCGCTGAGTTCTATTGTTCGCCAGTGGAATTACCTGGAAGATATTTTGGGATTTGATGGCGAAGAGCAGCGTTATCAGGAGTTTAATAACGTGCGCTCGGATGCCTACGGAAAAGCTTTTGAGCAAAGCGGATACCCGGCAGCAACGGGAATTGGAATGACTCACGGTGGCGTGCTGATCGAGTATGTCGCAGTAAAATCAAAAGAGATATACACGCAGCCGGTTGATAATCCTGATCAGATTTCGGCGCATCAATATACCGAACAGGTTTTGGTTGGCGAAGAGTGTAACCTGAAAACAACACCAAAGTTTGAGCGGGCCCGTTATTTAAAGTATCGCAACAAAAAGTTGATCTTTATTTCCGGAACGGCGTCTATTATTGGTGAAAAGACGGTGGGTGTTGGCGACGCGGCAAAACAGACTGAAATAACAATTCAGAACATGCAGCGTTTGTATTCTGATAAGGTGCTGGCGGCTTTGCCCGGCGATGCGGCTAATCCAAAATTCGGACACGCCCGTGTTTACGTTAAAAACCGGAAAGATTACACTAAAATTCGGAACGTGGTGAAGAAAGTTTACGGCGATTTACCGGTAGTTTATATTCTGGCCGATGTTTGCCGCGATGATCTGCTGGTTGAAATCGAAGGGAAAGTGCTACTGCCTTAGCAGTAAAAAAATGTCATTCCGAACCTGAAGATTTCTCACTCAGTCCGAAATGACATTTCTTTTATTTGACTATTAGCTTTCTGCTACTTTAAAACGTAAAGTCCACTCCAAACATGAAATGAGCTCCGGCTTGCGGATAATATCCATCCATTTTATAACGTTCGCCACCCAGTAAATAGGGGTAAACCCATGCGTTCGATTCGTACTGTACATCAAACAGGTTGTTGGCCATAAAATGCAACGAAATCTCATCAAACAGATTTGTTTTAAAAGTGTAATCTGCTTTCAGGTGATTTACAAAATACGCGTCAATCTTGCGATCGTCGCTTGATGTGTTATCGATGTACTGATCTCCCACATACTGCGAAATAAAGGCGATGCTAAAATGCTCTCCCGGCGCGTAAACAAACTGGCTGTTTGCCACAATATTTGGAGAGAAAGCCAGGTCAGTGGTTCCCAAAGCAATGGCGTCTTGTTCGCCGGTGTCCCAGTTGTCAACGTATTCGGTAAAATCTTTGATTTTGTTGATGCTTAAAGTGGTGTTACCATTCCACTGAAAATTGTTGGCAATTTGTACACCCGCCTGCAACTCAATACCGGTGCGGTAGCTCTCGTCAACGTTAACCATTATTGCGTTACCCACATCGTCAATCTGGCCGGTTAAAACCAGCTGATCTTTGTAGTTCATAAAGTAATAGTTCGCACCAAATGAGAATTTCGATGAGGCAAAATTATATCCCAGTTCCCAGTCGTGTAGCGTTTCATAAACCGGTGGCTCTTGTCCCGAAGGTTGTTCTACAAATGCCGTGCGGTTAGGCTCGCGGTTGGCAACGGCAAACGACAGGTACAAATCCTGGTTGTCGGCAATCTGGTAGAAAATTCCGAGCTTCGGGTTAAAGAAATTGAAGTCGTGATCCTGATCCAGGGTTTGAAGCTCATCGTCGGTTCCTTCAATGGTATAATCAATTCGGCGATATTGCAAATCGGCAAACAAATTCAGCTTTTCAGCCACCTGCCAGTTGTATTTCGCAAAAATATTGAAGTCTTTTTTCAATCCGGTTCCTCGGTACCATTCATGATCGTATTCCGCCTCGCCCAGGTACTGCGCCCAAATCACTTTACCGAAATGGCGCCCATCGTAAACATTGTAACCGCCGCCCAATGTAAAATCACTGGTGTTCTTATTGTAATTCAGCGAGTAGGTAAATCCGTAAAAATCATTGTCGAGCCACTTGCGGTTGATCAGGTCAGTCGTTTCAATTACCGCGTCGCCAATTTCAATATTAGGCAACTGGTAATCTGCCAAATCTTCATCGGCTTTGTAATTCTCATAATAACCGGTTCCATAAGTGTAATGCAACGATGCATTTAAATTCAGGTTCGGGTTGAATTTATGCGAGAAATGCAACTGGTAATGATCCTGCACATAATGGTCAACCTGGTTGTCGTAAGTGTAGTAGTTGTAAGTCCGGCTGTCAGAAGCCATCATGTGGTCAACTTCTTCCTGAGTCATCAGCCAGTGGTCGGCATATTGCTGCATCCCGGTCCTATCGTCGTTCATTCGGACAGACGGAACTCCGTACCACGCCTGGTAAGTTTCTTCGTAGCCGGTAAATACATTCACTTTAATAATGGTATTTTCCGAGTAATAACCTCCCGAAACAAAGAACGATTTCAGGTCGGAACTGGCACGGTCGATAAAACCATCGGAAGTAACTTTTGACAAACGTACGTCAACTGTAAAATGATCATTCATTAAACCTGTTCCAGCAGAAATTGTGTTTTTAAAGGTGTTAAAAGTTCCGGCTGCAGTTTTGTAGCTGCCGTAAGCTTCTTTGTTCAGCGAATTGGTTTGCAGATTAATACTCGCACCAAAAGCTGCAGCACCGTTAGTTGACGTTCCCACACCGCGCTGAATCTGCACATTATCCAGCGACGAAGCCATATCCGGCTGGTCCACAAACCATGTCCCGTGCGATTCTGCATCGTTCAACGGAATCCCGTTCACACTTACATTGATACGGTTCAAGTCGGTACCACGCACACGGAAATTGGTGTAACCCACTCCGGCCCCGGCGTCAGAAGTTGTAACAAACGACGGCGTAAGGTTCAGCAAGAAAGGAATGTCTTGCCCCATGTTGCGTTTGGCAATTTCGTCGCTGCTTACGTTGCTGTATGCTATCGGCGTTTTATTGCCTGCACGTGTTGCCGAAATCAATACTTCATCGGTCATAATTACGTTGGGCTCCAGGTCAACTTCAATGTTTTTACTTGCTGTAAGTTGAAGGTCGATCTTTTGTGGTTCGAAACCGATAAACGAAACCAACAGGGTGTAATCGCCGGGTTTCAGATTTTTGAATTCAAAACTCCCGTTAGCCTGAGTTGAAACGCCATAAAACGATTTTTCGATTACCACGCTGGCACCGGCCAAAGCTTCTCCATCTCCTTTAACAACACCTGTTAAATTAATTTGCCCGAAAGCAATTGCCGCCATCAATTGCAATAGCAGCATCAAACTAAATTTTTTCATTTTTGAATAATTGGTTAAAAAACTAACCAATGAGGTAGGAAATAATCCTTTTCGCTCTCCCTACGCCGGTGCTAACCGGATCAGGTTCATTGAGTATAATCTCAGTCCCGATGTTTTAATCAGGACACCCCATTGCGTAAATGTCGGGGCAAAGTTATAACGGTTTTTTGATTTGGCAAAAGAAAGTTCGAATAACAGGACGATTAAGTCTTTAAATATCGCTGTCTTCCAAAAGGTATTTTTCGAATTTCTCCCTGTATTTCAAAAACTTACGCGAAGGACGTTGTGTGGCGCGATCGATGAACAAAACTTTTTGTTGGGCGATGGAACAGATTTCGCCTTTTTCGTTTCGGAAACGGAATTTAAAGTTAGCTGAAACATTAAAAATCTCTGAAACCCAGACTTCAACATGCACTTCATTACTCAGGAAAAACGGCTTTTTGTACTGAATATTCGTTTCGGTGATAATGGGTAAAATATCATCGTCAACCGCAATTTGCGAGATGGACAAACCCATTGCTTCAATCAGTTTTACACGGGCATTTTCCAGCCATTGCACGTAAATAATGTTGTTTACATGTCCAACAAAATCAATATGATAGGTATAAACGGGTTCTTGAAATTTTAACTTTTGCATGCTTATTCCGGCTTGAAATTCAGTTCGGTAAAGTTATGTTTTTTCTGTACAAAGAACTTCCACATGATGCTTTTCGGGTAGATCTGTTTGTGATTGTTAACACTTGCCAACATTAACAAATCCTTTCTTTTTTTGCGGAGGGCCGAAAGATTCCTGTAAAAATCGCGATGTGCTTTTGCCACTGCACCAAAAGCTTTAAACTCTGTTCCCACCAAAAACTTGGCTGCTGCTGCACCATCCAAAGTCATTCGGGTTAAGAATCTGGGCAGGAATTTCTCTTTCGGCAGGTTTTTATACAACATGTACAGGTTGTTGCGGAAGTTGAGATAAACCTTTTTGGGATTTCCGTATTCGAGGCTTCCGCCGCCCAAATGATAAACTACACTGCTTGGTTCGTAAACTATTTTGTAGCCCTGATTTTTCCAGCGCCAGCACAAATCAATTTCTTCCATGTGTGCCCAGAAATCGGCATCAAGCCCGCCCGAGTTTTTAAAAGCTTCTGCCCGAACAAACATACACGCTCCGGTTGCCCAGAAAATTTCGCTCGACTGGTTGTACTGATTTTCATCTTTCTCCACATGGTCGAGAATGCGGCCGCGGCAAAACGGATAGCCAAATTTATCAATATAACCGCCGGCTGCTCCGGCATATTCAAAAAGTTCGGGTTCGTTAAAACTCAAAACTTTGGGCTGAACGGCAACAATTTTTTCATCCTTCTCGAAATGATCGATACATGGTTGAATCCAGTTTTTTTCAACTTTAACATCGGAATTCAGCAATACAAAATAATCGGCTTCAATTTGATTTAATGCCACATTGTAGCCTTTTGCAAAACCGTAATTTTCTTTGAGATCAAGTAAGGTAACTTCAGGGAAATTGGCTTTCAAAAATTCCAGCGAATTGTCGGTTGATCCGTTGTCGGCAACAATTACTTCAATGTTTTCGCCTTTAGAATGTTCGATTACGGATGGGAGATAATCGGGGAAAAGTTTTACCCCGTTCCAGTTCAAAATTACAATGGCAATCTTTTTGTTTTTGCTCATAAATCAGCTCAAAAGTAGTTTTGCGATCAGCAAAGAAAGGTTTTCTTTTTCAAGATTTTCAAGAATTTCGCTGATTTTTTTTGCTTTCTCTTTGTCGTCTGATTTTACCAAAGCATCAATTTCTTTCACCTGTTTTCCGGTTAATTCGTCCTGAAGTAACTCCCAAACTTTTTGAGGTTCTTCTTCTCCTTCCGGTAATCCAAGCGTTTCCAATTCAACAATAGTCGCTTCCAGAATTTCGCTGGCACGCATTTTCACCGGATCTTTGTCTTTTGTTTTTCCGGTGGCTGCAGTATCGCGAAGGCTCCAGCTCGAGTAATCGTAATGCAGGTCCTGGATCAACTTAATTTTTGAGTTGTCTCTCCCGAAAATACGTTCCAGAAAAATAAGGGTGTGCGTTTTCCAGGCGTCAAGATCGAATTTCTTTTCGTCTAATTTTGCCAGTTGCTCCCGAAGAATTGCAATTTGTTTTTCTGCCATGGTAATTTGTTTCCTGCAATTTACAAAAAATCACGGCTGTCAATTCCAGCGACGTAAGAAATCTGTTGAAGAATAGTTCTGTTGAAACAGATTTGAAAACCAGACCCTGAATCAAGTTCAGGGTGACGTTCTTAACAGGGGTAGTAATTTGCATAACACGTCATGCTGAACTTGTTTCAGCATCTATATTCTGATTTTTTAATTCTCACAGTTTTTGAGAATCGTCGAAATGACAAAGTGCGTCTACTTCTCGCCCAGGTATTTGTTTACGATTCCAAAGAATTCAGGGAAATAAGCGTTACTGGCCGATACCAGTTCGCCGCCAAATAACCAGTTGTCGCCACCATTAAAATCGGTAGTTTTTCCGCCCGCTTGTTGCAGAATAAATACTCCGGCTGCCACATCCCAGGCATGCAAGGCATGTTCGTAAAAAGCATCGAAACGACCGGCTGCTACGTAACACAAATCAATGGCGGCCGATCCAAAACGGCGAATTCCACGAGTTGATTGCATCAGTTCTTTCATTGCTCCAATGTACTCATCCACTTTGTCGAAAGCGTAATAAGGGAATCCGGTGGCAATCAGTGTATCTTCCGACTTTGAACGTTTTGCCGTTTGAATGATTTCTTCGTTGCAGTAAGCCGGGCCACCTTTCCACGAATAAAACATTTCGTCGGCGCCAACTTCGTAAACAACACCCAATACTAATTCGTTGCCTTCGGCCAAAGCAATACTCACCGAGTGTGGCGCTAAACCGTGCAGGTAGTTGGTTGTGCCATCCAACGGATCGACAAACCATGTGTATTTTTCGTTATTTGATTCTGCAGTTCCTTCTTCGGCAACAAAACCGGCTTCAGGAAGTAGCTCTTTCAAAGCATCAACAATTTGTTTTTCTGCCGTTTTATCGACGTAAGTTACCAGGCTGGCAACACTTTTAATTTCTATATTTTTTTCAGAAATCTTTTTTTGCTCGCCACGAATAAAATTACCCGTGCTGTGTGCTATATTTTGAACCTGAAAACAAAGTTCTTTGTAATCCATCTTTAGCTGTTTTGCACAAAAGTATTGAAAAATCAGGCGTTGAAATCTACAGCAACGTTACCGTTTGGCAGAATTGACTTTAATTTTACGCTGCCCAGCTTATTTACCAGTTCTTCCTGATAAGGTACCTCAACTTTAATGTAGTTTTCGGTGAAACCATGCATTTTATCCTGGCTTTTCTGGGCTTCAAAAAGTGCGGTTTGTGTTGAACCGATATGTTTCTCGTAAAATGCGCGTAACTTTTTCTCCGACAGGTTGATATATTTCTGCGTGCGGTTTTTGCGTTCTTCAACGTCAACTTTCCACGGAATTTTTAGCGCCTGCGTTCCACTTCTTTCCGAGTAGGTAAAAGCGTGCAATTGCGAAATTTCGAGGCTGTTGAGGAAGTCGAACGATTCCTGGAAATATTTTTCAGTTTCGCCATTGGTACCGGCAATTACATCAACACCAATAAAAGCATGGGGCACGATTTCGCGAATACGCTCCACTCGTTTTCGATACAAATCGGTGGAATATTTACGTTTCATCAGCGACAGAATCTCGTCGGAGCCCGATTGCAACGGCAAATGAAAATGCGGCATGATGACTTTCGAGTTGGATACCAGCTCTATAATTTCATCTTTTAGCAAGTTGGGCTCAATCGATCCTAAACGCAGTCGTTCAAGGCCCTCAACCTGTTCCAGTGCTTTTAACAGATCAAGAAAATTTTCGCCGGTAGATTTCCCGAAGTCGCCAATGTTTACACCCGTTAGTATAATTTCTTTGTAGCCTTTCTGAACGGATTTTTGTGCCTCTTTAACCGTGTTAACAACGTTGTCATTTCTGCTCCGTCCGCGCGCATACGGAATGGTGCAAAACGAACAGTAATAATCGCAACCGTCCTGCACTTTCAGGAAACTACGTGTGCGGTCGCCCCACGAAAATGCTTTGTGATAGCTCTTTATATTCGCTAAACGCGTAGTCTTGATTTCGGTGGTTTCGCGTTTTTGCAGATCACCAAGGTAGTGCGGAATGTGAAACTTTTCCTGCGTTCCCAACACCATGTCAACACCTTCGATGTGACCCACTTCATCGGGTTTGAGCTGCGAGTAGCAACCCACCACAATTACCATGGCATCAGGATTTTGTTTAACGGCCTTGCGCACAATATTACGACTGGCCTTATCGCCCTGGTTGGTAACCGAACAGGTATTAATGACGTACACATCGGCTTTTTCATCAAACTCAACACGATCAAAACCAACCTCTTTAAAAGAGCCGGCAATGGTCGACGTTTCTGAAAAATTAAGTTTACAGCCTAATGTGTAAAAAGCAGCTTTCTTCCCCTTGTAATCCATCTTGCTATCTTGAATTATTCTAAATAGGCTGCAAAGGTAGAAAAAAGCTGCTTATTGCAAATACTTCTCTTTGAATCAATTATTGTTATAACAAGTTACTGGCCAGTTCAGCCAGGTAACTACGTTCGCCTTTCACCAAATTAATGTGCGCAAACAATTCCTGGTTGCGCATGCGATCAACCATGTAAGCCAAACCGTTCGATTTCATATCGAGGTATGGCGAGTCGATCTGCCACAAGTCGCCGGTAAACACCATTTTTGTTCCTTCGCCGGCACGCGTAATAATGGTTTTAATCTCGTGCGGAGTAAGGTTTTGAGCTTCATCAATTATGAAGAAGGCATTCGACAAACTTCTACCGCGAATGTAGGCCAACGGAGTGATGTTCAATCTTTCTTCCTTCACCATTTCTTCGATGAGCTGGTACTCGTTGCTTCGCGGATTGAAAGTATGTTTTATTACCGCCAAATTATCGAAAAGCGGCTGCATGTATGGATTGATCTTTTCGTTGGCATCGCCGGGCAGGTAACCAATGTCGCGGTTGCTTAATGCCACAATCGGGCGGGCCAGCAAAATTTGTTCGTACTGACGGTGTTGCTCAATTGCAGCAGCCAAAGCCAGTAAAGTTTTTCCTGTTCCGGCTTTTCCGGTAAGTGCGATCAATCTTACTTCCGGATCCATCAGCATGTTCAAACTAAAAGTCTGTTCAGCATTTCGTGGTTTAATTCCGTAAGCCGATTTTTTCTCCACGCGGTAAATACGTTCCGATTTACTATCATAACGCGCCAAGGCACTCGATTGGTTGCCTCTGAAAATAAAACACTCGTTGGCATCGGGATTAAAATCTTTTACATCGGCTTTAGCGAACGAACCTTGCTGATAAAGTTGATCGATTACAGTATCGTCGAAATTATCGAAAGTCGTAATGGTTTTATCCAACACATTTTCGTCGGTAACCTGGTCGGTTTTGTAATCTTCAGCTTGAATTCCCAGCGACTTGGCCTTCATCCGAAGGTTAATGTCTTTACTGATCAGAACCGTTTTTCGGCGCGGATACGTCTTTGCCGTAAAATCAGCTATAGCCAGGATTCTGTGATCGGGGATATCCTCACGAAACGAAGCTTTTAACTCATCCGAAAATGGTTTGCCCGTTTCAATTCGTATGCGGCCTTTTCCTACACCAAGCGATTTCCCGCCGTTAAAAATGTCATCTCCAACAATTTCATCGAGCACCCGGGTAAACTCGCGTGCCTGAAAGTTGATAAGGTCGTTTCCTCGTTTAAACTTATCCAGCTCCTCGAGTACTGTAATCGGAAGGATAATGTCGTTATCCTGGAACTGGTAAATACATGTGTGATCGTGTAAAATTACGTTGGTGTCAAGAACGAAAATTTTACTCTTTTTGGTTTTACTCAGCATATATAAATGATTTGTTCTAAATGTATATAATTTCGTCAGAAAACGGGGCTGATGCGCCAAAAATTAATAAACTTGCAATAGTTAATAAATATTGAATTCATTGGATTACAAAGCTACTTTAGACTACTTATTTAGTCAGTTGCCTATGTTTCAGCGAACTGGGCCGGCTGCCTATAAAAACACCCTGGAAAATACTTTGAAACTGGATGAATATTATGGTCATCCGCACCGGAAGTACCGAACCATCCACGTTGCCGGAACAAATGGAAAAGGATCGGTTTCGCATATGCTGGCCTCTGTACTTCAGGCGGCCGGGTACAAAACCGGTTTATATACTTCGCCACACCTGAAAGATTTTCGTGAACGCATAAAAATTAATGGTGAAATGATGCCGGAATCATCGGTGGTTGATTGGGTGAGTAACTTTATAACTAACAACGAATTGTGGAAAATTCAACCTTCGTTCTTCGAACTGACGGTGGCTATGGCATTCGATTATTTTGCCGATCAGGAAATTGATGTGGCGATAATGGAAGTTGGTCTTGGCGGACGGCTCGATTCTACCAATATAATTACGCCCGATGTGAGTATTATTACCAATATTGGTTTGGATCACACGAATTTGTTGGGAGATACTTTGGAGAAGATTGCAGGAGAAAAAGGTGGAATTATAAAAAAGGATGTTCCAGTAATTGTTGGAAGAACCCAGAAAGAAACAGCTCCGGTATTCAATGCCAAAGCGCAAGAAGTTGATACTTCAATCTATTTTGCAGATCAGGAATATAACGTTGTCTATTCTATGTTGGGTATAGATGGTAAACAGCAACTCCATGTGCAAAAGCAGGGGGAGGATGTTTTTCCTGAATTAAGGTTGGATTTATTGGGGCAGTACCAGCATAAAAATATTTCGGCGGTATTAAAAGCTGTTGATCTTTTAAATGAGAAGGATTATAAAATAACTGAACAAAGTTTGCGCGAGGGGTTGGCAACTGTCGTTTCAAAAACTGGATTGCTTGGGCGTTGGCAGGTTATTGGCAATAATCCGATAACAGTTTGCGATACGGGGCATAATGAAGATGGCATTAAATCGATTGTTCAGCAGTTGGAAAATACAGCTTACAAGCAGTTGCATTTTATTTTTGGCACCGTTGGTGATAAAGATCCTGGGAAAGTTTTGGCACTTTTGCCCAAACAAGCCATTTATTATTTTGTAAAAGCCGACATTGCAAGAGCCATGGATGCCAATGAACTGGCAAACCGGGCAAAAGAGTTTGGTTTAAATGGTGAAGTATATCCGTCAGTAAACGAGGCATATAAAAATGCACAACTTGTTGCAGATAAAACCGATATGATATTTGTAGGGGGCAGCACATTTGTGGTTGCAGAAGTACTTTGAGAATTTTCTTGAAAAAACTTTTGCAGAACTGAAAATAGGTTTTATATTTGCAGCGCCTTACTGAAAAGGGGGCGCGTTCAGAAACAGAAATAAGCATATTGGGGGGTT
>NZ_CAJXTC010000050.1 GCF_913060805.1 uncultured Draconibacterium sp.
TGGCTAAAGCCCTTTTGCGGAACTGCAATTTTATCACCGGGCTAAAGCCACGGTGCAATAGCAAAAAACAATTGCCCCCAATCAGCGCCACAGGCCCTCCGGCAGGGATTGCAGCGGTAGCTTGCCGCAACTTTTGCTTTGTGACACCCGGCTATTGGGAGCGACCAAAGGAAGCTACCCAACAGCCCTTGGTGGAACAAGCAAAAGGTGTGGCAACTTTAGCGGAAAGCCCGGCTGCCGGCCCGATAAAATAGCTTGTTGTAATTATTTGCTCGTTTTTTTGTTGACACGCACGGTTGCCAGAATGATAACCATCATTAGCACGGCCATAACGGCGCCCGAGAGGAAGCTGGCCTGTAAACCGCCAAGTGCATAAAACACACCTACCAGCAAGGGGCCAAAAGTTTGTCCGCCGCGCAGCACCATTGAGTTTAGCGACATAAACGCCGCCCGCTCGTTAATGCCCGCAAAGCCCACCAGCATATTCTGAATAGATGGAATGGTTATTCCGTGGCCAAAACCAAATACGATTACAGCTATGCCGAACATTAAATAACTATTGGCAGCAATAAGCAACAGCGAGGCCACCATATAAAATGCGCTACCAATAATGAGCTGTCGTTTTTGCCCCAGCAGGCGGTTAAGGCGCGCCAGTTGCGAGCTCATAATGGCTGTAGTTACCGACATGAGCGACATCATTAGCCCAATACGCGAAGAATCGGCGCCGAGGCGGTTTTCCATCATCAGCGGGAAATAGGTGAGATACGAACCGTAAAGTAAGAGGAAGAGGATAAAGTTAACGGCGAAAAGCCCCCAAACGGTGCGCTGATTAATGGTCTTCCACACGCGCCCAAAATACGAGCGTAGCTTCACCTTGTTCTTTGGCTCGGGATTATTCAACCCTTTCGTTACCCAAATACCGAGAGGAATTGCAAGAATGGGCAAGGCAAAAATATACTGCCAGCCAAAAATGGCAATCACGCCGCCAAGGGCAGGGTACGATGCTGTGGCTATACTTAGCACACTGGCATTGTAGCCCATTACTGCGGTGCGTCGTTTGCCCTCGAAAAGATCGCCAACGAGCGTAATATTCATACTCGATAAGGAGCTGGCTCCAACTCCCTGAATAAAACGAAGTGCCAGCAGCCAGTAAAATCCGGGTGCAAACATACAGGCAAATCCTGCTATTCCGAAAATAAATAATGAAGGTACCAATACCAGTTTCCGGCCATAACGATCGGCCAAAATGCCGGTAAACGGCGTAAGAAAAATACCGGGCAGGGTAAACGCCACAATCAGCCAGCCTACCTGTTGCTGCCTAATACCGAAATAATCGACAATATCGGGGAAAGCCGGTGTGATGCTCGCCACGCCCATCATGGCGATTAGCGTGACGCCAAAAATGAAATAGAGGTTTTTATTTTTGAAAACGGACGTTTCGGTCATGACTACCGTTTTGGTTGATGTTAAAAGTAATAAAAATGATTTGTGAAAAAAGTGAGCGGGTGACTTCGAATTACCCGAAGGAGATTAGGGGTAAGAACCGGGACACTGAACACGAAATCCTGCCAATGCTTTACAATATAATTCGTTCTATTGTTACCCCAAACCCCTAAAGGGGCTTATGGCCGGAGAAACAAGGAATATTTGCGAAGAATAAAAAGGTTAGAAACAAACTAAATGAACGCCAGTAGGAGATGCGAACAAGTCCCCTACAGGGGATCTAGGGGTAAGGAACCAAGTAGTTACTTACACCTTATACCTGAAAAAGTGAGCGGGTGACTTCGAGTCACCCGCTCACTCCATGCTACTCAGTTTAGATCTTTACCTTGCTTTCCCATTCCAATCCGCTAATATCAATCAGTTTTAGTGTGTATTCATTTGCTCGATTTAAATCGATTGCGCGCAAATCAAGAGCCAAATCAGCTTTTGCTCCCAAGGGAACGATCAAACTGTGTTTCCCCGGTTTTACGTGGGTTACATAGTGGTTGGAGATTTGATCTGCCGGTAACTGAGCTAACTCTTCGCCCGTTTTTTCGAGCAAAATATTACCTTCTGAATCCAGCAATTGAATCCCGATCAGAAACGATCCGTACACATCCACTCCTTCGGTGCGGTAAATTTCAAACTGCAGGATGTTGTTTTCGATGGTGGCATCGCTGATTTCGATTTTAGGTTTTACCGATTTGTTATGCAGCTTCCCATAAACTCCGCCATGAAAAACCTGGTTGGTAAACAGCGTTAGAAACAATATTCCCAACGAACCAACCAGTACGACCGGCTTTAAATTTCTGCTGGGAAGTTCGCCAGAGCCCAGCCAAACAAACCACCGGTTTTGAGTGAATTTGAGCTTTTTATTTAGCAGCAACTGATCGAGCGAATACGCGCCACTGCCACTAAAAAACAAGGTGAATCCGGCTGCAATTCCGAGCACGCCGATTTGCCATTCGTCGAGACAGGTTGTTCCTATCCATCCCGAGCCCAGCAAAATTCCGGCGGCAAGGCCAAAAACGCCAACGCTCATTAAGCGGGTAAAAAGCCCCAGCATAATAAACAGCCCTACAACAGCCTCAACAATAGTAAATGCCACCATGGCCATCCACAACTGTTCAGGATGCGTAACCAGGTGCTCGATTATCGGTTTTATACCCAAAGCGTTGGGTAGAAAATGGTTGAATTTTTCGCCGATGTAGGCAGCTCCTTCCGGATCAAGTTTATCGACAAGCACAACACGGCGCCAAAAGGCAGAAAAGTAAGTCCAGCCAACTACCAGCCGTAGAGATAAAGTGAAAAGTCCGGCCTTGTTTGCCGACTTATTCGCAAGATTATTCATGTAAAAATGTATTAACGGTTATTAAAATTGACAATATGTGGCATTTGGGAAAGGCGATTACACCATATCGAATTTTAACCGCTTATAGAGAATGTACAGCCGGGTGTTTTCAGCAACAATTTCCGTTTGCTCGAATGAATATTCAACAAAAGATGTTGACTGTAAAAGAAACTCATCACGCTCAACTGCAGTTCCTAAAAGATTATGATCGGAGTTTTGAGCATTACTGCTAATCCAAAAATCATGAGGTGAAGTCTGGCAGTGGTTTTCGAAGTTTGGGGTTGTTTTTGTTTTATTTAACGGACGCTGGTATTCGGCACCAATGGCTTTGAACAAGGGCTCTTTTACCGAGCACGATGCCAACGAAAACAGTGCAATTACTATCAGCAATGCCTGTTTTAACCATCGAAAATATTGTTGAATACGATCCATTAGTTTCAAAAACACAAAAGGATTTAAAATGTTCGAGTGAGCAGGTGACTTCAAGTCACCCGCTCACTTGTATCGTGTTATTTCAAATTCTCTTCAAATAGTTTAAATATACGTCTGTACTCGTCGGTCCAGCTACTTGGCTCCACAAAACCGTGCGCCTCAACAGGGAAAACGGCCAGCTCCCAGTTTTCTTTGCCCAACTCGATAAGGCGCTGCGTTAAACGTACAATATCCTGAAACTGGACGTTATCATCTACCATTCCATGGCACATCAGCAGGTTGCCTTCCAATCCATCGGCAAAATTTATAGGAGAACTTTTCGCATAAGCGATGCTGTCCTGCACCGGTGTATTCAGAATATTAGCCGTATAACCGTGGTTGTAATGTGCCCAATCAGTAACCGAACGCAAAGCTGCTCCGGCGGCAAAGGTTTCCGGCTCGTTAAACATCGCCATTAGCGTGATAAAACCACCATACGAACCACCATAAAGTCCAATACGCTCGGGCGAAACATTATATTTTTCGGTGAGCATTTTGGCACCGTCAACCTGATCCGAAAGATCGAGGCCACCCATCCAGCGATAAATTCCGGTGCGCCAGTCTCGTCCATAACCGGCACTTCCACGGTAATCGATATCCAGCACCGTGTAACCATTGTCGACTAAAATATTGTGGAACTGGTACTCTCGGAAATAGCTACTCCACCATTTGTGCGCATTTTGCAAGTAACCCGCACCGTGTACAAAAATTACGGCAGGGCCGTTTTGTTCCGGCGACTCAGGACGATACAAACGAGCATGCACTTCGGCGCCATCGGCAGCATTAAAAGTAATGAAATCCGGAACCCGCCAGTTGTATTCGTTAAAGGCGTCGGTGGTTGAATGCGTCAGCTGCTTGGCTTCTGCTCCGGCTTTGTTCTCCTGCAAATAAAGCTCCCACGGTTTGTTAGCCTCCGAATGACGAATGGCCAGGTATTTCTCATCGGGAGAAAGCGTTACTTCGTTTCCACCTTCCAATGATGTAATTTGCGTAAGCTTGCCACCCCAAACCGGCATTTTATAAAAGTGCGTTACGCCGGGATGCACTTTGTTGGCAATGAAATAGAACCATTTTTTATCGTTCGAAATAGAGGCTTCCGAAACTTCAAAGTCGCCTTCCGTAAGTGTTGTTTTCTTTTTTGTCTTGCAATTTACAGCGTACAAATGCGAGTAGCCTGACTCCTCGGAATGAAACCACACCGATTCGTCATCGGGCATCCAGCCAATGCTTCCGGTTGACATTCCCCAGCCGCCAATTCCGGGGCCACCGATCCATGCTTCATCGCGCTGACGATCAAGCAATTCCAAATCACCCGTGGCAGGATCGAGCAACAAAATCCAGCGGTCCTTGTTGTCTTGCGACAAAGCCACAACCACCGCCATATCTTCGGTTTCATTCCAAAGTGGTCCCAACAAATTCACATCACGATCTTTTACTTCCTCGCCTTCTTTTGGCATACGTTCCGGGTAATCGCTCAGGTAGTCGGGTAAATCTTTTATTCCGGGAATTTGTGATTTATCGATCGTTACCAACTTGTTATTCTTCACATCAAAAATGCTCATTTCTACCGATGCCTGCGGACTTCCTACTTTTGCGCGAGCATTCTTTTCTTCGGTGTATCCCGATTCGGTAACATGATGCGTTACCGATGTAGCTTTTGCATTCGACGCCCTTTCATACAAGCTGTAAATAATGTAGTCGCCGGTGGGGCTCAGCGAAATATCACTCAAAAACTTACTACCGGTGTATATTTTTAAGGGTTCGGCCACCTTCTCTTCCTCCTCGCGGTTTTCACGTGCTTTGCTTTTTGCTTCGCGTTCCTGCAAAACCACGAACAATTCCTTTTGCTGCTGCTCCAGCCATTTGGCTTGTTCCGATGAAGGCTGTTCCTTTTTCTCGCTTCCTGAAACAAAGTTAGTCAGCTGCGAAATCAACCCGGTTTCCGGATCGATAGTGAACAGGTTATTGTCTTTTGTGAACGCAATTTTGGAATCACCTAAAACAAACTCGGGCGATGAAGCGCGCTCCAGCCAAGCGGTTAGCTGCTTTTCTTTTCCGCTTTTAATATCCAGCAAAAAGAGGTTGCCATTTCGGGTGTATACTTTTTTTGTTTTGTCGCTGTTATAATCGCCACGACGACCGGGCAGCGTCTTTTTTTCATCCAAACTAACTTTTTCAATTTCTTTGGTCGACAGATCGTAAGCATACAACGATTCGAGCGTGTCTTGCTCCGGATTCCATTGAAAGTAGATTTTTGCGCCATCTTCGCTCCAACTGATATCGCTTGGCGAAGTGCCGATCCATTTAGCAGGATCCTGCATTATTGTTTCGATGGAAAGCGAACTTTTATTGAGTTGGCTAACCTGACTAAATCCTGAAAAAGTAAACAGAATGAAAAATGAAAGAATAAAATGTCTCATGCGTGCAGTTTCTTTTTAGTGTTTTTTTCGAAGGCATCTAAATTAACATTTTTAGTAAAATGATTTCCCATAAGAACATGTATATTGTTAATTCAAAAAAATATAGTTTTGCAAGGTTAAACAGCTCGTAGCGCATTGCTCAAAAGCTTAAAATCGATTTTTATGAAGGTTTTTAAATTTGGTGGAGCATCGGTAAAAGATGCGGCCGCGGTAAAAAATGTGTTTGAAATTATTAAAAGCGAAAGCGGAAACCTGTCGGTGGTTATTTCAGCCATGGGGAAAAGTACGGATTTGCTGGAAACATTGATAAAAGCATACTATAACAGCAACGAAGAAAAGTGGACAATATTCAATAATTTTAAAAATTACCACATTGAAATTATCGGTGATTTGTTTGGCGAAAAAGGAATGCCACAGGGCGTTTACGAATTGTTTACCGAGCTGGAACACAAACTGAATTCGCGCCCGTCGTACGATTTTAATTTTGAATACGACCAGATTATCTGTTTTGGCGAACTCATTTCTACCCGCATTGTTAGCGATTACATTACCGCCACCGGGCATAAAAATACCTGGATAGATATCCGCACCTGCCTGAAAACAGACGACACTTTCCGCGATGCACGTGTTGACTGGGAATGGACAGGCGAACTGATTCGCAAGGAATTCACTTTCGCCGATACTGGATTGTACATTACACAAGGATTTATCGGATCGACAACTACTAACCTGACTACCACACTCGGTCGCGAGGGTTCAGATTTTACAGCTGCAATTATTGGCAGCTCATTGAAGGTAGAGAGCGTGTCGATTTGGAAAGACGTTCCCGGAGTTTTAAGTGCCGATCCTAAAAAAATGAGCGACACGGTAATGATCAATGAACTGTCGTACAAAGAGGCGGTGGAGATGACACACTCGGGGGCAAAAGTTATTCACCCAAAAACCATGCAACCGCTGCATAACGAAGGTATTCCGTTGCTGGTAAAATCGTTTGTTGAGCCTAAAAACCCAGGCACTGTAATTCATAAAATCGATCATAAAATTGAGCTGCCACCAATTTTTATCCTCAAAGAAAACCAGGTGCTGATCACACTTTCGGCCTTGGATTTCTCGATCATCTCGATCAGCGATATCGAGCGGGTGGTAAAATTCCTGATGGAAAAATTGATTAAGGTTACCTTAATGCAACAGTCGGCTATCGACTTGAATATTGTTGCCGATGCCTCGGACGAAAATTTGGAAGAAATTTTCAGCGAACTTTCGGCAGATTACAACATTAGGTACAACACCGATCTTACGCTGGTAACTATTCGCCATTATACCGAAGAAGTGCTCGACTGGATGGTAAAAGAAAAGGATATTTACCTGGAACAACACAGCCGTTTAACGGCACGGATGCTGATTAAAGAATAAGAAAAACGGACCGGAAGCAGAATTTGCGGGAGCCTTAATCTTTCTATTTTATGCAACTTCAAAAACGGCAATTTGCGACGGATTGATTTTTAAACTACAGGAATCAATTTTTCTTGTAATTTTAGAAGCCGATTTATTACCTATTAAAAAAAACAGCTAACTGAAATGAAGCAAAAAAAGATATTGCCATATATAATTGGAATTGCGGTTGTAATCATGATTGTGCTAATCGTGGGCAAAAAGCAAGGATGGCTGGGCAGCGATGTAAGTGTAAAGGTGTCAACCGAAACGGTAGAAAGTAAAACCATTACCGAGTTTATAACCGCCAACGGAAAAATCCAGCCGGAGACCGAAGTGAAAATTAGTCCGGATGTGGCCGGGGAGATCGTTGAACTGCATGTTGAAGATGGCGACGCCGTTGAGCAAGGAAAATTGCTGTGTGTGATTAAACCCGAAATGTATGTTTCGGCGGTAAACCGTTCCGAGGCAGCGGTCAACTCGTCGAAAGCAAGACAGGCACAGGCCGAAGCACAATTAATTGAAAGTGAACTTTCGTATAAACGCTCCAAACAATTGTATGAAAAAGGTACGATTCCGGTTTCGCAATTCGAATCGGCTGAAGCAGCCTATAAAGTTGCACAGGCTGAAGCTCGTGCGGCACAATATTCGGTTTTAAGTGCGCAGGCATCGCTTGACGAAGCCGAAGAGCAGCTGATAAAAACAAAAATTTATGCACCTATTACAGGAACCATTTCGGCGTTGAACGTTGAAAAAGGCGAACGCGTGGTAGGAACCAGCATGATGGTGGGAACGGAAATGATGACCGTTGCCGACCTGAATAAAATGGAGGTGCAGGTTGAAGTTAACGAAAACGATATTGTAAAGGTAATGAAAGGCGACACTGCACTGGTGGAAGTTGACGCTTACCTGAACCGCAAATTCAAAGGCATTGTCACCGAAATTGCCAATTCTGCCAGTGTTACCGGAACCAGTTCCGACCAGGTAACCAACTTCGATGTAAAAGTACTTCTGCTCAAGGATTCGTACGTAGATTTGATCGATCCGGAGAATGGTAACCTCTACCCTTTCCGCCCGGGAATGTCGGCTACCGTTGATATTCTTACCGAAACCCGCGAGAATGTTATTTCTGTGCCAATTTCGGCAGTAACAACACGAATTAAAAAAGAAGACGGCGGCACCAAAGAAGTTGAGTCTGATTTGGAAAATGCTTCGGACGATGAAAACACTGCCCAACGCGACGAAAAGAAGGAAGTTGTTTTTGTGTATGCCGATGGTCGTGTAATGAAAACCGAAGTGGAAACCGGAATTCAGGACAATAACAGCATTGAAATCCTGAAAGGAATTAAAGAGGGCGACGAAGTAGTTACCGCGCCTTACACCATTATTAACCGCACGCTAAAAGACAGCATGCTGGTTAAAAAAGTTAACGAAGAAGATTTATTTACGTCGGAAGATTAAGACATTTATAAACAAAAAAACAGGGTTGTGATTTGATTCACAACCCTGTTTTTTTATCTGAATATTTCGTTTACTCTCCCGGAAAATAATCGCGCGAATCAATCACTGTAAGATTATTCGTGTGTGCACGATTCATTTCAAGTACGGCTTGCTCCGAAACCTTTTCTCCTTTATAGGTATACGTTTTATCCAGGGACACACTTTTTAGCAAAAGATCTTTATAATCCACTTCAAAAGTGTAAAGCACATCGGTATAAAAATCCGTGTTGTTCTGCCCAATTGCCAGCGCCCTTCCCTGACGGTTATTTTTTGGAGCCACTGCTTCACCCTCAATTTTCAAAATCGAATAATCTTCTTTATTAATGCTGATTTTTCCTTTAAAAGTGCCTGCATAATAGTCACCCGTGGTTGCCAACGAAGGCACTTTTGGGCTAAAAGAAATCACCCAGTATTCTTTTCCGTTTATTACAGGTTGGCTTTCCAGTGCAAGTTGATAGTCGCTTAACAGTGCCGGACTTAAAATACCCGATGCCGAGCGCACCCAGTCAAATCCCAACAGATCGTCAAGGTTCAGTTGCGCAGTTGAAAATCGGTAATCAGCATCGCTTTGCTCTTTTGTTACCGAATAATTCCGAGCTTTAAAAGCATCCGTTTTTGATGGATTTGTATAACCTGTTTCGTCGTAAAGCAGTACCTTGGCAATTTGCGGAGCTTTTACTTGTCCGTTAACAGCCGTTTCTTTTGAATAAGCAAAGTGCATGTTAAACGGCCCCGAACCATAATTGTATTTAATGTTCTCCGAAGCCATACGTAAAATGCGAACCAGAACCATATTTTGTGCGGCAACTCCCACCTCATCAACGTCGTATGATTGCGACTCTAATTTAATCACCGCAAATTCTTTCGAAAAAAGATCTTGTACCGGAAACTGTTTGTTGGTGAATCCCACTGCCGAAAAGTAGATGTCTTTGTCCACCATCTCTTCGGGAATCTTCAACTCAAAATTTCCTTCACTATCGCTGGCGGTACCAAAAAACGTACCTTCTAAACCAATATTGGTATACGAAACCGGTCGATTTGTATTGGCATCAACCACTTTCCCTTTAATGGTGTGCGCCACCTTCGAACCATTCTGCCCCAGCGCTGTAAGGGCTACACAAACTGTAAAAATGAATATAATTGTTTTCTTCATGACCATCAATTTTAAAAAATAAAAGTAAGAAATAAATACCATTCCTACCTAGTTAAACGTTGTAATACTCGTTTATTATTGTGTATCTTTGTTTTGAACATAAAAAGATAGTTATGAGTAGAAAATATATCATTCTTGTTATCAGTGTAGTTTTGATCGGCCTGTCGTCGTGTGTCTCGAAAAAGAAATACCTTGAAATGGAAGCCGGCAGATTAAAAGCCGAAGAACTTTCGCGAAAACTCGATGCCGAAAATAATGCCAAAGCTGAACGCATAAAAGCTTTGATTGCCGATTTTGAAGCCATGAAAAACGAGTTGATGGAAAGTAATGCCATGAAAGAGCAAGACATTGCCGACCTGAAAAAAGAAATGGCTGTGCTGAATGAAGAACTAAACAGCAAACAGGAATCGTTGCAGGAAACCAGTTTTAATCTTGATTTTGAAAAACAACGTTTAACCAACGCTTTGGAGAGTAAAGAAGCGTCGATTCAATCGTTGCAAAATGAAGTTAGCACACTGGAAACCGAGGTTAGCGAAAAGAACTCAGCACTCGACCAAAAGAATTTTGAAATTAACCGACTAAATCAGGAAGCCAAAGTTCTTGAAGGTAAAATTGAAGTTGGAGAAAACGAGCTTAAAACCCTTCAGGGACAGCTTGATAATGTTCGTTCAGAAACTCAGCAGCTGCAAAACCAGCTAAAAGAAAAAGACAGTGAGATTACCAAATTAAGCAACCAGGTTAAGTTGCTAAAAGACCAAATTGGCAATTAATTCTTTTGCTTAACGGTGAATCAGCATCAATAAAAAAGTTGATATAATATTTAACAAAACGAGCACTTGCTTGTTAAAAGAAATTAGAATAGTGAACCGTTTTCAAAAACTGCGTTTATTATTTGATTGCAAAAATTAATGAAAGTTTACCCTTTCATTGGGAAAGCCTGGTCAACTCCGGGCTTTCTTTTTTGTACCTATTTTACAACAAAATCTCGCCTTCTTAAACTTCGCTCTTTCCGCTTCTTTGTTATAAATATCCGAGTTCAAAACAGTATTAAAAGTACAATTGGAATAAAGTAATACTGATCATTCGGGGGAGAGAAAAAAAGGTATCTGCAACGCAAATACCTTTTTTAGTGTCTGAATCCTAACATGCTTCTATGAAAAATTGCGTTTTGCTATTCCTCGTCGTCTTCAACCTTGGCTGTTGGTCCTTCCACCTGTTCGAACCACATCCGGTTGCCAACACTGTAATACCTGTCTGCTAATTTTGGATTAGCTTCCAACTCGGCAGTTGTATATGGCAAGTAAGGCACAATTACATCGTCGCCCTTTTGCCAGTTAGCAGGCGTGTAAACAAATTTCGATTCGGTAAGCTGTAAAGCTTCCACCATCCTAACAAATTCATCCATATTACGGCCTACCTCAACCGGGTAGAAATTCACCGAGCGTATAGTATTTTTATCGTCGATGATAAACACACCCCGAACATCGCGGTCGGTGCTTTCCTCATCGTGCAACATTCCGTACAGGCGCGAAACCTTTGCATCAGGATCTTCAATAATCGGGAAATCGATATGAACCGTACCCCGTTTTTTATAGTCGATCTCTTCAAGATGAGCTTTCCACATTTTGTGTAATACAATATCGTCTGTGGAAACTACTGCCAACTCAACACCCAGTTTTTTGAATTCTTTTTGCAGGTGTGCAAGCTCTAGCAATTCAGACGAGCATACCGGAGTAAAGTCAGCCGGGTGGCTAAACAAAATCTTCCAATGGTTTCCAAAATCATTTGGGAAAGTAATCTTTCCGTTTGTTGTGTTTGCACTAAATTTTGGAGCTTTCGATCCTATTAAGGGGATTTTGTAGTCGCCTGCGGTTACTACTCCCAAGGCCAGAATCATAGCCAAAAAGGTAAACATTAATCGTTTCATAACTTTGAATATTAAATGATTGCGATGCTAAATTACAACCCTCTACTCCCGAAGTCAATGCTGAAGAACATATTTGGAATGTGACCAAAAACATTGCGTTTAATGCTTCTCCACCACTAAACGCAACAAATAACCAAATTGTAAGCAATTTTGCAATTCTGATTACATTTTAAAGATATTAGCATCTTTTTATATTTAATATGAAAGTTTGAAATTGACCGAATTAAATACTTAATTGTACTTTATTAACAAATCATTGATTGTTTATCGAATTTTTCGTTCAATTATTCGAGATCGTAATCTAATTTAAATAACTTGTAATATTGCACAATCGACTCCCGAACCTGGTATTCGGTAGCGGTGTAAGGAAGTACATCTTGTCCGTTAAACCACATCATAAAAGTATCGGCATACGCCTCATTCAATCCGGTAAGTTTCATTACCATTTCCTTATTGTAGTTTCTCGAGTGCATTTCCCAGTTTTTCGTTATTGCCATGTCCTCGCGCACCTGACGTTTTCGTTTTTCGCGCTTGCCGTAATATTGTGCAAACGACAAGGGACTTACCAACGCAGCAATAATCGGAGGTTTTTCGTTAAATGCATCACCTCTTAATGTTGGATCAAGATCTGTCGGATTTCCGTGTTCGAAATAATCCAACTGCTTGGCATCGCCTTCAACAGTAACTTCGCCCACATTATAAAGTACAGGATCTATATAAAAGGTCAGCATTTCGTAGCCGGTGTAATACGATGGTACTTTCAGAATAAAAGTTTTGTAACCCACCGAAGTAATTTCGAGCGAATCGATATTAAGCATCTCCAAAGTAAAAATACCTTCGCCATTGGTAATGGTTCCGCTGTGAGTGCGGTGATTTATAATGTTGGCATAAGGAACTGCTGAACTATCGGATGAACTCAGGATTTTTGCTTTCAGTTCAATCAACATCGGATCGACCGGATAATTCTCATCCTGCGCCCAACTTAAAATGCCCGACGAAACCAATAATAGCAGCAGTAAATTTTTATACATAAGTGCGTAATTCTATTCCAATTGCAAATCTATGCAAAAGAATTTAACCATTTTGAAGATAACACTATTTAACGGGTTTTTAACAGATGTTAAGGGGATTGAGGTATAAACTGAGCGGGTGACTTGAAGTCACCCGCTCAGTAAAATCTATTTCATTGAAGCAATGCGCTCTTCCAATACTTTAATATTGGCTTCGGCATCGGCTTGTTTTGCTTTTTCTTTGGCAACTACCGCTTCGGGTGCATTATTTACAAAGCGCTCGTTACTCAGCTTTTTCATTACCGAGTTCAGGAATCCTTTGGCGTATTTCAACTCTTCTTCCAGCTTTTTCAACTCTTCTTCCACGTCAATAAATCCATCAAGCGGAATGTAAAAACTGGTTGATTTTACACGGAACGAAGCCGCTCCTTTAACTTCTTCGTCAACAGTAGTCAGCTCGGTAAGATTACCTAATTTGATAAGAATGCTGTTGAATTTAGCATCAAATCCTTTGTCGCCTTTTTGCACCGAAAAATCGATAGCATCTTTAAAGGCAATATTTTTGTCTTTACGGATTTTACGAATTCCGGAAACCGCCTCTTTTACATCTTCGAAAGCAGCAAGTAGCGCAGCATCGTAGCTTGTATTGGCCGGCAATTGGCTGATCATGATGCTTTCGCCTTCTTTACGCTCGTCAAGCAACTGCCAGATTTCTTCAGTAATGAAAGGCATGAATGGGTGCATCAATCGCAACATCTGATCGAACAGCTCCACAATTTCAGCATAAGTTAAGGCATCAATCGGTTGTTGATAAGCTGGTTTTACCATCTCGAGCAACCAACCCGAAAACTCGTCGCGCACTGTTGTGTAAACGGTCATCAACGCTTCCGAAATACGGAAACTGTCGAACTGTGTATTTAATGTTTCAACCACCTGAGCCAGTTTATTTTTAAACCACTCGATGGCCAGTTTTGAATGTTCCGGTTGTTCGATTTCTGATGAAACTTCCCAGTTTTTCACCAGGCGGAAAGCATTCCATATTTTTGTTGAGAAACCTGCTCCCTGTTGCGGCAGTCCTTCGTCGAACAGTAAATCGCCACCTGCAGGCGAGCAAAGCAACATTCCCACACGCACACCGTCGGCACCGTACTTAGCGATCAGATCCAGCGGATCGGGAGAGTTACCCAACGACTTCGACATTTTACGGCGTTGTGCATCGCGCACCATTCCGGTAAAATATACATTCTTAAACGGGAAATCATCGCGGTACTCGTAACCGGCAATAATCATTCGGGCCACCCAAAAGAAAATGATATCAGGCGCGGTTACTAAATCAGAACTTGGGTAGTAATAATTTACCTCTTCGTTCTCCGGCTCACGAATTCCATCGAAAACCGATATTGGCCACAACCAACTCGAGAACCAGGTATCCAAAGCATCTTCGTCTTGTTTTAAATCGGCAACAGTCAGTTCTGCATTTCCCGACTTTTCTTTTGCCAATTCCAGCGCTTCTTCAGCTGACCCGGCACAAACATAAGTTCCGTCGGGCAGGTAATACACCGGAATTTGGTGCCCCCACCACAGCTGGCGGCTAATACACCAGTCTTTGATGTTGCCCATCCAGTGTTTGTAGGTATTTTTAAATTTCGGCGGGTGGAAGCTGATGGTATCGTTCATCACATTTTCCAAAGCCGGTTTTACCAGTTCTTCCATTTTCAGGAACCACTGTGCCGACAATTTTGGTTCGATGATCACATCAGTACGCTCCGAGAAACCAACCTTATTTGTATAGTCTTCAACTTTTGCCAGATTTCCTGCTTTCTCCAGTTCAGGAACAATTTTATCGCGAACATCAAAACGGTCTTCGCCAACAAAGAGCTCAGCTTTTTCGTTTAATGTTCCGTTGTCGTTAAAAATGTCGATCGATGGCAGGTTGTATCTTAAACCAATTTCGTAGTCATTGATATCGTGTGCCGGTGTAATTTTCAAACATCCGGTACCAAATTCCATATCCACATATTCATCCTCAATGATCGGGATTGAACGGTTGATGAGCGGCACCAAAACACGTTTTCCTTTCAGGTGGGCAAAACGCTCGTCGTTCGGATTTACACAAACTGCAGTATCGCCCAGAATCGTTTCAGGGCGTGTAGTTGCAATGGTTACAAACTCATCTTCACCTTCAATTTTGTAGTTGAGGTAGTAGAGTTTACCCTGCATTTCTTTGTAGATCACTTCTTCGTCAGACAGTGCAGTTTTTGCTGCCGGATCCCAGTTTACCATACGTACACCACGGTAAATCATTCCTTTGTTGAACAGGTCGACAAACACTTTGATTACCGATTCGCTGCGGGCTTCGTCCATGGTAAAAGCAGTGCGGTCCCAGTCGCACGAAGCACCCAGTTTTTTCAGCTGCTCGAGGATAATGCCACCGTGTTTATCGGTCCACTCCCAGGCATGTTTCAAAAATTCGTCGCGCGAAAGATCGTACTTATCAATTCCTTCAGCGTTTAGTTTGTTTACCACTTTGGCTTCGGTAGCAATCGATGCGTGGTCGGTTCCCGGCACCCAACAGGCATTTTTACCGGTCATTCGCGCACGGCGGACCAGAATATCCTGAATGGTATTGTTAAGCATGTGCCCCATGTGCAACACACCGGTTACGTTTGGCGGCGGAATTACAATCGTGTAAGGTTCGCGCTCGTCGGGTGTGGAGTGGAAATATTTGTTATCCATCCAGTATTTGTACCATTTATCTTCAACCTCGGCCGGGTTGTACTTGCTCGGAATTTCCATCTGACTCATCTTGAAATATCTAGCTAAAAATTTGAGGTGCAAAAGTACAATTAAAAGTTTAGAGTTCAATGTTCAACAGGAAGAGTTTAGGTTCTGAAGGCTGAGAATTAAAAAAAGAAGAGAATTTATTCAATAAGGAATACCACATTCGTAAAAGTGCTGAAAACAAAAAACCACGAACAGAGTAGCTTAAACTACGCCGTCCGTGGCTGAAAATATAATATGTTATTGGTTTTCTTTATTGTCGTGCAACCTCGCCATGATAGCCTAAATCGAGGCCTTTCATCTCGTCCATACGCCCCACTTTTACAGGCACAAAACGATTGATTGCTTTTAAGACGCCTAATGTAAAAATAAATCCCCAAGCAGAGGCAAAAATTATAGCTATAATCTGTTTAAATAAGAAAGAAACGCCTCCGCCCATAAATAATCCGTTGGCGCCATTGGCATTTACAGCTGTTGTTCCGAAAAAACCCAGCAGAATTGTTCCCAATACTCCGCCAATTCCGTGTACTCCCCAAACGTCAAGGGCATCGTCCCAACGTTTTCGCTCCACAAATTTAACTGCCTGGTAGCAAACCATTCCGGCACAAAGGCCAATAAACATAGCTGTTCCAAGCGTTACATATCCTGCTGCCGGTGTTATTGTTGCCAGCCCGGCCACAGCACCGGTCATCAATCCGATAAAAGTAGGTCGTTTTTTGCCGGTAGTCCATTCAATTCCCAGCCAGGTAATTGCCGCCACCGACGCCGCGACATCGGTATTCAGGAAAGCCTGTGCAGTAATGGCATCCACATCCAACTCACTTCCGGCGTTAAAACCATACCACCCAAACCACAGTAAACTGGTCCCGATAGCTACCAGCGGAATATTGTTCGGGCCACTGTTCTTTTCGGCGCGAGACCCTACAAAAAACACCGATGCCAACGCTGCAAATCCTGCTGTTGCGTGCACCGTAATTCCTCCGGCAAAATCGAGCACTCCCCATTCGGCTAGAACTCCACCACCCCAAACCATGTGAACAAAGGGATAGTAAACGAAAATTTGCCAAAGCACCAGAAAAATAACGTAAGACTTAAATGTTACCCGGTTAATAAACGCTCCGGTTATTAGAGCAGGAGTAATAATGGCAAACATCATTTGGTAAGCCACAAAAATATATTCCGGAAAATTACGATCGGGCGACAAAGGTGTACTCGCCGTAACTCCATTTAGAAAAGCTTTATCAAAATTACCAATGATGCCGAAAAAATCATTTCCACCGGCCATGGTTCCACTGAAACACATGGAGTAGCCAAAGCTTATCCACAGAATAGTCGTAATTCCTAACGACACAAAACTCTGCATCATAATACTCAGGATATTCTTTTTACAGCCTAAGCCGCCGTAAAAGAAAGCCAGTCCGGGAGTCATTAACATCACCAAACTGGTGGCTACAATCATAAAGGTAGTTAGCCCTTTGTCAAACATCATATTCATAAAATTTTTTGATTTCGGTGACCAAAACTAGAATATGCTTTTGATAATTTGATAGTTTTCGGGCCCTTTAGAAATCATTTATTTACTCACGATTGCCTTTTTCTTGCATATTAAAACTCTACTTACACTTTTCTTAACATCTCGCACGAACAGGGTTGAAATTTTGATCGGTACATTTTCAAGTCCAATTTTTCAATTTCGGGAGGGTTGAATTTTTCATCCGTCAAAAAATGAAAGCAAAATTTGAAATCGAACGGGGTTAAAAAGCAAATTCGGGAAAAAGAGAAAACGGAAAAAGCAGTCAAAATTATGACAAATCTCACCTTTTTTAAATTCACTCTAAATTACTGCCAGTTAAACTTGAATTAATATTGGGCGGATTACCTTTCGGCAAAAAAGCGAATATATTTATAGAAGGACGCTAATTTCAAAAAAAGACATATTAACAGGGCAAAACCGGTTTTGTATATAGGCATACATGTGTAACCAATGTGTAATGTTATGAAATACAAGATTGTGGTTCTGTATATAGCATTATCTCCATTATGGGCATTTTCGGTGGAGCAACCAAAACTTTCGGCTTTTGAGCAAAAACTCGAAGAGTTGGAACATACAGTTGCGCAAGCCGACATTAATACTGCGTATTGCCAACAATCTACCAACTGGCATTTCCCGGCTGAACTCTATTGTTACATTGAAAGTGCGCGGGACTGTTATAAGAAAGGCAATAAAAAACAGCTGAGTCGGGCAAACCAGTATATCCAATTACTCAACTCCACCATCGACCAGGCAATTGAAGGAGAAAAAGGCTACTGGGCAGGATTTAATAGCGAGATTTGGATCGACCCTGTTCCACCCGTTCCCGATTGCGCTTTACAAGAGTTTGTGGAGTTGAAAGATGCGATAACTACTTTGCTGTCGTCCTCGGTGGACGAGATGCTGGTTGCCAGCCAGGAATGATCTACTATTACAACCTAATCGAACAGTAATTTCCGTGGATAGTTTTTGAATCCCCTTCTCGCAAGTTTGTATGAAGAACTTTAATTGGAGAGACACTGAACCCGACCTATAGGCACAACGAAAAAAAGGCCATCCCGGAAACTGTTCCCGAAATGGCCTGAAAATTTTTTCATGTAATGATTGTTCTATTATTTGGTTGCAAAAAGTTGCGTAAGTTGTTCGTATGCATCAGTCCCCTTGATTTCTTCAGCCAGTGTTTCTTCAAGAAAACTTTTATCTCCTCCCATATCCATGAATCTGTCTGCATATTCTTGTGCTGCATCCATATTTCCCCGGTCCACTTCGCAAAGTGCCAGCAGATATACGGTAGACTGATCATACGGTTGATAACGAATAACAGTTTCGAAGTGCTTTATAGCTCGCTTGGCTTTACGGTCAACAAATAACTTTTCAGCGCCTTTATTGAAATGCTCCTTGGCAATTTCCTTAAAATCGCGACTTTCGGCAGTCGATTCTGTCAATCCCAGTTTTATCTGAATCGCAATTTCTTTTTCCATGGCAACCGCAACTCCGTTGTTTTTACCTGGCATCCACATGTAATCGGTTTCTTCCAATATACCTGTTATCAGTTTGTCAACTGTTGGTGAAACACTGTTTACTACCTCAATTTCCGACAAACTTCCATCGGCATTAATAATAAACTTTACAACTTCGGTTCCTTCCATCACCTCGCCAACATCGGCATCGTAAGCCAGGTTTTCAGCAATGTAAGCTTTTAGCGAATTTGTCTTGTCAGTCGGCGCGTATTTTCGCGCTACAAATTTTGGAGGTGTTACCTCTGCATCGCCTCCCACATAAGGAGGTACATTTTCTTGTGCATGTGCAAAAATGCCTGCTAACATGCAAACGAATAATAATTTAATTGTTTTCATGACTTTGAGTGTTAATAGTTTTCAAATTCTAATTCTCTAATTGTTTTCTGTTGTTTCTATATATTTGGTTTCATTGTTGTCAATTTCTTGCCAAATACTCACCCATTAAGCGGATGTTTCGGTACTAACCGGCATTTAAAATAAGTAAGGTTTGATGCGTTGGGTCGATGTTTCAATTTTGTTACTTGAAACTGTTACTTGCAAATTTATGACACAGCGGGAGGCAAGTGTTATCAATTTTGATTCAAAAAATGGCAATAAAAGACCATTATGTATTTATTGAGATTTTTTAGACTTCCGTAACTATCTTTATTACTTGCCTGAAAATGAAAGAAGGAGACTCAACAGTCTCCTTCACTAATGTTAACCCCCAAACACACAGACGGTCTGAACGACCATCCAATATATATTACGTAATTTTTAATTCAAGGTTCTGTTAGTATCAACCGAGGATCGCACCTACTATTGCAACCTAGTCAACATTTTGATGAAAAAGAAATACCTTAGCCAAGTTAGACATTTTGCAAACTGCATAGATTGAGGTTTTTTACCCTTTCATAGTTAATAGCGTTCTATCTTTACTTGGGAACTTAATGAACCTTATAGAAGTAGAGATTGACACATGTTGTCGGGACAGAATTCGCAATGCATTCCTGTCCGAATAACATGGAGCTGCTAGCGATAATCTACAGTTAGCATACCTCCAAACCACACTCTGCATTATCCATTGTTTTAACTACTGGCTTTTGTTGCAAACACAATGCTATTTTAACTCACCTAATAAGCTAGTTTACAATCAATCCCACTCACCCATTCATTATCTTTCTACTCTTAAGCTTGACAAAATATCTCAAGAGTTTGTTCTTTTGCGAACATCCTACTTTTCATCAGGAATCGCTTTAACTCTTCCTTCACTGCCTTAATTGTTTAATTAACACAATCTTTTAAGTTCTGAATATCTTAGTCTATTGTATTACTATTTTTCTTGTTGTAATCAAACTGTTTGAATTATCGACTATTTCTACAATGTAAATTCCATAACCCCCAAAGTTATTTAAATCGATTCGAATCTCCTGTTCACTTGTTTTAGCATTGAAAACATTTTGCCCAAGCATATTTTTAATATTTATTGAATAATCAGACATTGACTGATAATTTCCCGTATTGACAATTACATATGAATGAGCCGGATTGGGATAAATTCTTATTGTATTTGTATTGTTAGGCTGATTAATGCCAGTCAATGTAACATCAATAATTAGCGTGTCAGTTATAGAACAATATGTTGGATTATAAACAAAATTAGAATAGCGGTTTATTACACTATCGCCGTTTTGAGTGGAAATGATTTCCTTTGATTCAAATATTGTCATTGGAGATATTGCTTCGAATTCAGGACTTGAAACATAATATGTTATTGTATCATTTAATTCTTTGTCAACGTAATAATTTAATACATTTCCTGAATTATCTAATTGAAAATTGTAAGTTGTACTATTTAATTCAATTCCCTCTATATTGCCATTGCCATCTCTCTCAATAGGAACTTTAAATGATGAAAAATTACCGTTTAAATCGTTTTTGTAAAATATTGTAGAATCACTTCCAAGGCTATAGACATCCGCATAAAATAAAAACTGATTAATGGGTTCTTTAAAATCATTGTCAAATCTAGTTAAACCTAATTCTAAAACTTTTTCTGAATTTGTAAACCACTGATTTGCAATTGACGCGAAAAATTCCTGTGGATTCTGTACGAAAAAATCATTCTCAGTGTTTGTAACAGTTGAGCGTAAATAGTTTCCACCAATTACGCCAGCTTGACTTATTAGTTGTTCCTTTCTTGTTTTAAATTTTTCATTAGCATTTACATAGTAGGCATCAACGATGTGATTTATTTCATGAGCCATTGCAGCACAAAAAACAGCTGTAATTCCTGGTGAGACATCACTTGGGAATTGATTCTCAGGATATGTCCCAATTTTAAAAGTAAAAGTATTAACGCTGGGCAAACCTTCTCCAATATTGGTCTTGAATGTACTTCCCAAAAAATCGCTAAAAGAAATACCTCCTAGTTTGTTAATTTCAGAAGGAATACTGTTTAATATATCTTGTGTAAATTTCAATTGAGCTTCATCTAGTTTGGAGTTATCATACAGCATAACTTGATGATTTTCCCATATATCTTTGTACTGATTCGTCAAACCTAATGTTGAACTTATTTGTTGTATAATTTCAGGTGTAAGTTCTTTTGATAAGCGCAGATTAGCGTACATACGTTCTTTAAGCCAAATAAATGCTGTTTCATAATTATTATTTAAAGAAATACTCTTCTGAAACATTGAATAATTTTCAAACAACTTAGTGTAAAAATTATAAATCGTATCCCTTAATTCATTATCCTGTGGCAGATAGCCCAAAACATTTGTTAGAAAACCGTTTGAACTCGTATATGAATACCTAACAGTTTCATTGTTTTGCAATGTTTCGGGTAAAGAAGTGGTATATGTTGCTGTGATATTTTTTATTGTAGAAATTGAACCTGCTACCGTCAAATTACTTATACTTGGATAAAACTGAGTAATATATGGAGTATCCCAAAAGGTGTCTTTGCCAAACCTTAACCCAAATATACCAGCAATATTATTCATTGAATAGTCATCCATATTATTCGAATAACTCCACCCCAATCCACCGATTAGAACACCACCACCATTCCTTGCAAATTCTTCAATTGTACTAATTTCTTCTTGTGTATATGGTTGCTCGTTATTCCAATCATTTCCAAAAATAATAATACCGACATTGATTAAATCACTCAATACAATCTTCTGGTTTGTTGATTTTATGGCATAGCCCTCAGCTTTTAATTTTGTAATTAAAATGGACATATTTCCTTCACTTGCCCAACCATTTTTAATTAATATTGATTTCTTCGTTGAATTCAACCATTTTATAGTATTTACAAAAAAGGTTAATTGGTCATACTTATTCATGCTATCGTCAACCAATGCTCCTTCATGTCCGACAATTAATGCTTTTCCATTACCATAATGAACAGCAGCAGAGTACACCAATCCGGAATATGCTCCACTTCCCGCGGCAATTGGCATGGCATCAGGATTAAGTAATTGTACTGAACCTAAAGCACCACCATTAATAGTATCAACACCTTGAGTTATAGCGCTATAATCTTGACTAAAAGCTTCCATTGCTATCATAAAAAGTAAGCTTATAAAAATTTGAGTTAATTTTATAATTTTCATATTTGATTCAATTTTTTTGGATAAAATCTTCTTTTCTTAGCCTTGTTGGTAACGTGTCTGTATTCCTAAACATTGGGTTATTTCCCAATTGTCAATCTGTTTTAGACCTCTAGCTTGGGAGTATAAACCAAGTTTTTTCCTTAGAAATTCATCTGATCAACTCTTAATATTTGCAAGATAATTAATACTTTAACATTAAAAAAGTTAACTTAAGTTGAATATGCTCAAGAGGCAATATATGATAGGCTCAAACATGCTATTTATTGAACGAATGATCTACTCTCAACCGAGTATCGCACCTACTATTGTAACCTAGTTAACATTTTGATTAAGACAGAAAATAGGGTTTACGTATAAAATTCAGATATGGCGTTATGAACTCTAATTTAGCCACTCTGTTTACCATTCCGTATTTTCAGTTATTTAATTCAATAGTATATGTTCCACTACTGCCTTTTCCATTAGAAATTGATTCTGATCTTCCTTTTCGAAGTTCATAAATTAAGCGGTAGTATGTTCTATCTCCACTCATATCTACTTCTGTCATTGTATTTGGAGTTGTTATGTTGGAAACACTTACAGCACCATCATATTGTGTTGTATGAAATGTTCTATACATTATTTCTCTAAGTCCACTTATTGTACTGTAACTGTATTCATCTCCATTCATTATTGTTGTTCCTTCTCGTAGTCTTATGTTTGAACTAGTATGTACGTTTATGTCGTCGATGTTATCTGTTCCTTGTATGCTTGTTAATCCAGAAAGGTCACTTACTTCCATGTTCATTCCAGTCATTCCTTTTATGCTGTTAAGATATAAGTTATCCATGCTTGTTACTGTAATTCCATTTTCTGGAAGTGCTGATGCAACTTCGTTTAGTACGAATGGTATTCCAAAGTCGTCATTAATTAAATCGAACATTCCTTGTGCCCATTGTTTTTGTTCAGTTGTCGTTCCATCTGCAAAGTGAACATTTATTATTCCATCTCTAAGAGTTGGTAGATAATTGCTGTTGTTTCCATCCATTGTTTTTAGTCTTGTAATATCTACAGTTTTATTTTCGCCAGTTTTTGGGTCTTGTGTTACTGTTGGTACTAATCGTATATCGTAAACTTGTAATGTATCTGCGAATCTGTCTACTCCATCTTCTTCAAATAATATTCTTCCTGAGCTAGGAGGATAATTTAGTGGGTTGCTTTCTTTCACTATTGGTATTCCATCGTGTTTGAAGTGTTGGTTGTCTCCGTCTTTGTAAGCATCTATGCTTCCTTGAAATCCTACTGGGAGCATTTTTGTTAATGCGTTTCCGTCATTACTTGTTATTGTCTGAATAACATTTCCATTATTGTCTTTCACGTCTATTGTGTATCCGTTAACGTTATTTCCTGTAATTGCGTCAACAATATTTAGTTTTATTCTTTTTTCTTGTCTTATTGCTTCTAAGTAATCATACCCTTGGCTTGTTCCGTCAGGAGATAATGTTATTATTTTTTCAAGCGGGTATAAATCTTGACTTCCAGTTCCTGGTCTTGGAGTGTATATTATTTTTACTTCTGTTGTTCCTGTTGCATTTACTGGAATTGTATCTTTCCATGCAACGTCATGGGATACTCCTGTTCTTATGTCGTGATAATTAAGTTCTTCATTTATTATTTCTATGTCGCTTATTGCTCCTGATTGGTTTGGATCAAATGGTGCTCTCCATAAGTACGCAACTGCTTCTTGTGGTTCGCTTTGCTCTTTTACTAATTGGAATGTGATATTGTTTGCTTCTCCTTCGTTTAGTGTCGCACTTATTGTGTCGCTTTCATATCCGTTTCTTCCTGCAATAATCTCAACGTCTTGTGTGTGGTCTATTGCTTGCATTTCTAGGTTTGCAACTGTGCTGCTTAAGCTTTGGTCGCTGTCTACTACTTGTCCATTGAATAATAATTGTACATCTAAAGAATCAAGAGTAGTTCCGCTTTCACTATCTGTTGCACCTACTTGTGCTTCATATAAATATTTTAATCTCTCTTGTACTGAATTGATGTTTGTTATTTGTTCTGCAAGTGCTGTTACTTGTGTTTGATAATCCGTGTATTCTGTTTTTTCAGCTAAGAAGTTTAGTACTTCACTTGCGTCAATACTCATAAATTCTAATGTGTCAAGACTGTTTTCTCCTGTGTTTCCATTCCATGTTCCTTCGTCTCCTGATATTGTCCATGCAACGTTTGGAGTGTTTGATGAAATTGCTATAGTATATTGTTTTTCAACAGGAACTTGTGTTATTGGAGTCAAGTCATAAACAAAATTGTTTGTTTGTCCTTCGTTTAGTGTTGCACTTATTGTGTCGCTTTCAAATTGGTTTCTGTCTACTATGAATGAAACATTTTGTGAGTGTCCTGGTTGTGTCATTTCAAGATATGCAGTTAACCCCTCTAAACTATTATCTTCGTCAATTTGTTGTCCGTTAAAGAGCATTCGAACATTTACTGAATCAATGTCTGTTCCTGTTTGTGCATTTCTTGCGCCTACTTGTGCTTCGTATAAATATTTGATTATTGCGTTATCTGATGTTAGTGTTATATTTTGTCCTGATGCGATGTTTGTTGCTATAAAGTCATTTTCGTATTCTGTTTTACTTACTGTTAACTCGACATCTGAGTTTTCATCTGTATCTGTGTATTCAAGAATTGATGTTGAGTTTGCTCCCGTGTTTCCAGTCCATGTTTTATTAGAACTAACATCTGTAAATGACCAATCAGAATTTGGATTAAGATTTCCATCTTTATCTTTGGAAACTATTGTTACAGTATAGTTATATGTGTCAGGAGTTACTGTTCTTTTAACCAGGTTGTATGTGAACTCGTTTGCTTGTCCTTCTGTTACTGTTATGTTATCCATTGAAGGTGTTTCATAACCGTTTCTTTGTATTAGTTGTGTTAAATCTATTGTGTGTCCTGGTTGTGTTGTTGATAAATTAACTTCAGTGTTACTTCCACCATTACTTTGAGCGATTATGTTATTATTTTGATATGCTTTTACTTCGACTGAGTCTAACAAGTTTCCTGTTTCACTGTCTTTTGCGAATACTTTCCATTCGTATAAGTATGTCATAAGTTCATTCATCGTTGTGATTGATGTTTGACCTGCGTTTACTGTTTGTGTTTTCGTTGCATCTTTGTATTCATCAGCACCAGTATTAATTATTATGTTAAGACTTGCATTTGTATTTACGAACATTGCAGTGTCAATTGCATTGCTCCCAGTATTACCATAATCAATGATTTCATTGTTTGAGTTTCTTATTTCCCAGTCCATGTTTTGAACGTCATTTCCTTGCATGTCTTCTGAGTTAAGAATTATTGTATATTGTTTATCTGTAGGGACTGTTTGTTCTTCAACCATTTGGAAACTTTTATTGAAGTCTCCTTCTGTCAGTGTGAAACTAGTAACTAAATCTTCAAGTCCTGTTTTACTTAATGAGTATCCATAGTTTACATTATCAGGATTTTCTCCATCACTTGATGATATTTCTACATTCAAGAAATCAGCTTCACCTTGAGAATTAGTGGTCACTTTTAGTGTGTCTGTTGTTCCTATCTCCCATAGTTTAGCAAGTGCTCCTTCTACCGCACTATCATCATTTTCTTTTGTTGTTGTAGTATAAAGATTTGCAAAGAATTGTTTTGCTCCTTCTTCTGTTAGTTTAATTAATTGATATTCTTCGCCTGTTGTAACGCCCCATAATGTATCGTTAAATGTTTGGAATCCATTTAGAGTAACATTACGTGCCCAGTTTGTTATTTTAGGATTTAATTTATTTCCTTCTTCATATCCTACGGGAATATTAGAGATTGTTGCTTCTCCATTTGCGTCACTTCTTCTTGTGAATCTCAAATCTTCGTTTTCTAATTCTTTAACATTTATTGTTGCACTTTCTAAGTTGTTTCCGTTTCTATCTTCTATATCGAAGTAAAAATCTACTGTATGTTCTGGCCATGGTTCAAGATTGATGTCAACTACATCTCCTTTGTTAACTTCAACTGTATCCGTTCGTGGTTGGTATGCATCTATTTGAGGATCATCGTCTGTTTGAATAATTATTTCTTCAGTTCCAACATTTGCACTTTTTTCTTTGAAATCATATACTTGTGTTCCTTGGTACGGTAGGTTATTTGATACTATTTTTGTGCTATGTCCTGCTTGGTCGGCAAATATCATCACTCCTGTCGCCCAGTCATCCACATTTAATAGTGCTTTATATTCATTGAAATTTCCTGTCCGTTCAAACTTTCCTTCTGCTAGTCTTTGACCTAGTATGTTTGCTATTGTTCCAAATTTAGGATCTATTTTTGATTGTAATGTTGCTTCTATTTGATTTCCGTTATAATTTAATTTTAGAATGTCATCTGCTAATGGATTTGTACTTATTGCCGTTATTATGTCGTAGAGTTCGTAGTATCCTATTGCATCTGTGGTTGTCGTTTTTTCTTGCGCACCATCTTTATTTTCTCGTGCTTTTACTGTGGCATTTTCTATTGCAGCACCATTTACGTTGTCGCGTACATTTCCGCTTATGTCTTGTGAATTGGCAAATTTCACTAAGAAAGCTAAAGCAAAAATTAATCCTGCTTTTTTCAAGCAAATGAAAACTGTTTGTTGGTGCCGTAATCTATCAATTGTTATGTCTCGGAGAATAGTAGAAAAACACATTAGCCAATTTAGTTTTTGCTTAAAAATAGCAAAAAATGAACCTTCGTGCTTTTTGAATCATTCTAAATTACTCAACACAAATCATTTACAAACCCTCACGCAATACACATTATTCGAATTATGATAGAAATTTTGTAATTCTATATCATCCAAAAACATACATAAGATTTTTATAAAAGACTCTCTAAGGATAATTAAAAAAATACATCTATCACTCTAGATATAAGGGCTAGCCGAGTATCGCACCAATAATCGTCGCACTCATCAACGAAGCCAGTGTTCCGGCCAACAATGCGCGCATTCCGTATTGCGAAAGAAGTACGCGGCGTTTTGGTGCCAGCGCTCCGATTCCACCAATTTGAATACCGATGGATGAAAAGTTGGCAAAACCACATAATATATAGGTAGCCATAATAATCGACTTGGTTTCGGTAAATGCTCCGGCTGCTTTCAGGTCGGCCAGCGAAACGTATCCGATAAATTCGGTAAGAATGAGTTTCTCACCCAGCAAACGACCAACCACAGCAATATCTTCCGGACACACACCAATCAACCACATAATTGGAGAAAAAGTATAACCCAATATAAATTGCAGCGACAGCTCATTGTATTTTCCATCGGTAACATTGGCAATAACTTCGTTTAAATGTGTGATGGCGCCCACTTTGGTAAATATAAAATTGAACATGGCAATAAAGGCAATAAACGCCAAAAGCATTGCCGCAACATTTACCGCCAGTTTTACCCCTTCGGTTGTTCCGTTTGTAATGGCATCCAAAACATTGCTTCCGATTTTATCGCGACTTACTTCAATGTTCTTATTTATTGCGTCGGTTGGTGGTACCAGCATCTTCGAGAATACAATGGCCGCAGGTGCTGCCATTACCGAAGCGGTAAGCAAGTGCTTGGCAAATTCTAAACGAAGTTGCGGATCGTCGCCCCCCAACAATGCAATGTATGCCGCTAAAACACCTCCGGCAAGTGTTGCCATTCCACCTGTCATTACCAACAGAATTTCCGATTTGCTCATTTTATCGAGGTAAGCTTTAATCATCAGCGGCGATTCGGTTTGCCCCAAAAAAATGTTCCCGGCAACTGAAAGCGCTTCTGCTCCCGAAATTCTCAGCACCTTGGTAAACACCCACGCCAGTCCGTACACAATTTTTTGGATGATTCCCCAGTAGAATAACAAACTGGTTAAAGCCGAAAAGAAGATAATGGTTGGCAACACCTGGAAAAGAAAAATATAACCATAGGTATCGGCATTCATTAAATCGCCCAGCAAAAAGGTACTTCCTTCTTTGGTAAAGTCGAGCACCTTAACAAATATCTTTCCGAAAAACTCAAATCCACTCTGTACAACAGGCACATACAAAACGCCAAGCGCCAGCAAAATTTGCATGGCCAAACCAATTCCTACTGTTCGCCAAGGAATGTTACGGCGATCGGAACTAAAAATATACCCCACAAAAACCAACACCACCATTCCTAACAATCCCCGAAAAAGCGTCATAATCGAGAAAGGTGTTTGTCGCTCTTTTGCCAAAAGAATATTCGAAGTATCGGTTTGTTGCGCTGCAGCGTCGGCGGCTGATAACATTGCGTCGGTGGCATGAGCTGCCAGCGGTTGAAAAAAGAAAATGCCGGTAATTACTACCAGCAACATTATAATGCGTTTCATTGCGTGTTTTTTCATTTCCTTTCACCCCTGTCGTCCCTTTGGTCCTCCTGTCCTCCGTCAGCTGACGGAGACAATCGCGATGAAGTAGCGATAGGGGTGATTGTTAATTATGCGTTTCTAACTTATTTCTCTCGTTTATTCAGTTCATCGCGAATTATCGATGCCTTCTCGTAATCCTCGTCTTCGATGGCCTCGTTCAGCAATTCCTGCAAATCACTGGTTGAATATTGTGCATACGACGATCCGGTTGTCTCGGGCTCTTCTTCATCCATCATACTGCGCACCGGAGAATTCTCATCGTCCGATTCCAATACAATTCCGGCTTTCTGTAAAATTTCTTCCGAGGTATAAATCGGGCACCTGAAACGTAGCGCCAACGCCACTGCATCCGATGTTCGCGAGTCAATTCGGATCTCTTTGCCGTTCATCTCGCACAACAGTTCCGAATAAAAAATGCCTTCTTCCAGCTTGTAAATGGTTACCTCAAGCAAAGCGATATCGAAAGCCAGAGCCATGTTTTTTATTAAATCGTGGGTAAGCGGACGCGGAGGTTTTAGTCCTTCCAGCTGAATGGCAATTGCCTGTGCTTCAACCGGTCCGATAATTATAGGAATTCTGCGTTCTCCTTCTTCTTCTGCCAACACCAACGCGTAAGCCCCCGACTGGGTCTGACTTACCGATAATCCTAAAATGTTTAAGCGTATTTTTTGCATGCTAACGTTTGCCCTGTATCTTTTTTTCGATGCAAACAAATATAATAATCATTTTGGTTCCATTCCATTTATTTTGCCCGTTTTCAAGGTAATGGGTTTAAACTGCCCGGTTTTATGCACTATTTGCAATTTTATTTCAGCAAAACTCAGCTATATTCGAACCACACAAAACCCAATGCCATGGGCAACGTACATACGAACGAAATAAATTTCTGCAAAAAAGACAGTTCAAGTGTAGTTTTTTACCCGCTTTTGCGACTTACTGAGTGAAGAGCAAAATGAAAAACCGTGTTGTAAATAAAACTGAATTCAGCGCACTGATTGAGAAGCACCAGGCAATAATCCATAAAATAACCATGGTTTATGCCAACGGACAATCAAACCGCGAAGACCTGTTCCAGGAGATTTGCCTGCAACTTTGGCGATCGTATTCAAATTTTCGGAGCGAGTCGAAATTTAGTACATGGATGTACCGCGTGGCATTAAACACGGCAATTAGTACTATTCGGAAAACGAGAACGGATATTCATTTTGAGCAGCTGCACGACAACGATCGTATTGAAACAGAAACTTCTGACGAGAAGGAACAGGTAAAGCTACTGTACCGGGCAATTTCGAAACTTAACCGGATCGATAAAGCGGTAATTCTGCTTTGGCTCGAAGAAAAAAGTTACGACGAAATTGCTTCGATACTGGGAATCTCGAAAACGAATGTAAGCGTAAAGCTGGTTCGTATTAAACACAAACTGGAAGAAATGATTTTCAACCTTCAGTAAAAAGCCATGAACGACAAAAAATTAAAAGACATGTGGAACAAAGCAGAAACCCTGATGGGAGCTTCGGATTACGAAAGCTTGTCTATCGAACAATTTATTTCGGGACGCTCGAACGATACTACCCAAAAAATACGGAACATGATTATTTTCGATCTTGTTTTAAAAGCATTGGCACTGTGCGTATTGGCCATTGATTTTGCACTTTATTTTGGCAACACCAATATAATGGTGGTTACCGCGGCAGGAATATTATTACTTATACCGCTAATTTTTATTCAACGGAAAATGCTGAACCGTTTTACCGAAGCTGCCGACAACGGGCAAACTACGCGCGACAAACTGGCATCGATGCTTACTTATTTAAAGACGAAATTCTTTAGCACGCTACTTTCGGTTGCCGGCACCTATTTATTTGGTTTTATAGCCGGCTCGCTGGTGTATTTTTACGCAACTTACGGCTATGTGCGCAATTTCGACGGAGTAGATGTTATCGTGTTTTTGGGGTTTATTGTTATTGGAATTGTCTTCAATTTTGCAATTAACCAGGGGCAAACTAAATACCACATCAAACACCTCGAAACCTGCCTGAACGACCTTAACGACAAAAATCTGGAACTGGTTACGGAAAACATCGAGTTGCAGCGCAAACAAGACCGAACACAAAAACTGTTGCTCGGCCTGGTATTAGTTATCGGATTTGTATTATTGATCGCTGTTTTGATGAACGTATAACCCGAAAATAGCCTCCAACATTGCGGCCTGCATCAAAAAACGGTCATTATTCCCAGAAATCACCAACTGGAACGAAAGTTAGACGGTTTTTAGCTGACTCTCCCTCACTCCCTCTCTGTTTGCAGAGAGGGACGATTGTGTCGCAGGCACAATCAGGGTGAGTCAATAACACTTGATTCTACCCTGCAACAAATTATTGCACTACCGGAGTTTCAAAAAAAAAGAAACCATTTTTTGAAAAGATTTTGATGCAGGCTGCGTATATATTTCCGGAATACAAAAGGAATGTAAATACGTTCAACCAAAAAACAACTGCCATGGAATATAAAGTGCACAAACTAAAGGTTAACATGAACGAAGATCAGCAAATGCTGGAGCAATATTTAAATAATTTGCGCGGCGAAGTAGTATCGATTATCCCCAATGTTAAGCCAATCTTCAGGCCAATGGGAGCCACGGCCAAAGTGGATTTTCTGCTAATAATTGAAAAGCTTGTAAATTAGCTGTCAATTTATTGGCATTTATTTGCTAATTATCTAAAAATAACTACTTTTGCAGTCCGAATTTTGAATCGATCAGGCTCGAATAAGTGAAATCCGATGCGATATCCGCCTGACGGT
>NZ_CAJXTC010000051.1 GCF_913060805.1 uncultured Draconibacterium sp.
TCGTTGCCTGACATTGTGTTCATGCTTCTGTTCTTCTTTATGGTTAGTACAACAATGCGTGAGGTAACACTAAAGGTAAAAATGCGTATTCCGGAAGCTACTGAATTGAGCAAACTGGAAAAGAAATCTTTAGTAAGTTACATTTACATTGGTGAACCTCTTCCATCGTTCCAAAAAACGTTTGGTAAGGCACCACGTATTCAGTTGAACGATCAATTCGCAACAGTTGATGAAGTACAAGACTTTATTATTGCTGAACGCGAAGCCAGAGATGAGGCTGAACAACCATTTATGGTTACTTCGTTGAAAATTGATGAGAATACACGGATGAGTATTGTGGGTGATGTGAAGCAGGAGCTGCGTAAATCGGCTGCACTGAACATTAACTACTCGTCAAGAAAGAAAGCTGAAAGATAATTCATTGAATTATATACAAAAAAAGGGAAGCATTTGCTTCCCTTTTTTTGTTGCTTCTATTTTGTAATAAATTGGCCGTCAGTCTTATTTCTTTCTTTTCTTCCTTTTCTGGCGCGCTTTTGTTCTGGAAAATTTATCTTCAAATGAACGTTTTGAAGAGCCTTTCCTTTTTTTCTGATGGAAAGCACCCTGGAAAGTAGGATCGTCGATTTTACGCTGACGATCGATCTCGCGCAACATATCCTGGTTCTCTTTAAACTCCGATTCTTCCACTTGAACCTCTTCCGGCAAATCCAGAAGCTGAATTTCCTGGCGCATTAAACTTTCAATCTTTTTCCAGTGCCACTCTGCAGTAGGGTCGATTAATGTTATCGCATCTCCTTTATTACCGGCTCGTGCAGTTCGGCCAATTCGGTGAATATAATCGTCGTAATCATTCGGCAAATCAAAGTTTATTACGTGGCTCACCTGGCTCACATCCATACCACGCGCCGAAACATCGGTGGTAATAAGAATACGAACTTCGCCATTTTTAAAGGCCTGGATAGAATTAATACGTGAGTTTTGTGCTTTGTTTGAATGGAGAATTCGTTTTTCTCCTTCCGCTTTTCGCTGCACTACTTTGTAAACGCCCTCGGCATGTTCTTTTGTTTTTACAAAAATTACCACACGCGTAAATTTCTCTTCATCCTCAAGAAGGTGCTTGATCAGGTTCAATTTCGTGCGGTAATTCGGAACCCGGTAACAAGTTTGTGTAACCTGTCCAACCGGAGTTGCCGATGGAGCTACCTCCAGTTTATCGTAGTGATCCAGAAATTCCTCTGCCAGCTTTTCAATCTTTTCCGAGAAGGTAGCCGAGAATAACAGGTTTTGCCTTTTCGACGGAATAATTTCCTGGAGTTGATTGATTTGGGGCATAAATCCCATATCTAACATACGGTCGGCTTCGTCGATTACCAGGTATTTTACCTTTTTTAAACGCAGAGCACCCACCTGGTATAAATCCCACAGTCGGCCCGGTGTGGCAACAAGAATATCGATGCCCGGTTCTAGCAAAGCTGCGTGTTTTGTCCAGCCAATACCGCCAAATACTGCTGCGTGGCGTAATTCCGAGTAACTTGTCAACTCTTCAATATCTTCACCAACCTGAATTGATAGCTCGCGTGTAGGAACAAGGATCACAACACGCGGATCATTGCCTTCAGGCTTTTTTAAACGTGTAAGCAAAGGAAGCAGGTAAGCAGCCGTTTTACCGGTTCCGGTTTGGGCCACACCCACAATATTCACTCCCGAGTTAATCTTCGGAATTGCTTTTTGCTGAATGGGCGTTGGCGTTGTAAACCCAATGTCATCCAGCGATTTTAATATCGATTTTGCAACTTTTAAATCTTCAAAAGTCTTTTCCATTCTATAAAATTTAGAAAACAGAATTGTCTGTTTGGGTGCAAAATTAGAAAATTAAGTCGACTTACCTCAATTTGTACATTTTACCGGGTAGGGCAAGCACAAGGTTCTTAAACTCAAGGTTTAGTAACATGGCAGAAATGCGGCTTACCGGAAGTTTTATTTCTGCAGAAATCTGATCGATAAAAAGATCGCCTTTTGCTTTTAACAGGTCCACAACTTTTTGTTCTTCAGGATTTAAATCGATAAACAAACTCGACTGCACCGCGTCAACTTTATCGGTTTTTTCCCAGCCCATAAAATATTCCAGGTCTTCGATTCCTTCGATCAAAGTGGCCTGATTATTCCGGATCAGCTGATTACAGCCTTTCGAATAGGTGTCGCCTGCACGCCCTGGAAAAGCAAACACATCGCGGTTATACGACGACGCAATTTCGGCAGTAATTAACGAGCCTCCTTTTTTAGCCGACTCTACCACAATTGTTGCATCAGCCAGTCCGGCGATGATGCGGTTTCGTTTAATAAAGTTGGCCGGATCTATTTTTGTATTGCTCGGAAAATCAGTAACAATTCCGCCATGTTCCTGCATTTTTTGCGCCGTTTGTTTATGTATGGCCGGATAAAGCAAATCCAGCCCATGAGCAATAACGCCAATGGTGGGCAGCTTGTAATTCAGGGCACTGCGGTGCGCATGTACATCGATACCATACGCCAGTCCACTTACGATAAGAGCATTATATTTCCGCTCGGCAATTGCGCGGCAAAGATCATCGACTATCGATCTGCCATATTCAGTTGCATTACGCGTGCCAACAATACTGATTATCCGCTCGGCATCCAGGTTCATTTTCCCTTTGGTATAAAGAATAAGTGGTGCGTCAACACAACTTTTTAATCTTCGCGGGTAAGTTTTGTCGGTATAAAAGTGAAGTTGAATACCGTTTTTGTCAATGTATTCGAGTTCTTTTTCAGCCTGTGGCAGTACGTTGCTTTTCTTTATCTGGCGGGCATACATTTCCCCAATTCCGGGAACTTTTGTTAATGCTTTGGCCGATTGCGAAAAAACACCTTCGGCGCTACCAATGTAAGCAACCAGGTTTCGGGCAAGAATGCCGCCAATGTTAGGAAGCATCGATAGTGCCACTTTGTATTTAAGGTCTTCGTTCATAAGTGCAGGGAGCTACGGTTTAGGTTTTTATAATTGAATTTAGCGATTCCTGAATACGTTTACGGTCATTGAGATTTAAGCCGGCTAAACTTACTACCGGATATTCGGCTATTCCTCTATCGGTTTTAATAATCAGCGTTAGATCGGATAATTTTCCAAAAAAAGAATTCTCGAAATGTACTTTTCTTAAGCGGTTTTTTGGGAATTCGATGGAATTATAAGCCTTGCCGCTAAAACTAACCACTTTGTAATAGCGAAGGACAATTCTGTCTTCGTCGTCGGAAAACTCAATGTACTGATAATCGGCCACGTGAAAATAAAGATACCACATTGAAAAAACGCCCAGTCCGGCAAGTGCATATACCACATGATCGAGTAAAAACAGCGCCAGAATACCCAGTGCAATAGCGATGGAAACCAGGAAAAATATTTTTTTGATCTTCGAAACCTTTTCAGTGTTTTTTATTGTCATCTTTCGTTATTAAATATCTAAAACTATTGGCGCGGGCAACCTTTAAAAAAGGCAATGCCATTTTTATTGTAACTTTATCGCAATTTAGCAGCTACTTATGGGAAATTCAAAAATTTACTCTAAAATAATTTACAGCCGAAAGTTGGAGCAGGAACTGCAGGCTTATATCGATAACTATCCAAAGGGAAAGGTATTTCTGGCTACCGAAGAAACCGTTGACAAACTTTGGGTGGCCAACCTGGATAATTTTCTGGCAGAAAACAGCATTAAAAAAGTTGTAGTGCCGGCCGGCGAGAACAATAAAAAGATTGGCTCGGTTGAAACAATTTGGCAGTTTTTGTCGGAAAACGAGGGCGATCGCAAATCCTTGCTTATTAATATTGGCGGCGGAATGCTTACCGATCTTGCCGGTTTTGCTGCGAGTACTTTTAAACGCGGAATTGATTTTCTGAACGTTCCAACAACCTTACTTTCGCAGGTTGATGCGTCGGTTGGAGGAAAAACCGGATTTAACTTTAACGGCTTAAAAAACGAAATTGGCGTATTTAAAGAGCCGGTTGCCGTTGTAATAAATACCGACTTTTTGAAAACCATCGATCGTAACAATTTTATTTCGGGTTTTGCCGAAATGATCAAACACGGATTGATTCACAGTCCGGAGCACTTGGCGGAGCTTAAAGATTTTGATTTCGACAAAATTGATTACGACCTGTTGCAGGAAATCATACGTCACTCGGTGAACGTGAAAGAACATTTTGTAGCCAACGATCTTACCGAAAATAACATTCGTAAAGCGCTGAATTTCGGACATACGGTTGGCCATGCTTTCGAAAGTCTGGCGATGAAACAAAACCGGCCTGTTTTGCATGGATATGCTGTTGCTTATGCTATGAACGCCGAATTATTCCTGTCGGTAAAAATGTGTGGTTTTCCGCAAAACGATTGCGATGAACTGACTAAATGGATGTTGGATATTTACGGAAAGTTCGAAATTGAAGAATCTGATTTTGAAGCTTTGTATCAATTGATGACGCACGACAAAAAGAATGAATCGGGCCGAATAAACTTTACGCTGCTTCCAAAAGTTGGCGAAATTGCCATCAACCAGAATTGCAGCAAAGAATTGATTCTGGAAGCGCTTAAATTCTATAAAAGTCTGTAATTTGCAGACCAGAATAACCTCATTATTACTTCTGACATGATTTACCAGGTAACTACGGATAGAAAAGAAATTAACGGAGCGATTAATCTGCCGGCGTCAAAAAGTATAAGTAACCGGGCGCTGATTATAAATGCGTTGAGTTACAGCCCGTATCCGATTAAAAACATGTCGGACAGCGACGATACAAAAGTTCTGCAGACAGCGTTGTTTTCAAACAGCAACAAATTTGATATCGGGCATGCCGGAACTGCGATGCGTTTTCTTACCGCTTTTTTGGCAAAAATTGTTGGCGAGTGGGAGATCACCGGATCGGAGCGCATGCAGCAACGACCTATTTCCATTTTGGTGGATGCTTTGAATAAGATGGGAGCTAAAATTGAATACCTGGGAAACGAAGGTTGTCCGCCGCTAAAGATTTTTGGCTCGCATTTAAAAGGACAAACCATTGAATTGGACGGAAGTGTATCGAGCCAGTATATTTCGGCACTTTTGCTGATTGCGCCAACCATTGAAAATGGACTGACCTTAAAATTAAAAGGCAACATTACATCTCGTTCGTACATCAAACTTACGCTGGAATTAATGGCCAAGTTTGGTATTCAGTACCGTTGGGACGATAACGAGATTTTTGTGCCGGAGCAAAAGTATTTTGCCCGCGATTTTACCTGCGAGGCTGACTGGTCGGGAGCTTCATACTGGTACCAGATTATGGCACTGGTTGATAACGGTGAAGTTTTGCTGGAAAATCTTTTACTCGACAGTTTGCAGGGCGATGCTAATATTGCAGCATGGTTTGAGCAGTTTGGAGTGACTTCAACACAAAAACCAGAAGGTGTTCTGTTGGCAAAACACAAAAACCGACAGCCAGAGAAACTGGTACTTGATTTTATCGAAAATCCCGATGTGGCACAAACCATGGCGTGTTTGTGTGTGGCTAAAAATATTCCGTTCCACTTTTCTGGGTTAAAAACACTGAAGATCAAAGAAACCGACCGGATTGCAGCGCTGCAAAACGAACTGGCAAAATTCGGGGCTACTATCACCGAACCGGTATTTGGAGAACTGGCTTGGGATGGAAAGCTTGACCAGGAAGAACAAGAAGAAAATCCGATTATTAATACCTATCACGATCACCGCATGGCACTGGCTTTTGCGCCAATGGCTTTAGCCGGATTTTCTATGCGTATTGATGATCCGATGGTAGTTACCAAATCGTATCCGGGGTTTTGGGAAGACCTGAAACAGATTGGGTTCTCGATTGAAGATTAGAAATTCCCAGATATTAACCGGGATGTCAGTCTGAGCGAAGTCGAAGACTGTATCTTCCACACTTCAACTTCGCTCAGTGTGACATTGTTATAGCTTAATAAATATTTTCTTTTTATAAAGGATCCAGGCCGGAATAAAATTGAAGCCAATAAACAGGGCGGCGTATAAAAAGCTCCCCAGTTCCAGACTCCATCCGGCATTTTCAAACATACTCATCCAGTGATTATTTAAGCTGCTCCCGCCGAATTTCCAGGAATAAAAGGGCAGGCGCCACACGTCGGCCAGAACATAAACAGCAATAGCGTTTGAGCCAAATATTATTCCCGGTTTGGTTAAACGGGTGCGGCCAAGTACATCAACAAAAAAGATACTCACAGCTAAAACCATTCCGGCCAAACCGGAGGTAACCATCACAAACGAGCTGGTCCAGATGTTTTTATTGATTGGAAAAATATAGTTCCAGAAAAAGCCGATTACAAAAGCAAAAAACGAGAAGGAGAAAAGGTAAATAACTTTTCGTTCGGCTGGTATTTTGCTCAGTACTAAATGCCCTGCCAGCATTCCGGTAATTCCGGTTGCAATAGCGGGAAATGTACTGAGCAGACCTTCCGGATCCCAGGTTTCCTGCCACAAATAACCGGGCAGGAATTTGCTATCGATCCAGGCAGCGATATTGGCGCCGGGCTCCAACATTACTTTTCCATAGCCGGGAGTGGGAATAAACATCATCACCAGCCAGTAAAGTACCAGTAATGCTCCAGCAACAATAGCTTGTGTTTTCCATTTCGAGTTCAGAAATAAAAAGGCACAGGCTAAAAATACAATGGCAATTCGCTGAAGTACTCCGGCAATCCGTACATGTTCAAAACTAAAGCTGGGGAACAGCCATAGCAAAATACCAACCGCAAATATTTTTAGCGAGCGAAAAACGATTTTTTGGTACATCGGGCCTTTGGCAACACCGGCATTCAGTCGTTTGGTATAAGCCAAAGCAATTGACACTCCAACTATAAATATAAAGAATGGAAAAATTAGGTCGGTTGGTGTCAATCCATTCCAACTCGCGTGTTCCAGCGGTGGGTAAATATGCGCCCAGGTTGCCGGATTGTTAACCATGATCATTGCGGCAATTGTAAATCCGCGGAAGGCGTCAAGCGAAATAAGTCTTTTTAGTTCAGCCATTTGTCTATTAGGTTTAGTAAAATATTCTAATACGTCTAAAATTGTTTTTAAAAATATTAAAAAGTTAAACTTAGCAAAAATATTGAGATGTGAGGGATCGCCGATTAAAATTATCCGAGTGATTCAATAATATAAGAACCAGGTGTGGTTCGAATTTTCTCCTCCTGGCAGGAGGAGTACCCGGCTATGCCGGGGGAGGTGGTGTCAAAAGATGTTGTAGATGATAAAGTCTTAACCTTTTATTTCCGTTTTTTCTGAAAAAAATCCTGCAATAATTCTGCACATTCAGTTTCAAAAATTCCGCTAACAATTTCTGTTTTGGGATGAAGTGCTTTGGCTGCAAACTTTTTAAAACCGCGTTTTTCATCTGAGGCTCCATAAACGATCTTGCCAATTTGCGACCAGCCCAACGCTCCGGCACACATTACACAAGGTTCCAGTGTTACATAAAGTGTGCAGTCATTCAGGTATTTGCCACCCAATAAGTTTGCGGCGGCTGTAATAGCCTGCATTTCGGCATGTGCGGTTACATCGTTCAAAGTTTCGGTAAGGTTGTGTGCACGTGCAATAATCTTTCCTTTTGATACAACCACGGCTCCAACCGGAATTTCGCCCTCGTCAAAAGCCTGAACAGCTTCAGCAAAGGCCTTTTTCATAAAATATTCGTCGTTAAACGGTTCAATCATAATTTATTATTTAGCCCAGTCCTTTGAGCAGGGACAAATATATCCGTTTTTGAACCCCGCTGCAATACAATTCCCCGAAAAGCTGCCAAATGTTTCCGGTATAATTGCCAAAATATCACTATTTTCGCGGCGTAAATAAAAGATAGACATTATGTACAGAACACATACTTGTGGCGAACTTCGAATTGAGAATGCAGGAAATGAAGTAACTCTGGCCGGTTGGGTGCAACGCGTCCGCGACCTGGGAGCCATGACTTTTGTAGATTTACGCGACCGCTACGGCATTACACAGTTGGTGGTTGACGAAAATACCGATAAAGCTGTTGCCGACGCGCTTGAGGAGTTGGGACGTGAATTTGTGATCCAGGCAACGGGAACAGTTCGCGAGCGTCAGAGCAAAAACAAAAGTATACCAACCGGTGAAGTGGAAATTGCTTTGTCGGGAATAAAAGTGTTAAGTCCGGCACAACTTCCGCCGTTTACCATACAGGATGATACCGATGGTGGCGACGATTTGCGGATGAAATACCGTTACCTCGATTTACGCCGCGATGTAGTACGTGAAAACCTGGTGTTACGCACGAAAATGGCACACGCCGTTCGTAATTACCTGAACGCAAAAGATTTTATCGAAACTGAAACGCCGGTATTAATTAAATCGACTCCGGAAGGAGCACGCGATTTTATTGTGCCATCGCGAATGAATGAAGGCCAGTTTTATGCACTGCCACAGTCGCCGCAAACATTTAAGCAGTTGTTGATGATCGCCGGTTTCGACCGCTATTATCAGATTGTAAAATGTTTCCGCGACGAGGATTTGCGTGCCGACCGTCAGCCTGAGTTTACACAAATCGACTGCGAAATGTCGTTTGTGGAGCAGAAAGACGTGCTGGAAATGTTTGAAGGATTAACCCGCCACATGTTCAAAGAAACATTGAATGTGGAAGTGGATGAGTTCCCATGGATGCCTTATTCTGAAGCCATGGAGAAATATGGATCGGACAAGCCCGATACCCGTTTCGAGATGCTGATTAACGATATTACCGAAACCGTAAAAGGAAACGATTTTGTGGTGTTCGACTCGGCTGAATACATCGGTGCCATTTGTGCCAAAGGATGTGCCGGATACACCCGCAAACAACTTGACGGATTGACCAATTGGGTGAAACGTCCGCAGATTGGTGCTAAAGGATTGGTTTATGTGAAATGTAACGAAGACGGTACATTTAAATCGTCGGTAGATAAATTTTACTCGCAAGACGACCTGAAAGCCTGGGCAGAAAAAACAGGTGCTGAAGCCGGCGACCTGATCCTGGTAATGAGTGGCGACAAAAAACACATGTTGGATGCACTTGGCGAGTTACGCCTTGAAATGGGTAAACAACTGGGTCTGCGAGACAAAAATATATTTAAACCGTTGTGGGTTGTCGACTTTCCATTGTTGGAGTGGGATGAAGAAAGCAAGCGTTTCCACGCCATGCACCACCCGTTTACCTCTCCAAAACCGGAGGATATTGAACTAATGGATACCGATCCGGGAAAAGTGAGAGCTAATGCTTACGACCTTGTAATTAACGGTGTTGAGATTGGTGGTGGTTCAGTTCGTATTTTTGATGCAGAATTACAGTCGAAAATGTTCAGCCTGCTTGGATTTACCAAAGAAGAGGCCGAAGCACAGTTTGGCTTCCTGATGAATGCCTTTAAATATGGTGCACCGCCACATGCCGGAATCGCTTTTGGTTTCGACCGTTTGGTGTCATTATTTGCAGGTTTGGATACCATTCGCGACGTTATTGCTTTCCCGAAAAACAATGCCGGGCGCGATGTAATGATCGATTCGCCATCGGCAGTTGCCGAAGCACAGCTGGACGAGTTGAATCTGAAACTGGATTTGAAAGAAAAGAAATAGCAATATCTCCTGTCATTTCGAAGGAGTGTAACGACAGAGAATTGAAAATCAGCAGAGCTAAATCTGTTACAAATAATATTTAAAGGAGCCTTTTGGGGCTCCTTTTTTGTTGAAACCGTTAAATCTGACGAAGAATAACAAAAGTTTGTATTTGTGATTGAACTTCCGGTTAATTTTGCACGAAAATCAAAAAGAGACAGCCAACCTTGACTGATAGAAATTATGCATAAAATATTACGAAAAAGAATTCTGAATCCTGCCGTTGAGGAGATCGTTGTAGAAGCGCCATACGTGGCCAGGAAATGTCAACCCGGACAATTCATTATCATTATCGTTGAAGAGGGGGGCGAACGTATCCCGCTGACGATTGCCGATTATAACCGTGAAGAAAAATCGGTAACAATGATTTACCAGGTTGTGGGACATTCAACCCAGCTGCTTCAGCAAAAAAATGTAGGAGATTATCTTAGCGATGTTGCCGGCCCGCTCGGTTTGCCGTGTGTTGACCATAAACCGAAAAAAGTGCTCGGAATCGGCGGTGGAGTTGGAGCCGCTCCTTTATATCCTCAAATAAAAATGCATGCCGAAAATAACGCAGAGATTGATGTTGTTTTGGGAGGCCGCAGTGCCGACTTTGTAATTCTGCAAGAAGAATTCACGAAACACGCGAAGAACGTATATGTAGCTACCGACGATGGCAGCCTTGGAACAAAAGGATTTGTTACCAACATCGTTCAGAAATTGTTGGAAGAAGGAAATCAATACGATGAGGTGATTGCGATTGGACCGATTCCGATGATGAAAGCGGTGGTTAATGTGGTAAAACCATTTAATATTCCGATTTCTGTTTCCTTGAATCCGTTGATGGTAGATGGTACCGGAATGTGTGGCGGTTGCCGTGTTTCCATTGCCGGTAAAACAAAATTTGCCTGTGTCGACGGTCCTGATTTTAATGGTTACGATGTGGATTTCGATGAAATAACCAGCCGCCAGGGAATGTATAAGGAGCAGGAAAAAGGGCATAACTGCAGAATTGGTTTGTCGGGAGAGAACAAAAAGGCCGCAAAAAATGGAGCGCCAATAGCTCCGCAAATGAAGGGCAAGTTTAATATGCAGCCACTAAGAACGCCAATGCCGGAGCTCGACTCGGTTGAAAGAAGTAAATCGTTTGGCGAAGTGGCAATGGGTTATTCGGTGGAAGAGGCGATTAACGAAGCGAAACGTTGCATTCAGTGTAAACGACCTTCGTGTGTAAGCGGTTGTCCGGTAAATGTCAACATCCCCGAGTTTATCGGACATATTGCACAAGGCGATTTCCAGGAAGCCTACAAAAGCATCAAATCATACAATAGTTTGCCTGCAGTTTGTGGCCGCGTGTGCCCGCAGGAAAACCAGTGCGAAGCCATTTGTGTTCGCGGTAAAAAAGATGAGCCTGTGGCCATTGGTCGTTTGGAGCGTTTTATTGCCGATTATGCACGTGTAAATAGCTTTGGAGAAGAACTTCCGCAACATAACTCGGGCAGAAAAGTGGCTGTAATTGGTGCCGGACCTGCTGGAATTGCCTGTGCCGGCGAGCTGTCGAAAAAAGGTCACGAGGTGGTTGTTTTTGAAGCGCTTCATACACCCGGAGGAGTATTGATGTATGGTATTCCTGAGTTCCGATTGCCAAAACAAATCGTACGCGAAGAAATCGACTCCATCAAAAACATGGGCGTTAAGATTGAGAAAAATGTAATCGTGGGAAAATCGCTAACCGTTGAAGATTTGAAGGAAGATGGTTTTGAAGCCATTTTCATTTCTACCGGTGCCGGACTGCCACGTTTCCTGAATATCGATGGCGAAAACCTGAATGGTGTATATTCGGCCAACGAATTTCTTACCCGTGTTAACCTGATGGAATCCTTTAAACGTGAAACGCCAAGCCCTGTGCAAAAAGGCGATAAAGTTGCCGTTGTAGGTGGTGGTAACGTTGCCATGGATGCCTGCCGAACAGCCCTGCGTTTAGGAGCCGAGGAGGTTTATATCATCTACCGACGTGGCGAAGACGAACTTCCGGCACGTGCCGAAGAAATTGAACATGCAAAAGAAGAGGGCATTCAGTTTAAGTTGTTGGCTAATCCGGTAAAAATTCATGACAATGGTAACGGCTGGGTAGGAGCAATCGAAAATCAGCAAATGGAACTGGGCGAACCCGATGCATCCGGACGAAGAAGACCTGTTCCGGTTGAAGGAGAAACTTTTATGCTTGATGTAAATAAGGTGGTAATTGCTGTGGGGCAGTCGCCAAATCCCTTAATTACTCAAAGCACAAAAGGGCTTGATTTGCATTCGTGGGGCGGAATTGTTGTTGACGAGCAAACCATGAAAACCAGTCTCGGAAATGTATATGCCGGTGGCGATGTGGTAACAGGTGCAGCAACCGTAATTCTGGCAATGGGAGCCGGAAAAACAGCTGCAAAAGCTATTGATGAGCAATTGAATTAGTATATCCCGCAGTGATGGTCTCACTGAAGGTGAGGCTATCACTAAGCTGGTGCACTTTGATAAGAACATAAAATGTAAAGGAGCTTTCGGGCTCCTTTTTTCGTGGGAATTTAAGTTTCATATTACTGTCATACCCTTCCTCTTATCCTTCCCTGCAAGCAAGGAAGGACGATTGAACCGTGGTTCATAGCAATTTCATCTCAGGAACTTCGTGTTCGTAGTTTCTTTTGGAGACTAATCGTCTTTCCCTTCAATGAAGGGAGAGCCAGGAGAGAGGGTATATTCGGTTCATCTTAATGAAATTGTACCAATTATCATTTCTCAGCTTTCAACACCACAACTTTATCACCAGGCTGCACATTATCCTCCGAGCTAAATAACCTGATTTTACCATTTCTATCTTCGATCAGAATTGGCAAAGTTTCTTCCAGGTCAATTTTATTTTCATCGATCCATTGTTTGCACGATATTTCCTCTTCAACGAGAACACTGCTCTCTTCAGCTTCATCATGCTGCATTCTGTGTATCCACTCATCCAGTCCAACAGGCGAAGCAAACAACAAATTTATATTCTCCAATTCAGAGGTTTCATTAAGCTCCTCCGACGGAGATTGAGCTACTGCAATTTGTGGCACAAGAAACTTCTCTTTAGCCATTTTCCCGGCCAGGTAGTTCACCCGGTTATTTGTTGTCATTCCAACAACTGTTGACACATTGTCGGCATGAATGTCTTCCCAGGTAGTTTCATTTAAGGCATTTCCAAACAGGCTGTTAAATCCTGCCTTTTCTGCCCTGGCAACCAGTTCGGTATTGTTGTCAATAATGGTAACGGGCTCCTGTTCTTTGAAATATTTGGCCAAAATAAGGCTCAGTGGATTTACCCCAAGGAATACAATTCCATTTCTTTCTTCCATGTACACCAATTCACCCCGTTTGCGTAACCATTTGGTGGTCCAGCTTAAAAGCACCGGTACGGTAAGGGTGGTAAAAATGGCCATAAAAACCAGTATCGAAAAAATGGTTTTATCGATAATTCCCATTCCCAGACCGATTTCAGCAATAATAATTTCAACTGCTCCACGGCCATTCATTCCCGTTCCAATGGTAATTCCTTCGCGCCAACCATTTCCCGAGGGGAGGTAGAACAAGGCAGTACCCACAATTTTACCAACTATCGCCAATGATGTAACCAGTATCAGCAAACCCAGATCGGTTTGAAAAACGGTAACATCTACGAAGAAGCCAGCGGTGACAAAGAAAATCGGTGCCATAAATCCGATGGATACATCGTAAAAAGCTTTGTTAAGTTCTTTCGAAATCTTTTTGGGGAACAGGTTGTCTTTAATGAATAATCCGGCCATAAAGGCTCCTAAAATACTGTGCATTCCGGCCAGTTCAGCCAGTTCACAATAGCCAAAAGTAACGATCAGGATCATCGTGAAATAGGCCGTACTGCTTTTCATGCCTGAACGCGAAATGTACTTTCCGAGGCGAGGCAAAAGGAAAACGCCTATTGAAATAGTAAGTCCAAAAAATAAGAGGATCTTTCCACCAATCAGCAGGAGTTCGGTAAGGTTTACCACATTGGTTTCGGCAAAGTTGGTGATGCCCGAAAAGATAACCAGTGCCAGCGTATCGGAGATTAGTGCACCGGCCATCAACACGTAGGCAATGCGCGTATTCAATAGTTTCAAATCGATTAGGATTCGGCTTTTGGTAGCCAGCGAAGTTACGCCAATTGCAATGGCAACAAACAGTCCGGCAATGGGAGTTCCACCTGTCCAGACTATGGCAAAGTACCCAAAAACAAAGGGGACAAAAAATCCACCGATGGCTGCCAGCAATCCTGCCCACGAAGCTTTTTTCAGGTCGCGAAAATCGATTTCCATACCGATGTACACCATCAGCAGGATAATACCAATTTCGGCCAGGACTTTAACCGCCTCTGAATATTCGAGCCATCCCAACACGGCAGGTCCCAGCACAATTCCGATAAGTAATTCGCCGAGAATGGCCGGATAACCGATCTTTCGTATTGCAACTCCCCCAAGATATGCTGCAAGTAATACCGCAGAAATATTCAGGATATTAATGTGAAACTCCTCCATAGCGCTGTTTTTAAAGTTATGTCCCTTTCACAATATATGAAATTTAGTCCAAATAGAATACCTGTTAGTATTAAATGAATTGTTAATGTGTTTGCGGCTGCATTACGCAATTAGGAAGGGAAGGAGAAGCTTTTGGACAGTGAATTAGTTTTAATCCTGTTTTTCGTTTTTACTAAAAGGCGTTGCAATATAGTCTTCGCCATTCATAACTTTTACCGTATTGGTAATTGAAAGCAAAGCGTTTATTAAAAGTAAACCAAGAATTGGTGTAGTAATGTTTGTTTTCCAGTATACCCAAAGGCAGCCTAAAAGAACACCACAAATCATAAGTTGAAAGCTGATAACAGAACGATAATGGTCGGACATTGCTTTTGTTTTTTGCTTTCGCGCCCGCCACATTAACAGGGTTGGAACCAGCAACGGAAGGATGCCACTTAAATGTAAAAATCCTAACCAGGTGTTGTTCTCTTTTTCTGTTTCCTCAGTTTCTTCTGCTTCGTTGGCTGCGAAGAGACTAAAATCAACCTCCAAAGCTTTGGCGATCATCTGAAGTGTATAAGCCCGCGGATCTACCTGCCCGTTTTCTATGCGCTGAATAGTTCGGGGGCTCACTTCTGTTTTTTCAGCCAGCTCTTCCTGGGTCATGCCCTTTTTGATTCGTAATTCTTTTATGAGTTTTCCGGTTTCCATTTTGTTTTATTTAGCACTTCAAATGTCTGATTGATTCCGATAATTTACAACTGCATCAGCACGACATTTACACGACAATTAAGTTTTTCGGCTTGTTGAACCGTACTCGTTTATTCCATTTCACTTAATTTTTGCTGTATTTCTGTTAAGATTCGTTTGTGGGAATAGTTCGAGCAATGTCCTTTCATCGGTGTAAATTCAATTTGCGCGTCAGATTTAGGGTTTGTAGTACTTTTCAGGTATTGATCAAAATCCCGCATCGAATTATTGAGGTAAAAGTTGTCCATATCGCCCATCCAGATATGAATTTTTCCTTTGAGTTTTGGTCCAAGCTCCGGCCAGTTCGACGCTGTGTATTTCAATAAATCATATTTCTTCCAGTGCTCGGCAACTTCTTTGTCAATCGCGCCCGTAACAGGATCGAAAATCGGTTTCGGCAGCCCGTCTTTTCCTTTGGGGCTGTAAAGTGCATTCCATGCTCCCCATTGCCCTCCGGAAGTTACGAACGTATTCGAATAGCCCTCCACATTCTCGGCAGTTATTTCCTGCTTTATCGAAAATTGTGGTTCGCCATAAATATCCCGCATACTTGGCCGCAAATACCCCCGGTCGTTATAAAAAGCATTTTCATTTTCGTAAACATTAACCAGTTGCATTTTCGCAAAACACACCGGGTCCGGGCTATACGACCAGCATCCGTTAAAAGTTTTGGGGTAAATCAATTGTAAAGCCAGCGACACCCAACCTCCGGTAGAACAACCATCAACAAAACGGCTTTCGGCAGTTCCTTCAATTCTAAACTGTTTCTCAATTTCTGGAATTAACTCGTTAATTAAGGCCTCTCCGTAAGGGCCACTATTTTCTGAATCGAGCTGATAACAATCGCCAAACGGGCCTTCTCCATCAAGAAAAACAGTGATGATTTGTGGCGAATCTTCCGAAGTCCACCACGACATAAACTCCTCATTTTTAATTAAAGAATTGATTCTGGTATATCGGCCGCCATATCCGGCAACATTATACCGTACCGGATATTTTTTGTTCGGATTGCTTTTGTAACCCGAAGGAAGCAAAACCGAAGCCTTTAAATCTACCGGTTTGTTCCACCATTTTGTCAATGCCTGACTTTCCATTTCAAAAAACTCAACCAATTCGTGCTCTTCTAAAGTCCTCTCTGGAATGATCTCTGTTAAGGTGAGTTCAACCTGTTGTTTGCCTTTTGTGTCAACCTTTACAGGTGCACTGTATAAATTGCCGGGAGTGTTGCTGCGCGATTCAGCATCTCTATTTTGAAACCAAACCGCTTGTACGTAATATACGCCTTGAGGAACTGAATTAAAATCCCATTCAGATGTTTTCGACCAATCGTCGCTGCCATTTATATGCCTGTTTTCGTTTTTTCCCCAGTTGGTTAAATTTATTCCGAAAATGAACGCTTTGCCATCAAAAACCGATGAGAACCTCGGTTCCGGCTTTTCCGATACAGAAAGGTATATGAGTAATCTTCCGTTGGATTTGAAGCTGTCTTTTAGTTGATCATCAACAGAAATGGTAAAAGCTAATTTCGTTGATTGCTGTTGTGCAAATCCTGCATAACTGATGATTGCAAGTAATGAGAAAAGGAGAAAATTTTTGATATTCATCTGTTTCGTTAATTAAAATGGAGAAGAGTGTACTACTACTTTTGAAAAACGTGTAACTGCATATGTATTTAGCAGCGTAACATACTGCAATAAATATAATGGTTTTTCAGTGACATTTAAAAACTTAAACAGCGCACATTACAAAAGTGGAGTGATGTCATCACGACGATAGTCGCCCGACGGATAGTTGGAGCAATGTCATCGTGACGTTTGTTGCACAACGGAAAAGTGGAGCAATGTTATCTTGACGTTTGTTGCCCAACGGAAAAGTGAAGCAACGTCATCATGACGTCAGCTCCTGAAGGAAGAGATTTATGATGCGACAACAACAAATGTTATATTAAAATTACCCGTTTGGAGTAAAAAAGATTGTCAGCTCCCATTTTAAACCACCCACATCTTTTATATTTAAAGTGAATTACAAAAAAGGTAATATCATCATTATGAAAGCATTGTTATTTCTTTCTCTAATCCTGTTTTTAGGAGTCTGCACTCAGCCGCCAAAATCAGTTTTAACCACGGTTGCCGGATCGTCGGATACCACTTTGATGGTTGAATCCTTCGGAATGTGCGCCGACGGCAACGGTAACTTTTATATTGCTGATGTTGGTAAACACTGCATCAGCCGTATAACTACCGATGGACAGGTGGAGGTTTTTGCCGGAACTGAAAAACCGGGTGCCGCTGATGGCCAACTTAAAAGTGCTGAATTTAACAGTCCTTCGGGAGTGTGTTTTGATAAAAACGGAAACTTGTATGTAGCAGGTTTTGGCGGACAGAATGTACGAAAGATTTCGCCCGATGGAGAGGTGACAACAATTGCCGGAACAGGTGAAGAAGGATATCGCGATGGTCCGGCCGATGAAGCAGTTTTTAGTTCGCCACGTGGTGTTTGTATCGATTCGAAAGGAAATATTTTTGTAGCCGATTGCTGGAACCACCGCATTCGCAAAATCTCTCCCGACGGAATGGTAACTACTTTTGCCGGAGGTGGCAAACGTGGCGAGTTGGTGGTAAACGACTGGAAAGATGGTGCCGACACAACCGCGCGGTTTGATGCGCCCTGCGGACTGGCAATAGATGCATACGACAACATTTTTGTGGCTGATGCCAACAACAACAGCATTCGTAAAATTACACCCGATGCAATAGTAACAACCCTGGCCGGAACCGATAACCGAAAAGGTTTGGTTGACGGAACAAAAGAAGAGGCAGTTTTGAATGTTCCAACAGAATTGTTTGCCGCACCCGACGGAACCATTTATTTTTCCGACACCTATAATCACTGCATCCGCAAAATTACACCCAACGGTCGTGTGGTCACACTCATTGGAACCGGAGAAGAAGGTTTCACGGAACAAGAACCGTTGGAGTCCTTACTCAGTAATCCGCGTGGAATTTGTGTTTACGATGGCTTCCTGTACTTTGTGGAGATGGGAAATCATTCGCTTCGTAAATTAAAATTGTAGCTTTTTACGTCTACAATTTTTTAGTTGCTTAATAAGTTGGCAACGGCCTTGTCCTCCTTTTTGAAAAGGAGGTGTCCCGATTGTATCGGGACGGAGGATTAGATTACTCCTTTTCCCCGGCCTTAAAATAAAGTATCAGGTTGGCATAATCGATAATCGCCTGGTTGCGTACCATCCAGTCGCGGCCAAAAATACCAAAGCTTGGCAATGCATCGTGAGTGGTGTTGCCGTATTCCGCAAAATCCGAGAATTTGGCCCGCTGTGCAGGTATTTCAAAATTAACACCGGCAATGCTGTAAGCAATTGCTGCGGTATTTTTATACACGTCGGGCGTTGTATTATCGGGGCTGTGGTCGCGGGTGTTGGTGGCTTCAAGTGCGAGAGCATTTTTAAAAGTCACTACATCGAGGCTGTAATCCGAGGCAACAGTTCCAATGGTTATCGGGATTTCTTTTTGCAGCGCATCAAAATACACCTGCATAAAAACTTCGCTGTCGCTGATTTCAAACCGTGTGTACTTATACCCATTTTCAAGCAGGTTACTATCCGGTTCATCAGATTTTGCTACACCAATTTCGAGCTGTTCGTTTACAAAATCAATTTTTACTTTCTCTTTTTGCAGCCAGTCAACACCCAACATTCCCTGTGCTGCTTTTCCTTCCTCTTCGGGCCAGTCAAACACCGGAATATTTTCAATTCCGTTAAAAACATGCCCGCCAACGCTGAACTCCGCAACGTTTATTCTTCCGCGGCCTTGTTCGCTGTAGCCATAATCGTCGATTTTTGTAATGGGCTCACCATTATTTAGTTGCTCAGCTACATCATGTGTTAGCATCATGTAAAAGCTTGCATTACCATGCACCATCATCGGAACCGTTTTTTCAAGGCCAAAATCGGCATCAACAACATAGCGGTTTCCGCCGAAAACGATCTGACGCATCGGAACTGGTTCTGCTTTTGTTTCCAGTAACCGTTTTTCTTTTGAATTTTGTTTTGTGCCGCAAGCCAGCAGCATTATTGTAAGTGTTATCAGCGAAAGTTTTTTCATGTAATACTAATTGTTGGAAAGACCTTTTTTTAGATCGCTTGTGGATTTTAAACGTTCATGTAATAAATCGATTTGTAGTCGAGCTTTTTGGCACCGATCCTGTCGTAAAAATCCATCGCGCTAAGGTTGCGGTTATTAACGTACCAGTCAACCACTTTTGCGCCTTTGCTATCTGCGTAATCTTTTATGTGATTCATCAATTTCAGGCCAATGCCCAGTTTCCGGTACTCAGGAAAAACAAACAAGTCTTCGATGTGGTAATTGGCAACGGCTTTAAACGTTGAAAAGCTTTTGAAAATAAGCGTGAAACCACAAACTTTCTGCTCTTCGTTTTCGGCCACAAAAACGGTTACGTGTGTGTCGGGAGCAAAAACCGAATCGAGAATGTCCTGTTCGGTGGCGGTTACCATATCCACCTGATCTACATGAACGGCAAGACCTTTTATACATTCCAGAATAATTCCGGCATCTTTTGGTTGGGCTTCTCTAATTTGTATCATAAATGGTATAAGATTATTACAATTTACCGGCTCGAACGCGACTTAGCGATTCCGGTGTCATTAGCAAATAGGAGGCAATATGGTTTACCGAGGCGCGTTTGGCTGCATCGGGGTATTCGCGCTGAAAACGCTCGTAACGTTCGTGTACGGTTTCGTAGCGCCACGAGTCGGCTTTTTGCTGCGACATAATCAACGAACCTTCCAGGATTTTACGAAGTAATGTGGCCAGTTGCGGGTGTTTTTGTGCCAGTTCAATAAACTCATTATAGGGCATCAACAAAACGGTGCTGTCTTCCAATGCCTCAATCAGCATCGATGATGGTTCTTGTAAAAACAGGCTGTTTATACAAAGAGCTCCCTGATTTTCGCAGGCAAAATGTTCGGTAACTTCCCGGCCTTCTTTGTAATAAAATTGCCGCAACATACCTTTTCCAACCCAGTAAAGATCTCGTGCAATGTCGCCTTCTTTCAAAAGTATCTCACCTTTTTTTAACGTTTTCTCTGTTAAAATAGAGCTAAGCAATTCCTGTTCTTTTTGATCAAGCGGATGCAAATACTCCGAGATCATTTGCACTATTTTCCTGGCTTCATTCATACAAAAGCAAATTTAAAAAAGAAAGCGAACAGAGTTAGTGTATGTAAGGAATATTTCGGACGAACCATAGATTATAATGGATTAATTTTAAAACTGATTAATATAAGAATTGCTGCCGCAGGCCTTCATTTTTGTCTTACCACAAAAACGAAGCACGAGAAAGGCATTTTCGAGCTCAAGGCTTCTTTTGCTCCTTCCCCTTCGTTTTTATAAAACCCAAATTCGGACGGGTGATCTCCTCGCTCACTCGGAGCTTCCCGCTCTCATTAAGGTTTTATTTCAACTACGGACAAAGACCAAAAGAGGCCGTTCCACTGCCGTAGCGCCAGCAACATCGCAGCTTGGCCTCGGCCGGTGAGCCGGAAAACGAGTGATGGCAGCGTTAAAAAATTACTGATGTTTGAGGAGGTACGACGAGTTTCAGGAATTTTAGATGGCATCTCGTAGCTTTTCCGAGGGAAGTGGGCGTAGCCTTGGGTTTTCTGTCTACTGTTTGGGCTAAGCCAAAGAGTAGAATCCGCCTGATAAGGCTTAATATGCAATCATATCTATCGAGACAGTTTTCTCGAGAATATGAAACGAAATTTAAGCAGATTACAAAGGTTAAAACAGTATTTTCTGATATAGATCAAATGCAAAAAATAAGATTGAATTTATTTTTGGCGAAAGAAGGATAGAATCAATAATTATTTAATCAATAAGAACTAAAACAGATGAAGAAAAGATTTCTAGCTATTAGTATTGCCTTGTTTCTGGCAATTGCTGTTAGTCCAAAAATTAGTGTAGCGCAGGATGCCCCGCAATTGGGGAAAGATCCTATTGAGAAGGTTATCGGTGCGATGACCATTGAAGAGAAAGCACATTTTCTGATCGGTACAGGAATGGCCGGAGCTTCGGGGAATGATGCAGTGGTGGGAGAGACACAGTCGTTAGTTCCCGGTGCTGCCGGTACTACATACCCGATTGCACGTTTAGGAATTCCTGCTGTTGTATTGGCCGATGGCCCTGCAGGATTACGTATTTCGCCAACCCGCGAAGGCGACGATGCTACTTATTACTGTACAGGTTTCCCGGTGGGAACAGTAATGGCATGTACCTGGAATACCGATTTGGTAGAGCAGGTTGGAAAAGCCATGGGTAACGAGGTGTTGGAATATGGTGCCGATGTGTTGTTGGCTCCGGCATTAAATATTCAGCGTAACCCGCTAAACGGAAGAAACTTCGAATACTACTCGGAAGATCCTGTTGTATCAGGAAAAATTGCTGCAGCTATGGTTCGCGGTGTACAAAGCAACGGCGTTGGAACATCGGTGAAACACTTTGTGGCCAACAATCAGGAAACCAACCGTACAGGAAACGACTCACGCGTTTCGCCACGGGCCATGCGCGAATTGTACCTGAAAAGTTTCGAAATTGCTGTTAAAGAATCGCAGCCCTGGACGGTTATGAGCTCGTACAACTACGTAAACGGAATTTATACCTCGGAAAGAAAAGACTTGTTGACTGATATTTTGCGTGATGAGTGGGGTTTCAAAGGTTTGGTAATGACCGACTGGTTTGGTGGAACTGATGCAGTTGCACAAATCGAAGCCGGTAACGACTTGCTTGAACCGGGACGTCCGGAGCAATATAACGCACTGGTTGCCGGAATGAAAAGTGGTCAGCTGGCGATGGAAGATGTTGATCTTTGTGTAAGCCGCATTATGGAGTTGGTAATTCGTTCGCCTCGTTTTAAAGGTTACGAATATTCAAACAAACCAGACCTGAAAGCTCATGCTGAGATTACCCGTCAGTCGGCTGCCGAGGGAATGATCTTGTTGGAAAACAAAGACAATACTTTGCCTTTGGAATCGTCGATTAAAAAAGTTGCCGCTTTTGGTATCACTTCTTACGATATGATTGCCGGAGGAACCGGATCAGGCGATGTGCATAAAGCTTACACCGTATCGCTGATTGAAGGTTTAACAGGTGCAGGCTACAAACTGAGCAAAAGCATAACAAAAGAATACGAATCGTATTTGGCAGAGGAAGCCAAAAAACAAACTGCCGGACAAGATCAGTTGTCGGCTTTTATGCCTAAAGTTCGCCCTGATGAGTTTGTTCCATCGGTAGATATGTTGGCAAAAGCAGTTAAAGAAAACGACGTTGCGATTATCACTATCGGTCGTATTTCGGGCGAATTTTTAGATCGTAAACTGGATCGCGATTTTCTTCTTTCTGAAAATGAAATTGGTCTGATTTCGGCAGTAAGTAAAGCTTTCCAGGATGCAGGTAAAAAGGCCGTTGTTATCCTGAATATCGGTGGTGTAATTGAAACTGCAAGCTGGAAAAATATTCCTGATGCAGTATTGTTAGCCGGTCAGGCCGGACAAGAAGGTGGAAACACCATCGCCGATGCATTAACCGGAAAAGTAAATCCTTCAGGTAAATTAACTGCTACTTATCCAATTAAATTCGAAGATCACTGGTCGTCGGAGAACTTTCCGTCAACTGCTGAAGAGCAAAAACTGGATATGGCTGGTTTTATGAGCGCTGAAAGAACAGTAAGCGACAAACGCAGAAATGTAGACTTTACTGTTTATGCCGAAGGTATTTACGTAGGTTACCGTTATTTCGAGAAATATGAAGTGCCTGTTTCGTACCCATTTGGCTACGGACAATCGTATACAACTTTCGAGTACAGTGGAGCAAAACTGAGCGAAAGCAACGGCAATTACACCGTAACCGTGAGTGTTAAAAATACCGGCGATTACGCAGGTAAAGAAGTGGTTCAGTTGTATGTTTCGGCTCCTGAAAGCAAGTATGCTGACAAGCCGCTGAAAGAGCTGAAAGCATTTGCCAAAACTGCAGAATTGCAGCCCGGCGAGAGCGAAACAGTAACGCTTACTTTCGCAAAAGCTGATGTGGCTTCGTTCAATACTTTAGAGCAAGCCTGGATTACCGATGCAGGTGATTACAAAGCTTTGGTTGGTGCATCGTCAGCCGATATTAAAGCGGAGTTGCCATTTGCTTTAAACAAAACAGAGTGGATAGAAAAAGTGCATAAAGCATTTTAGATTTCAGATAGTTAGTGTTAGTGGAGGGTGTCGGATTGCCGGCACCCTTTCTTTTTGAAATTTATCCGAAAAATGTAGTTTTTTGACCCCACCTAACCTTCGCCAGCTGGCGGAGAGCAATATCCCCCTTTGGGGGATTATAGGGGGTTTAATCAATTAGCAATCTCACAGAGTTAAGTGATACTTACAAGTCCTCAATATCGCAGTTGTACCAGGTTTTATCCACTGTAAAACCGCTTTTTTCATAAAGTTTAATGGCAGGGTGATTCCAGTTCAGCACCTGTAAACGCATGCGTTTGCATTTTTCGGCTTTGGCTACTTCAAACATTTTATTCATTAAACGAGTGCCCAATCCGTTACCGCGATAAGCTTCTTTTACATACAGATCGTCGAGGTACAAGGTTTTTCCTACCCAGGTGTAATAAGCGAAATAGTATAGCGCCATTCCTATAATTTCCTTTTCTTCGGTTTCGGCTACATAACAGTTAAAGTACTCCTTTTGCTCGTACATCAATTCCAGCGAATTGCTCACTTTTTCAGGGCTTTTTTCGTATTCCGCCAGTTCCATAATCAGCCCGAATATTGCCGGGAAATCGTTTTCGGTTGCTTTTCTAATTTTAATATCCATGTGTAAAATTTAATTGAGTTGAAGTTTGGCAGAGGCTTTTACATCGCCGTTTATAACAATTTCGAAAGTATGTTCGCCGGGGTAATGTTTGCGTGTGGTCATATTTTTGAAGGTGTGTTTTTTGTTGATGCTGTGCACGCCCGGTTTCATTTCCAATTCTTTTATCTGAAAAACCTTTGGCGATGTTTTGCCGCTGGCCTTCACAAAGTGAACGATGTACTCGATACGCACTTTTTGCTTTTGTTTTATGTCGAGGGCGAGTTTGAAACTGAACGAAATATCATCGCCAATTGCCGGTGAAGTATTCGACAGTTGAAAATCCTCCACATTCATCAGCTCAGGATTGGCAAATCCAAATAGCAGCATGGCCCTTTTGTTGCCTTGTTTTAAAAGCGTGCGGCAGGCATGTTTTATAATCCAATCTGTATTTTTTGAATGGCCTTGCCAGCGCTCGCAAATATCCAACACCAGTTCCGGGTGGTCTTTCGAAATGTCGTTCAGGTTATTGGCCACACTTTTTCGTACAAACTCTTCCGGATCGTCTTTCAATTTCTCCAGAATGGGTAGGATCAGCGACGGATCTTTTTTCAAAGCCGGAACACCTGATGCCCATGGCAGGCGCGGGCGACACCCTTCGCTGGCAAAACGTCTTACTTTAAAATCGTCGTTATCAGCCCAGACGAGCATGTATTTCATGGCGCCTTCCAAATCTTTATTTAAGAATGGCCTGATACCAAATTCCGAGCTTCCGCATTTGGTGAGTTCTCCCAATGCCGGCAATGCAATGTCCCAGTGTTCTTGTCCGTACACTTCAATGTAATCGGGTAAAACAATGGCTTCGAAACCGGTAACTTTTGGTATAATGGCCACCAAAATCTCAACTGCCTTTTCAAAATCCTTCGGAAGAAATTGATGCAGGCATAAAGTCGTATGCCGCATTTTTTCTTTTAACTCACGCCCTAGCCAGTCTTTATCGCACACTGCGGCAACAAACTCTTCCGACTGAAACTGCGGATACACTTCTTTTAATACGGTTGCAAAAAGTTGCACTTTATCCAACGGAAACAAGGTGTCTTTAAGTTTGTCGGCCATGTTGGTAGTTTTTAGTTGAGTTTATTCAGTTCATCAAAAAGTTGTTCCTGCTGATTTTTTAGGTTTTGCCACTGTTGCTTTTTGAATGCTTTCAGAATAAAAAGTCGTCCTCTACCAATGGTTTTTAGCAGAAGAATGTACCAGCGAAAGGCCAGTTTCCCGACAAATGGCAGCGATACAAAAAACAACAGTTTATGCCACCACAAAGGGAGCCAGGCTGATACTGCCCAAAGCTCGAGCAGGTAAACAATGGGGAAGAGAACAAAGCCCAAAACCAGTGAAAATGAACTCCAAAAGGCAAAGTCTTTTATCTTTTTTCGCACAACGGAGTCGATAACAAAAAATGGCAAGGCGTTGAATACAAATCCAAAAACAAATACCGGCAAGGTAATCAGCAAAAAGAGCTTATTCAGTGCCAGTTTCAGAAAGTTATTTCCCGGATTTTCAACCAGCCACGAGCGCAAACCATGTTCCCGTACGTTGGCTTCGAAACGTTTTGCAGCACTACATAACTCGTCCGCTTTTTCTTTGTCGGCAGTTTCCAGTTTATCCAGTTTCTGCGTAAGTAGCTGGTCGCTTTCAAAACGTTTGACAAATCCTTTTTGCGGACCTGCTTTTTCTGCAAAAGCTTTTCCGTAAATCGACCTGATCAACTCAAAATTATCGTAATTCTCTTTGCTCCTGATATTGATCGTTAGCGGATCAATTGCTTTTTCCAGTGCATCGCGTAATGCGAGTGTTGCAGCGCTGGAGTTTTCTTTGTAGGCTTCCAGAAAATCGTTTACCAACAACGGTTTCCCAAAATTAACCAGCACACTGCGGTTGAATTTCCAGTAACTTGTGTAGTAAATTCCGGTTGGAACGATGTGGATGTCGAGGTTATTATCGGCTTTTTCTTCGGCCTGAAAAACAATTCGCGGAACAGCTTTTTTGTGCGATAACATTTGCCGTTTTGCCGAGTGCGCAGCTTCGGGGAAAAGTGCCAGCGCACAATTATTCTCCAGTACTTTTATCGAGTCGGCAAAGGTTTTTTCATTTTTTGCAAGCTGATCTTTCCCGTCGCGCATGCGGTATACGGGCATAATTTTCAGGAAACGTAATGCGAGAGTAATAAAGCCGGGTTTAAAAATATCGGCACGCGCCAGCCACACCGGCTGAAACTTGGTGTGCAAAAGTATGGCCATCGGGTCGCTCAATGCATTCTGATGGTTGGGAGCAATAAGTATCGGTTTGTTTTTCGGGATGTTTTCTGTCCCGTTTAATATAATTTTATCATGAATGATCCAGTCGACAAAACGGATGTACTGCTTTAACAGCCAGTATCCCCATGACCACTTTTCGTATTTCATCTTAAAATTTAGTTTATCTGGTTAACTTAAAACGTGCCATAAACGAAGATACGGCAAATCCGCTTAAAATATGCCAAACGCCCCACCAGGCTGCAATAATTGTCATACCACCCAATTCCAGTTCGGGAGGGAATATTTTGGGATTAAACATGAGTACCAGCGCCAATGCTGAGTTTTGAATACCGGTTTCTATGGTAATGGTACGTTTATCAATTTTTGGTAGGCGGAAAACACTGCTGATGGTAAATCCGGTTAACAGTGCCAGTGCGTTGTGAATTAGAACGATAATGAAGATCAGATGGATGAAATTCTTAAAGTGTTCGAAATTATTGTTCAGCATAACAACTACAAAACCAATAAAAATCAGGATCGACAATTTCCGGATCGGCTTTTTGATTTTATGGGTTAAGCGCGGAAAGTACTGTGCTACCAGCAATCCTGCAACAACCGGAATTCCCAATAATACCACTACGGTTTGAATCATTTGGAAGAAATCGATTTTTATAGGAACAAGGTAGTCGCCGGCACCCTGGTTGTTGTAAAAGTTAATAAACAGGTCGCCCCAAAATGCAAAGTTTATTGGCGTCATAAACGTGGCCGAAAGCGTTGCAATAGCTGTTAAACTCACCGATAGTGCAAGGTTTCCTTTTGCCAGGGCACTCATAAAATTCGAGATATTACCGCCCGGACATGATGCAATTAGCAACATTCCGAGAGCTACGGTTGGAGTGGGGTTGAGTAGGATAACAAACAAAAAAGTTACCGCCGGAAGAAGCACAAATTGCGAAATAACACCAACAATAACCGATTTTGGGCGCATTATCAGTTGTTTGAAATGCTCGATTTTAATGTCGAGGGCCACACCAAACATTATAAATGCAATAGTGATATTAAGTGCTAATAAACCTGATGGTGAAAAATTGAGCCTGACATTGTCGAGAACTTCCAGTGCTTCTTTCATGTGATTAGTTTTGAGGCGGCAAAATAGTAAACAAAGCTGATATTTCATAAAAAAAACCGGCATTGAACTTGATTTGTCAATGCCGGTTTTTTGATTTATAAGGTTTTTCTATTTGCCTAATAACAGCTTTTTCATTTTATCATGAATGTCGGTATTCTCCATGATGCCCATAAATTCTTCGGCACCCGGGCCGTATGCAAATACCGGAACCATAACTGCCGAGTGTCCGGTTGTTGGGTAGTCGGCTTTCACCTTTCCGGTGCTCATGTCGCCACCGGTTAGTGCCATTCCGCCGGTTTCGTGGTCGGCAGTAACCAGTACCAGTGTTTCGCCGTCTTTTGCTGCAAACTCAAGGGCTTTGCCAATTGTCTGGTCAAAATCAAGCATATCTTCAACAATGTAAACGGTACTGCTGGCATGTCCACCCCAGTCAATTTGCGAACCTTCAACCATCAGGAAGAAGCCTTTGTCGTTATTGTCAAGAATATCAAGTGCAGTTTTTGTTGCAACAGGCAGCATGTCGCCGCGTTCTGCTGTTCTTCCGGTGTGAACTCCGGCAGTTAAACCGGCCAGTTTCCCGCTTTTTACTTTTGCAATTTTGTTAATGTCAGTTTCAACGGTGTAGCCTTTTTCTTTTAATTCATTTGCCAGGTTACGACCATCTTTACGTTTTGTAAAATGATCGTTTCCACCGCCAATAAACACATCGATATCGGTGTCAAGGAAATCAGCAGCAATATCTTCGTACATATTCCGGCTGGGCTGATGCGCAATAAACGACGCCGGAGTAGCGTGCGTAATTGCCGATGTTGAAACCAGTCCGGTAGCCAAACCTTTGTCAACGGCTTCTTCAAGTATCGATTTTACTTTAGCCGTGTCGGCATCAACGCCGATAGCTCCGTTGTAGGTTTTTACACCGCATGCCAATGCTGTTCCGCCGGCTGCCGAGTCGGTAATATAATTGTCGGCTGATTGGGTTTTTGAAAAACCAATGTGGCGGCAATTTTCAATAAAAAGGTGTCCCTGGTTAGCTGTAATTCCGGAGAAAACCTGGCTTACCCCCATACCGTCGCCGATAAGGAAAATAATGTTTTTTGGTTTCTCAGCTTTAAACTTTTGGGGATACATTTTTACCTCGTAAGGAGCGTTGCCCGGGTAAACTTTATCTGTATCTTCTGATTCTGCACTTAGGTATGCATCTTGCGCAAATGTCCCGAAAGAAAGGGCACAAAAGGCAAGTAAAAAAAATAATTTTTGTGACATGTCTTTTCTTTATTTGTAGCTGTAAATGTATAGCATTTTGATTATTGAACCTTAAATTAACAATAAAAAACTGTGAATAGTTTTGAGAAATCAGCTGAACTTTTCAATTTCTTCCTTATCGAACTCGGTATTCAGCGTAAAATAAGTTCCATCCAGCGTTGTATGCATTTTTATAATGTCGATAATTACAAAGTTACTCAGTATTTCTTCCGCCTTTTTGCGCGACAAACTTGCTTTTTGTATGAATTTTGAAAAGGTGATGGATTCATTGTTTCGTAAGTAATCGATAAGAAAACGCTCGTCGTCGGAGTAGCTGAAGTAAACGCCTTTCGGACTTTTTTCTTTTCGCCACACTTCTATTTGTATTTTGTGTGCCAGAATATTTTCGTCTTTTTGCCGAATGTAGGCCAGCCATTTTCCGTTTTCGTCTTTCGCAAAATGTGGTTTTTTATCGCTTGGCTCAATTCCTATTTCAAGTACAGTTTTTCCCTCAATTTGCCATTGTTTTGTGGTAAAATCAATTTGAGGTTTGCTGTATATTTTTGCTGCAGCTTCAATCATGTAAAACTCTTCGTCGCTGCTGATGCCGGCAATTTTGCCATTGTCTTTTACGCCAATAAGCAAACGCCCGCCGTCGGTATTGGCAAAGGCCACCAGCGATTTGGCAATTTTTTTCGAGTCGTTAATACAAAACTTAAAATCCTGCTGCTGATGTTCTCCTTCTGTAATAAGTTTATAGATATAACTGCTCATCCGTCAATTGTTTTTTGGGCTTTTCAATAAAACTTAATCACTACTTCATCCACTCAAACGTAACATAGTGGTCTTGGTTCATTCCCAGGTTTTCGTAGGTTTTTTGAGCTGCCACATTTGTTTTATCGGCATACAGACGAATTCCGTTAAGGTTATCGGCTTTCATCACCATATCTTTTATGTGCGTATACATAAGGCGGTACACACCTTTTCGTCTGAAATCGGGCATTACATAAACCGATTGTATCCACAAAATTGTACCGTTGCGCCAGTCGCTCCACTCGAAAGTGGTTAACAACGAACTTACTACCTGTTCGTTAATTTCGGCTACGTAGTAGTTGCCTTTGTTACTGTCGTTTAAAACGGCTTTAACACCAAGTTCAACGGTTGGTGCGTGCAATTCAATCCCTTCGGTTTCGTGTGCCATGGCCAATTGAAATTCTACCAGCGTTTTATGGTCTTGTAAAGTTGCTTGTCGTATTTTCATGTCAAAAATTGTGTTCTCAGCGAAAGTAATAATTCCACGGAAATCATTAAATTCCGCCAAAAGTAATTTTATGAAAATTGTTGTAGCCTCAAAAAATCCGGTGAAGATAAATGCCACCGATTCAGGATTCAGTACCTATTTTGATGCCGTTGAAGTACAGGGTGTTTCGGTTGAATCAGGTGTTTCGGATCAGCCCAAAAGCGATGAGGAAACATTAAAAGGGGCGTTAAATCGTGTGGAAAATGCGCGGAATGAATTCAGTGATGCCGACTATTGGGTGGGAATTGAAGGAGGACTTTCGATGAATAATTCGAAAATTGAAGCTTTTGCCTGGATCGTTATCGCATCGGGAGAGAAAACAGGAAAGGCGCGCACAACTAGTTTTCAGTTGCCGGTTAAAGTTGCCGAGTTAATTGCAGAAGGTTATGAGTTGGGGCATGCCAACGATATTTTGTTTAAACAGGAAAACTCGAAACAAAAAACCGGTGCTGTGGGGCTTTTAACGGGGAATAAAATTAACCGGACTGCCCTTTATAAACAGGCAGTGCAGCTGGCATTAGTGCCCTTTTTAAATCCCGATTTATATTAATTGCCAATTCGATCCATTATTTCGTCAACACGGATGCGCTCTTCGTGTAATAGTACTAATTGTAGCTTTTCTTTTTCAAGGCGCTCGCTAACCATCGGTCCAACTTCGCCGGTTACAATGGTGGTTACTCCCTGTTCTTTTAAAAAATCAACTAATTTAATTCCACTGTGCGATTCTTCAATAAATTTATTCTCCTCAATTGAATACTGGTTTTTATCAACGTCAAACAGTACAATGTATTCACACTTCCCAAAACGAAGGTCGAGAAATGACTTTTCTGTTTTGCCTGAGGATGTAATCGCAAATATTTTACTCATGGTATAACTCTTTTAGATTTTAATAATAACAATTATATCCCAAAATGTTTAATCTTTTTTTAATTTGTTCAGTTCTTCCCAGTATTCAACGGCTCTTCGGGTGTGCGGAATACAAATGGTTCCGCCAACTACATTGGCCACGCTAAACACTTCAAAAACTTCGTCGGTGGTAACATTTAGCTCGTGGCATTTTTCGAGGTGGTATTTTACGCAGTCGTCGCAACGCAGCACCAGCGAAGTTGCCAGCCCCAGCATTTCTTTTACATTGGCGCCCAGTGCACCTTCTTTATAGGTTAGCGTGTCGAGACTAAAAATGCGCTTCATCACTTTATTGTCCGAAGCCAGTATTTTCTCATTCATTTTTGCCCGGTAGCTGCCAAATTCTTCCACTAAATTTTCCATAACTTCATTACTATTATTGTGATGACAAAGTTAGATTAAGTTTTATATTCTGAAAAAGCCATCAGAAAATATCAACAGGCAAAAGCTGTGTTTTGCCCCTCTCATATTACTTATAGATTAAGGCAATGTTATGTGGATAAAAACCGTTCGTGTTTTATATGTTTTTAAATTATAT
>NZ_CAJXTC010000052.1 GCF_913060805.1 uncultured Draconibacterium sp.
ACCGAAGCGGTCAAACGGGGCAGACTGTAAATCTGTTGGCTCAGCCTTCGTAGGTTCGAATCCTGCTCTTCCCACAAAAGGGAATAACTGAAAAGTTGTTCCCTTTTTTTATGCCTTTTCAGAAACAGGTTCCCAACAGAATTTCTCGTTTTACCTACAAACTCATACTAATTAAAAAAGTAGCGGCAAAAGCAATAATCGCATACAATTCCGGAAATACGGCCAGTACCATAGTTTTTCCAAAAATATCGTGACCCGATCCGATGCCGGCAATTCCGTTTGAGGTTACCGCTCCCTGGTTTAGTGCAGAGAAAAATCCAACAAAACCCAGTGTTAATCCGGCTGCCATTATTGCTACGCCTTGCAGCATGGTCATGTCGGCTGCAATAATTCCCTGGCTGTTGATGATAAAAAAGCCCGCAAAACCGTATAATCCCTGCGTCCCGGGCAAAGCGCTCAGTAGCAGGTAACTACCAAATTTGTCGGGTTTCTTCTTGAGTGCGCCAACTGTTGCATTTCCTCCTTTTGAGACGCCAACAGCACTTCCAACACCTGAAAAAATGAGCATTATTGCTAAACCTATGTAGGCTAAAATAACTGCAGTTGTCATAGTTGTAGTTGTTTAAAGTTTATTGTTTTATATTTTTCTAATTAATCCTTCATCTATTATCCTTCATCCTTTATTATTTATCCTTCCAAACGGCTTGTATTCTTCGCCGCCGCCTTTAAAACCAGCATTTTTGTAAAACTCTACAAAGGTTAAACGCATGGGGTGAACAAACGAGCCAAGCGACGAAATAAGAATATTTAAAGTGTGTCCCAGTAATAGAAAAATCACAAAAAATACAGGGCCTATAATCTTCGACGATCCTAAAATCTGTAAGCCAATATCGTTGATTACAAAACCTAAAATGGCGCTCGATAAACCCAATGCAAACAGACGGATGTACGAAAGAAGGTCGCCAAAAATGCCTGTAACGGTTGAGTACACATCCCAAACGCCTTTGCCGATGCGGGCAAAAACATTCACGCCCGGATCACTGAAAAAGAGAATGAAAAATCCGCCCAGTGCCAGTATTCCATATAAAATGGTTTTGTTTTTTGGGATGATTTCGGCTCCGGATAGCACTGTGTAAACAATGCTTCCAATGAGAATGACCAGCCAGCCATAAGTTGCCAGCGCGTAGCTGAAACCAAACTGTTTGGTTTGGTTGGCGGCTTTTATAAACAGTCCAAAAATGATTTGTATGCCGCCCAGTATCAGCGCCAGGTTAAACATCTTGTCCGGGTTAAGGAAAAGATGCTGAACCTTTTCGGTTAAGGCAAAATCTGTGTCAATAAGATTAATGCCAAAGAAAGTTCCTGAAATGGCTCCGAATAGAATTGTAGCAATACCTAAAAACTGAATCAGGCTTAAATACGGTTTAACTTCCGGTTTGGCTTTTAGTTTATACAAACCTGCGCCAATAACAAACAGTAATCCGTAGCCGGCGTCGCCCAGACAAAAACCAAAGAACAGCATAAAAAACGGCGCAAAAAATACAGTTAAATCGAGCTCGGCGTAATCGGGTAATGAGAACATGGATCCGATCGGCTCGAAGAGTTTACCAAAACGGTTGTTTTTAAGTAACACCGGAATTTTGTCGTCGGGTTTGGCTTTGCGCGAAAAATAAACCGCATCGCTGTCTTTTAAAAATTGGTTCAGAGCGGGTGTTTTGGTGTGCGGAACCCATCCTTCAAGTACCATTAATTTGTCCTCAGCCTCTTTGAAAGTATTTCGAATTACCTTGTCGAATTCCAGCGATCGAATCAGCGTTGTTTTTTGTTCTTCCAGCAAATAAATGGAGTTGTTGGCGTAGCAGTTAAAAGTTGTGTTGATCGCTTTTATTCGTTCTTCCGTTTCCCGAATCAGCTTTTCAATTGCTGAATGGGGCAGAGGTGGTAATTCAAGCAGTTCTGCATCAATATCAATATCTTCTTCGTTCTGTTGGATGTACACAAATCGCACCTGGCTGGCCGTTTCTGAAATAATTGCTATCGGCTGATTGTTTTGTTCCAGCTCAATGAATCTCTTTTTTGAGGTACTATAAAAAAGTAAATGGATTCTTTCAGTTTTTAGCTGCTCGATTAAATCAGGCGAAAAATTTCCCCATGGTAATGCTTTTTGCGCAGCTTTATTTAAGGACTCCAAATGGCCTTCCAATTCTTCCAGCTCTTTTTGTTTCTCGGTCAGGTCGTCAAGAATTTTCGGCGCCGAATTTATTTTTGGTTTTTCGGTTGTTTCACTTTCTATTTTCTGCAGAAAACTTATTGCTCGTTCGTATTTATGCAATTCGGCAACTTTTTTTGTGGTTGCTTCCGAAAGCTCAACGTCATGCTCTGCAATGTGGACAAGTCCCAGTCTGTTCAGTTCAATCAGAAAATCTTCGTATTCCCTGTGAAAAACCAGAAATGTATATTTTAACATCGGAACGATCATACTGCCGTTGCTTTTTGTTTCTGCTGTCGTTTTTTTACAATTTTTTGTGCCGATTTCGAAAGGTTTTCCTCGTCTTCCAGAAATCGTTTAATTTTCCTGATCGCATCTTCGTAACCCGGAATCTGTACTTTTTCGTAGAGATTTACCTTTTGTGTTGTTTTTTTTCTGGCCCTGTCGAGCAAAGCCATTTTGCGTGCATAAAACTCGCGCGCGGTAACAATTCGTGCCACTTCTTTTACAAACGAAATTCCTGCCGGAAACCAATCAGGTTTTGAAAAAAGGCTAAAATCTTTCTCCTTAAAAATTATTTCGTTCATAACAGGAATAGAGACTCCCGCAATTTTTTTGCTCGAAATACTCACGTTTTCAATTCGTATTAATTCGGGTAAAAACTCGTTCCACAACCCCGCCGAAAGTTCCTCTTCGCGTATCTTCATTTGCAATTGCTCTTCAAGATCAACGGTTTGGTCTTTTGCTTTTTTAACCTCCAAACGAAGAGCGGCTTCCTTGTTTTTTAAGGTAGGTAGCGCCTTTAGCCTGATCTTCAGTTGTTTATTCAGGTTGTGCAGAGACGTTTTATTATATTGAAATTTTATAGCCAATTTTTTATTTTAAAGTTTACACCGGAAATACCAGAATTGGAATATTTGCTTTTGCCACGAGTGTTGATACCAGGTCGGTGTGGAACAGTTTGTAAAAGCCCGAGTGTTTTATTTTCGAAAGCGAAATAATGTCGATGTCTTTCTGAGCAACAAATTCCTCAATTCCTTTAATCAGGTTTTTACTCTCAAAAAGCTCACATCTTATATGGTAATCGCTGTAATCTCGCTCGAGCATTGCGTTTAATTCCTTCACTTTTTGCTGGTGCTGCGCATCATTTTGTATATCAAAATGAACGCAATAGATTTTTTTCTTAATCGGTTCCAATATCTTCAGTAATTTGTTTAGCGACGAATTATCAGAATCATAAAAATCGGTGGAGTACATCACGTTTACCTGTTCTTTTCCTTTAAAAACGGCCGATAAAGGAACTGCCAAAACCGAATGATTCGTTTGTTCTATCACCTTGATCAGCGTTTTTCCAAGAAACTCACCATCGGCATGTTTTGTGGCTCGTGTTCCCATTAAAATGATATCGGGATTGTAGCGTTTACACGAGGCGGTGATTACGTTTTCGGGCGTTCCTTTTAGCATTCGGTAGTGCAATTTTACTGCATTAAAAAGTTCGGGCGGAACCTGTTTTTTAAGTTCCCGACTAAATTCTACCAGTTTCTGCTGCGCCTTTTTGTGGGCTTCCTTCAGCTCCATTTTTACATACTTTTCCCACGAGGTCGTATAGCGTCTGGGCTCGTTAAAATTAGGATCGGGATAAACGTACAAAACCTTAATCTCAGCATTTTGTTTTAAGGCCAGCCCAATGGCATATTTACACAGATCGATGCAGTCTTCGCTGAGTTTTACCGGAAGGAGAATTTTTCGCAGGTTGGTAAAACTCACGTCGTCTTTAACTTTATCGAGGTCGTAATCTTTGTGTAGCTGCAAAAGTCGGGCAATGGCTTTTTCCGATTGCCGGGCCTTCACTTTTAGTAGCACTTCATCGGGATTGTATCGCTCACCGGGGACCATACCCTCATTGGTGAAAAATACTTCAATCCCTTTCTCCTCCAGCTTATCTTTTACAAAAGACCCGAGCTGGGGTGTCGAAATCCTAAGGATTGTAACTAATTGATTTTCCATAACAACTCCATTTAATGTTTCATTTTATCTGTTTTCCATATTTCTCCACCAACTCGGCTTTTATGCCTGTTTCGGCGTGCGAGAAATATTTATCGAATAGTTTCCATGCCGTATCTATCATCGTGTCGATTTCAATATTAATGTCGATGGCAAGCAATTCGTTTGCATAATCTTTGGCAAAACTCATGGTGCGTTTGTCGTAATCGGTCAGATCGAAACCATTTTCAATTTTGGTTTTGGCGTTTGCAGCATCGGCGTACAACCGGATAGCTGCATTCATTACCTGTGGATGATCTTCGCGTGTTTTTTTGCCAATTACCAGCTGTTTCAGGCGCGATAAACTTCGGAACGGATCGATGATAACTTTGCCAATGTCGGTTTCTTTACGAAGGAAGAGTTGTCCTTCAGTAATGTAGCCGGTGTTGTCGGGAATGGCGTGCGTAATGTCGCCGCCCGAAAGTGTGGTGACAGCTATAATGGTTATTGAACCACCATCGGGGAACTGCACCGCTTTTTCATACAATTTGGCCAGATCGCTGTACAACGAACCGGGCATGCTGTCTTTCGACGGGATCTGATCCATTCGGTTTGAAACGATACTTAGCGCATCGGCATACAAAGTCATATCGGTGAGAAGTACCAGTACATTTTGATTCTTTTCAACTGCAAAATATTCAGCAGCCGACAGCGCCATATCCGGAACCAGCAAACGCTCAACAGGAGGATTTTCGGTGGTATTTACAAAACTGATAATACGGTCGATGGCTCCTGCATTTTCAAAAAGGTTTTTGAAAAACAGGTAATCATCGTTGGTAATTCCCATGCCGCCCAAAATGATTTTATCGGCTTTTGCACGTAAAGCTACCATTGCCATAACCTGGTTATAAGGCTGGTCGGGATCGGCAAAAAACGGAATTTTCTGTCCGGTTACCAGCGTGTTGTTCAGGTCGATTCCTGCAATTCCTGTCGCAATCAATTCCGAGGGCTGTTTACGGCGAACAGGATTAACCGAGGGGCCACCAATTTCTATCAACTTGCCGTCAATTTCGGGGCCGCCGTCAATTGGTTGACCATATGCGTTAAAGAATCGTCCGGCCAGCTCGTCGCCCACAGCAAGTTGCGGAGCGTGACCCAGAAAAACTACTTCTGCATTGGTAGGAATTCCTTCCGTTCCCGAAAAAATCTGCAGCGTTACCAGGTCGCCTTCAATTTTAACTACCTGCGCCAATCGGTCGTTTACAAGGGCCATTTCCTCGTTGCCAACCCCTGTGGCGTGTAACGAGCAGGTTGCTTTCGTTATCTGATCAACTTTGGTATGTATTTTCTGAAAAGCTGTAGTTTCCATTCTCTTCGCATTTATATTTGTTTGGTTTCAACAACTGCTTTTTCGTTTATTATCTCTCCCAATTCCTTTTCAAATTTTTTGAATTGTTCCGATTCAAACTCGGAATAATTCATCTGTTTCAGCACGTTTATTATTTTTTTGAAGTAGGGATTCACTTCCTCAAAATGCTCGAAAGCAAATTTGGTATTATTGATGTTCAGTACTTTTTCGAGCATGTATTGCTGGCGTTCAATGGGGGTTGATGCATCAATCTTGTCAAAAGCATCTTGCTGCAGAATTACAAAATCGATCACCTCCGATTTCCAGAATGTTTCGTGATAATGAATCGGTACACCATCATCTCCCAGAATATTTATTTGTTCGTAAGTTTCGCGTCCGCGCACAAGGATGTTTCGGGCCTCAAGAATATTGTCTACCCACTTTGGCGAAATGGCTTTGGATACATAATCGACATACTCCGGATATTCGAGGTATTTCGAGTAACTCTCCACTGCATCGATGGCGGGGTAGCGTTTACTGTCGGCACGGTTTTGCGACAGGGCATAAAAACACCGCGCTGCTTTTTTGGTGGCTTCGGTAACCGGTTCTTTCAGGTTACCACCGGCCGGCGAAACGGTTCCAATAAAAGTTACCGATCCGGTTTCTCCATTATTCAGATTTACAAAGCCGGCACGCGAGTAAAAATTGGAGATAATGGCCGGCAAATCCATCGGGAATGCGTCGGGACCGGGAAGTTCTTCCATGCGATTCGACATTTCGCGTAAAGCCTGTGCCCAGCGCGAGGTGGAGTCGGCCAGCAACAATATTTTCAGTCCCATCGAACGGTAATACTCAGCAATTGTCATAGCCGTGTAAACCGATGCTTCGCGGGCAGCCACGGGCATGTTAGAAGTGTTGGCAATAATAGTGGTGCGCTCCATGAGTTTACGACCGGTGCGCGGGTCGTCCAGCTCCGGAAATTCAGCAAATATTTCTACCACTTCGTTGGCACGCTCGCCGCAGGCTGCAACCACGATCATGTCGGCATCGGCTTGTTTCGACAGGGCGTGTTGCAGAACGGTTTTTCCTGTTCCAAATGGGCCGGGAATAAAACCTGTTCCTCCTTCAACAATTGGTGTGAAACTGTCGATGACCCGGATTCCGGTTTCGAGGAATTTAGCCGGGCGTGGTTTATTCTTGTAAGTCTTGATCGGGACTTTTACCGGCCATTTTTGAATCATGGAAACTTCATGTTCATTACCGTCCTCGTCTTCCAAAATGGCAATGGTATCCTCAATTTTATAATCGCCTGCAACTACAATTTTCTTCACTTTAAAATCGCCTTTAAATTTAAAAGGCACCATAATTTTATGTGCGATCCAGTTTTCGGTAACTTCTCCCAACCACGATCCGGCCTCTACTTCATCGCCAACTTTTGCAAGTGGTTTAAAACTCCAGTCTTTGTCCACTTCCAAAGGGTGAGTGTAATCGCCTTTTTGCAGGAAGACACCTTCCATTTTATCGAGATCGTGTTGAAGGCCGTCAAAATTTTTCGATAGAATTCCGGGGCCAAGAGTCGCTTCCAGCATGTGCCCCGTGAATTCTACAGGAGTTCCGGTTTTTAATCCTCGCGTGCTTTCAAAAACTTGTATGTAGGCGTTTTCGGAACCAATACGAATCACCTCCGCCATCAATTTTACAGCGTCGTGATTAATGTAGCAGATCTCGTTTTGCGAAACCGGGCCACTAACTTTAACCACCACCAGGTTTGATATTATTCCGACAACTTTTCCTGTTGTAGCCATATTGTTTTATTTAGTCAAGCTGAACTCCGCAGGGAATTCATAACTCGTTAATAATTCGTCAATTAGTTTGTCGAGCAACTGCTTTCCTGTTTCTTTGTCCAGTTTCATCCACCGTTCGATTAGCTGGAGTTTTATGGTAAAAGCCAGCACCTTCTCGATGGTGAAAAAGTTGAAGAAGGTATTTTCATCCAGGTATTCCCATTTGATTTTATCCACTGCTTTTTCCTTTTCCATCCATTCCACATTCGATTCGGCAATCTTAAAAAGCTCGTCGTGGAAGGGGAGCAGCTCCTCGAAATAATCCGCTTTTAGTTTGTTTTCGATGAGAAGCGAATAGACCACACATTCGCCTTCAACTTCCAGTAAATGTGTTTCCGGCTCGTAGTTGTATTTTTTGCAGTTAAAAGCGGTAAATATATTTTTCAGGTTGAGCTCAAAACGAAACCAATTCTGCAGAAATGAATTTGGGCAGTCAATTGCGTGTTCGTAAAACAAAGTGGTAAGGATATTTTTATCCTCTAAATCAGCCTGTTTTTTATCCACGCCTTTCATCCAGCATAAAAATGTTTTCATATACTCCGGCAGCTCAATTTCTTCGTTCTCAGGCGAAAACTGAAATTCCAATTCGTGTTTGGTAATGTTGCCGGGGTAGAAGTTTGGATTGTTCTGCCCGAAAAAAATGTTGAGCAGATTCAGGTTATCGAAAGGTAAAAAGAGGTATTCAACCAACTTAAAGTCGGACGGACTAAGCTGGTGTTGCAGTTCTTCCCTGAATACGCTGCTGGTAACCGTTGTTTTGCTCTCGTCGAAGAACAAATCGGGAAGCCCGGCAATCAAACAATAATATTCTCTTTTTATCAGCATAACCGAATTTTAAATGGTCATTAAATCATTTAAAGCCCGGTGTAACTAGCTCAAAATTTATGGTTGTATCACAACTTTCGCAGAGTTCCCTTTCGGGGTCTTACTCTGTTTCAACGGCATCAAACAGTAATTTTTTTGTTCCGTCTTTAAGGTATTGTTTAAAATAATTTGCAAAGTCTTGTGCGGTGAAACTGATGAGGTAACTGCCATCCTTTGGGCCAATTCTGAAACCTGATTTTAATTTGGGATCCACTGAAATTTCAATGCCGTTATTCATGGCTTCGGTTGCTTTTTTTTGCAGGAAAGCAGTCAGTTCTTTTTGATCATCGGGAGGAAGAAGCAGGTTGAGATTCATGTTTTTTCCGGCTTTCGGATCCCACTTTTCAAGTAATGTGAGTATGATCTTTTTGATGAAATCGCTGTCGTTAAAGGCTTCGTTAACCGGGGAATTGATTTGGGCCGTACTTACAAGCTCGGTAATTTGTTGTTTTAAATGACTGATAAACTGACGCGCAGCCAGTTGTAATTCGGCTTCTGTTCGTTTTTTGTCTTCCTCTGCTTTTTTTTGTGCGTTGCGAATAATTTCTTCCTGTGTTTTTTTCGCCGACTGAATAATTCTATCGGCTTTTTCTTTTGCTTCAGCAATCAGCTGGTTGGCATCGTCTTTGGCTTTGGTAATGCCCTCGTTGTAGATTTTTTGCGTTATTTCTTCAATGCGGTCAGTCATAGTTTTTGGTTTAGCAGGTTTTATATGGCATCCAGATCATATTTTTGGGTGACGCCGCCAACAGTAAAAACCGGTTTTTTACAACCGTGTACAATTTCCGAAACAAAGGTTCCAATCTTTTTTCCGGTGAACCGCGATTCCTGGTGCGTACGGATGATCACCATTCCGGCATCCACTTCCTCGATATAGTTGAGCACCGCTGTGTGGTTGGCCTGGTCGTGCACTTTTAAGATGTGAACCTCGCATTCAACGCCACGTTTTTCAAGCATCGTTTTTAACTTCTCAGCATTTTTATAGGCTAAACTTTTTCGCTCTTCAATATCGATGTTAAGTGCAGAAACGATATGAATTTTTGCCTTCATTCTTTTTGCAAAAAATGTAGCCCAATACAAGCGTTTTTTGGTGTGCTGAGAAATATCAATTGGAACAACGATACTATTGATTTCAGTTACCGGATATGATTTGTTGACAGACAGTACCGGGCAATACGACTTGCTCACATAACGGCTGATATCGGCGGGTGTAAAGTGCTCGTTATTGGCATGTTTGCTTTTGTCTATCATTACAAAATCGTAACCACCACGTTCCGATTCGGCGATCAACGTGTTAATAATTTTTCCCCAGCCAATTCGTAAAATTATGTTATTTGGAATGTCGGTTCCCAGGCTCTTTTTTACAAATTCTGTAAACTTGTTCAGGGCACCCTGGTGGCGAATTTGGTTTCGTTTCGATTTTGGATTATGAAGAAATGCAGGCCCGGTTTTTATGACGTCGAGAAGGAAGATGCGCATGTTCAACGCATTGGTAAAAAACAAGGCTTGTTTTAAAATACTTTCTCCATCACGGTTTTGAGGGATGTGTGTCAGAATACTATTCGATCTATAGTTCATAGCTATTCTTGTTAAAAGTTGTATCCCAATGCAATATGTAAGAAGTTGTTGACTTTCGCTTTTGTTCTTGTATATACGAAAACGGGGGAATTAGTTACACAATTTTGGCTTAGAACATATATAATTAAGATGTTAAAGCGGGGCGATAAAATGGCTGAAATGGTTTAGCGCGATTTGCTTTTACGGGCCACCAGAACAGCGCCAATAAATACTAGTGCAGCACCAACAATTGTAATGGCAGAAAACCGCTCGTGTTCCACCCACGAAACATTGAGCTCGGTTAAAATTCCCATGGTAATAAAAGTGATCATCGGGTTTAAAATAATGATGATACTAACTTTATTGGCTTCGGTGTATTTTAGGGCTTTCCCGATGCAGGTGTAAGCGATAAAAGTGTTGGCGCCTAAAAATATGAGAAGCAACCACCAGCTCCAGCTAAGTTCAAGCAATGGACCAAACTTTATAAACGGGAGGTACAAAATTGATGGAAGTCCGAACAATACAAGGTTCAGGCTGTCGACGGAAAAAGTACGAACCAGTTTCTTTTGCAAAATGGCATAAACCGACCACGCAACGGCACCCGATATAGTTAGGAGAATTCCGAGTTGGTAAGTTCCGGCAGTTTCGAAAAAGGCCTGTAGCTGGTCGCGGTAGAAAAATGAAAATCCGAATATGGCAATTGAAAATCCAATGACCTGGTTTCGGAGCAGTTTTTCTTTAAAAATAAGGAAGCCGGCAACAGCTAAAATAAGCGGTCCGGTTTGAATAAAAAGTTGCGCATTACTGGGCGTTGTGTGGTGAATTCCCAACATATAACCCATGTAATTCCACGAGAGTGCCAAAGCTGCAAAAATCAATAAGAGGGGAGGTTTAATAAGAATTTTGAAGGAAGACGGCGTTTGAAAAGCCTGCCAGATGGCGAGAATAATAAAGGCCACCACAAAACGAATCCAAACCACTGTAACCGGATCGACTTTGCGCACGGCAACTTTTAAGGCGATAGCTAAAAAGCCCCAAAAGAAAGCTGTTATTGCAGCGTAAACGATTCCTTTTGTGTGGTTCTGCATCTTTTATCGAATTCCTTTAAACAAACATCCCGGAATTAATCCGGGATGCAAGTTAGTTTATATGTGGTGATATTTTAGCGTAATTCAGCACCAAAATCCCTTTGAAAAGCCATAATCAGCTTTTGCATGGATTTATCAATCTGCTTGTCTTTTAGTGTTTTGTTGTCATCGCGCAGGATGAAACTTACGGCGTACGATTTTTTACCATCAGGTACACCTTTGCCTTCGTACACATCGAACAAGTCAACTTCGCGTAGTAGCTGACGCTCCATTTTAAATGCAGTTTCTTTCAGCTGGCTGAACTTAACTGATTTATCAAGCAACAAGGCTAAATCGCGACGAACGGCCGGGAATTTAGACAACTCGTTAAACAGCACTTTGTGGTTTTTGTGTGCTTTAAATACACTGTCCCAATTGAAATCGGCGTAATAAACCGGATTCTCAATCTCGAATTTCTTCAACCATTTTCCGGCAACAATACCCAATTTCAGAACAACTTTGTTGTTGAAAGTGTAAGCCAGCACTTCGCTGAACAACTCGTCCTCGCAATCGTCAATCTGCATATTGTCTGCAGATAAACCAAGGCGTTTCAGAATATTTTCAGCGTATGATTTTAATCCGTAGAACGAAGCAGCTTCTTCTTTTATCGTCCAGCTTTCCGCCTCCTTATTTCCTGTTACGAACAATCCAAGGTGACTTTCTTCCCAATAATTATTGGCAGGCTGGTCTTTTAACTGCGTGCCTTTGTAAAAGTAGGTGTTACCGAATTCGTAAATCTTCAGGTTTTTATTCTGGCGGTTGGCGTTGTATGCAATACATTCAAGTGCACCGAATAACAGCGTTTGGCGCATTCCGTTTAAGTCCGCACTCAACGGGTTCAGCATTTTTACTGATTGCTCATCTTTGTACTGCTCCAAACCTTCGTAGTAGCTCGATTTTGTTAACGAGTTCGACCAGATTTCGTTAAAACCCTGCGAAGTCAGCATTTCTGCCACAAGGTTTTTAACGCTGTCAGGATTTGGTTTGTCGGCAGTTTGCAACGACGATTTTACCTGAGTAGGAATTTCAATGTTGTTGTATCCGTATATTCTCAGGATCTCTTCAATAACATCGGCTTCGCGTTTTACATCAACACGGTAAGCCGGAACAAGTAATTCCAAACCGGTTTCGTTCTCGCTTTCAATTTTAATTTCCAGCGATTCCAAAATGCTTTTTACGGCATCAGCACCCAGATCTTTACCAATCAAACGAGAAATGTTTGCAAACGAAACACTCACTTTAAAATCCTCAATTGGATTCGGGTAAATATCAATAATGTCAGAAGAAATAGTTCCTCCGGCAATTTCTTTAATCATTAAAGCGGCACGTTTAAGCGCATAAATTTGTCCGTTAGGATCAACACCGCGCTCGAAACGGAATGAAGCATCCGTGTTCAAACCATGACGGCGGGCAGTTTTACGAATATAAACCGGATCGAAATAAGCACTTTCCAAAAACACTTTTTTACTTGATTCCTTAATGCCCGATTTCATTCCGCCAAAAACACCACCAATGCACATGGCTTCTTCGGCATTGCAGATCATCAAATCGTTTTCGTCCAGTTCGCGTTCCACTTCGTCCAGTGTAGTGAACTTAGTTTTTGCAGGCAGGGTTTTTACAATCACTTTTCCGCCGGTAATTTCATCGGCATCAAAAGCGTGCAAAGGCTGAGCGGTTTCGAATAATACATAATTGGTAATATCCACTACGTTGTTAATTGGTGTGAGCCCGATCATTTTTAATCGGTTCTGCAACCACTCCGGCGATTCTTTTACTTCAATTCCCGAAATAGTTACCGCAGCATAACGCGGACAAGCTTCGGTATTTTCTACTTTTACCGGAATTACCAGATCGTTATTGTCAACTTTAAAGTCGTCAACTGATGGTTTTGTATATTCAATGTCCTGTGTCTTTTTCAGGAAGGCTGCCAAATCGCGGGCTGCTCCAATAAATGACGCTCCGTCGATACGGTTTGGAGTAAGGTCGATTTCAATTACCCAATCCGACTCCACATTAAAATAATCTTTGGCCTGCATTCCCACTTTTGCGTGAGGATCAAGTACCATAATTCCGTCGTGGTTTTGTCCCAAACCAATTTCATCTTCGGCACAAATCATTCCCATCGACACTTCGCCACGGATCTTTGATTTTTTAATTTTAAATTCCTGGTCGCCATCATAAAGCGTAGTTCCAACGGTAGCCACAACCACTTTTTGTCCGGCCGCAACGTTTGGTGCACCGCAAACAATCGGCAATACTTCTTCGGTGCCGACGTTTACTGTTGTTTTGCTTAAATGATCTGAATTCGGATGTTGCTCACAGGTAATAACTTCTCCAATTACCAATCCGGCCAAACCACCTTTTACGGTTTCAACCTCTTCTAAACCGCCAACTTCTAAACCGGTTTGCGTTAGAATGTCGCAAATCTCTTCGGGCGATTGTTCCAGTTTAATGTAATCTTTTAACCAGGAATATGAAATTTTCATCTTATAATGATTTTTCTGTCAATTTTTTTTGAATCGCACAAAAGTACTGATTTTTATAACATATACATAAGCAGCTTTCTGCTAATCACAAAGAATTAAAAAAGGATAATAGTGAGTTGTTTAATTATGTGATCCGGATTAGGATGTAGTGCTTTAGGTTTTTATTTAGAAGTGGATAAATGCAGGGCTGTAATAAAAGCCATTTTAGAATTTCTAATGTAGCTTTTGTCTTCATGCCAGACGGGCAGTTTCTTTTGCAGTCGATCAAAAGAAACCAAAAATCTTGTCAAAAAAAACCTTTGTGTTTTTTCAATGTAGCCAATTAGCCCGACTGACGGATTTTTGACGAGCCCGCACCAAATTTGCCCTCAAGTCCGCCTTCGAGAAAAAGCGTTAAGAAAATAAATGGAGAGAGCGTCAAAAAATCAAGTCTGTTTGACGCTCGTTAGCCCTGAAGCATGAAGGGCTAAAAGGAGGAGTTTCTTGATTTTAGTGAAAGGAATTTATTTTTAGCTTTTTATCGTCAGCGGTGGCTTTTTTGAATACCTTTTTCAGCTACTGGAAAAAGTATTTCCCACCTGGAAAGGCATTTGAAAGCTTTCTTGAAGCATTTAAAACCGTAAAAAACTTGAATTCTGTCATTTATGAATGGTGCGAAAAGTATTATCTTGCGCAGCTAAATTTGAATTATCATTAATATTAGGGAAATGAAGAAACTGCTATTTTTTGTTTTTATCCTGGGTTTGGTGGTCACATCGTGCCAAACACAGAAAAAAGAAAGTACAAGTAACATGGAGAATCCGTTTTTTGTGGAATGGGACACGCCATTTGGTGTTCCGCCGTTTGATCAGATTGAAAACGAACATTTTCGTCCTGCTTTTGCAGAGGGAATGCGTTTGCACAAAGAGGAAATTGACGCAATTGTAAACAATCCGGAAGCGCCGACTTTTGAAAATACAATGGTTGCGCTGGATAAAGCCGGATCGTTTTTGAATCGCGTAAGTAATGTGTTCAGTAACTTGAGCAGTGCAGACACTAACGACAGTATTCAGGCAATTGAAAAGGATATCGAGCCGCTTTTATCGGCACACTACGACGATATCAACCTGAATGAAGGTTTATTCAAAAAAGTGAAAGCGGTATACGAGCAACGTGAAAACCTTGATCTGACAACTGAGGAAGCTCGTTTTTTAGAGAAAAAATACAAGTCGTTTGTTCGTGGTGGTGCTGAACTTCCGGCTGATAAAAAAGCCAGCATGCGCGAGATTAATGGTGAGTTGGCAACGCTGTCGGTACAATTCGGAGAGCACGTTTTGAAAGATAACAACGCTTTCAAACTGGTTATCGAAGATGAGGCTGATTTGGAAGGTCTGCCAGCGTCTTCTGTTTCGGCTGCTGCTGCCACTGCAAAAGAAGAAGGACAAGAGGGAAAATGGATTTTCACCATTAGCCGTCCAAGTATGTATCCGTTCCTTACTTATTCGCCAAACCGCGAGTTGCGCGAGAAGTTGTACAAAGGTTACATCATGAAAGGTGATAATGGCAACGAGTTCGACAACAACAAAATTGTTGCTCGCATTGCTGAATTACGTAGCGAGCGTGCAAAACTATTCGGTTACAACAACCATGCAGAATACATTCTGGCCGAAAACATGGCTAAAAATCCTGAAAATGTATACGATATTTTAACTCAGGTTTGGGAAAAAGCACTTCCGGTTGCAAAACAAGAGGTAGTTGATATGCAGGCTATTGCCGACAAAGAAGGCGCCAACATTAAAATTGAAGGCTGGGATTGGTGGTACTATGCCGAGAAAGTACGTCAGGATAAATATGCATTGAGCGAAGAAGATGTAAAACCATATTTCCAGGTTGACAACGTACAGAAAGGTATTTTTACTTTGGCTAATAAGCTTTGGGGAATCACTTTCAGCGAAAGAACTGATTTGCCGAAATACCATAAAGACGGAAAAGTTTTCGAGGTGAAAGAAGCTGATGGAAGTACCATCGGAATTTTTTATACCGACTATTTTGCACGCCCAAGCAAACGCGGTGGAGCATGGATGAGCTCTTTCCGCAAACAGGAAATGATCGATGGCGAAAACGTTATTCCGGTAATTACCAACGTTTGTAACTTCCCGGCTCCAACAGAAGATATGCCTTCGTTGTTAAGTTTGGATCAGGTAACTACAATGTTCCACGAGTTTGGTCACGGTTTGCACGGATTACTTTCTAATTGCGAAACACACACTTTGTCGGGAACTTCGGTTTCACGCGACTTTGTTGAGCTTCCATCGCAAATTATGGAAAACTGGGCTTTCGAACCTGAAATGTTGGCATTGTACGCAAAACACTATAAAACAGGAGAAGTAATTCCTGATGAGTTAGTTACAAAAATCAACAATGCAGCACACTTTAACCAGGGTTTTGCAACAATCGAATTCCTGGCAGCCGGATTGTTGGATATGGATTTCCATACCTTAAATGAAGTGGAGCCAAATATGGATGTTGAGGCTTTCGAAAAAGCGTCGATGGATAAATATGGATTGATTCCGCAAATTGCTCCACGTTATCGCAGTACCTACTTCTCGCATATTTTCTCAGGAGGTTATTCTTCTGGTTACTATGCTTATTTGTGGGCCGAAGTATTGGATAAAGATGCTTTCCAGGCGTTTAAAGAAAACGGTTTGTTTGACCAGGAAACCGCTGCTTCATTCCGCGCGAATGTATTGTCGAAAGGTGGATCAGACGATCCGATGAAATTGTACCTGCAGTTCCGCGGAAAAGAACCGGGAATTGAGCCACTGCTGAAAGGTAGAGGTTTGATGTAAGAATTGATAAGTTTATTCAAGAGATATAAAGAAAGGTCGCCATTGGCGGCCTTTTTTGTTTTATACCGTGTTTTTAATGAAAAAAATAACCAAGCGATGTAATGCAATTGTAAGTCCCGCGTCTTAACTTTGAAAACAAGCAAAAAACGAAAACAAAACAAAGGAGCACATGGTTGCCAAGGATTTTAAAATAAGTGTACTACCGGTCAGTAATAAGCTGCTTCGTTTTGCAACGCGCTTTTTACACGACGAAGATCAGGCACGCGATGTGGTGCAGGATGTGTTCCTTAAATTATGGCAACGAAAGGAAACGCTCGACGAAGTGGAAAACATTGAGGCTTTTGCGATGCGAATGACACGAAACCGCTGCCTCGATGTAATTAGAGCGAATAAAACCGTTCCGATAGATGAAGACACAGACCGAAGATTAAAGGCGAAAACGATAGACGTTCATTCAAAAGTTGAGTTAGGTGAGTCGGCAAAGCAAATTAAAATGCTGATAGGGCAACTGCCCGAATTGCAGCAAAATATAATGCACATGCGCGACATCGAACAACTCTCGTACGACGAGATTGAAGAAGCCACCGGACTACAACGAAATGCGATAAGGGTAAACCTTTCGAGAGCACGAAAAAAAGTGCGCGATGAATATTTAAAAATGAATAGAAATGATGGAAGTTCAAGAAATACTACGATTACTGCAACGCTACTTTGATGGCGAAACAACAGAGGCTGGAGAGCAACAACTGAATGCTTATTTTCAGTCGGGCGAAGTGGCAGAAGAGTTGGCAGAGTACACCGAATTTTTCGGAGGTATATCGGAATTGGCGGGAGCAGCAGATGATCCGACCATTGAAGACGATGTGATGGATTATATTCTGGAAAACGAACACCGCGATAAAACGAAATACCTCACCATGTGGAAAACGGTTACCGGAATTGCCGCCACAGTGATCATTGTTTTGGGTGGTTTCCTGTTCTACCAGGAGCAGCAAAAACCTTACGACGATACGTTTAAAGATCCTGAAGAAGCTTATGCTTATGCAGCCAAAACGCTGCAGTTTGTAGGCAGTAAATACAACACGGGAATGGCGCACTTAGCCGAATTTGATAAGCTAAGAAAAGGAAGTGAACCTGTTAAAAAAGCCACCGAACCGGTAGTAGAGTTTTACGAAGGAATTGAAAAAATAGAAGCGACAGAAGCAAGTAGCCCGTTGCAGGATTTAGACAGCTTGTAATGAGCAGACGGCTTCGACTTAAAATAGTGAAAAAAGCATTCAGAAAAGATGTAGTTGGCGCGCATTCTGCAAGTTCTGAGTGGAAACAGAAAAGTACAAACAATTAAAAAAACGAATATCATGAAAAAGTTATTATTGATTTTAGCAGTTGTATTGCCCATGGCAGTATTTGCACAAAAAAGCCCGGTTGACAAGTTATTCGACAAATATGCCAACCAAAAGGGAATGACCACCGTGAATATTTCCGGTAAATTACTGGGATTTGCTGCCCAGATTGAAACAGGCGACAAAGACACGCAGGAGTTGTTATCTGGATTGAACGGCGTTCGAATTCTGTCGGTGGAAGATGATGCCTTAAATGAAAAGCTTGATTTTTACAAAGAATTGGAAGCTGATGGTTTTTTCAAAAACAACGATTTTGAAGTGTTGATGGAAGTAACCGAAGACGATGAAATCGTTCGTTTCCTGGCACGCGATGCAGGTAACGGTAAGATATCAGATCTGATTCTGGTAGTAGGAGGAGATGACAACGCATTGATCAGCATCAGTGGAATAATCGATCCGCAAAATATTGGTAAGATCACCAAAGCAGTAAATGTAGATGTAGGTGATTTTGAATAACCGAGTTTACCATCGAATCTAACCATATCGAAAAAATCTGGGTTTTGCCCGGATTTTTTTATGCTTTAGATTAAAATGTTGTAGTCTAAAAATTATAAAGGCTTATTGTTTTTGAGGACGGCGTCCTACTAGATGAAGAATATGAAGCAAAATTATGGTGCTATTGTCTTCAAGCCAGACGGGCTCTTTCTTTTGTTCACAGAAATAGAAATATGAGGTGTTCACGATTTCGCTTTGCTCAATTCCAATCGATGAAAAGGAAGTCCCGATTTTATCGGGATCAAAAAATAACCTTTGCGTTTTTTCAATGTAGCCAATTGGCCCGACTGACGGATTTTTGACGAGTCCGCACAAATCTTGCCCTCAAGTCCGCCTTCGAGAAAAAGCGTTAAGAAAATAAAGGGAGAGAACGTTAAAAAATCAAGTCTGTTCGACGCTCGTTAGACCTGAAGTATGAAGGTCTAAAAGGAGGAGTTTCTTGATTTTAGTGAAAGGAATTTATTTTTAGTTTTTTATCGTCAGCGGTGGCTTTTTTGAATCCTTTTTCAGCTATAGGAAAAAGGATTTCCCGTCTGGAAAGACAAGAAGTTATTTCTAAATGAATCGTTAGGATAGTACAAATATCCAGCAAAATAATCAGAATGTCATAAAATTAGCATCATTCTCAATAAAATGAACCGGCACACCTTTTACAAATCCTTTTAGCCATTGCACACAATAATCCATGCCGGCCTCTTCCGACTTTATATGCCCCAGAAAAATTACGGCTTTATTCTTTCCTAAAGTAGTTGCATCATTGGCATAAAGGTATGTTTCCCATTCGCTTGCTTCGCCGGCTAACATTACTTCAACGTCGGGCAGATTAAGCATTTGAATTTGGCGAGCACCACCTGGTGCCCCAACTGCCAGACCAACTTTGGTAAATTTCATATCTGGGTTGCCTATTACGCGAACAGTTTGTAAGCCAAATTTATCTTTTAATTCACCTGCGAAATCAGATAATTTCTTCTCCGGCATTTTATATAGTCTGCCTTCATCGTTAACGGCGTAATTCTGCCAACCCAGTTTTTCAATCATTCCGGCATAAATTCCATCGGGTTTAGTCATGTGAATATGATCATGAAATCGAAATACAACTAATTGGTGATCTTCGATGAATTTGCGCTTTTCATTATAAACCGGGTAGTTTGCATACGCATCGGTTTCATCAAGGTGATTATAAAAGATAGGTTCGTGGGTAATAATAAAGTTGCAATTCATTTCAACTGCCTTTTGCAGGGTACGCATATCGGCGAACATACAAACTGCAATACCTTTTATTTCAGTATCGGGATCGCCAACTTTAAATACATCAACAGTGGTTTCGGCCCAATCGCAGGTAACGTTTTCTTTCATTAGGTTTACTACCGCCTGTGGAGTTATTTTGTTTTGTGCAAAAGTCCAAAATGGAATAAGGATTACGAAAAGCAAAAGTTTCTTCATTGGTTTAAATTTTAAATGGTATTGATGCCACCAAAAGTAAAGAATTTTTATTTGTAGTGGCGCCGCATACCTGCTGTAGCTGGTGTACAAAATAGATATTGTTCAATATCCGGACTTAGAAAGCAACTATTGTTGCACACATTTTATGTTGTATAAAATAGTTTTGTCATGAGAGTAGAAACTCAAAATAATTTACGGTGATAAAATTCGAATCTGAAAGAAAATATCCATTAAAATTTAAGAACTCAAACCACTGGTTATAAAAGTCTAATAAGCTGATTTTTATGGGTTTTTTACGTCGTTCAGATTATTAATTTTGTTAGAAAATCAATAGAAAAATGGCAAAAGTACAAGGAGCAGTTGTTGTTGATAAGGAAGGCTGCAAAGGCTGCAGTCTGTGTGTGGAAGCTTGTCCGCACGATGTATTGGCATTACACAAAGAGGTAAACAGCAAAGGGTATCATTACTCGTACATGAGTAATCCTGATGCTTGTATCGGATGCGCCAATTGTGGTGTTGTTTGTCCGGATACGTGCATAACGATTTACCGTGCAAAAGCCAGTTAGGAAAGGATTAATTGAAAGTACTAAGGATTAATCAATCAACAATCGACAATTAAAAAATTAGATATGGGAGAATTAAGATTAATGAAAGGAAATGAGGTGTTGGCCGAGGCTGCCATCCGCTGTGGATGCGACGGTTATTTTGGCTATCCCATAACACCTCAGTCGGAAGTGATGGAAACACTTATGGCGCGCCAGCCCTGGAATGAAACAGGAATGACGGTACTACAAGCCGAAAGTGAAGTTGCTTCGATAAATATGGTTTACGGTGCTGCTGCCACCGGCAAAAAGGTTATGACTTCTTCTTCGAGCCCGGGTATTAGCCTTATGGCCGAAGGAATCTCGTACATCGCCGGAGCAGAATTACCTTGTTTAATTGTAAACGTGCAACGTGGCGGCCCCGGATTGGGAACCATTCAGCCGTCGCAGGCCGATTATTTTCAGAGTGTAAAAGGTGGTGGTCACGGCGATTATAAAATGATTGTGTTGGCACCGGCATCGGTTCAGGAAATGAACGACTTTGTTGATCTTGGTTTCGAACTGGCCTTTAAATATCGAAATCCGGCAATGATTTTGGCCGATGGTGCTATTGGCCAGATGATGGAAAAAGTGGAACTGGCCGACCAGAAACAACGCTGGACAAAAGAGGAGATTCTGGAAATGAGCAGCGACTGGGCTACAACCGGTAAAACTGCCAACCGTAAAAAGAACATTGTGACTTCGCTGGAGATGGATTCTGATAAAATGGAAGAAAATAACCGTCGTTTCCAGGAGAAGTACCGTAAGATGGAAGAAGAGGAGGTGCGCTACGAAGCTATTCAATGCGACGATGCAGAATTTGTAATTGTAGCATTCGGAACGTCGGCACGTGTTTGCCAAAAGGCAGTGGAAATTGCCCGCGCAAAAGGATTAAAAGTTGGATTGCTTCGTCCGATTACATTGTTCCCGTTCCCTAAAAAAGCCATACAGGAACTGGCGCGTAAAGCCAAAGGTTTCCTTTCGGTTGAAATGAGCGCCGGACAAATGGTTGAAGATATCAAGCTATCGGTTTACGAGGCCGGAAGCAATGCACGAGTGAATTATTTCGGTCGTATGGGAGGTCTTATTCCTACACCGGATGAGGTAGTAGAAGCATTGGAAGAAAAATTTTCATGGGAGTTAAGTTATGGAGTTAAACGTAGTTACTAAACCGGAGGAGATTATGGATATTAAAGAAATAATTAAACCGGAAAACCTGGTTTATCAGAAGTCGGAATTACTGAACGACGATATTATGCACTACTGCCCGGGATGTTCTCATGGAGTAGTTCATAAGATACTTGCAGAATTAATTGACGAAATGGGCCTTCAGGAAAAAACCGTTGGTATTGCTCCTGTAGGTTGTGCCGTTTTTGCTTACAATTATATCGATATTGACTGGCAGGAAGCTGCTCACGGTCGTGCACCTGCAGTGGCAACCGGTGTTGCCCGCGTAAACCCTGACAATTTTGTTTTCACCTATCAGGGCGATGGCGATTTGGCATCGATTGGAGCAGCCGAAATAATGCACGCCTGTAACCGTGGAGAGAATATTCTCGTGATTTTCATCAATAATGGAATTTACGGAATGACCGGTGGCCAAATGGCACCAACAACACTCGAAGGAATGGTTACAGCTACTACTCCTAATGGACGTAATGTTGATTTAAACGGTTATCCGATGAAGATCACCAATTTGATCGCTCAACTGCCCGGAACATCGTATGTAACACGCCAGGCGGTGCACACTGCAGCTACAGCTCGCAAATGTAAACGATCGCTGAAAAAAGCGATTCAGAATGTACTGGATAAAAAAGGAACTTCATTTGTTGAGGTGGTTTCAACCTGTAACTCGGGATGGAAAATGAGTCCGGTGGAAGCTAACAAATGGATGGATGAGAACATGATTCCATACTATCCGTTAGGCGATTTGAAAGACAGTGTAAAAGGTGAACATTCGGAAAATTAAAAAATTGAAGCTATGACAGAAGAAATGATAATTGCCGGATTTGGAGGACAAGGTGTACTTTCAATGGGTAAAATTCTTGCTTACTCGGGTATTATGGAAGACAAGGAAGTAACCTGGTTCCCATCGTACGGACCTGAAATGCGCGGTGGAACGGCCAACGTTACTGTAATTGTTAGCGATACCCGCATTAGTTCGCCTATTTTGCAGGAGTTTGACACTGCCATTATTCTGAACCAACAGAGTATGGACAAATTCGAAAAGGCAGTAAAACCCGGTGGTACGTTGCTGTACGATCCGAATGGAGTGATCAATCCGCCAACGCGTACGGATATTAACATCTTTAAAGTGGAAGCCACAAAAACGGCTGTTGAGATGGGAAATCCAAAGGTGTTTAATATGATCGTTTTTGGAAGTTACCTGAAAGTACGACCTATTCTTTCGCTGGACAACGTGGAAAAAGGTTTGGAAAAATCGCTTCCGGAACGTTACCATAAATTGATTCCGCTAAACCTTGAGGCCATTAAAAAAGGTCAGGAGATTGTGGATGATGTTCAACTGGTTTAAAAAAATTGAAACTAATTATAGAAAACCTCTCATCTGTTTGATGAGGGGCTTTTTTATGCGCTATAAAAGCCCTTTGTTTTGCAACGATTTCTCGATGCGTTTGTGGTAAGCATCGAATTTGCTCTCAATTTCGCTGAACACTTTTTTATATTCCGGATGTTTCTGCAAATTGTCCATCATTGGATCGATCGGTGTAAAAAGAATCGTCCAGTAATGAAAGTTATCCTGCTTTGTGAAAGCCTTTAAGTATTCGATGGCCTTGTCGTTATCTCCATTGTAAGAGTAGTAAAATGCCAGCGAAAAGTTGCTGTAAATGGATGGATCGTTTTCTGCCCATGTTTTGTATTCTTCAAAATATTTATCCGAAAGTTCTTTCTGACCTGTTTTGTCGAAAGAAACTGCAATTTTACCATTTTCCGATTGGTTAATATTAAGATTATATTGTTCTCTTACATCCACAAAAGCTTTGTAATAAATAGCTGCTGTTTCAAAATCGCGCAGATAGTAATAAGATTTTGCCACTTCCTGCAAAATATCAAGGCGGGTTTTGTCTTTTTCAAATGTAGTCAGTAATGACTTATTGAGCTGGTTCAAATCTTCATTCTTCGCAAATTGGATATACGCTTGAACGTATTGCGAATAAAGATTTTCCGGCAGATAATCCAGTGAGCGTTCAATATATTTTTCCGCTTCATCAACAAAACCCGATTGGATAAATGCATTGCTGATGTGCAGGTAACTGTAGCTCGCTGCTGATGAATCGTAGGCGGCAACAATATCAATTTCAAGCCCTTTTAACGCATACTCGAGGTACTTCTCTGTATTGGGTAAATAATTCACGTATAATTCAACCAGAAAGATTAAAACCACATCAGAATTAGGGCTGATCTCCAGCGCCTTTTCAAAATAGGGAAGTGCCAGTTCGTATTCGCTGTGCTCCATGTAAAAAAGCGCTTTGGCAGTTAAACTCTGCGGCAATTTCGAGTCGTAAAAAAGTGCCTGGTCGGCATAATAATTTATGGAGTCGGCATATTGTTTTTCCGTTTTGTTTTGGTCTAAAAGATAAAAGGCGATGGCAATGCCTGCATAAGAACGGGCAAACTCTTCATCGTGTTTTATCGCTTGTTTGAAATACGGAATTGCCGCTAGCAGGTTTTCGTCAGTTGGTTTTCCTAGCAAATCATATCCCTTCAAAAACAGGTCGTAAGCTACCAGGTTGTTGGTCGGTGCCTTTTCAATGCGTTTTATTTCCTCCGGAGTAACAATGGCCTCAATTTGTTCGGCAATACTTTTTGCAACATCCGCCTGAAGCGTGAAAATGTCTTTTGTGTCGCGGCGGTATTGCTGGCTCCACAAATGTTTATCCGTTTTGGCTTCTATCAATTGTATGTTGAGAAGAATCTGGTCGCCAATTTTCTGTCCGCTGCCTTCAATCAGGTAGGTGGCATTTAGTTCCTTTGCAATTTCGGGTGTCGATTTTGGATTGTTACGGTACTGCTCAACCGAGGTGCGGCTGATCACTCTCAAATCCTGAATTTGTTGAAGGTTGTTAAGTGTTGCTTCCATTAGTCCGTTAATGATATAAACGTTGCTGGTGTCGTTGCTGTCGTTTAAAAATGGCAGCACGGCAATTGATTTTATTCTATTATTTGTTTCCGAAGCCGGGCGTAAAACAAAGTATAATACTGCTGCAATTATTGCAATGGCAAAAAAGGATAGTAATAAAACCGGAAACTTCTTTTTCTGAACGGGTGCCTGCATCTCCTGTTCAGTTTCCGTGACCTGCTCTTGCTGTTCATCCGGCTCTTCGTGATTACCCATTTCTCCGGGAGGGTAACCATACAACTCGCGGAAGCATTTGATAAAATACGAAGGGCTGCCAAAACCAACCTTGTACGAAACTTCCGAAACGGTATACGAACCTTCCTGAAGTAATTCGGCCGCAAACTTTAAACGCACGTTGCGAATAAACTGGCTGGCGGATAAATCGGTGATCTTTTTGATCTTTCGCAACAGATTCGAGCGACTCATTCCAACCGCATCTGCCAACTCCGATACACCAAATTGCTCGTTAGAAATGTTCTCCTCAACCAACTGAGTTATTTGATTTAGAAAGTTATTTTCTGCGGTGTTAAGATTCGGCATCGTTGTTAGCTTCGGATAAATACGATCCTAAAAATACAAAAACTGTTCGTTTGTAGCTTATTTCAGCCCTTCTTTTGGAATATCTGTTATATTTTATGCTCCATTGTTACGTCATGCTGAACTTGTTTCAGCATCTCACACGCAATAAAATCAACTTAAAGTAAATAGACCCTGAAATAAATTCAGGGTGACACCATGGCCATGATTGATTATGAATATTCAAAGTCAAAGAATTGAAATTAGGTCATCTTTGTGCACTTTGTGTCTTCGTGGTCTAGTTTAAAATCGATGTTTTTCTTCGCTTTCCGGAATCCTTGTTTAGCAGGCTTTTCAGGGCTTTGCATCACGTGTTGCGCCATAATTTATATGCTTGCGTCATAAGTTTTAAGCCTTCAGCAAACTTCATATTCTTGGCTGCATAGTTCATTAGACCTGCGTCACGCTTCACCCGACCTTTACATCAACGAAAACAACGGACATCGCGCTAACGATTTCCACAAAAAATTAAATCATGAAAACACGAATTTATTTTCTCGACCATTTAAGAACATTAATGATCTTTCTTGTTGTGGTGTTGCACTCAGGATTGGTTTATGAACATGTTTTGCAAAACTCCTGGATCGTTGTTGATCCTGTAAAAGCAAATTCAATCGGAATGATCCGTTTGTATCTCGACCTTTTTATAATGTTTACGATCTTCTTTATCTCCGGCTATCTGGTTCCGATGTCGCTGAAATCAAAAACATCAATCGAATTTATTAAATCAAAAGTGAAACGTATTTTAATTCCCTGGGTAATCGCCGTTTTTACTTTGATCCCTGCTTACAAATTCATCTTTTTGTATTCACGAGGTTTACCACAGGAAGAATGGTTCTCGTACTTCCACTTTTTTGAAAGGGCCGGTAGCGACCTGAGTTTTTATGCCAATAATCCGGCACAAAACTGGTTGTGGTTTTTACCGGTGCTGTTTCTATTCCAGGTGATTTATTTGATATTGGCAAAAACTAAAGTGCTGTCGTTAAAAATAAACCTAAGAACTGCTGTAATCGTAATGTTTGTGGTTGGAGTTGTATCCAGTGTAACCATTGCTCAAATGGGACTTAATGGCTGGTACGATTCTGCAATCCTGCATTTTCAACGCGAGCGTTTGCTGGTTTACTTTATGTCATTTTTGCTGGGTACGCTTTGTTACAAGTTGAAAGTATTCGAATCAACTAAAAAGAACAAACGACTTTACATTATTGCGAATGTTGTGTTGACTTTCACACTGGGTCTCTTTACCGCTGTTGCACTGAATACCTTTTTCAATATCATCGATCCGGGACGTAACTACTATTTTATTTCGCAGTTTGCCGACCGTGTTGCTTATTACGCTTTTGGCCTGGCATCGCAACTTACTTTGCTGTATGTATTCCTTTACGGTTTCCGTCACAGCCTAAATAAAAGGTACGCGATAATGGACGAACTGAACCGCAATTCTTACTCAGTTTATATTATTCACACTATTGTATTGGGTGTAGTTGCACTGTCGATAATGGCATTACCAATTCCACCAATGGTAAAATTCCTTATAGTTACACTATTAACCTTTGGCCTTTCAAACCTGCTTATTTACTCGTGGCGAACAATCCGTCAGCGCGAGATCAATACAAAAACCGTTGCTACTGCAATTATGTCGGTAGTGATTATTATGGCTGCTTTTACTGCATATCCCGGAACAACAAACAATGAAGAACAGAAAACAGAAACAACAGAAACTAGCACAGCGCCTCAAAGTGGGAACAGTTTACACGCAGCAGTAATTGCCGGCGATTTGGAAGCCGTAAAAACCATAATTGCATCGGGAGCCGATTTGAATGAAAAAGAACCAGCTGGCGGTTCAAGTCCATTAATGACTGCCAGCGTATTTGGAAGAACAGAAATTGCCAAAGTACTAATCGACGCCGGTGCCGACCTGAACGTAACCAATAACGATGGTTCTACCGCACTGCACACCGCTGCTTTTTTCTGCCGCACCGAAATAGTTAAAGCTTTATTAAACAAAGGCATCGATACTTCCGTAGTAAATAATTCAGGTGCTACAGCTGCGCAGTCGGTTATGGCTCCCTTTGAAGCAGTAAAAGGAATCTATGAATATTTTGCGAAAGTATACGAGCCGCTCGGACTTCAACTCGATTTGAACAGGATTGAAAAAACTCGCCCTGTAATTGCTGAAATGATATCAACTAACTCATAAACTTAGAGTCATGAAACTGCTAATCGGAAGAATGTTACTCATACTGGTTATACTGCAGGCAGTATTGGGAGCCAGCTCGTGTAACAATAAAAAAACGGAGGAGGTTGTTTTAACTCCTCCTGCAGAAATGCACGATGGAATTAAGGTGGGCACACCTGCTGATGCCAATATCGATGAACGCTTTATTCAGGATGCCATTCGCAAAATATACGCCGGTAAATTTGGTGAGATCCATTCAATGTTGATCTACAAAAATGACAAACTGGTTGTTGATGAGTACTTCCCGGGATATCTGTATGCATGGGACAAACCCTATTACCATGGAGACTATGTAGAATACGGACCGGAAACGTTACACAGCGTAATGTCGGTAACAAAAAGTTTTGTGTCGGCATGTATCGGAATTGCCATCGATAAAGGTTTTATTAAAAGTGTTGATCAATCCATTTTCGATTACCTGCCCGAACATCAACATCTGAAAACCAATAACCGCGAATACATTACGATTGAACACCTGCTTACCATGACCTCAGGATTGGCCTGGGACGAATGGAGCGCCGCCCACGGCACCGAATCGGCCAACGACATGGACCGCTTGTATTTCGCTTGCGACGACCCGGTAACTTGTGTTTTAGATCGTGAATGGTGGGCCGAACCCGGAACATTTTTTACCTACAACGGTGGTGGTATTGTAATTCTTGGTGAAATTTTAAGAAACGCAACCGGACTGGATCTCGAGGAATTCTCGAAAAAGTATTTGTTCGAACCGCTGGGAATTAAAGAAGGTACGTGGATGAAATATCCTGATGGTGTAGTTGTTGAAGCAGCCAGTTCGCTGAGTGTTACTCCGCGCGATATGTTGAAACTGGGAATTACCTACCTCGATAACGGAATGTGGAACGGCAAGCGCATCCTGCCGGCAGATTGGGTGGCAAAAAGCTCAACTGTTTACAATAACAACGTTGGCATAAAATTGCCCATTGAAGATTCGGGTAAAAACGGTTACTGTTACACCTGGTGGCAAAGCGAGTTATACCACGGTGGCAAAAACATAAAAATGTATCGTGCCAATGGTTGGGGCGGACAGGTAATTATGGTTTTCCCCGATTTGGATATGACCGTGGTTTTCACCAGTGGAAACTGGGCCGGAAAATCGAAGTTGTTTAAGTTGGTACGTCAGTATATTCTGCCTTCGATTGAAATGTAAACAGAAAGAGTTAATGTGTTACAGTAATGAAAGAGATTGCTTCACTACGTTCGCAATGACATCAACTGAGTATCTTTTAGAAAGGAGAGGCCGCTTGGCAGCTTGCTGCCAAGCAGCCTCTCCCAGATAAATAAATAATGCCGGTCATTGCGAGCGAAGCGAAGCAATCTAAAACTAATAAAAAATGAAAAACACTTGTTCAGCAAGAAAAGAAGCCCGCAGCCTCCTGTTTAAAGTGGGGTGCACCGGGGCAATATATGCGGTGGTAAATAAAAATTTCGGACAGCGCGACAGTGAAGTTGAGAAGGCAACCGGACCGTTATGTGGCGGTATTTTGCAAGAGGGGCACCAATGTGGAATGCTTTGGGGAGCCGCTCTTGCTGCCGGTGCCGAGGCTAACCGAAGAATGAAAGACCCAAACACTGCCACTAAGCTGGCCATCTCTGCTGCGCGCGATTTGGTCGATTCCTTTACCCAACGAAAAAAGAGCGTTAACTGCCGCGATATTACAAACTGTAACCAGAAATCAACGCTGGGGCAGATTAAGTTTTTTATAACCGGAAAACCCTTAAACTGTGCCCGATTGATTGGCCGATGGGCACCCGAGGCAATTGCTAGTGCAGATAAAAGCCTGGCTTTAATGCCGGAAACTTCTGCAACTCCCATTGTAAGTTGCGCCAGTATTGTAGCCGAGAAAATGGGAGCGAGCAAAGAAAAAGCAATGATGCTGGCCGGTTTTGCCGGTGGTATCGGACTGAGCGGGAATGCCTGTGGCGCACTTGGCGCTGCGGTTTATCTCGGTGCTGAAAAGTGGTTCCGCGAGAATCCCGGAGAAGTACGGTTTATCGTTCCCGGAGCGGAAGAAATGATGCGCGATTTTCTGATCGAAAACAGGGGAGAAGTACGTTGCAGTAAAATATGCGGACAAACGTTTGCTACGGCCGAAGAACACTCGGAATATATTCGAAACGGTGGATGTGAGAAATTGATTGATTTGCTGGCATCTGCTTAATTATAAGTTTAATTGTTTTTGAAACGCTTCTCTGTAGTGCAGGGAAGCTTTTTGCATTAATATCCCCCCTAACATAAACCGATTTAGTAACGTATAGAAAGCTATAACCCAAAAATCGAACGTTATGAAAATAGTTACTCGTTTATTCGTTTTGGCTGTCTTTATTGTCTTTTCGGGCAGCCTGTTTGCGCAAACCATTGGCGTTAGAGCCGGCTATTCGTTGTCTGATCTGTTTTTGGAAGAAGGCGGCGAATCTGCCAGCGAAAATTTTAGTATGCGGTCGGGATTTCACCTGGGGCCTACATTTGAATGGGATATAAACGAAGGCGCCGGCATTGAAACAGCTTTGTTGCTTACAACAAAAGGGGTTAAACAGGATGAGTCGGAGTCGTACGAAGGAATTACTTATAGTTCAAAAGCAAAAGTTAATCTTTGGTACCTCGATATTCCCGTGTATGGAAAATTGTATGCCGATGTTGCCAAGACACGGATTTACGGAATGGCCGGTCCGTACGTTGGTATTGGGCTTAGCGGAAAAACCAAAATGGAAGAATCCGGTGGAGGAGAAAGTTACGATGAAGAGTGGGATATTGTGTGGGGCCCCGATGAGGACGACGATTTGAAACGTCTTGAGCTTGGTTTAGCCGTTGGTGGAGGTATTGAGATCAACTCCTTTTTATTTGAATTTACAAGTCACTTTGGCCTGAACAATATTTCACCACAATCCGATTACGACATCGTTGCCCGAAACCGTGCGTTTATGTTTTCGCTGGGGTATAAGTTTCATAAATAGAATTCTACTGCCCCTCGTTTGCAACGACTACGGTGTCCACACAACTTAAATATTCCCATTTTCAAATGATTCTGCAACATTTTTTCGTTCGGAACAAGCTGACCAATTCTAATCAATTTTAGACGCCGAACGATTTTTTATCGATCTTTTACCCGGTGCTTTGTGTCTTCGTAAACTCAGCCACTCGCACCGGGCTATTGCCTGTCGCCCACTTCGGGGCTTTAAGCACCAAGGGTGCGTAATCAATAGCCCGGGGGAAGCCCCCGTAGGGAGCGCAGCCCCGGGGCTAGAAGAGAAAAATGACAAAGGCGCAAATACTACCGGTTTTTGAAATACAACGCTACCTTGCGCCGCATATTAAAAGTCGATTGTAAAGCAGGACCCCTAAAATATTTGTGTGTACACCGTAGGTTGCAACGAGGGGTAAATAATCTTTGCATTTGTAATGCTATGTTCAGTCGTTAAAAACGACAGGATGTTAAGGAACGAAAGTAATATGATTCTCGGCAAACTCTCCCTCATTCCCTCTCTATTCTTATGAAACAGACAAGGGATTAATGTAATTTTGTAGGTACTCTTTTTCTTTT
>NZ_CAJXTC010000053.1 GCF_913060805.1 uncultured Draconibacterium sp.
CAACCGACAATCATTTGGCATCGTTCAGCATAAGTGATGCTGCTGATGTACAGGTAACCGGACCGGGAAATCAGAGCCACTCGAGTTGTGATTTCTTGGACGATACAGAAGTAGCAACAGCGTTTACCGCGTGGATCGATAGTTTTGCAGTACTTGTGAATGAATGTGGCGCCGACACGATGGATTTGAGTGGCTATAGTGCCCCTGATCTTTGTGATGGTGGAACAGTATCAATAGACTTTACGATGACTGACAGCTGTTCAACCGATACACATTCGGCTTCGTTCAGCATCTCTGCACGCGATGCAATTACTGTATCATGTAACGACACCACTCTGGTTTGTGATGCTACCGATATTGCCGGTGCATATGATGCATGGGTGAATGGATTTACCTATGAAGGTGGTTGCGCAGGTCAGGTTTCAACAAATATTTCATCTGTTCCGCCGTTGTCAGGTATTGATCCAAGTACCGGAGGTACGCTTTCTTTTGAATTCAAGGCATGGGATAAATGTTCACGCGACTCAGTTACCTGTACGTTTACCGTTCCTCAATGCGAAGTATGTGAAACCGCCTATGGAGTTTACGAAGACAGCGTTTGCTTCCTGGATAATAATACCGGATACACCTTTAGTAACTGGGGTTGGAGTAATCATATGAACTCAGCAGACTTCCCTGTTATCTTAGATGTATATGCTGGTAACTCATCCTGTAATATCATTACTGATAAGATGGGAGAAGTAACCGTAGACATGGTTGGTGGTGATTTGGTTATTCACTATGTAACCGAAGGATTTGGATCTTATTATATGAGCCAGATTCACGTGAATGTTAATTGTTGGCCATTTGTATTGAAAAAGAAAGGTGGTGCTTCGGTATCTCCTGGCCAATACACTGTTAACGTTTCAGGATTGAGTTATGTAACAGATTATACCATTACTATCCCGGCATCGAAACTCAATAATATTGATCTAAGTAATTTCTATCTGATTGCTCATGCTGTGGCATGTTACATACCTGGAGCGGATGATCCTGTGCCTAATTCCGGAAGCTATACTTATTCCGGCAAACCGATCTCTTGTGATGAACCAGTTAAAGCAGCAGAAATTGAAGTACCTGAAGAATTAGCTCCAAGCGAGTTGATCGTTTACCCGAATCCATTTACGGAAAAAGTTACTTTCGAATTCGTTTCAGGAGTTGATGCTTATGGCGTACTTGAAATCTACAATATTACCGGTCAGCGAGTAGCAAGAATACTTGATCGTCCGGTTGAGGCTGGAGTTATGAATCGGATAGAATATGTACCGGAACATGATGTTAGCGGAATATATCTCTATCGTTTAGATTTGGATGGAAAACTCCAAATTGGCAGAATTATTTACAAAGAATAATTATGACCCTTATTTTTTATCATGTATAATGCCAAAGTCTATCAGACTTTGGGCTGAGGATTCGTCCTTAGTGGGATTCGTTAAAGAGGCTGACTTGTTGAGGTCAGCCTCTTTCTTTGGTGTAGGGAAGGATTCCATCTTTTTGAAGAGATGGAATCCTTTATTTTGACTTTGGCGTAATGTTTCTTTAGGTATAAAGACAAATTTTGAAATAACTCAACTAATCACGAACTTCGCATTGCGCTGGTTAACTAATATGTTTTACCATGAAACGATTGTGCTGTCTTCTGATTTTTAACTTTGCGCTGCTGTTATTTGCTTTCCCCCGGGAACTTACTTTTTCTAATTATTCTATCAATGAAGGGCTGTCGCAAAGTGTTGTGAATTGTTTATTTCAGGATTCACTGGGATTTATTTGGGTGGGTACCCAAAACGGGTTGAACCGTTTCGATGGCGAAAATTTCAGGGTTTATCGTTATCTGCCCAACGATTCGCTTACACTTTCTAACAACTGGATTTATGCCATATCTGAGGATAGACAGGGAAATTTGTGGATCGGGACCAAAGGAGGGTTGAATAAATACCTCCGCGAAAAGGATTGTTTTGAGCGAATAAATTATCACACCGGTTTCGATCCCGAGGTGAGTACGCACAGTTATAATAACCTCCTTTTAAGCAACGGAAAGATACTTGTGCATACGCCACCAGTGATTTCTGTTTTTACGCCCGAAGCGCAACAATTCTCACATTTTCAAAGCGATTTTCCTTTTGATCCTGCCATAAAAGATGTAAAACTTCCCGTTTTGGAAGATCGCGATGGCACGCTGTGGACCGGATGTACCGAAGGTATTGCGGTCTTTTCATTTCAGAATGAAGAATTTTCGTGCTACCCGTTTTTGTCTGTTAATGGCGATACCTTGGAGCAGGCAAATGTTACCGGGTTATTTCAGGATTCGAAATCCCAAATCTGGGCCGGAACAACAGACGGTTTGTATCTTTTTAATCAAGAAAAGAAAAGATTTGAAGAGCAGGTTTTTGCGCTTACAACGGGCGAAGAATTTTCTTTTAGCACCTGTGTTCGCAGTATTGTTGAAACTAAATCCGGGGAACTAATTGTGGGAACCGAAGGCAACGGAGTTTTTATTCTGACAGAAGAAGCAGGGCGATACTCCATTGAAAATCTGACTTCGGAAAACAGCGGTTTGGCGCATAATATTGTTCAGAGTTTATTGATCGACAAATCGGAAAACCTGTGGGTAGGCACACTGGCGGGTATCAGCAAAACCGATTTAAAAACGGATAAGTTCCGGCTTTTTCGACATAGTAACTCGCCAACATCGGTCGATTTGCAGGGAAATGTAATTGCAGGAATGCTAAAAAACGATGATGGAAAGCTGTGGATCGGAAACTGGGGGCAGGGTTTAAATATTGTTGATCCGGAAAACAACGAGGTAGAACATTTTTCGTCGCAGGAAAGTGGCAATCATTACCTCTCCAACGATTTTATACATGTTGTTTTTAAAGATCACGATGGCGAAATTTGGTTAGGGACACGGGATGGTATTTTTGTTTGGAATCGACAGAAAAAGCTTTTTGAAGATTGGCTTCAGTTTTTTGATCGCTCTGACTGGCCTTCCCTGGAAAATACACGGATCTATCACATTATTCAGGATAAAAATGATCGTTATTGGATCGGTACTTCTATCGGAGTATTTCTGGTGGATAAAAAATCGGAAGAAGTAATACGGTTTGATCAGCAGGAAGTAGGGGCGCGACAAATTAGTTCGAACCTGGTTTATACACTGTTGGAAGATTCTGACGGATTGATTTGGATGGCTACAATTGGGGGGGTGGATGTTTATAATCCGGCAACGGATAAACTAACACATTACAACAAAGCTGAAGGTGAGCTGAGCAGCGATTTTGTTATTTCGTTGTGTGAAGACAGCCGGCGAAGGATTTGGATCGGTACCAATGCGGCGCTCAATATTTTTGATAAAAACACGCAGCAGTTTAGCTATCTGGATGAGAAAGATGGCTTGCCCAGTAATTACATTTACGAGATTGTTGAAGACGAGAATAAGGATTTGTGGTTTGCCACCGGAAATGGTTTGTGCAGGTACGACCTGAATAAAAACGAGATACAGGTTTTTACGCCCGAAGATGGTTTGCAAAGTTCTGAATTTAACCTGCGCGCTGCTTTTTGTGCCGACGATGGCGAGTTGATGTTCGGCGGGATGAATGGCTTTAACACGTTTTACCCCGACTCGTTGAAAGGCAATCCTTACATTCCAACCATTGTTTTTACTGCTTTTACAACTACCAGTAACAATCAACAGCACGAAATAAATATTGCAACAGAACCGAAGGTGGTTTTAAAACACGATGTACAATCGTTTACCATTGAATTTGCCGCTCTTGAATTTACCAATGCCAACAAAAACAGTTATGCCTACAAAATGGAAGGCATTTCAAACGAGTGGAATGAAATTGCCAACCGCAAGTTTGTACCGTTTTTTGCCTTGCCGCCTGGTGAATATAATTTTTCGGTTAAGGGATCGAATAACGACGGTGTTTGGAATGACGAAGGAGTAAGTTTGCAAATCGTAGTTCTGCCTCCGTGGTGGCGAAGTAGAACGGCTTACCTGGTTTATTTTGTACTGATTGTTATTGGAATCGGGTTATTTATAAAGTTGCGCGAACGGCGTCTTCAGCTGGAGAAAGTCAGGTTGGAGAAAAAGGTGTTGGAACGTACGATTCAGATAAAAGAGCAGAACGAAGTAATTACGGCCAAAAACAAAGAATTGAACGAATTAAACCGCACAAAAGACAAGTTTTTCTCGATAATCGGGCACGACCTTCGTAATCATTTTAACATCATCATTGGCTTTTCCGAAAACCTGCTGATGAGTTTTAAAAATATGGATGCAGCTGATCAGGAGCGTCATATTTCGAATATTTACAAATCGTCGATTCAGGCTAACGACTTGTTGGGTAATTTGTTAACCTGGGCACGCTTGCAACGAAATGCCATAACATTCAATCCCGAGCCCATAAATGTTTCAGCAAAAATCAGGGAGTTACTGCGGTTTCATGACGAGGCAGCGATGAAAAAAAATATACTGATTGAGGTGTATGCAAAAGAAGAGCTTGTTGCCAGTGCCGATGTGAATATGTTCTCAACGATTGTACGAAACCTGCTTGCCAATGCAATAAAGTTTACGCACAACGATGGCGAAATAGCGATTTCCGTATTAAAAGAAAACAACTGGTGCACGGTAAAAATCGAGGACAACGGAGTTGGAATAGCTGAAGATAAACTGAAAAGTATTTTCAGCATTGAAAGCACTGAGGTTACGAGGGGAACAAATGGCGAAAAGGGCACGGGACTGGGACTGGTGCTTTGTAAAGAATTTGTTGAGAAACATGGAGGAAAAATAAGTGTTGAAAGCCAAGTTGGAAAAGGAAGCAAATTTATGTTTACTTTGCCTCTCAATGATGCAGAAATATAACAAATTAGCAATTCTATTGGCATTCCTTTTTGCGATGGCAGCTTGTAAAACAGCTCCGCAGAAACCGGAAATAATGGGACAAAAAATTCTGGAAAGTATACAATGGAAGGACCAGCCGGATGTGTGTCAGGCATTGGTGGTTTTTAATTCTGCTGCCGACGATCATCACGCCAATTTAATGGCTTACGAAAAAACAGAGCAAGGCTGGCATCCTGTTTTTGAGGTGATTCCGGCAGGAATTGGCGAAAATGGTTTTGCGCCAATAAACGAAAAAGTGGAAGGTGATGGCAAATCACCAACCGGTATTTTCGCTTTGGGAAATCTGTTTACTTACCTGGATAGCGCCGATACCAAAATGCCGCACCAGAAAACTACTGCCGAAGATAAATGGATTGACGATCCGGAGTCGGAATATTACAATCGACACGTGCAGGGCGAAACCGATGCGCAATCCTACGAAAACCTGCTGCTAAAAAGCGATGCCTATAAATATTGTATGGTAATTGAATACAATACCAATCCGGTTGTAAAAGGAAAGGGAAGTGCTATTTTCTTTCACCTGAATAAAACCGACAATGAGTCAACGGCCGGGTGTGTAGCCATAACTGAAGAAAATATGCTTCGGGTGCTTAAATGGTTCGACCCCAAAAGCAATCCACACATTATTATGGGAAATAAGGATGAATTGCTTTCAGGACTAAACCAATAATCCTCTTTCCTTTAGAAGATATTGTATAATCCTTCGCCGTCTTTTTCAAACTGTGCGATGCTGATGTCGGTCATTGGGTGCTTTATCAATTGGAAAAGCAACTCCGGACTAATCGTTGCCGACTGTGCTCCGGCCATACTCACACGGTGAATCTGGTCGACAGTTTTAAAACTGGCTGCCAGCACTTTGGTGTCCAGATTAAATTCTTTGGTGTTTTTTACAATGTCGCCAACAACCTCAATTCCGTGCGACGAAATATTATCCAAACGGCTAACGTATGGAGCAACAAAATCGGCTCCGGCACGCGATGCCACCAATGCCTGTTGTTGCGTAAAAATAGCTGTTGCCGTTACGTTTATACCTGCATCTTTTAACATGCGCATGGCTTTGTAACCATCGATCGACACAGGGATTTTAGCATAAAAATTATCGCCCAGATTAAAGTAGCTTTTGTATGTTTTTGCCTCGGCTACCATATCTTCGGCTTTCTCAGACATCACCTGAACGTGAATGGTTCCTTTGCCAACAATCTCAATGATGTTTTGAATCGCTTCAGAAAGTTTTAAACCCGATTGTTTTAAAATGGTGGGATTTGTTGTTACCCCTGTCAAAGGAAAAAATTCGTACAAATCTTTTAATGCCTGAATGTCTGCGGTGTCTGCCAGATAAATCATCTTTATTTTATTTTTTTGTTGAAATATAAAATAGGTGATCGGTTCTGATTTAGTAAGTACTGCAAAGATAAGCATGATTTTCCGGAGGAACCTTTTTTCGGATACGTCAGCTTATTTGTTAACATGAAATGAGCACAGAATAAAAATTACGCTATAAGAATCGATTCAAAAGCACTGCGAATTCTCCATCTGTCGAGCGATTGCCTTAAAAACTTAAGTTGAAATTGTATTGTCGGAGAATATTCTTCTTGCTTTGTCGTTTTCAATTCCAGAATCTTTTGACTTTTTTTGTAGCATGATATCTAGACGAGGGGGGATTTTTTGTTTGCTGCTTTTTGCAGTGTCAGTGGCTTTCGGGCAAAGTAAAACGGTTAACACTTTAGATGTGCCTAATGTGGAGAAAACCATAAATATTGAGGGTTTCCGAGCTTCATTGGATAGCTTTCCGGAATCGGCACAAAAAGGCTATCTGGAGCAGTTTATTGTTCCCGGAAATGATGGATACATTATCAGTCGTTTTGGTCCGCGTTCGGGACGCATGCATTACGGCACCGATATAAAAATGTATAAAGGCGATACCGTGGTGGCAACACAAAGCGGTGTTATTGCCCGCGCCAACTGGGGCTATGGTTTTGGCCGGCTGGTGGTTATTCAGCACCGAAATAATATTCAAACGTATTACGCTCACCTCACTTCATTTCTGAAGAAAAAGGGCGATAAAGTGGAAAAAGGCGAACCGATTGGTTTAGCCGGAAGTACAGGGCGCGCCCGTGGTCCGCACTTGCATTTCGAGATGCGCGAAAACGGACAACCTTTTGATCCTGAACTGGTTTTTGATTTCAAAGAAGAAAAAATACGCGAAGACGCTTTTGATACGGAGAGTTTAATGGCGCTGCATAAAAAGCTAAAACCGAAAGGTTACTCCACAAATGTTGCCGTGCCCGAATATTACAAGGTGCGCTCGGGCGATTCGCTGTGGGTGATCTCGCGAAAGTTTAAAATGTCGATTAATGAGCTGTGCCGCCTAAACAATATTTCTGAAAATTCCGTATTGCAAATTGGGCAACCACTCAGAATGTATTAGCCATACGATTTGCGGAATTGCCAATAAAACTAAAACAAAAAATGATCGAAAATATAGATTTGCCACAAGCAATAAATGCCGCCGGCGTGCCTGCAACTTTTGCCAACGAAAGTTATGGCGACCACGAACGAAATACTTTTGACATTTGGCTGGCCGATTCGAATCAACCAACGCCGCTGGTAATGTACATTCATGGCGGAGGTTTTATTGGAGGCGATAAAAGTCGCTATTACGATTCGGAAGACTGGGTGCGTTTGCTCGATGCAGGCATTTCTATAGCCAGCATTAATTACCGTTTTATGAGCGAACCGCCATACGGAATTTTGGGTAGTATGAAGGATTCAAAACGCTGCCTACAATACATTCGGGCCAACGCCGAAAAATACAATATTGATAAAACCCGTATTGCCTGCAGTGGCGGTTCGGCCGGAGCAGGAACTTCGTTGTGGCTGGCTTTTTCGGATGATATGGCCGATGCTGATAATGACGATCCTGTGTTGCGTGAATCGACAATAATTTCATGTGCTGCAGCTTTTTCAACCCAATCAACTTACGACATTTTACGTTGGCCCGAGTTGATCGGAATTCCACCGTATCAAAATCCTGAAGAGTTGTTGACAATCGCCCGTGTTTTTGGCCTGAAATCAGCCGAGGGAACTGATCTGTTTGCACAAACTGAGATTCGATCAGAGCTTGATTTCCTGGATAAAATGACGAAAGACACTGTGCCGTTTTTTGTGTTCAATCATTACGAGGGAGGCATCCCAACCAACGAAGATGAATTGCATCATCATCCGTTGCATGCCAAAGCTTTAAAGGACCGTGCCGAAGAAGTTGGTGCCGAGGCAATTGTTTATGCGCCGGCCATCGGAATTGCCGATCCTTCGGGTAAAGATGTGGTTGAGTTTTTTATCGAAAAATTAGTGTAGAAAAGGCTGTTCATGTGTTAACACAAATAGCCTAATATTTTATTCCGTAAGTTTTTCCATAGTCTTTTTAATATCGCCCGGAGTACTCATAATTTTCATAAATGTACCCATGGTTAGCTCCGGCCAATGCAACGCAATCCGGTATTTTCCCGGCAGGATGCTTGCCTTATTTCCCTGAAGAATAATCTCGTAAGGCATTGCCGCCACATGATCGTCGCCAATTGTTGGCAAAAAGTGGGCTTCTCCATCTTCTGCATTTTTTAATGCCACACCCCAAACTGCCACATTTTTGTCGGTATAAACCAGCTCGTAAACTTTTTCCGTTTCGCCTTTGCCGGCCTCCAGATTTTGCTGAATGGTTTTTAGCCCCTCGTCGAACGAATTGAAGGTTTTCAGTTCTTCGGCATCGGTAAAGTAGGGCATCATTACCTTGTAGTGGTACTTTTGCAACTTGCTCTTTTCCAGTGTTCCGCCAAACGGTTCTTTCAGTGTCCCAATTTTTTGCATTGCCTCAATTGCTTCGTCCGATATCGAACGCAACGCATTTTCCTGATCATCAACGCCGTCGATAAAATAGGCGTAAAACAAATACATAGGGTTTATCATGCTAATGTTTAGCGTTTCGCCATCTTTTTTCAATCCAACTTTTAGTGCCGATGCCAATGCGCCACGGTCGCTGAAATTAAGTGCAATCTCTTCCAGTTTTGGATGAGTATAACAAACAACGGCCAAATTCTCAGATTGCGCCGGGTGATAATCGCCAAGTATTTTGAAGCCCGATTCAGATAACGAAGATTTAATTTTAGCGATTCCTTCGGCTACTGATTCCTCTGATTTACTGATGAGAAAATAGGGCCATTCTTCTTGTGCATGAACCGCGGATAATGAAAATAGGTAGATAAAGGTTAGTAGAAAAATACGTTTCATTTTGTTACTGATTTAGTTTTTGCCAAATGTACCTTGTTCGTTACAATGGTTTTTGGACCTGAATGTGATACTTATCATAGTAAAACGTTAATAAATATGCAAAAAGACTGAATAAATATGCAGGTCGACGAGAAAGCTTTTCGATTGATTCAAAAATTCTTCATATTTGCACCACTAAATTTTTGAAAAAGAAAGAAATGAAAGTTTTAAAATTCGGAGGAACATCGGTTGGCTCGCCTGAGAATATGAGGGCTGTTATGGATTTGGTAACCGATGGAGAGCAAAAGATAGTTGTGTTATCAGCTATGTCGGGAACCACCAATTCTTTGGTAGAAATTTCAAATTATCTTAAAAAGAAGAATAAGGATACTGCGCGTATTTTTATCGGTAAATTGGAGGAGAATTATAAAAAGGTAGTTGCTGAACTTTTTACTTCCGAAGAAAACAAGAAGAAGGGATTAAAGATCATTAAAGACGTTTTTCAAACCATAAAATCGTTTACATCGGGCACTTTTGGCGAAGTTGGCGAGAATACAATTTTGGCGCAGGGCGAGATTATTTCTACCAACCTGGTAACCTTGCTGATGAACGAAAACGGCCATGATACAAAGTTGTTGCCGGCCCTCGATTTTATGAAAATTGATGAGGACAAAGCTGCCGACCTGAATTACATTCGCGAGCACATTAAGCCCGTTTTGAAAGAGGTTGGTGAGGCAAAATATTATATTACCCAGGGATTTATTTGTAAAGATGCCGACGGCGAAATTAACAACCTGCAACGTGGAGGTAGTGATTACACTGCATCGTTGATTGGTGCTGCAATTGATGCCGATGAGATTCAGATCTGGACAGATATCGACGGTTTCCACAACAACGATCCACGTTTTGTAGAGAATACCCGGAAAATCGATCAACTGTCGTATAACGAAGCGGCTGAGTTGGCTTTTTTTGGAGCAAAAATTCTGCATCCGCAAACGGTTTTGCCGGCGCGTGTTCAGAATATTCCGGTTCGATTGAAAAACACCATGAATCCTACTGATCCTGGTACGCTGATTACTGCCGAATCAGATGGTCGCGGTATTAAAGCAGTTGCGGCAAAAGATGATATTACAGCTATAAAAATTCGTTCAGGAAGGATGTTAAATGCTTACGGTTTCCTGTCGAAGATCTTTAAAGTATTTGCAGATTTCCGCACACCGATCGATATGATTTCAACATCGGAGGTGGCTGTGTCATTAACAATCGACGACACCCGCAACCTTGAGTCAATAAAAGAGGAGCTGGATAATTATGGCACTGTTGTGCTCGACACAGATATGACCATCGTTTGTATTGTTGGTGATATTATTCAGGAAGAAAAAGGTTTTGCCCCGAAGGTATTTAAGGCGCTGGATGGAATTCCAATTCGTATGATTTCTTACGGAGGAAGCCGCCATAATATTTCGATTTTGGTGCCAACTGAACGCAAAAAGGAAACGCTGCAAGCTTTAAGCGATAATTTATTGAATGGCGAATAGCGGAAGAAATTCCGGATAGCAACGAATCTCGAATAATACTCAATCCGGCTTTAAGGCTGGTTAGAACTCAGGAAACTGGAGTTTTAAATTTTGAGGATTGTTCGGGATTTGTTTTTTATGGCCGGCGTCGTGTGAAAGTTGATAAACGTCGGATGCCTCAAAGCGCGATGCAATATTTATTTCAAACCGATCGGCAAGCGGTTGCATCGTTGCCAAAGCTTTTTTGTGGGTGTTATTGTCTTTCGAAATGTGACTCAGAAATACGCATTTCAATTCGCCGTTGGTGTGTTTATCCAACAGTTCAAAAGCCTGGTCGTTCGACAGGTGCCCAACATTTGAGGCAACTCTTTCTTTCAGAAACTGCGGATAACGGCCTCCCCAAAGCATTTTCTCATCGTAGTTCGATTCAAGGAATAAAGCATTACATTTTGCCACATGTTCTTTTACGTTGTCGCAGGCCTCGCCAATGTCGGTAAAAACACCAATGTTCAGGTCGTTGTAGCTAATCCGGAATGAACAGGGATCGGCAGCATCGTGGAATTTTTGCACCGGGTGAACCGTAAAATCGTCGACCTCGATCGTTTCATCACAGGTAAAGTATCTTGGATAATCAGGGCGAAGATTTTTATACGAACCATCGTAGGTTTTGGCGGTCATATACACCGGAATCTGAAGTCGTTTGCCCATCACCCTGGCACCACGCATGTGGTCGCTGTGTTCGTGCGTAATAAAAAGTGCCCGCAATTTGCTCGCATCCAAACCACGTTCATCCATACGTTTCAGAATCTGCTTGGTAGAAATGCCGGCGTCGATCAAAATCGCCGTATTTTCGTTGCCAATGTAATAGCAGTTTCCGTTACTTCCTGATGCGATGGCGCAAATTTCGAGCATATTGTTTTGTTAATGGTCATCGCCCGTTTTTGATGCAGGCGATGACTTATGGTATTTATTATTTTACAAGTTTTGAAATGGCACGAAACGAAGGATCGCCGGCTGAACCTGTCAGTTCAAACAGGATCGATTCGTACGAGCTCATCATAATTCCTTCGAAACGGAAACGCTCTTTTGCCAACTCAACATTAGCAGCTGTGCGCGACGAAACACAATCCATAACAACGATTGGATTTAAACCCGCAGCTTTTAAATCAACAGCAGTTTGCAGCACACAAACATGCGACTCGATTCCGCAAATAATAATGTTTTTAGCTTTTAGCGCTTTTAACTGGTCGGCTATTTCCGGCACATCGTAACAGCTAAAGTCTTTCTTTTCAAAGTAGCTGAATTCATCAAAAGCAGCCTGAATTTCGGGCACTGTTTCGCCCAATCCTTTGGTGTATTGTTGCGATACCAACATCGGAACTTCCAGCTCTTTTAAGCCTTGTGTAAGTGTTTCGCAATTTTTTAGTAGTGTTTCTTTATCGTTCATGGCAGCAATCAAGCGCTCCTGAATATCGATAACTAATCCAACAGTATTTTCTTTTGTAATTCTCATCTTCAATTTCGGGTTATAAATCTTTTCAATCTTCTATCAATCTATATCAATCCTTCTCTCACTCTCGGCTTGTAAACGCGATTTGCTTCCCAAATATCCTCCGTGGTGACGTTTGGCATAATCTTCGTTTGAAAAACCAATTTTGTTCATCATCGATACCACCAATGCATCGCCAATTACGGTCATTACCGTGGTAGAAGTTGTGGGTGAAAGTCCCAGCGGGCAAACTTCCTGTGGGTTTCCGGTGTAAATAAATGCATCGGCAGCTTTTGCCAGCACACCTTCCGGGTTACTCGAAATAACGATCAGCGGAAGCCCGGCATATAAATTTTCAGCCAGCTCGATCAATTCAATAATTTCGCGGGTTTTTCCTGAGTTTGAAATTACCAGCAAAACATCGTTTTGTTGCAGCACTCCAAGGTCGCCGTGTTGCGATTCGCTGGGGTGAAGAAAAACCGCCGGCGTTCCGGTTGAGCTAAAAGTGGTGGCAATATTTGCAGCAATTTGCCCGGCTTTTCCCATTCCGCTGGTAACCAGTTTTCCATGATTTTGGTGTACCTGGCGGTGTATCAATTCAATCGCATCAATCATTCCGTCTTCTACAGGAATAGCCTGAATTGCTTTTGCTTCGTGTTCAATAACTTGTCTGATCGCTTCCTTCATTGTAATCTGTTTAAGTGCTGCAAATCTACTGAAAAAAAAGAAGTGCCTCGGTACAGCATTCTTGTTTTAGCAGAATTTTACAATCAAGTGATTTTGGTTACAGAAAAAATGTGTTGTAGGTCATAAAAAATACAAAACAAAATGCGGTGTTTAGCGGTTAAATAATCATTACATTTAACATTAAATTTTTAAAAAACTGAGAATTAATATAATAACTAACCAATGTTCATTCTGCAATGTCAGAATATTTAAGCTGCAAAATCAGTTTCAAGAAAAATTTGAGCAGGATAAAACGAGCATGTTAGTCAATTTGATGAAATGATGATTAAGGTGCGCGTTGCGTGTGTTACCACTAAAAATTAATAATTATAATCACATGAAAATTCACGAATATCAAGCCCGAAATTTATTCAGGAAGTACGGGATTCCTGTGCCGGAAGGTGTTGTGTGCCATACGGTTGATGAAGTAAAACAAAACGTGTCGGACAAAGACAAGCTGCGTGTTGTAAAAGCGCAGGTACATGTTGGCGGACGCGGAAAAGCCGGCGGTGTAAAATTGGCACATACCAAAGCCGAAGCCGTTGAAAAAGCCGAAGAAATACTTGGCATGGACATTAAAGGTATATGCGTTGAAAAAGTATTGGTTGCCGATGCAGTAGACATTGAAAAGGAGTTTTACGTTGGTTTGATCAACGATAGAAACACCAAGTCGGTAACGTTGATGGCCAGTGCCGAAGGTGGCGTTGAAATTGAAGAAGTAGCAAAAGTTTCGCCGGAGAAAATCATTAAAATGGCTATCGATCCGTCGATGGGATTGATGCCCTGGCAAGCGCGTAAAATTGCCATTCAGTTGTTCGGGGATCCAAAAGAGATCAGACAGTGTGCCAACATTTTGGTAAAACTTTACCAGCTTTATGTTGATACTGACTCGTCGTTGGCAGAGATCAACCCACTCGTTCTTACACCGGACAAACAAGTTTTGGCAATCGATGGTAAAATGAATTTTGACGACAATGCTTTGTATCGTCAGAAGGAAATCCTGAACATGCGCGAGGCCGATAAAGATGAATTGAAAGAGATTGAAGCGAATGCAAAAGGGCTTTCGTACATTAAACTCGATGGAAATATCGGTTGTATGGTAAATGGTGCCGGTTTGGCAATGGCTACCATGGACATGATTAAATTGTATGGCGGCGAACCTGCCAACTTCCTTGATATTGGTGGTTCATCGAATCCGCAAAAAGTGGTGGATGCCATGAATATTTTGCTGGGCGACCAGAATGTAAAATCAGTAATGATCAACATTTTTGGAGGTATTACCCGTTGCGACGATGTAGCTCGTGGTTTGGTTACAGCGCTCGATCAGATTAAAACTGATGTGCCTATTGTAATTCGTTTGTCGGGAACCAACGCCAAAGAAGGTTTGGAGATCATTCAGCAAACAGGATTGCCGGTTGTTGAAACCATGCGCGAAGCGGCTCAGACAGCAATTGAGTTAAGTAAGAAGTAAGGCAAAAGTTTAAAGTAAAAAGTCAAAAGTAATGAGCATTCTTATAAATAAAGATACAAAAGTAATAGTACAGGGAATTACCGGTCGCGACGGAGCTTTTCATACCTCGAAAATGAAAGCATACGGAACCAATGTTGTTGGTGGAACTTCGCCCGGTAAAGCCGGACAGGAAGTTGAAGGCGTTCCGGTTTTTAATAGTGTTGAAGATGCCGTTAAAGCAACAGGTGCCAATGCATCGGTAATTTTTGTGCCGGCGGCTTTTGCTGCCGACGCCATTATGGAAGCCAGCTACGCAGGTATTGAATTGGTGGTTTGTATTACCGAACATGTTCCGGTTCAGGACATGATTAAAGTAACTCCGGTTTTAAAGAAACACGGTACAAAACTGATCGGTGCCAACTGCCCGGGATTAATTACTCCCGACGAGTGTTTGATCGGTATTTTGCCGGCAATGATCTTTAAAAAAGGAAATGTTGGTTTGATCTCGCGTTCGGGAACATTGACCTACGAAGTTGTAAATATGTTGACCGAAAACGGATTGGGCCAAACTACTTGCGTAGGAATTGGTGGCGATGCCGTTTCTGGTTTGTATTTTATCGATTTGTTGGAGATGTACGAAAACGATCCGGCAACCGAAGCTGTTGTTTTAATTGGTGAAATTGGTGGTGATGCAGAAGAGCAGGCTGCCCGTTTTATCAAAGAGAAAATGACCAAGCCGGTAGTTGCGTTTATTGCCGGTCAATCAGCGCCTCCCGGAAAACGTATGGGACATGCCGGTGCAATTATTTCGAGTGGATCAGGAACTGCAGAAGAAAAAATCAAAGCTTTTAAAGCTGCAGATGTTCCGGTGGCAAAAGAACCACGTGAAATTCCAGGATTGGTAAAAGAAAAGTTAGGATTGTAATTGTCCTTTCAGATAAAAACAAAGCCGGTAAAGTTTTACCGGCTTTGTTTTTTTATAGAATTTCGTCAATATTTTCAGGAGGATTTCCCAGAACAGCTTTATCGCCATTCACCACGATTGGTCGGTGTAAAAGTTTCGGATTTTCAACCAATACTTTTATCCATTCTTCGTCGCTCAATACTTTTCCTTTGTATTGATCTTTGTAGTCTTGTTCGTGCTGACGGACAAAATCAAAAGGTTTTTTGCCGGTTTTGGCGATGATCTCCGAAAGTTCTTTTTCGCTTAAACCGTCGGTCAGGTATTTTACAACTTCAAAATTACACCCTTTGTCTTCGAGGTACTGCAGCCCTTTGCGGCTTTTCGAGCAGCGTGGATTGTGATATATCTTCATTTTAAATCTTTTTAGTTGAAAGACACAAAAACCGTGAAATGGTTCAACAATTATTTCTTCGTAACCGATTTTATATAGTTGTAATAGTCTTCCTGTGCACGGTACTTTTTCGTCGTATTCTTTTTTGAATATTTATTCGACAATTCAGGATCGAGAATTCGGGCTTTCGAGTTATCCTGCAACTGGATCTCCAGCATTTTCTTTAGCTCTGTTTTAATATTTTCGTCGTAAATCGGGCAGGCCACTTCAATGCGCCGGTTTAAATTTCGGGGCATCCAGTCGGCCGACGAAATATACATTTTCTCTTCTCCGCCCGCACCAAACAGGAATATGCGCGAATGTTCCAGGTATTTATCCACTATACTGATTGCTGTAATATTTTCACTAAATCCGTTCAGGCCAACCTGCAGCCCGAAAATACCACGAACAATAAGTTTCACTTTCACTCCTGCCTGAGCTGCTTTGTACACCTTTTTCATCATTTTCGGGTCGATGAGGCTGTTCATCTTCAATGTCATCCAGGCCGGTTTGCCCTGTTTGGCCAGCGAAATCTCGTTCTCAATATTTTCTTCCCATGTTTGGCGCATGGTAAACGGGCTTACAACCAGGTGTTTGTAATCGTGGCGAAGGAAATTCTGTTTAAAGAAATCGAACAGTTTTTCCACTTCGTTAGCCAGTCTCGGGTCGGTAGTCAGCAAACCGTCGTCGGCGTAAACGCGGGCTGTTCCTTCGTGAAAGTTACCGGTTCCGATGTAGGCATAATTGCGCATCATGTCATCTTCCTCGCGGTGTACCCACGCCAGTTTACTGTGCACTTTCATTCCCGGAATTCCGTTGATAACGGTAGCTCCTTCTTCCTGCAATTTGTTCGACCAGAAAATGTTTGCCTCTTCATCAAAACGTGCCTGCAACTCGATAATCACTGTTACCTTTTTGCCGTTTCTTACCGCATTTAAAAGTGCGTTTACCACTTTCGATGCCGAAGCCACACGGTAAATCGTCAATCCAATTTCCTTTACCTGCGGATCGATTGCCGCTTCGCGTAAAAAGTCGATAAAGTGATTAAACGTTTGATACGGGTAATGCAACATGATGTCTTTCTCGCGCATCATTTTCATAATACTCGTAAACGGCGGTAAATCCTTATGCCGGAACGGCGGCAGCTTGGTGTAATAATGTTTCTTTTTCCCTATGTCAGGGAAATTCATAAAGTCTTTGTGGTTGTGATATCTGCCACCCGGAATGGCATCGCTGCCTTCTGCCAGTTTCATCTTTTTCAGCAGAAACTTTAGCAAGTCTTTTGGCATATCGCGGTCGTAGATCAACCGCACCGGTTTTCCTTTTTTACGCTTTTTCAGGCTGTGGCTCATTTTCTCCACAAAACTTTTCGAGATGTCATCATCCAAATCGAGTTCGGCATCGCGGGTAATTTTTATGGTGTAAGCGCCATACATGTCGTAATCGAAGTAGAAGAAAATATCGGCCATGCAGAAACGAATAATGTCGTCGAGGTAAAGTACATATTGTTTTCCATCCTCTTCAGGAAGTACCAAAAAACGCGGCACCGAGCGGCCCGGAATCCGGATCAATGAATAAGCCAAATCTTCCGGATCCTCTTTTTTCCAGAGTTTAACAGCCAGGTAAACCGAGCGATCGCGCAAATAAGGAAACTTATTCTTTTTGCTCAGCATAATTGGCACCAGGTTGGGCAGTACTTTTTCGTAAAAGTAATTGCGCACAAACTTGCCTTGCTTTTCTGTCAGGTCATTCTCGTCGATGATGGAAATATTGTTCTCTTCCAGCTCGGTAAGAATGTTGGCATAAATATCCTGAACCTTATTTTGTTGCTCAATAACAATATCCTGAATTTTGGTGTGCAACTCGTCAGGCGTCATGTCGCCCAAAAGGTTTTCTTCATCGCGGCCAAGGTCTACCATACGACGTACGGCGGCAACACGCACCCTGAAAAATTCGTCGAGGTTATTCGAGAAAATTCCGATAAAACGAATTCGTTCGAAAAGTGGAGTTTCCGGATCCTGAGCTTCCTGAAGCACTCTTTCGTTAAACGATAACCAACTAATTTCGCGGTTTATGAACTTTTCTTTTGAGTACATTTTTAATGAAGAATTGAACGGTTATTAAATTACGAGATGACTTCTACAAGATGTAAAAAGCCGGCGAAAAAAGCAAGAATAAAGCGGGTTTTCAGCGTTTTATTGCCCGCCAAATTCCATTAAATATGCTTTGATAAATCCGTCAAGTTCTCCATCGAGTACTGCATTAACATTCCCCGATTCAAAATTGGTGCGTAAATCCTTAACCATTTTGTAGGGTTGCAGCACATACGAGCGGATTTGCGAGCCCCATTCAATCTTCTTTTTTGCCGATTCGATCTCGGCAGTTTTTTCATGGCGTTTGCGCAGTTCCATTTCGTAAAGCTGCGATTTTAACAGCCTCAGTGCATTTTCTTTATTACCCAGCTGCGAGCGGCTCTCCGTATTTTCAATAGTAATTCCGGTTGGTGCGTGTCGCAACCGAACGCCGGTTTCCACCTTGTTTACGTTCTGTCCGCCGGCGCCTCCACTTCTGAAAGTGTCCCAGGTAATATCTGCCGGGTTGATCTCAATTTCGATGGAGTCGTCAACCAACGGTGCCACATAAACCGATGTGAACGAAGTCATTCGTTTATTTTGCGCATTAAATGGCGACAAGCGCACCAGGCGGTGCACGCCGTTTTCGCTTTTCAGATAACCGTAGGCAAATTCGCCTTCAATTTCGATGGTGCAGCTTTTTACTCCCACTTCGTCGCCGGCTTGCATATCGGCCACTTTCATTTTGTAGCCTTGCTTTTCAATCCAGCGCGTGTACATACGAAAAAGCATGTCGGCCCAATCGTTACTTTCAGTACCACCGGCACCTGCGTTTATGCGTAACACAGCTCCCAGTCGGTCTTCTTCGTTACGAAGCATATTTTGTGTTTCCAGTTCTTCAATCAGCGTACGCGTTTCGGCAAACGCCTGGTCAACTTCTTCTTCGCTGGCCTCTTCCAGCTCGAAAAATTCGTATAACACAAGAAAATCTTCGGTGGCTTCGTGTACTTTTTTAAAACCGTCGGTCCACACTTTTATGGTGCGGATCTTTTTCATTTGGGCTTCGGCTTCTTTGGGATTATTCCAGAATTCAGGATCCTGGGTTTTTAATTCTTCTTCTTCCTGTTCAATTAATTTAGCATCGTAGTCAAAGATGCCTCCTCAGCGCATCCCGGCGCTCAACAAGGTCTTTTACCTGTTCCTTTAAAATCATTTAATTGTATATTTTTAATTGGATGCCAAAGTTAGCAAGATTTTTTGGGGAGTAATGTTGAAAAAGAATGATTTGGTATTTAATTCTGAGATGCAGTTTATTCCATCCTTTCGTATTGACTGGTGAATCCGTCGTAAAATTCATCGGCCAGGATAAGATCGCCTGAAGCCGTGAAGGAAAACGATCGTCTCATGTAGCCATCGCATTCAATCATATCGGTAATTTCGTGGTCGTATATAGACTCGGCTTGAATAATGCTGAATTCACAATTTATGACCAATGAATCGTTACGAAATAGTTTGTAAACCGAGTCGGAAGTGAATTCCAGAATTATAGTATCTCCGGTAATTTCGGGCGTGTAAGTTGTTCCTGCAATACCGCCTGTGCTGCTTATCCAGTTCCACTTTCCAACCAAATCTTTTGGAGGAATGATTTCATCGCTACACGATGTTAGCACTAAAATACATGTTATGGCCAGCAGGAAAAACCTCTTCATAATTCGTTGTGTTTTTCCATTAAGATGCGGTGACTGGCTTTTTGGTTGCGTGATTGTTGAAATTGTCTGCCAACGGAAACGATCTTAATCCAGTACTTCATTCATATACCGATGAATCAGTTCTGGCTCAAAACCACGTCCCTGCGTGTAGCGGATTATTTGCCCCATTTTCGTGAATTTATCTTTCTTTTTAATGGTTTTGGCTTTGTCTTTCATGGTTTTTACCAGCACTTTTACGTATTTCTCGTCATCGATTTTTGCAAGGCCTTTTTCAATGGTGGCATCCGAAAGTCCTTTTTGGCGCAGGTAATGGCGCATTTTTACACGACCCCATTTGTTGAACCTGAATTTGTCGTTCACATAGGCTTTGGCATAACGTTCGTCGTCGATATATTTTTCCTCGATCAGTTTTTCAATGATCTCATCTACAATTTCATCTACAATTTCGTAGGTCAGAATTTTTTTGCGGATGTCTGCAGAGCATTGCTCCGAACGGCTGCAGAGTTGTGCCATTTTAGAAAAAGCCTGTTGTGCTTGTTGTTCTTGATTTTCCATGCGCTCAAAACAATTTTTAAAGGAAAATAAAAATAGTGAAAAATCTAACTTAATCCTATTCTACTATTGCACAGCATATAATAATGGTGAGTGGGGGTATTTTCGAGTATTGTGTCATTTCAAAAATGACACAACACTAGTCAGCCATCGATTCTTCTTTACGCACTCCGGTAAAGAATTCTTCCAGATCGGCCAGTGTCGATTCTGTTTTTTCCACATCGCGAACCACTTCACCTTTGTCGAGAATAACAATGCGCGAACAAACATCGGCAACATGGTCGAGGTCGTGGCTGGAAATCAACAGAGTCTTTTCCTTTTGTTTCGAAAATTCTTTAATGATATTTCGCAATTGGTATTGCGATGATGGGTCGAGGTTGGCAAATGGTTCGTCTAAAACAATTACTTCAGGATTTCCGAGTAAGGCACCAACAACACCAACTTTTTTCTGGTTTCCTTTCGACAGGTCGCGGATAAATTTCTTTTTACCCAAAATTTCATCTTTAAAAAAGTCGGTGTAATCTTCCAAAAAGTTGGAAACGTCTTTTGCATTCATGCCACGCAACTCGCCAATAAACTCGAAATATTCATCAGGGGTGAGGTAGCCAATTGTAAAACTTTCGTCGATGTAGGCAGCTACCAGCTCTTTCCATTCTTCAGTTTTCGAAACCTGTATTCCGTTAATTATTACTTCGCCTTTACTGGCCCGAATCAGGTCGAGCACCAACGAAAAGAAAGTTGTTTTTCCGGCACCGTTATTTCCAACAAGACCAAATACTTCGCCTTTGGCGATGGTTAAATCTTCGAGATTCAGAACAGTTGTTCCGTTGTATATTTTTTGTAAGTCTTTTACTTGTATCATGATGTTTTATTTATTTCTGTTGATGAATGTTTTAAATGTTTACTCTTCCTAGGTTGATTTGTAGTTGTAAATCATTTTATGTTTACGCTTCAAATATTGCCCGGTAAAATAGTCGATTAATCTTGGGTGAAGGATGATTCCGATCAAACCTAAAGAACCAAAAACGACATAAGCAGCGATATTTCCGAAAGCCCACGACAGCAAACCGAAGAGTGCCACCGGACCAAAAATAACAGGGAAACTCATCAGCCACTGCGTGGCACCAACACCCTGGTAGTTAAATGCAGCTCGCTGGTTCAGTTCAATTGCTTTTTTACTGTTGAGCCCGAGTGCAAAAATGACCCACGAGTTAACTCCAACATTGTAAAGCATTACCACCAAATGAATATACAGCACCTTCGGAGTAATATACATATAACCCAACGAAAGAAGGTAGTAAACAACGTTGGTTACAGCCATCAGAAAAAAGGCCGATTGAATGACTTGTTTCATGCGTACGTTTTGTGCCATTAGCAGGGGGTAATATTTGCCGTGCCAGGCGGGGAAAAACTGTCCGTACATCATGCTGAAAACACCAGTCATAAACATGCCTCCTAAAACGAGAATGAACTCCGGTACCTCTTCTCCGCCATTGGTTTTGTAAATAAGAAGCCCGTAAAAAAGGAACAGCACCGACATCATGGCCGTGTTTTTCGGGCGTTTGTTGCGCATGATCATTTTTACCTCGAGTGATAACATTTTTCCATAGTCGCCAACGTTGTTCAACCACGAGAAATCGTGTGTAGATCCTTGTTTTTTCTTTTTGCTGAGTTCGTCGAGATAAAAACGACTGTTGATATACGATTGGTTTAAAAAGTACAAAGCAACAATTGCTATTGGGAAGATTACTGCAGCGTATGGATTTGCCACAACAAAATCGAAGAGTTTTCCAAAGCCACCGGTCAGGTCGACGATATTAAAATAGTCGATGGCTGTTAAACCTGCGGCCAATCCCAGAAAACTGTAAAAAAGGACGTCTGATTCGTTGGTTCGCCATTTAATGTACAGCGCCAGAAAGTGGTTTACAAAGATCATAAAAAACAGCGCTGCCAGCCAGGCCCAAAAAACGGGAGGTGCCAATGTTGGTGCCGCAATGCGGATAACAAAAGGCAGCCCAAGTATTAATGGCAAAACATTAAAAAAATGGAGCAACGATTTGTTGAGCATGTAGCGCGCAATTCGTTTACGTTTTACCGGCAACAATAAAAAGGGCTGAAATCCAAAGGTAGGCAGGTTCTGGATCATAATTCGCAGAACGAGCTCGTAACCGAAATAAATCAATAGCATTGAATTAAAAGCCTGCACCGGGTTTTCAAGATCTTTTAGATTTTCGGTAAGCTGGAAGCCCATAAAAAATGCCACCAGTGAAAAATAAATGGCAAAAAAGATAAGAATACCTTTGGTGGCCATGTTTTTGTTTTTCGATGCCGAACGGAGAAATTCACGCCAGGCAAAGTAGAAGAAGTTTCGTTTCATTTTAAATTGAGTGGTTATTGTTTTTTGTTTTTCTTATTAGTTGGTCAGTCGTACTTTGAAAAAGTTACAAAGCAAACTCTGCAAATTGTTCTAAAAAGTGTTCTTTTATCTTTTTTGGCAGGTAGAAGAACTGCCCATAAAGCAAAACTGAAAAGGCTACCATAAAAAATGAAAGCCCGATGAGAATCCAATTGTTTTCAATAGATGTAGTTTCTGCACTATTAAAAGCATGGAAGGTTAAGTTGGGTAGTTGAATAATAACCAGATAAATGGATGTAAATCGTTCTAATTGCTCAACAAGTAAAAACGTTTTCCCCGGAATGACCTTTAATTTAGATTTTTTGTAAATCAGGAAATGATACAAAATGATACTAATACAAACGAATAATACAAAACTGGCCACAATCCATAGTGCGTGCCCGATGAATTGAAACAGCAAAAACAAACCAAGTGTGCATACGAAAGTTGTAAGAACTTTTGGCCAGCGGTAATATTCCAAAATAAAGTTCCACAGCATTCGGTTGTACTTTCGCCTAAGCTCTTTCTCTTTTTGATCTTTTATTTTGCTGAAACCATAAATGCCGAATTTTCTAAACGAGTTTTTTAATCCTTCGTCAAAACTCAGCTCCGGGTTTTGTTCCCATTGTTCTTCAATTGCCGATGCCAGATGGTCAACCAGCTCAATTTGTATATCGTAATGATGCACATAATGTTTTCGGCAAAACTGGAAAAGTTGTTCGGTTTCTTCTTGAGTTATTGTTCGGTTCATGGTTATTCTATTTTGCAAATTCGGGGAATTGTTGAATAAAGTGTTCTTTGATTTTTTGCGGGATGTAAAAAAAGTAGCCAAACAGTACAATAAGTGAACTTGTAATTAGCAATGCAATTGGAAACAAGACAAGGTTATTGTTTGGTAAGCTAATATCGAAAGATCTTAGCATCGTAAATATGAGGTACGAAACAGTTGGTAGATTGCATAAAATCATGGCAGACGATTGAACCTGTTTTAGCTGATTAAGTAGCATGAATGATGTTCCATTTCTGGTTTCTATACGGTTTTTTGCTTTGTGGCGCACATCGTAAATTACTGCTCCGGTACAAATTAATGCTGCGTAGAAAACGAATAGCCAGTGTATTTCGCTAATATTTTGAAGCAATAGAAGTGTACCAAAACTTAAAGCCAGTGTTAACAGCATTTTTGGCCAACGATAAAACTCCAAAAGATAGCTCCATAGAGTTCGGTGATACTTTCGGACAAGCTCTTTTTGTTTCTGTTCTTTTATTTGTTGAAACCCGCTTGGGCCAAACTTTTGAAGAGCCTTGTATAAAGCGTATTTAAATGGATCTTCCGGTTTTTCTTCCCAATGTTGTTCAATTAATGATGCCAGGTGATCCACCAATTCAATTTGCAAATCGTACTGCGAAACATCGTGGTTTTCGCAAACTTTAAAAAGATGGTCAGTTTCCTCTTGTGTAATGGTTCGGTTCATTTATGCCAGTTTTGGGTTAATCAGTACTTCCATGTTCGAAATGAAACTTTTCATTTCATTCAGCAGGTTGGCAGTTTCTTTTTTCCCTTTTTCGGTTATAAAATAGTACTTGCGGACCCGGTTATTTACTTTGGCCATTTCAACACTCAAAAGTCCTTTGGCTTCCAGTTTGTGCAGGGTGGGATAGAGTGCTCCTTCGGTAACTTTTAGCTGGCCGTTGGTAATTTTTTCCACCTCGCGGGTAATCTGGTAACCGTACATTTTGCCCTGCTCTTTTAACAGCGAAAGCACAATGGTTGAAAGACTGCCTTTGTACAATTTATTTTTTTGCATGAAGTAAAATTATGAAAAATCTAATACCTAAGCAAATTAGGTATGTAGTTCCTGGGGATATGCGGTTTTTAACCGCATTGTAAGCTGCGGTTGAAAACCGCAGATCCCTCATTCAAATCGGTCAGTTAAAACCACCCCGTCTTTAAAACGCTCCACAGTACCATTAGTATTAAAAACTTCAACCATTACAATGTAGGGACCGGTTGGCAGTTGGTTTCCTGCATCATCTTCGCCATTCCACGAGATTTGTTCGTGAGTTCCCAAAACTGCATTATCAGCGAGTTTGCAAAGGCGGCGTCCGGCTGAGTCAAATACCAGAATGTTGCAAATGTAACCAGGGCTTTCCATTGAAAGATCGATCGAATAATTGTCGTTATAACCATCGTTATTTGGCGAAAAAGCTTCCGGTTGAAAAGTCACTGATACTTTCTCCGCTTCCTCATTCATAAATTGTGAGTTCTGATAACCGGGAGTTCCATACCCCGATTGTGTGGAAGCCGAATGCCAGTTCGCAACATCGTTTGTTGGCTGCGAAAAAGAAATACGTTCGAGTGCAATTCCCTCACGATCGTAAAAAATGGGTGAATGCATTTTTTCGTTGTAGTAAAATTCGTCGACTATTTCCAGTTCGTTATTTAGCAAAACAACGTAATCTTCATCGTTATTAAACGACGGGAATTTTTCCATTTGTAAAAAACACTCCGGACACGAAATAGTAAACCACGGAAAAACACCATGTGTATCTTTGGTTAAGGCCAAATACTCGTTAGGAAGAAGTTTTTTTCGTTCGCTGGTGAGTGCATAAATCTGAGTCAGCTCCAAATCGTTGTCGCGTGAAGCCAGGTAAAGTTTGTTCAGCGGGATCTCCTTTTCCGAGTTATTATAAATCTCCACATAATCATCACCATCTGGAACCGGATTAAAAAGCACCTCGTTCAAAACAACATCGCCAGGCTCGATAATAACCGGATTTTTTTCTTCTCCCGAAACAATCACTTCATCCAAGATCACTTTGTTCGATGAATAATGGTTTTTTATATAAACCACGATTTGCAAATTATCGCCATTAATCCCGGTTTGCTCGGCAACGGTTTGTCCCCAGTTTCCGCGATTATCGCTGTTGGTTTGAAAAGCTTGTTGTTCGTCTTCATCCAGAATGAAAAATGCCTTCAGGTATTTCTGTTCTTGGTTAGTGCTACTGCCGGTTTCGTTGGCTTCCAGCTGAATCGTAATGTTTTTATAGTCAGATATATCGATGATTTCCGTTCGCCAAATTACTTCACCGTTAATATCGCGGCACTCAAAACGCCCGCCTGAAGTTGTAACTGTTTTAGCATAATCATCTTCGTTTTCGAGGGAAATTTCATCATAATCGAGTGTCCATTTTGTGATTCCTGAAAAGTCAGAAATAATGCTTGTTTCGTCGCTATTTCCCCAAACGCCTTTGTCGGGAACCGAAAAACTTTCGTGCCAGATTTCCTGTGCGCTTACCGGGTTGAAAAACAGGATGAAAGAGTATGTTAATAATTTTAGAAGATTGGGTTTCATAGCATTTACAATTAGAAGCAAAATACTAACTTTGACGCACATTTAGACAGAAAAAGACTTTAAATTTTTAAAAATCGAAGAAACATGAAAGTTGCAATTGTTGGAGTGAGCGGCGCTGTTGGACAGGAGTTCCTGAAAGTGCTTGCTGAAAGAGATTTTCCTATGGACGAGTTGGTAATTTTTGGTTCGGCAAGAAGTGCCGGCAAAACTTACGAATTTAAGGGTAAACAGCTTACAGTTAAAGAACTCAAACACGGCGACGACTTTAAAGATATTGATATTGCGTTGACTTCGGCAGGTGCCGGCGTTTCGAAAGAATATGCTGAAACCATTACGAAACACGGTGCGATTATGATCGACAACTCGAGCGCATTCCGCTACGTTGATGATGTGCCGCTGGTAGTGCCTGAGGTGAATGCTGAGGACTCGAAAAACCGTCCGCGCAATATTATTGCCAACCCAAACTGTTCAACTATTCAGATGGTGGTGGCGTTGAAACCGATCGAAGATCTATCGAAGATCAAACGTGTTCGCGTGGCAACTTACCAGGCAGCAAGTGGTGCCGGTGCACAGGGAATTGCTGAATTGGAAGAGCAAACCAAAGAAGTAGTTGAAGGAAAACCAGTTACCGTAAATAAATTCGCTCACCAGTTGGCGATGAATATCATCCCGCACATCGATGTATTCCTTGATAATGATTACACCAAGGAAGAGATGAAAATGAACTGGGAGACCAAAAAGATTATGCATACCGATGCAGAGGTTAGCGCAACTTGTGTGCGTATTCCGGTGGCACGTGCACACTCTGAAGCGATTTGGGTAGAGACAGAAAATCCATTAACTGCTGAGCAGGTAACAAAAGCTTTTGAGGCATTTGAAGGTTTGACAGTGATTGATAATCCGGCGAAAAACGAATATCCAATGCCGTTATTCGTAAGCGGAAAAGACGATGTTTATGTTGGTCGTATCCGCCAGGATGTTACTGACCCGAACAGCATTACTTTCTGGTGTGTTGGCGATCAGATTAAAAAGGGAGCGGCGCTAAACGCTGTTCAAATTGCTGAGTGGCTGGTAGCTAACGGCGAAGTTTAATTATTAAGTGATAAAAAATAAGAGTACGTTGGTACTCACCATAAAAAAGCCCGGAAGATTTATTTCTTCCGGGCTTTTTATTTTTCGTCATGCTGAACTTGTTTCAGCATCTTGTTACAGTAGACCCTGAAACAAGTTCAGGGTGACGTTTTGTTCTATCTAAATCTTTTAATTGATAATATCAAAACCAGTGAACGGAACCAGTACCTCAGGAATTTTAATGCCTTCAGGAGTTTGGTTGTTTTCGAGCAGTGCCGCAACAATACGTGGCAATGCCAGTGCACTTCCGTTAAGGGTGTGTGCAATTTGTGGCTTTTTCACACCTTCTTCGCGGAAACGTAATTTCAGGCGGTTGGCCTGGAACGATTCGAAGTTAGAAACCGAACTTACTTCCAGCCATTTTTCCTGTGCTGCCGAGAACACTTCGAAGTCGAAAGTTAATGCTGATGTGAAACTGATATCGCCACCACACAAACGAAGTACGCGGTAAGGTAAACCCAATTTAGCCACCAAACCTTCAACGTGTGCTACCATTCCATCCAAAATCTCATACGATTTTTCAGGATGTGCAATTTGTACAATCTCAACTTTGTCGAACTGATGCAGGCGGTTCAAACCACGAACATCTTTACCATACGAACCGGCTTCGCGACGGAAACAGGCACTGTACGCTGTGTTTTTGTAAGGCAGATCTTTGGCATCCAAAATTACATCGCGGTAAATGTTGGTTACCGGAACTTCTGCTGTTGGAATCAGGTACAAATTGTCCTCGGTAATGTGATACATCTGGCCTTCTTTGTCAGGTAGCTGACCGGTTCCAAAACCCGATGCTTCATTAACGGCCAACGGTGGTTGAATTTCTTCGTAACCCGCTTTTGAAGCTTCGGCTAAAAAGAAATTGATAAGCGCACGCTGCAATTGTGCTCCTTTTCCACGGTAAACAGGAAATCCTGCGCCGGTAAGTTTTACGCCCAATTCAAAATCAATCAGGTTGTATTTGGCTGCCAGTTCCCAGTGTGGCAGGGCTTTTTCATCCATTGCCGGGATTTCGCCAACTTGTTTAATTACCTCGTTGTCTTCCTCGCCTTTTCCGGCAGGAACCGATTCGTGAGGCAAGTTAGGCAGTTGAACCTGCAAATCGTAAACCTTTTCTTCGATGGCTGCAAAATCAGCATCAAAGTTTTTAATGTTTTCTTTTATCTCGGCAGTACGTTCTTTTGCAGCGTTGGCTTCTTCGTGTTTTCCTTCGCGGAACAGCAATCCAATTTCTTTCGAAATTTTATTCATTTCAGCTTTTGCCGAATCAGCTTCGCCTTGCAGTTTATTTTTCTGCGCGTAAAGATCTATGATGTTTGAAACAATTTCCGAAGCATCGAAATTCTTGCGTTTTAGTTTTTCTACTACTAACTCCGGATTGTCTTGAATAAATTTTAAATTGAGCATAGCTTTCTGTTTTTTATGCAGCGCAAATGTAATAGGAAAAGTTTAAAGTTCAGCGATTAAAGTTCAGCGATTAAAGCACCATGTTTAAAGTTTAAAGAAAAGTTGAGAGTAATGGAATTTCAGCTAGAACTTATTTTAATCCGAAGGCCAGTTTTATCCCTTCAACTACCATTCCGGTTCCCATAATTGCAAGAATCAGTCCCATTAATTTTCCGATGACGGTTATGAGGTGGGTGCCAATTTTTTTTACGATGTAGTCGCTCAGCGAAAATGCCAGGTAGGTGAGGAAGGCCATTAAGCCAAAAATAGCAATTACAATGGCGATGTGCAGGTAGTTGGCATCGGTAACGTGGTTCATGGCGGTTACAATTGTGCCCGGGCCGGCAAGAATTGGAATAGCCAGTGGAGAAATGGCAATGCTGTCGCTGCCGACAACCTCTTTCGAACTGTGAATTTTGGATTTCTGCGAAAGAAGCATTTCAAAACCCACATAAAAGATCAGAATTCCGCCGGTAATTTTAAAGGCGGGAATAGTGATGCCAAACAATTCAAAAATATATTTCCCCAGAATTACAAAACTGGCTACAATTATAAAAGCGGTTATGGTTGCCTGTTTGGCAATTACTTTTTTCTCTTTTTGATCTTGACCTTCGGCGAGACCCAAAAATATTGGTGTATTTGCAATGGGATTCATTATTGCGAAAAAGCCGGTAAAAACGGACAGCGAAAATGTAAGTAGGTTTTGATCCATCGCTTCTTTTTTAGTGATACTCAAATATACGAATTCGAAATTTGTTGTTCTGATATCACAAAAAACTTAGATGGTATTAAAAAGTGCTAAGCGTTTGATGAAGGAGGTTAACTGACAAAGAGAAGACTTTGGATCATCTGTAAAATCTAATGGATTAAAATTTTAAGTTTTTGCCTGCCGGCGGCCTTCATCTTTGCCTTGAAGCAAAGACGAAGCAGAAAGTTCAAGGCTGCTTTTGAGCCTTTCCCTACGTTTTCATAAAACCTAAGTTCGGACGGGTGATCTCCTCGCTCGCTCGGAGCTTCCCGCTCTCTCTATGGTTTTATTTCAACTCCGGGAAAAGCCCAAAAGAGGCCGTCCACTGATGTAACGTCAGCTGCATCGGAGCCTGGCCTCGGCCGGTGAGCCGGAAAACAAGTGGTGACGGCGTTAAAAAATTACTGTTGTTTGAGGAGGAACGACGAGTTTCAGGAATTTTAGACGACGCTGCGTAGTTTTTCCGAGTGAAGTGGTCGCAGCCTTGACTTTTGTGTTTACTATTTGTGTTAAGACAAATAGTAAAATTGGCCCGATAGGGCAAAAGCCCGTTTTTTTGCTTGGTAGTTTTATTTATTTGTCCATCCAAAATTTCATGAGATTCAAAATATCTTTAAAGGTGGACATAAAAAAACTCCTGCCGTTACCGACAGGAGTTTCGTATTTCCTTTGAGGGAGGTTAAACCCTCTGGTTTATCAAATATTATTAAGCTAAACCTTTAGCTTCTTCAATCCAAGGTTGTGGATCTTTAGAAGCGTAGCGGCTTCCTGCTGCTTCAAGAACTTTCTGAATTGCTTCAACAGATGCTGCAGCAACTTCAGCGTAAGTTGTAAAACCACCTTCAACTAATACTTCAGCTAATTTTGGTCCTACACCAGTTAATTTAGTAAGATCGTCGCCTTCAGCTGCTGCTTTTGCTTCAGCTTTAGGAGCTTCTTCTTTTACTTCTTCAACAACCGGAGCAGCTTCTTTTTTAGGAGCAGCTTTT
>NZ_CAJXTC010000054.1 GCF_913060805.1 uncultured Draconibacterium sp.
TTAAGCCCGTCAGCGCCGATGGTACTGCGTAAAAGTGGGAGAGTAGGTCGCTGCCAATTTAAACCAAGCCCGTGTTCAATAGAGCACGGGCTTTTTTATTGTAAAAAATTGTGGTTATCAGTAAATATTATTAATTCTGTGCCGTTTAATAAATTGAATTGCAACCTGGCTAAATGAGTCTGAAAAACAACACTGCCGAATTACGCGAAAAAAGCTTTTACTATAGCCTGCTGCTATTTGTTATTGTATTGCCTTTTTCCGAAGCCTTTGTTAGCATTGCTGCTGCAATTCTATTTTTACAATCACTATTATTTCAACCTCTCAACAATATAAAGAAGTCTTTAACCAACAATAAATCCGTATTCTATATTCTTGGAATATTTGGAGTGTATCTTTTGGGAATACTTCACACAAGGGATTTTGCATTATCAATGTACGAGCTAAAAAAGGTCGCTTTCTGGGTGGTAATTCCACTAGGAATAGTACTCTCTCCGCGTTTGTCAGAAAAACGCTTCTATAAAATAATAACGGTATTCAGTATCGCTGTTACTGTCGTTGCAATAATAGCTGCCATACGCTTTATATTTAAATCAGTATTTAATATTACCGATTTCAGAGAAATTTCACTCATTTCGCACATTCGGTATTCATACCAGGTAGCATTGGCAATATTTTGTTGCGTCTTTCTCGTTATAAACCGGGTAAAGGAAAATGACAGCTTTAAGACTATTGTCCCATTTCTAATAATGGCTGTGTGGTTGGTGTTATTTCTGTTTCTTCTAAAATCGATAACCGGAATTATCGCATTTCTGGGTACTACATGTTTTTTAGGTCTGTACTATCTGTTTGCTGTAAAACGAAAAATCAACTATTTACTCGTTGTTGTACTTGCCATTTTGGTAGCGCTACCTCTACTCTATACAAAATCAGTTTGGGATGATTTTTATAATATTGAAAAGCTGGATCCGCAAAAAGTAGATAAATATACAGCTTTAGGAAATCCGTATACTTTTAATTTTGATTCAGAGGAAAAAGAAAACGGACGTTGGGTGCAAAGTTATATTTGCGCAGAAGAGCTGCGTAAGGAATGGAACAAAAGGAGTGAATATAAATACGACTCATTAAACAATCATGGTTTTAGTAACCGGTCTACGCTGGTGCGATATCTTACAAGCAGGGGATTGAGAAAAGATAGTGCCGGTGTAAGTCAATTGACCGAGGCAGATATTAAAAACATCGAGCAGGGCATTGCTAATTACATTTATGCAGAAAAACGTTTCTCACTATATCCACGAATTTATGAGACGATTTGGGAATACGACCGATATAAAGCCAGTGGAAATCCCAATGGACAATCGTTATCGCAACGTATTGAGTTTGTAAAAGCTTCTGTCGTAATCATAAAATCAAATTTTTGGTTAGGAATTGGAACCGGAAACTGGAAGGCCGAATATGCAAAAGCATACGATAAACTGGGCTCAAAACTAAAAGAGGAAAATCAAAGGTCATCGCATAATCAGTACTTGAATTACATGGTAAAATTTGGGGTAATTGGATTCGTACTCATTATGTGTATGCTTTTAATTCCTGTATTTAAAGAAGGCCAGGAAAAGAATCTGCTGTTATGGATCTTATTGGTATTTATTGGAATTGCCAATTTAGGCGATGCAAACCTTGAAACGCATATGGGGCTTTCTTTCTTTTGCTTTTTCTACAGTTTGTTTTTGTGGCATTCGCCCGATCGAATTAAAAACTTTACCTTTCAAGAAAAGCTCAAATGAGAAAATATAAAATAGCTTTTATCGGCGCCGGAAATGTAGCAACTCATCTTGCTACAGAACTAAAAAAGTGCGGGCACGAAATTGTCCAGATATACAGTCGTACTGAAAAGTCGGCAAAACAATTGGCCGACAGTTTGGAAACTAATTATACTATTTCAAAGGAGTCAATCACTGAAGAAGCGGATATTTATTTTGTGGCGTTAAAAGATTCAGCAGTCGATGAAGTGTTGAGCGAAATTAATTTTGGAGCGAAATTACTGGTGCATTGTTCCGGAAGTTTACCAATGAAGGTTTTGAGTGAATTCGCTAAAAACTATGGAGTTTTCTACCCGATGCAAACTTTCTCGAAAAGCAGAAAAGTAGATTTTAAGAAGATTCCGATTTTTGTTGAAGCAAGTTCAGAAGAGAATTTGCATATTCTGGAAGAAATAGCAAATGAAGTTTCAGAATCGGTAACTGTTCTCGATTCCGAAAAAAGAAAGAGCCTACACATCGCTGCAGTATTTGCGTGTAACTTTGCTAATCATTGTTACGCAATGGCTGCCAAATATTTGGAAAGTAAAGAATTGCCATTTGAGATTTTACGACCACTAATTATGGAAACTGCCCAAAAGGTGCAGGAATTACATCCGAAAGACGCACAAACTGGTCCTGCAATACGTTTCGATGAAAACATTATAAACTCACACCTTAGTCAATTAAAAGAAATGCCCGATCTACAGGAATTGTACAATTCAATTTCAAAGAGTATTTTTGAGCATCATCAGGAAAAACAATAAGAATGTCGTTTTTTAAAGAAGAACTTACCCGCGTAAAAGCTTTCGTATTTGATGTTGATGGCGTATTGTCGCAAGACGTTTCGCCGCTTAACGAAGATGGCGATCCGATACGAACAGCTAACGTTAAAGATGGTTTTGCCATAAGAAGTGCGATAAAAGCCGGTTACCCAATTGCGATTATCACAGGAGGATATATTGAACGAGTGCGTTTGCGTTACGAGAAATTGGGTGTGGAGCATTTTTACGATAAAGCCCGAGATAAGGTGGCCTGCTTAAACGACTTTCTTGAAAAGGTGAAAGTATCACCCGAAGATGTGCTTTTTATGGGGGACGACCTGGTGGATTACCGGGTTATGCAAGCAGTGGGTTTGCCAACCTGCCCCAAAGATGCGGTAAGCGATATTAAAGATATCTCGAAATATATTTCGGATAAAAAAGGTGGCGAAGGCTGTGTGCGCGATGTAATTGAGCAGGCATTAAAAGCACAGCACAAATGGTTTACTCCCGAAATGCTAAATTCAAGAGCATTTTAAAATGAACTGGATACCCAAATATAATTTCATACTGGCATCGAAATCGCCACGCAGGCAAGAGCTGTTAAAATCGTTGGGAATTGGTTTTCAGGTGAAGACCAAAGATGTGGATGAAAATTATCCGGCAGAGCTTTCTCCTGATCAAATTCCGGGCTACCTGGCTGAAAAAAAAGCTAAGGCGTTTTCCAATGAACTAAACAATAACGATTTGCTGATAACGGCGGATACCATCGTTGTTCTGAACGGAAAAGTGTTGGAAAAACCGGAAGATTACGATCATGCTTATGAAATGCTATCGGCTTTAAGTGGAAAAATGCACGAGGTAATTACGGGTGTTTGTCTCAGTTCCACTAAAAAATCAGTGGTATTTTCATCGTTGACTAACGTACAGTTTAAACAGCTTACCAATACCGAAATCGATTATTATATTACCCATTACAAACCATTTGATAAGGCCGGTGCGTATGGCATTCAGGAGTGGATCGGAGCCATCGGAATTTCCCACATCGAAGGATCATTTTACAATGTAATGGGACTTCCGCTTCAAAAATTATACGAGGAAATTCAAAAATTTTAAATCCCCCCTTTAAAAGGTTTCATAATCTCGAATGTTATAAAACAACAGATTTAAATAAATTCAGGGTTAACCTATCACCTGATAATTCGTAAATTGAATAGAAACTTAATTAAATTCAATAATATGAATTACAGGATAACATTACTCATCTTAGTTTTTCTATCCGGACTTTGCTTTACTGGTTGCGATACCAAAGACGAGCCTGTTGAAGTAGGATTTTTAATCCATGCTTTTGATAAAGAGCGGTGGGAAAACGACCGGGACTATTTTGTAGAAGATGTCCAGGAACTTGGAGGGACCGTAAAAGTTATGGATGCCGAGAATGATGCCGATAAACAATTGGCTCAGGCAAAAGAACTGCTCGCCAACGGTGTTGACGTGTTAGTAGTTGTACCTGTCGATCAGTTTGCTGCTGCTGATATTGTAAATGCTGCCCATGCGAAAAATGTGAAAGTTATTTCGTACGACCGCTTGATTAAAAATTGTAAACTCGATTTTTATGTTTCCACTGATAACGTAGAAATTGGTGCACTGCAGGCTTCTTATTTAACCACCATAAAACCCACCGGAAAATATGCATTAATTGGCGGGGCAATTAGCGACAATAACAGCCAATTGCTCTATTTAGGCCAGCGAAATGTGCTGCAGCCTTTGGTTGACCGGGGCGACATTGAAATTGTGTACAACGAATTTACCAATGCCTGGGAAGAAAACGAAGGGTATGAACATGCCACAAAGTTATTAAAAGAACATCCTGATGTGGATGCAATTATTGCCGGAAACGACGAACTGGCAATGGGAGTGATAAGGGCGATGAAAGAAGCCGGTAAAGAGGACCAGATTCTGGTAGCAGGAATGGATGCCGACTTGCGTAACTTACGCGAAATTGTGGCAGGCCATCAAACCTGTACCGTTTATAAACCATACGAAAAGCTGGCTGCCACTGCCGCCGATTTAGCCATCAAACTGGCACGAGGAGAAAATGGGGAAAAAACATATCAGACAGTTAGTAACGGAGAAATGTTGGTGCCTACGGTTTTCCACACCGGAATGATCGTGAACAAGGAGAACCTTCAGTTAACCGTTATTTCAGAGGGATACCAAAGAGAGGAAGAGGTATACAATTAGTGTGAAGGAGGATTATTTGTAAAGGGATTCTGCTAGTAGGATCCCTTTTTTGTTGTGCTTTTTTACGAATGAATAATGTAAACCGCTAAAACCTTGAAGATTTGCCAATTATTTATACTTTTGCACCGATTTATTTAGAACAGGTCTTAATAATTGAAGAAGCATAAAGTAACACAGGTCAGGCATTTAACCGATTCAACTTTTGTAATTCGGTTCGAGCGAAATGGGATGGAGTTCCAAACGGGGCAGTTTGTATTGCTTGGAACAAAAGGGGCAGTTGATCGACGTGAATACTCTATTTATAGTGGAGAGAACGACGATTATCTGGAAGTTTTGGTTCGCGAAGTGGATGGCGGAAAAGTGTCGTCGAAATTAAAAAAGCTGAAAGCCGGCGATTGGGTTGATGTGGATGGTCCGTTTGGATTTTTTAAGTTCGATCCACACAGTTTCCAGGTGCAGCAATTTTTATTTATCGCAACCGGGACAGGAATCAGCCCGTTTCATGGTTTTGTGAAAACGCACCCGCAACTGAATTACAAAATGGTACACGGAGTTCGCAAAACAGAAGAAGCCTACGATCATACCGATTTTAATAAAGAAAGGGTAACTTTGTGCGCTTCAGGTGAAAAAGGGGGAGACTTTCACGGAAGGGTAACCGAATATTTAAAGACCGAGACAATAGATGAAAATACAAACTGTTTTCTTTGTGGAAACAGCGAAATGATATACGAAGTGTTCGATATTTTATCGGAAAAAGGAATCCCGACATCGAACATTTATACCGAAGTATACTTTTAATAAATAAAGAAAAGTTAGACTGCAGCAAGAATCTTCAAACTTCGTGCTTCAGTCTTCAAGCTATAAAGAATGAAATATCACGTAGTAACCTTAGGGTGTCAGATGAATATGTCGGATAGCGAGCGGGTGATCTCGGTACTTGAAGAAACCGGATACCAGTGGACCGACAACGAGGAGGAGGCAGGAGTGATTGGTATTTTGGCGTGCTCGGTGCGTCAGAAAGCCATCGATAAAGTGTATTCACGTATTCATAAATGGAATAAGTGGAAGAACAACAAAAACTTGGTTACTTTTATTTCGGGCTGTATTTTGCCCGACGATCATGAGAAGTTTCTGAAACTTTTTGATATTACTTTCCAGATGAAAGATCTGCCCGAGCTGCCCAAAATGATCAGCAGTTACGGAATTACAACACCTACACATTTGAATGTAGGTATTGATCCGCATAACGAGAATATCGAGGATTTCTGGAATGTGCAGCCACATTACCAATCGAATTTCGAGGCGTTTATTCCAATCCAGAACGGTTGTGATAAATTCTGTACCTACTGTGCTGTTCCTTATACGCGTGGTCGTGAGGTTTCGCGCCCATCAAAAGATATTATTACTGAAGTGGCATTGTTGGTGGCACAAGGATATAAATCGATTACACTACTGGGGCAGAATGTAAATTCTTACGGACTGGATAAAAAAGGAGAGGAGCTCACTTTCCCACAATTGTTGCGTGAGATAGGTGAATTAGGAAAACGCATGAATAAAGAATTTTGGCTGTACTTTACTTCGCCACACCCGCGCGATATGACCGACGAAGTAATTGAGGTGATTGCCGAATATCCTGTTTTGGGAAAACAGATTCACCTGCCTATGCAAAGTGGCGACGATAAAGTGCTGATGCGTATGAATCGCAAGCACAACATGGAAAAGTATCGTCATATTGTGGAGACCATCCGCAGGATTATTCCGCAGGCAACTTTGTTTACCGATGTTATCGTTGGATTTACTGGCGAAACAGACGAGCAGTTTGAAAATACACGCAAGGCATTCGACGAGTTTAAATTTAACATGTCATACACGGCAATTTACTCGCCGCGTCCGGGAGCAACCAGCCACCGTTGGGTGGATGATGTGCCGTTAGACGAAAAGAAACGTCGCCTACATCAGTTGACCGAAGATTTGCGTAAACATAACCTGCCATACAACGAAAGTTTGGTAGGACAAACAACGCGCGTACTCGTACGTGGCGAAGATCGCAAAGAAGGTTTCCTCACATCGTATACTGAAGGCAAGTTGACCATTCGTTTTGCCTGCGCTGATAAATCTATGATCGGTCAATTTGCCGATATTAAGATTACTTCGGCATCCGATTTTTCACTGGAAGGCGAGTTGGTTGAAGTTGCCGCCAGCTGCTAAAAAAAGAATATAAAATATATATTATAAAGATTCCATCTTTTTGAGAGATGGAATCTTTTTTTTGCCTTATTGATCCAAATTTTTGTGTTTTACAGAACAAGAAAACTAGGTAAATAACTAACACAAAAAAGACCCTTAGTAAAAACTAAAGGTCTGATAATATCTTTTGAGGAAATCTTACAGTTTTTCAAATTCTTTCCTACATCGCACCGTTTTCCATTTGCAGAAACCAAAGTATCGATGCCACTCCTGCAGGAAGAATTCCCCCTGTGTGGTCGAGCCCTTCAAGCGGAACTTTCTGAACTAAATCGGAGGATGCACCGGCGGCAATAAATTCATCATACTTTTCTTCGCTCACAATTGGCGGCACATAAGTATCGGCTGTTCCGTAAAATAGTGTTGTTGGAACTGTTGGAAGAAAAGCCGGAACACTATTGTCGTCCAGCATATCAAGAACCGGGAGATAAGCTGCTTCGGTATTCCACCCGGCAAGATATTCAGGTGTGAATAAGTCGGCAATTGTTGTGGTTAGCTCTGCGTTTAAATCGGCTCCCGAAGTCTGGCCGTCAAACATCGGTTCAATTTTATCGGCATACGGTTCCTGAAAAACAGTATTTATAGGTGTTTCAAGCCCGAGGTTCAGGTAGCTGTTAAAAATATACGCCAGGAAATACGGCTGCGGATAATCATCCAAACCAACTACATATTCGTTAAGTGTTACCAGGTTGTATGGCCCCGCACTGCAGGCACTTGCCCTTAAATTATACTCAAAACCGGGATCGGCTTCAATAGCCTGCTGAACCTGCATAGTAGCCCATCCACCTTGCGAGTAACCGGCCAGGTACAGATCGTTGCTAAGCGAAATCCCATCTTCGTCGTCGATAAATTCGCGCACTGCTTCCAGCATGTCAGTAACGGTTTGAACAGTTGACTCGCGGTGCAGGTACGGGTGAAACATATCGTCGGCTTCACCAAAACCAAGGTAATCAGGCAGCGATATAATAAAACCGGTTGATCCCATCATTTCCAGTATTTTGAAAAGCTGGTTTTCTGAATCAACACTTGGAGCTTTACTATGTTCCGTGTTGGTACCGTTCTGGTAGCTTAAAACCGGATAGGTACCATCTACTACATCGGGAATAGCAACTACACCTGATGCAAGTACCGGATTTCCATCGAAAGTCGTTTTGTAGGTTATTTTATAAACGTCAACCCCTGAATTTACCAGATCGCCAAATTCCGACAGTTCAGGGTATTCCAAACTCGCTGCAGCAATGGTAAAATCAATAATTGTTTTCGGAATTGAAAACTGTAAATCTGCGTCAACCAGGTATTCGTTCCCGGTAACGGGTGTTTCAACATCGTCCATTCCATCATCGCACGACACAAAAGCAACGGCGACAAGTGAAAAGTACAATAGAAATTGAAATAGTTTTTTGTTCATGGTAATGTGTTTTCTGAATTGATTAAACCAAAAATAGGGTATTTTTTATACCTGTAAAACTTTAATTCAGCTAATTATGCATTTATGATGTTAACAACAATACATTTTTGCGGTGGAATGTTACCGATGATTTTCTTATTTTCGGGAAACTGAAACATCGGATTTTAGTTTCAACCTTAAAAACATAACAATGAAGAAACCTTTACTTCTAGTTGTTTTCAGCCTGTTTGCAAGTGTGGTTTTTGCACAACCCATAAAAGTAATGTTGGTTACGGGAGGGCATAGTTACGATACGCTCCAGTTCTTTCAGCTGTTCGACCGGATACAGGAAATCGATTATGAACACTTTGCGCAACCCGATGCCAACAAAGCAATTGCAAGCGGCGTTGCAGACGATTATGATGTGCTTGTTTTTTACGATATGTGGAATTCGATCACAGCTGAGCAAAAAGCGGCTTATACCCGTCTTACGAAACAAGGGAAACCATTTTTGTTTTTGCATCATGCACTTGCTTCTTATCAAAACTGGCCGGCATTCGAGGAACTTATTGGAGGTCGTTATGTCGAAGAGAACAAAAATATCCCTGAAGATGAATGGTCGGAATACGAACATGATGTGTGGGTATATTGCTCGATTGAAAACTACACGCCCGTTACCGCCGGTTTTAGGGAGTTGCGTTTTTTCGACGAGGTTTATGATAATATCCGAATCTCCGACAATGTGAAACCATTACTGCGAACCCGGCATCCGAAAAGTGCTGATTATGTGGCATGGGAGAACCGCTTTAACGCTTCAACGATAGTGTATATTCAGTCGGGCCATGATAAACGAACCTACGAAACTGAAGAGTACCAAAAGCTTTTGCTACAGGCCATTCAGTACCTGAATACTTACAATAAATAAACTCCTTTTACAGATTAAATCCCCGCTTTTATCTTGTTCTTGTGTTACCCGATCGATTAATAAAAATTTCGATCGGTAATAGACCTTATTTTGAAGCAATAAAAATCAGCTTCAAATTCACATAATTTGCTTTGTTGCTTAGGGTTTCAGAAATTTTTTATTCTATATTTGCTTCAAACTGTAAAATATACAATAAGTAATTAATTTATTTCATCCGATGCAAAAACTAATTATTTCACTACTTCTATTGAGTGTAATTGCAGTGGCTTGCCAAAAGAGCGGTCCTGTTCAAACTTCTGAAAAAGATTCAGCCGTCGACGCAAAAGTTGAGGCTTTACTATCGAAAATGACGCTGATTGAAAAGATCGGTCAGTTAAACCAATATTCTTCGCGTTGGGAATTGACAGGGCCTGCACCTGAAGGTGTTGATTCGATGGCGCTTTACAACATGATAAAAGAGGGGAAAGTTGGCTCAATGTTGAATGTTACCGGGGCAAACGCAACCCGTAAAATTCAAGCCTGGGCAGTTGACAGCAGCCGTTTGGGGATTCCGCTTATTCTTGCCTACGACGTGATTCATGGTTACGAAACCATGTTCCCGATACCATTGGCCGAAGCCGCAAGTTGGGAACCTGAACTGGCAAAAAAATCATCGCGTGTTGCAGCAATTGAAGCTTCTGCAGTTGGTTTACACTGGACATTTGCACCAATGGTTGACATTGCCCGCGACGCCCGCTGGGGACGTTTTATGGAAGGATCGGGTGAAGATCCGTACCTGGGAGCTAAAATGGCATATGCCCGTGTAAAAGGTTTTCAGGGAGACGATCTGTCGGATGAGACAACCATTGCAGCGTGTGCAAAACACTTCGCAGCGTATGGTTTTATCGAGTCGGGCCGCGATTACAATGTGGTACAAATTGGCGATCCAACATTGCACAATATAGTTTTTCCACCGTTTAAAGCTTGTGTTGATGCGGGCGTAGCGACATTTATGAACGCGTTTAATACTATCAACGAAACTCCGGCAACAGCCAGTTCTTACCTGCAACGTGATATTTTAAAAGGTGAGTGGGGATTTGAAGGTTTTGTGGTTTCAGACTGGAATTCGATCGGCGAAATGTTGCCTCACGGAATTGCCGCCGATAAAAAAGAAGCGGCTTATAAAGCGATTACCGCCGGTTCAGATATGGACATGGAAGGTAACGCCTATATTAATAACCTGGAAGCACTGGTAAACGAAGGCAAAGTTGATGAAGCTTTGATCGACGATGCAGTGCGCCGCATTTTAACGATTAAATTCAAATTGGGATTATTCGACGATCCTTACAAATATTGCGATCTGGAGCGTGAAAAGACTGAATTACGTTCTGAAGAGCACCTTGCCGCCGCTAAAGAAGCCGCAAAAAGAAGTATTGTTCTGTTGAAAAACGAGAATGATCTTTTACCACTGAAAAAGGATGGATTAAAAATTGCTGTTATCGGCGAATTGGCCGAGAGCAAAGACGTGCCACTCGGAAGCTGGAGAGCCAAAGCGATTACCAATTCGGCAGTGTCGTTGCTGGAGGGAATGAAAAACGTAACCGGAAGTTCAAGTATTCGTTTTGCTCAAGGTCCTGCTTACACCGAAGGTTTGCGCTCGTTTACCACCGAATTACATATTAACACTACCGACCGCAGTGGAATGTCAGCCGCTCGTTCGTTGGCCTCAAAATCGGATGTAGTGGTTATTGCTTTAGGCGAAGACTGCTGGCAATCGGGAGAGGGCCGCAGCCAAACCGATATTTCGATGAAAGGTTTCCAGCAGGAATTGCTGGAAGAGGTGTATAAAGTGAATAAAAATGTTGTGGTTGTGCTTATGAACGGACGTCCGATCGAAATTAACTGGATGGCGGAGAATGTGCCTGCGATTGTGGAATGCTGGCACCTGGGTTCGGAAGCCGGAAACGGAATTGCTGAAGTACTTTTCGGCGATTACAATCCTGCCGGGAAATTACCGGTATCGTTCCCGAGAGCAGTTGGGCAGCAGCCGTTGTATTACAACCATTTTAATACCGGGCGTCCAACAAATGGCGAAGGTAACGTATTCTGGTCGCACTACACCGATGAGAGCAAAGAACCGCTTTTCCCATTTGGTTATGGTTTAAGCTACACCTCTTTCAATTATTCCGATCTTAAACTGTCGACAAATGAGTTAACCGAAGGCGGAAAAATGGTAGTCGAAGCCACAATTACAAATACGGGTGATGTTGCAGGTGAAGAGATCGTTCAGCTTTATATTCGTGATTTGGTAGGAAGTATTTCACGCCCGGTGAAAGAACTGAAAGGTTTTGAGAAAATTAAGTTGGAGCCAAAAGAGTCGAAAGTGGTATCGTTTGAGATTACTACAAAAGATCTTGAGTTTTATGGAGCCTCGAAAGAGTGGAAAGCCGAACCCGGTGATTTCAACCTGTGGGTGGGACCAAACTCGGCTGAAGGAATGGCAGCTTCGTTTGTTTTGAAGTAAATAAATATAACACGTTTTTAGGCCGGAACAGAGCAGGCGGTTTCAGTATAAGACTGGAATCGCCTGTTTTTTTGTTTAGGAAAGTGTGTCGAGACCGGATTTAATATTTATATAACATCTTTTAACATTTAGATAAAAAGAGAAGCTATGTATCGGGTATATTTTTCATTAAATTAGCGTCCGATAAAACCACTTTAACTTGCATGTTATGACATATTTAAGCAGGTTAATCCACAAATCCAGTATGACATTTCTTCCAACCCACTATCCGGTGCATTTTTACGGCTTACCCGATGGGAAAGTGTATCTGTGTTTTGCGCGGTTTTACGAAGCCGGTTTTAATAATACGGACCTGGAATTTGTTTTTGCCCGCCACAACGATTTTGTATACAATTACAACGACGAGATCATCGTTCCAATGGCAGAATTCCGAGCACCGGTGTATAACGAAATGGTAGATAATCCCGATCCTGATATTACCATTTTAGAAGTACGACGTGATATTAAATCGTATACCGAAGCCGTAGAATACATCGATAGTCTTAACCTTACGGATTTGGTTCTGAATCCGGGAATTGAAAGTGCAAAGCGAATGGTGGAAGAAATGCAAATTGGTGCATAAAACTCCATTAAACTGTTTATCAACGGCCATTAACTTTTTCATTTCGTTTACAACAATCTCCAACTGTATTAACTTTTCTTAGGAATATTAATAACTTTTGCTTAAATCTTTTTGGGTAAAATTTCGTATGCTATTACGATTTATCTCCATTCTGCGCATAATGCCGGGAATAAAAGCTTACGATTAACCAAAGATTGCATTGTTCGGAAAACATGAAAATAATACTACTGCTCAACATTCTGAGTTTTTAGCTGAACTACGCGGAATAGTGGTGCAAAATTTATCGGAAGATGATTTTGGTGTAAGTGATTTAGCCAAAGAAGTGAGGCTGAGCAGATCGCAGTTACACCGGAAATTAAAGTGTTTGACCGGTAAATCGGCAAGCTGTTTTATTCGGGAGATACGCTTAATTAACGCCAGCAAATTATTACGAGAGAATAACAATACTGTCTCAGAAATAGCGTACAAAGTCGGTTTCAGAAGTCCAACCTATTTTAATAAGTGTTTTCACGATTATTTTGGGCATTCACCGGGTGTGCACAAAAACTTTACAGATCTCAAAGCTACTCCGAATGAAAATATCCAAGTTCAACGAAAAATAAAACCCTGCCCAAGTTTATACGATAAATTCGCTCATTATTTTGGTTTCATTGTAATTGCAATAATCCTTGTTGTAGTCTTGATTTTTCTTGTTTTCTGGCTTTCATAGTAGAATAAAACATATCCCCAAAATTCTTTTTCAAACATCAAAATCCACTTTTTCTTCATAAATCGGTATGAAAGGAAATGTACGATTTTGCGTTCTGTCAGATTTCTACCAAATCAGCAACATCTGTATCCTAAATACATCATAGTTTAAATCGTCGCTCATAGTTTAAACAATTTAAAACCATGTGTAATGAATGCAACATAGGTTTAAGACAATAATTTTCATTTTGGTGTAACTTGAATATTAAAAGTTTCTGATTAGGAAAGGAGGAAAAAGTGTTCAGAAACCTATTTATTAATGTTAATTAAAGACCAGAAAGCCATGAAAAAATTATTATTTATTATGCTGGCAATATGTATCTGTTTGCTGGCATTAGGTCAGAATGACACCCCAAATTTAAACAGAGATATTGATGAAGTGGAGATTTCGCCACCTGCCTTTACCGGTATTGCTAATTATGCCGATTTGGTTAATGTAGATGCTAAATATTTACAAAAATATCTTTCATCTAATATAACCTATCCGAAAGAGGCAGAACGTTGCGGACGTGAAGGTACCGAAGTTATTAAGTTTAACGTTAATGCCCAGGGCAAAGTAACCAATATTGATATTGTAAATGGTGTGTGCCCGGAAATTGACAAAGAACTGGTTCGTGTACTTGAATCGACAAATGGAATGTGGAAGCCCGGAGTAAAAGATGGTATTCCTGTTTCAATGGAACAAGAAGTATCTATTGTATTTTCATTGACGGAAAGTACCGAATTAACCAATGAAAAATTTCTTAAAGTAGCTACGGCCTGCTTCACTCAGGGAGCAGAGTGTTTCTTTGAAAAAGGAAAGTCGAAAAAAGCAGAACGGCTTTTCACCAAAGGAATTACTTATATGCCTCACGATCAAAGTCTTTTGTTAATGCGTGGACTCTGCCGTTATGAGAGAGGAAACCGTGAAGGAGCACGCGACGATTGGAACCGTTTATTTGAGCTTGGAAGCATTGATATGAATAGTAAATTCCTTGCTCAGGCAGAAGGTTTGGAAGCATATGAAGCCTTAATGGAGATGTTAGCCGACAAGTAGGCGTTTAATCAAAAATCATCAATGCGCGAAAACTGTAAGCCCGGATATTTATTCCGGGTTTTTGTATTTTTTTATGAAATGAACACGACTCATACGTATTGGGTTAAAATTGCTTAGAGGGCAGTAGGTAAATTGCTTAATTTTAGTGGAATTCGATAGTTTTATTTGTCTAAATTAAAAAGAATTATTTTCTTTGTTGGTGATAGGTCGTTCCGACCTATTGTGTGTTTGGGGGTTAACATTAATAAGGGCAGTTGTTGAACTGCCCTTTCTTTTTTTAGTCAAATCCTAAATACAATTATCACAGCCTTTTATTTTTTAGAATATAATTATTAAGCACGGGTAAGTTGGCTTATTCCCGAAGTCAGAAATGCTGAGTAACTTTTAGGCAGTTTGCTGAAATAGGCTGAAATTGCTGGTAGTTCCGAGGTTTTCTGTTTCTGAATTCGTAATTTTGAAATGCAATAGATCGCTAAGATCTCTTGTTTGTTTGGGAAGACAAAATTTATTCAGGGCTTTATTCTATTACCATTTTGAGGTAATCTCAAACAATTTCAATACGGCACAATTCTTTTACATCTTACGAGGACGTAAGAAATATAAAAAGGCAACTGTTGAGTTGCCTTTTGTTTTATATCTCTATTTTTAATTTCATGCAGGTAGTTCAAATCGAAAACATTAGGAGAGTGATTTTGGTTTTGGCCAGGTTTATACATAAATTTTGCTCAAATCGGTTCGATTTATAACTCACATCGATTATTTATAGATCCAGAATTACACAGCGCATAATTCATTTTGAGTACAATATCGAGAAAAATGTCCCATTATGAAACCGTGCCGAAAAAGTTTGGCACGGTTAAGTGCCAGGTAATGAGGGGATAGTATTTTTTGGTACATCGATTGCTTTTAGTAAGACAAATTAGGAAAATAAAAATATAGGGTTTGTATAACAGGGTAGAACGACTTCTAATTTGATTGGTTCTGTATAAAGGGGTTTGTAAATTATCAATCATCACTAAAAAGCGTCCTTAAGTTCTACCCTTTCTTTTTGCTTCTTTTTTAATGTTATGTTAAAAACAAGAAGAATAACCAAAATAAAATAGGAGATAGGCCAATAAAAAAACCGTTCATCAACATGAACGGTTTTGTATTTACAAACCACTTCAAAAAGCGTACTGAAAAAGTAGAACCATATTAAATGGATCACCAACAGTATTTTAATATTTTTTCATTGTTACGTCCGGTTGTAAAAGTAAAACAATATGAGAAAATGTAACAACGCAAAGACCCGATTCCGCTTATTGTACAGCGGTAATCAGCTTTTATGAAGTCATCTCTCAGTAATCAGAACTTTTCAATTGTGAAGATGGACTCCAGGTCCGTTTTTAATTGATTTTCCGGAGTCTTTTTCAAATAGATATTTTTCCCAAGCACATCATCTGAAATGTTGTTACCGGTAATGTCTATTTGTTTACAATATTCCAGGCTAAAAGTGAAGAGTCGATTATGAAACGGGGCAAAATCGTAATTTCTGGTTACGGTGTTTCCATTAAACGAAAGTCCTTCAACTGAAAGTGCATAGAGCAGCGGATAATCGAAAGGGTTAAATTGGTTGTTCTGAATGCTGATATTACGATGATAAGCTGGAGTATCGTCTTTTATAGCCGGAATGATGGGGTAGATGGAAATAACTGCCTCGCTGTAACGGTACGAACTTGTGTTGCACAACGATGTAAAACTATTTCCGGAGATTGATACGTCTGTTGCTGCGCCGGTTTTTAGCGACGTATTTGCATTGCCGGTAATAAGGATAGCACTTCCACTTGATTCAAAAGTATTGTTTTCAATTTCAACTTTTCCAGATGTTGCCAAAACCAGTCCACTTGCCCGACTACTTTTAAAATTGCTGTTTTTAATTGTAAGGTCTGGTGTCCAACTGAGGTTTTCAAGAATATCTCCGGCTTTCAGGTTTGAAGGAACAGGCATTTCGAATTGTAGCGAAAAATGCTCTTTATCGATATCTGTAATCGTTTTAACCGTATTGGAAGTATTGGTTCCAATAAAGTTAACCACATCGCCCGGCCGTGCCCAGTTTTGGATTTTACTTTGTTTATCAAGGTAGCTGCATTTTACCTGGTTGTCCGACAGCACTTCTTCAACCTGAACGCTGATATTATGAACATTGACAGGTTCGTTTACAATACCCTCGAAAGTACAATTGTCAATAAGAATGTTGCCCTGGCAATTCACAATTTGTAATCCGTCAAAGCCGCCTCCAAAATAGAGAATTTTAGATCGGTTCGGGATTGCCTGATATTGGTTGAACTCCAGGTTTTTGCTGTTTTGTGCCAGAATTCCTGATCCGGGAGCATGAAACAACCTGAGGTTTTCGATTGTAATGTTATCCGATTTAGAAATAAAAACACCTGCATGAGTGGGCGTTGCATGTTGCATTACAAGGTAATTCCCAATTTGGGGCTTACGTTTAAAATCAAAATGCAGGCGCACAATTCCGGGCATGGTAGGTTCGGCAAAATACGCATCCCAATCTTCTCCCAGGCAAGGCTGCTCGCCGGTGTGAGGTACAATATACCTGCCTTTTCTGTCGAACTCCAAAGTATTCCTCCATTCATTCGACTGGCCATTTCCCACATCAAAAAAAATCTTTCCTTCCACCATTCGGTATGGCGATTCTTTCGGGTCGAGGCCAATGTCCATATAGTGGTTGTTTATACGTAAAACCTCGGCCTGAGCAATAAAAGGTTGTTCCCAGTCAATAGTCACGTTTTTTAGGGTAATGTTTTGGCAGTTGTCGAAAGTAAAAGGCTGCATTTCCTGATGAAAGATCAGGTGGCTTCCTCGTCCGTCGATCACCAGATTTTTTATATTCTCAAAATGAAACGCACAAACTTTCGGACCTTCATTTGAAGTATTTGCTTCGTAATAAACCTTGGTTTTGCAGCCGTCAGGATAAAAATGGTAGGTGCCGGTGGAGAATACAAGTACTTTGGCTTGATCTGTTTTAAGATCTTCCAGTGCTTTATAGAAGTATTTTATGGCGTTCTTCTTCCGCGTTTTGTATAAACCGTAATCCTTGATAAAAATGTAAGTTGTGTCGGTTGGAATTTCAGAAGCCGAAGCCTGCACAGCAAAAGTAAACAGCCACGAAAATAGTATAATGAGCAATGTGGGTTTCATAGAAAATGCTATTTTTTTGCAAGATACTATTTTGTGGTTTTTCCTTCGTACATCGATTGGAAAACTTCATCAACCGGTTCCCAAAGTTCTATTTTGTTGTTTTCTGGATCGAGGATGTGGACAAATTTCCCGTATTCATACGATTCTATTTCATCGCAAATGGTTACGCCTGCATCCTTTAATTCAGCCACCAGTTTTTCAATATTTTCAACCCGATAGTTGATCATAAACTCTTTCTCCGACGGTTGAAAATAATCGGTATCATCTTTAAACGGACTCCAAACCGAGTAGGCTTTTTCATCCGGCGAATCCGATTTCCGGAATTCAAAAACCGAACCGTACTCATTTGTTGTCAATCCCAGATTTTTACCATACCAGTCTTTCATCTTTTCCGGATCTTTTGTTTTAAAGAAGATTCCGCCAATACCCGTTACTTTTTTCATTTGCTTTTTAGGATTTAAAGTTTAATTGCAGCGTTGTTTCACTTTACAATAAAAGTAACGAGATTAAAAAAAGTTTATGCGAAAAGAATACTGAAAGATGTTTCTCGCGGTTTTATGAAAAGGGGAGAGGATACGAAAATTTGCTACAGGATGTTTTTGATGTCTTTAATAGATTGCAATTTTATCCAGTTGGGATGTTCCTCTGCTTCTTCGGCTTTTTCGTGAAGCCAGGTAATATGAAAAGGAATATGAATGCCAAAACCTCCCAATTCCAGCACCGGTTCAATGTCTGATTTGTAGGAGTTCCCGATCATTAGGAAATCTTTCGGTGAAATCTCTAAATGTTTAATCAGTTTTTGGTAATCATCCGATTTTTTATTGCTCATCACTTCCACATGATGAAAATATTTTTCCAGTTTCGATTTTTGAAGTTTGCGTTCCTGGTCGAGCAAATCGCCTTTGGTAGCGACTATTAATTTGTAGCCTTTTTCCTTTAAATATTCCAATGTCTCAACAACGCCGTCGAGTAATTCTACCGGCTGATTGATTTGTTTTTTACCCAGTTCAATAATCTGCTCCAGAGTTTGCTGTGGTACTTTATTGCCGGTAATTTTCAGCGCAGTCTCCATCATAGAAAGCACAAATCCTTTGGTGCCGTATCCGTATTCTTCAAGATTTTGAATTTCAGTGGCAAAAAGCACTTCCATGGTTTCATCCGAAGTACTGAAATCCGATAACAGGTCACAAAACTTTTCCTCCGTTTCGCGAAAGAATGTTTCGTTAACCCAGAGGGTGTCGTCGGCATCAAATGCTATTACTTTGAAGTTCGCTTTCATATTTGTTTCTCGCAGATTTCCCTTTATCCGAAAAGCCTGCTTTATAAAGCTAAGTTCACTACTGTAATTCCTGCACCGCCAAAGTCAACATGCTCATCTTTGTAGCTGCGAACCATTGGTTCCGAACGCAAATAGTCGCGGATACTTTGTTTTAAAATTCCGTGTCCTTTACCATGCAGAATACGCAACTGACCGGCCTCAAACATAATTGCCTCGTCGATAAATTCTGTGATTTTGGCAATGGCTTCTTCTACGCGCTGGCCGCGAATATCAATCTCCGGTTTGAAACTCAGGCGTCGTTCCGAGAAACCTTCGGTAAGAACTGACGCCCGGCCGCCTCGGTTTTTATCCAGTTTTTTTGCCTCGTTGTTACTGATTCGCTCCAGGTTTTTACTTGGCATCGTTGTCATTAACTGACCGAAAGCAACCACAGCATTTTTCTCGTTAATTTCAATGAGGTCGCCAACGGTATCCTGTCCTTTTAAGCGCACCTTATCTCCGGGGCGCATTTCAATTCGTTTCTCCAGCTTTTCTTTGGAAACAGGCTTTTTCGACTCATCGGGACGGTGTTTGTTCCGGTTATCTTCTCGTTGGCGCAGTTTCTCCATTTTTTTAGAGATCTGCGAATCGTTACCCGTTATTTTGCGGTCGATATCCTTTTTCAGATCGCCCAGTTTCGATCGGGCCTCTTTTGTCTTTTCCTTATCAGCTTGTGCCTTTTTAATTTCCTGAATAGTGTTTTCAATCCGTTTGTTAACTCCTTTCAGCAAAGCATCAGCTTCTTCTTTGGCTTTTTTCAGAATCTCTTTTCGCTGTTTTTGGATTTCCTGCAATTCCGACTCGTAGGTTTCTGCCGTGTCGTCGAGAATCTTTTCTACTTTGCGGATTTTCATTCGCTTGGTTTCCCAGTAGCGTTTGTCGCGGTTTATTTTCCGCAGGTTACGATCGAAATCAATGTGGTCTTTCCCCACTTTTTCGGTCGCCTGTTCCAGAATATCTTCCGGCAAACCAATTTTTCGGGCAATTTCAAAAGCAAACGAACTACCGGGTTTTCCAATATCCAGTTTAAAAAGCGGATTCATGTGTTGCGAATCGTAAAGCATGGCTCCGTTTATGATTCCTTCGGCCGACGATGCAAAGTGTTTCAGATTGGTATAGTGAGTGGTAATTACGCCAAAAGTACCCAGCTCTGTAAGCTTTTCCAGAATCGACTCGGCAATGGCGCCACCCAGCATCGGTTCAGTTCCGGTACCAAATTCGTCAATCAGTATCAGCGTTTTTTCGTTGCAGTTGCGCACAAAATGTTTCATGTTCATCAGGTGCGAACTGTAAGTACTCAGATCGTTTTCCATCGATTGCTCGTCGCCGATATCGATAAAAAGCTGTTCGAAAACGCCTGTTTTACTGGCTTCGTTCACCGGGATAAGCAAACCACATTGCAGCATATATTGCAGCAATCCAGTGGTTTTTAAACACACCGATTTACCTCCGGCGTTAGGTCCTGAAATTAACAGGATATGTTTTTCGTCGGTGAGTTTTATATCGAGCGGAACAATCTTCCGGTTCTCCTTTTTTAATGTTTTTAAAAGTAGCGGATGAATGGCGTGGTACCATTCGATTATCGGCGCCTCTTCAAATACGGGCCGGATGGCATCAAACTCAACCGCCAGCAAAGCTTTTGCGCGAATAAAATCCATTTCGCCAAGGAAGTCATACGAATACGCCAGTTCTTCCAAATAGGGACGAATATCGTTGGCAAAATTGGTAAGTATTTTAATGATCTCGCGGCGTTCTGCATATTCCAGTTCACGGATCTCATTATTCATTTCCACAATTTCGTTCGGCTCAACATACGATGTTTTTCCGGTGGCCGACTCGTCGTAAACAATACCTTTTAGCTTGCGTTTGTTGGCCGCAGCAACAGGAATTACGGCTCGTCCGTCGCGGATTGAAACCGAAGCATCATCCTCCACCCAGCCATCTTTTTGCGCCTGCTTTAAAATGGCGTGCAAACGTTTCGACATGCTCGACTGCATGTTTAAAATACTGCGGCGGGTTTGTGCCAGCTCGGGCGATGCATTGTCGCGTATCTTCCCAAATTTGTTGATGATCACATCGATGCGGTCGTAAATATATGGGAACACCTGCACGCGCGATGTTTTCTGTTTCAAAATCGGAAATGCTTCGTCTTCCTGTTTCGAAAAGAAATTGACAATGGCTCGCACCGATTCTAGCGAACGTTTCAAATCGAACAATTCTTCGGGCTCGAGGAAACGACCTTCCAATCTGATTTTTTGTAAAGCTTCGCGCAGATCGTAAAAATGCGTGGCCGGGAAACTATCGAACTCGCGAATGATTCTGCAAAATTCATTCACCTCATTCAGTTGTTGCAAAATGGTGTCGTACGAAGTTTGAAAATGCATTTCCTGCACCCATTCGTCTCCCATGGTGCTGATGCACTTGTTGGTAAGCATTTCGCGAATGCGGTCGAAACCAATTTTTGCCTCGAAATTATTTGGATAAATGTTTTGCATAGCCTTTTCTTAATCAGCTGCAAAAATACAGTTTTCAAATTTCTCTCGCAAAGGCGCAATGACGCTAAGTTTCGAAACACATTAGACACATAGAAAACAATAGGAGAATACAATTTGACAATTGAACAATTTGTTAGTTCAATAATTCATGTCAATCTTCCAGAACCTTGCTTTTGGGCTATGATTCGCTCAAAACTACATGTTTAATCTGCCTGCGGTTGTAAGTGTAGGTGATATGAATATTACCATCGCGGGTTTGAATAATACACGGATAACTGAATTCTCCTTCCGGCTCATCTTCCAGGTGCATGATGGTTTTCCACGATTTTCCGTTGGTAGAATAGTAAAGATCGAGTTTGTTTCTTCCGGCTTCCCACGAATCGCCACTTGGCAATGGATTATTGACCAGTAACTTTGCCCCTGATTTTAGCGTGATGGCATCAATTCCTGAATTTGGATGCGGAATTGTTGTGGGCTGCACTTCCGACCATGTTTTTCCTTCGTCACGAGACGAGCTTTCCATAACAACATTTTGGTTGCTGCGCAAAAGTGCCTGAATTCGTTCATCGGGATAAACGAGCAAAGTTGGTTGAATGACTTTTACTGAGTCGGGCGAAGGAATGGCAATTTTTGTCCATGTTTGGCCGCCATCTGTCGATCGCTCAATATGTGCTTTCCAAAGTTCGTGGCTTTCTTCTGTGCTCGATGGACTAAGAATTGCACTCGATGACAGTTGAATCGGTTTATTCCGGATAGGACCTAAAATTCCGTCCGGTAGGTTTTCAGGTGCCGACCATGTTTTTCCTTCATCGTTTGAATGCATTACCATTCCCCACCAGTCGTTTGGGCTGGGGCCAACTTTATAAAAAAGATCGATATGGTTTTCGGCGCCCCGAAACAAAACCGGATTCCAGGTTGGGAACGAGGTTGTATCCACTTTGCCGTCGGCAACTTTTTGTGGTTTTTGCCATTGTCCGTTTTCAAAAGCAGCAGTGTAAATACTAACCTCCGGATGCCGCTCATAAGGTCCGCCAAAAAACGAAAGCAGAAGCCCGTCCTTCGTTTCAATAATTGTTGATGCGTGGCATTGGGCGTATTGCAAAGTATCGGAAATGTAGCTTTCGGAAACACGTTTAAAGTTGCTGCTTTTGTTTTGCTGGCAAGCTGTAATTAGCATTAAAATAAAGCTAAACGCCAGAATTAATCGTTTCATAAATCAAATGTCGTAATTTTCTTCCTATTGAAAAAAGGATGTCATCTATTCGAAAGATGACATCCTTTTCCATTTATAAAATCAAAATTGTTTTTCTAAAAACTATCCTTTTGGAACTTTCTCGCCGGGGAATCTTTTTCCGTATTCTACCCAGAATAATTTCACTTCGCTCTTCATTTCTTTTGAAAGGAAAAGCAAACCGATAAGGTTAGGAATCGTCATCAAAGCAATGGTAATTCCCGAAAGTGTCCAAACAATTGTAGTGTCGGTAAACGATGCCAGGAAGAATCCGATAACATAAACCAGTCGGTACCAAACAACGCCTTTTATACCAAATAAATAGGTAACTGCGCGGCCGCCGTAGTACGACCAGCTAATGGCTGTTGAAAAGGCAAACATCAATAATCCGATCGACACGATATATTTTCCGTAATCGCCAAACCAGCTTCGGGTAAAGGCAATGGTGGTAAGCGGTGCACTGTGCATTAACGATTTTCCTTCCAGCGCCAGACCTTTTGGATTTGGGCTGTCCGGTTTTCTGTCAATCTTTCCATCGGTAACTTTTATTTCACCCGAATAAGGCTGATTATCCACAAAAACGCGAATGTCTTCAGCTACCGAGCGGGCGTGTAAAATTGTAGGCTGGTTCACAATCTCTCCATTTTGTACCACAAGACTATTGTTGAACATCGGCAAATCAGCTTTTCCAACCAGGTAGTTATGCAACTCATCTACATCGCTTTGGTTGGCTTCAGAATAGGTTCCGTCGAGCACTACAATGTCGGTTTCCTGGAAAAGGTTTTGGTGTTTTTCTGTCCAAACTCCCGACGATAAAAGTACCAAGCCGGTTAGCGTACAAATGATAATGGTATCGATAAATGGTTCCAGCAATGCAACCAAACCTTCAGAAACAGGCTCGTGAGCACGTGCAGCGGCGTGGGCAATTGGTGCCGATCCCTGACCTGCTTCGTTCGAGAACAATCCGCGGTTAACACCCCGGTTAAAAGCAAAAGCAATACTTCCGCCCAAAAAGCCACCAACAGCCGCCGAGCCATTGAAAACGTCGCCGAAAATGGCAACAACAGATGGTATAATATTTTCGTAATTGTAGGTGATAACAGCCAGCGCACCGATAAAATAAATGATAGCCATCAATGGTACCAATCTCGATGTAACATTGGCAATACGTTTAATTCCGCCAACAATAACCAGCCCCAGTAATACGGCCAAAACGCCGCCACTTACCATGTGATTGATGCCAAATGTTTCGAACAGCGAATTAGAGATACTGTTGATCTGTGGCAGGTTTCCGGTACCAAACGATGAAAGAATGGTTGCAACGGCAAAAATCCCACCCAGCAAAGTACCGGTTTTTAAAATCTTGTTATTTTTTAATGGAATGTTCAGTCGTTTTTTCATGAAGTACATCGGTCCACCGGCAATCGATCCGTCGTCAGCTTTGTCGCGGTATTTGTGCGACAGGGTAACTTCCACAAATTTGGTGGTCATACCCAGTGCTGCCGTTACCAGCATCCAGAAAAGTGCTGCCGGACCACCAAGGTGAATGGCCAGTGCCACACCGGCAATGTTCCCGGTTCCCACTGTTCCCGACAAAGCTGTTGTTAAGGCCTGAAAGTGTGAAGTATCACCTTCGTCGCCTTCTTTGTCGAATTTTCCGCTTACAATTCGCAGCGAGTGTTTTAGATAACGGAACTGTGGAAATTTTAGATAAATGGTAAAAAAGATACCCGTTCCGAGTAATAAAAATACAAACCATTCCGAGCCTCCAATATGGCCGTCGATGGTCGAAAGAATCTCATTGAGCTTGTTCATTATTTGCAGTTTTTTTTATACGTTGAATTGTTAATTCAAAAGGTAATTTTTGAAACTCGTATAGCCCAACACTATTCTTCGAAAGGAAGGCATTATTGTATGCTTGTTTCAAAAATCGAGCTAAAAATAGTAAACCTGTTCAATTTGCTAAAAAATGAAGGTTTTTATTTTTAAAATGTTATTAAATCCTGAGAAAGGTCATCATTTGTGGTGGCTTGTTGGACGGTTCATTGCTGAATATGTTTAAAGACTTCTTTTTCAAATTCTTTTTAAACAATATGGAAACCGATTGCTTTTTGTCGTAATTTCGCGTAAACAACTTAAAAAGCAATTAATCATGTTACCAAAGTTTTTATTAGCCGACAATTCGCAGGAAACTCCTGATACAATTTTTGTGGTTCACACCGAAACACCACGTTTTATCGTTGAAGCAGATATCGATGATTTTTGGAACAACCAGGAAATTCACTGGATTGATGGAGAGCCGGGAGACGAAAAATTGATTTCGGAATTCATTGAGGCAGCCGAAGAGTTTTTGGAAAAGGAATTTGAAAACGAAGAATTGCTGGCAGAAGACGACGAAGAGTAACACGAAATAGCTGATTTAATTCAGCGCAGAGATAAACCTTGAATTGCAATGGCAGCTAATCGTTTATATCGTTCGCAAAATAAAGTATTGGGAGGTGTTTTGGCCGGTTTTGCCGAATACTTCTCAATAGATGTGGTTTTGGTACGACTGATTTATGTGCTGCTATCGCTTTTCTCTGCCGGATTTCCGGGCTTGTTGGTTTATATTATTTTTTGGATTGTAACGCCTGAAAAACCTGTCAATCCTTATGATCCGGAAACTAATTCGTAAGCTCTTCGAACGAAAGATCCATTAGAGGAAAATCCTCCCAGCCGTTATAATCGAAATGCCACCATTCAGAACTAATCACTGAAAATCCAAAATGAGACATAACTCCAATTAATAGGGTGCGGTTCTGAAGAGCAGCTTCCGGCAGATCTGTGTAATCGGAATGGGCTTTTTCCGAGAAATCATCAAATGCGGTGGGCATTTCAAGTTCTTGGTTTGTGCTCAAATTCACCAACGAAACATCAACAGCACAGCCCCGGTTATGACGGGAGCCGGTTTTAGGGCTGGCTACAAAATCAGGATCGGGATACACCTCATAAAATTTCAGCGTTGCTGCATACGGACGATAAGCATCGTAAATTTTTAAGCCAAGATTTAACGATGCCAGCGAATCCTGCACCAGCTTTAAAGCCGCCGCCACCGGTTTTCGGGCATAGGCTTTTGGCGATTTGTAAA
>NZ_CAJXTC010000055.1 GCF_913060805.1 uncultured Draconibacterium sp.
ACGCAACAACCGGGGAACCAACAAAAAGGGAGGCCGGAATTTCGAGAATAAGAGCAACACTCCGCAAAACAAACAAAACGCTTCAGAAGCTGGAGATAAAAACAAAAGACCAAACAAACGAAGGAATAACAATCCGAACAGAAAGCGGAAACCGGGGTTTCAGGCTAAAAAGGCACAACCGGCATCGGGGAATAATAATTCCAACTAAGGAATTGAGTTGATAAAATTTCGAGTTCTCAATATAAGTAACCGAGCATAAGAAATCAGCTTTTGGCCTTATCAGGCGGATTCTACTCTTTGGCTTAGCCCAAAGAGTAGACACAAAACCCAAGGCTGCGCCCGCTTCTCTCGGAAAAGCTACGCGATGCCGTCTAAAATTCCTGAAACTCCCCCCGAAACTTCGGGGCTCCTCAAACATCAGTAATTTTTTAACGCCGTCACCGCTTGTTTTCCGGCTCACCGGCCGAGGCCGAAGCTTCGAAGCTACACTTATCATTGCAAACGCAACATTAGCGGAACGGCCTCTTTGGGTCTTTGCCCGGAGTTGAAATAAAGCCTTAGTGAGAGCGGGAAGCTCCGAAGAATTGAGGAGATCACCCGTCCGAACTTGGGTTTTATGAAAACGTAGGGGAAGGACCAAAAGCAGCCTTGACTTTTTTGCTTCGTTTTTGTGTCAAAACAAAAATGAAGGCCGCCGGCAGGCAAAAGTTACAATGGGTTAGGAATGTTAAGGTTATTTCTTACGAATAACAGTCATGCCATCGCGAAGCGGAAGGATGACTTTTTCAACCCTGTCGTCGTTTTTAATCAGCTTATTGAATTCAAGAATACCAATGGTCTGACGATCATCGAAACGGGGTTTATCCAGTACTTTCCCGCTCCAAAGGGTATTGTCTGCAATGAGGTAGCCACCAGACTGCATTTTATCAATCAGTAGCTGATAGTACTGCACATACTCGCGTTTATCAGCGTCGATAAAAACCAGATCGAACGATTGACCGAGCGAAGGAATCAGTTCTGTGGCAGCCCCTATTTTTTGCTCGATTAAATGTGCCACTCCTGCCTTTTCAAAATATTTAGCAGCCAGTGCCTCCAACTCATCATCAACTTCAATAGTAATCAGTTTGCCATCTTCAGGCAATGCTTTTGCCAGGCAGATGGCCGAATAACCAGTAAAAGTTCCCAGCTCTAGAATCGTTTTCGGGCGAATCATTTTTGCCAGCATCGTGAGTACCTGTCCCTGCAAATGCCCCGATATCATACGGGCACCCAACACTTTCAGGTTAGTTTCACGATCCAGTTCCGTTAACACCGGATCTTCCTCATCGATATGATCCAAAATATATTGATGCAATGCCTTCTGCCTGTCCATTCTTTCTATTTATAAATCAACGTACTCATCTGGTTTTTGTCCAAAACGATGTTTGCCACTTCCATAATATCCTCGGCACTAATCGCCTCAATTTTTTTGAAGATCACACGCAGCGGATCCACCTTATCAAAAAGCATAAAACTTTTCCCGATGGTGAGCATCATATCTTCGCGGCTTTCGGTTGAAATGGCAATCTGCCCTATCAACTGCTTTTTTGCACGGCTTAACTGAACGGCTCCCATCTTCTTGTCGCGCAGCAAGTCAAACTCTTTATGCACCAGCGCCACCGCTTTATTCAGGTTTTCTTTGTCGGTTCCGAAATACACGTTAAACAAACCTGTATCGGAATAAGCTGTGTAGGCCGACTCCACGTTGTATGCCATTCCGCGACGTTCGCGCATGGCTAGGTTTAAACGCGAGTTTAGCGCCTGTCCGCCCAGTACATTGTTCAGCAAAACCATGGCAATACGCTTTGGATCTTTAAAATCGAAAGCCAGATTACCCATCACGCAGTGCGCCTGAAAAGTATCTTTTATTACCGTTTTTGATTGCGGCTGGTAATTCACAAACTGCTCTCTCTTCAACTGTCGTAAACTTTGCTCCACCTCGCCAAAATACTTCTCCAGCATTTTTAGCAAAGCCGCAAAATCGATATTCCCCACCGAACTGATCACCATTTGATCGGTATGGTAGTTATTGGCAATAAAATTGAAAATCATATCGCGGTTAAAAGAACGCAGCTTTTCTTTTGTGCCTAAAATATTGCGGGCAATGGGATGGCCATCAAAAACCTGCTCTTCAAATTCATCAAAGATCAATTCCGACGGCGTATCGTAATACGAATTTATTTCCTCAACCACCACCTCTTTTTCGAGTTTAAGCTCTTTCTCGGGGTAAGTGCTGTTGAAAAGGATATCGCTCAGCAATTCGGCCGTGCGCTCGTAATGCTCGCTTAAAAACGTAGCGTACAGCACGGTTTCTTCTTTTGTGGTATAGGCATTCAGCTCGCCGCCAACACCCTCGATACGGCTCAACACGTGAAACGACTTGCGTTTTTTTGTGCCCTTAAAAACCGAGTGCTCGATAAAGTGTGCCAGGCCATGTTCATCCTCCTTTTCGTCGCGCGATCCGGTATTTATTAAAACCCCCAGATGCCCCACCGGCGAATCGGTTTCCTGATGAATTATTCGAATGCCGTTATGTAATGTATGTATCAGATAATCAGTATCAACCATTGTCTTTTAAACTAATCGTGCAAAAGTATAAAAAGTATTGGATTGCAGGCACATACCGTATACAAAACGCATGAAAGGATTCTATGTAAAATCGAAAACATCGATGATAGTACGAAATTTCCGGATGATTATACCGGAATTCATTTTGCTCCTAATCTGCAAAAAGAAGGGAATCGTCACCTATCGGAGGACTTAGAGGGTCAAGTAATTCTGTTTCAAATAAAAACGCATAAAAAAGACGAAACACATAAACCCACACGGAATTCCGTGAGCTGAAAAAATCAATTTTTTTTCACTTTTTTTTGTGTTGAACTTTGTGATTTTAAAAAAATGTATACTTTTGCAACACCAAAATAAAGGGGGTGCTACTTAAAGCCCAACTTTAGAAAGGTGCCATAGCTCAGTTGGTAGAGCAACGGACTGAAAATCCGTGTGTCCCTGGTTCGATTCCAGGTGGCACCACAAAAGGGAAAAACATTGTTTTTCCCTTTTGTTTTTTATACGCCTTCGGAATCTAGTAATAAAACATTACCCCTTTGTCTGTCGACATTTTCCCTTAAAAAGGGGAAACAACTGTAATGTTTGGTCATTGGCTTTGATGTAAAGTTAAGGAGATTGCTTCTCCCGATTCGTTTCACTCATCGGTGTCGCACCTATTTATTATAGGTACAAGGCAGCGGACAGTAGTGAATCGTGCCGTAACGAATTCGTTCATTGTCCGCTGCCCTATTTTGCTAATTTATGTCGTCGTTGCGATCCCGATCCAGTTCGCTGGCATCGGGAGAAGCAATCTCACCAAAATTGCGGTGCAAGCCACCAACAAACCCGAACAACTTCCCGATTGCACCGCTTTATTCGCTGCGCTCATTACCCCGCCTTAAAAGGCGAGGCTACAGATATTTTACCCCTCCGGAGTTAACCATTGACCTTGCAAAGCCATATACAAACAGTCCCGTTAGGGACGAAAAACCGGTAAAACGATGCACTAAACTAAAATAAGTCCCGGCGGGACGACACCTCAAATTGTTGCATCAAAAAGATCACATCCCGAAGTTTCGGGAAGCTCCAACGGTGTTTTTTAATGCCCCGGTTGTATCTCAACAGGAATATCACTGATTACGTTGTGGATATGAAATAGCGATTGAATGACGGGATCAGCTTCAACCACTAACATCCCCACATTCTCTATTATATCGCTTACATTTTCCGGATAAATGGCTCCTAAGGCTAAAAGCCGGGCTTGAACCTTTGCAGGATGTGATCCGGTAATCCGGCTAAATTCTTTTTCGATACACCGAATGAATTTCGTTTGTGTTGGATTTAGCAGCGTAGCAAATTTATTATCAGAGGCATAGGTGACCTTTACCTTCTCGAAGGCTAAATTTTTATAGTGGTTATCGTCCACCGAGACGATAATATCTAAATTAAATTCATCTCCTTTTTCGATCGGGCTACCATCCTCTTTCCAGGCTTTGTAGCCAATTTTTAATTTACTGTTCAGCTCCTCATTTATAGTATCGATTAAAGCCTGTGTTTGATTTGCATGAGCCATCGGTTTAATTTTTCCCGGAATCGGAATATTGATTATTCGTTGACTTGTTTTAATGTTACTTGTTGGATTCATGGCTATTGATTTAAAGTTTTAACTGTTAGAAACTACGGTCGGTAAAAATGATCATTGCAAGACGCAGTAGGCTTTGTTTTATACGCATTGAGGAGTATTCTGTTACACCGGTAACGGGCAGCGGACAAGCCCGACAATTTCGAAATTGCACCGCTATAACCGCTACCCTCATTACCCCTTCTTAAAAAACCGACGGTGTATTCACAGATTTATTTGGAGCCATTTTTACAGTAGGTTTTAAATATGCGGCGCAAAGAGTGCCTCTATTTCAAACCACAGTAGCAATTGCGCCTTTGTCTATTTTGCTTCAATTCCCAGGGTCGCGCTTCCTTCGGTCGCTTACCCTGGGTTAATTGATTACGCACCTTTGGTGCTTTAAGCCCCGAATGGGGCGACATTCAATAACCCGGTGCGTGTGGCTGAGTTTACGAAGCCACTAAGCGCCGGGTAGCGGAGCTACAAAAAATCGTACGGCGAATAAAATTGATCCGGATTGCCCGCTTGTTCCGAACGAAAAATTGCTAGAGAAACATTGAAAATGTGAATTCTCTATTTGTGTGTACACCGTTGCCTTAAAAGACGGCCTGTCCCGACTGACCACGGGGAACGTCGGGAGGCTATAGATATTTCATCCCTCCGGGATTAAAACACACTCAGCTTATCTATGGATAAAAACACTCCCGGCAGGGACAATAGAGCGGTAGCATGAAACGGAAATATAAAAATAAGTCCCGGCGGGACGACATCTTTTACAATCAAATCGCATCACGAGATTTCCAGGACGATACCGAAGACTAAACACTCCCCTGTTCAATTTTCTGATGATGGCAAACCAAAACATTCTGTTTGTTGCCGTGCCAGTTATGGAATCCATTTCCCTGGCAATCGTTGTACTCGCGGCATGATTTACATTGCCCTGTTTTTGTCCAGCTGCGATTTCGGAAAGGTTGAAATTTCTTTTGCCACACCTCGTAGAAATTGTCGGTGTAAATATTTCCCTGCGAAAAGCTGCGGTCGATATTGGGGCATGCCGAAATGGAGCCGTCGATTAATACCGAACCAATATTTATGCCTGCCCGGCAAAAGAAAGAACTATCGCGCACCAGCGATTCGTATTTGCCCACATATCCCTCGCAGCTAAATTTCACATCAATGTCTTTTGCCTTTCGTTGCTCGGCTATAAAATCCATCAGCTCCACAAACTGTTTGTCGCTTAATTGCAAATCAGGATTGTTTGCCGCCCGGCCAATCGGAATAATGGTAAACAAGCGCCAGGCTTTTACATTTTTTGAAACCAGCAAGTCTTTAATCTGCCTCAGCTCATTAATATTCTTCTGATTTACACAGGTAACCACATCAAAGTTTAAACGCGTGGCCGAGGCAGCCAGCTCAATAGCATTTACAACTTTCTGAAAACTGGTGCTGTTATTCCTCATCCAGTTGTGCGACGCTTCCAATCCGTCGAGACTGATCGTTAATGCACCCATTCCGGCATTTAACAAGGAATAATGCCTTTCCCGGTTATACAGGTGCCCGTTTGAAACCATCGACCACCGAAATCCTCGTTTGCGAAGTTCTTTTCCACACTGTTCCAAATCGTTTCGTAACAGGGGTTCTCCACCTGTAAATACAACGGTAAAATTTGGAGCTTTATCTTCAATGGTGTCAATGGCCTTCAGAAAATCGTCGAGCGGCATGTCCTTAAAAGCACTGTCTTTTGCACAATCGCTTCCGCAGTGAATACAATTTAAATTACAGCGGGTGGTACACTCCCAAAACAAATAATTTAGTTCGTGCGCCCGGGTCTCTAACTTTTTAAATTGCCTGAAAGCATATTTCTTAAGCGAAATCATAGTTTGTCCTTCAACGCGATTTCCAGGTACACCGATTCACTTATATCCTCAACCGTTTTGAACAAATCCCGGAAAGCTCCATTTTCGTCCCCATCAATATCCTCAAATCCAATTAGTACATTTTCTTCTTTTTCCGAGTAGAACGAGAATTTCCCTTCATCATCAGTTGTGACGTAATAACTGTTATCACCGGCAACCGACACTTTAATCCCCTTTATTGGCAATCCGGTTGTTTCTGAGGTAACCTGCCCCTCAACAAGTCTATCGTATCCGAAATCCTGCGGCGTTCCGTAACACGCCTGAAAAATGAACATCGCCGATGTAAAACTGAGGCCTTTTAATACGTTTCTGATTCGATTGTTTTTCATTTTGTGCTTTTAATTGTAATGTTTCAATGGGCAACTGCTTTATTGCAATAAGAAGAACTTCATTATTTCTGCCTGCAACGGCAAAGGTTTAACTTTTGGTGCTATAAATGTAAACATCTTATGTTAAAACCAATAGGTATTTCCCGAAATTAAGCGTCTACATATTCAGAAAGTATTCAATTAAATCATAAATCCTGCTATTTTTAGGTTTGAAACTAATCAACTTAACCATGACAACTAAAACCTGTACTTCCCGTATTGGCATTGCCGCACTTCTATTCTTTTTTGTATTGAATTGCAAGGCCCAAACCAGTGTTTCGCTGCGTTCGCAATGGCTCGATCCAACCAATTTATTTACGGAAGATAAACCAACGGGCGAGTTCAGTACAGAGTTTTCGGTTGGTGGTTCGTGGAGTCTGTATTTTTACTATGCCCACGATTTAAAAAATCTGACTCCCATTTATTTGATTGGCGGAGTGAACCACACGCACGAATCGGAAAAAGCCGACAGCCTTGTTTTTGCACGACAGGAGGCGCGAATGATACCAAAGCGATCGCGGGTGATTTTTGTAAGCTACCAGTACAGCGAAACGATTGACAAGCTTTCGTGGATTCAGCCGGTAATTACCTGGAACTGGAATTTCCTCCGGAGGCCTTCAAATTCGGTTCATACGTTTACTGCCGAAATTTCTCCGTGGATGTCGATACAACGTGGCGACCGCTACCAGGACGGCGGTTTTATAAACGTGCAATACAACTACACCAAACACCTCGATAAATGGATCTTTTCGGGAAACCTGAAAACCATTGCCGTAAAAGTGGTGGAAAAAGACTGGGATGCTTTTGTTTTAGGCGAAGTCCTTGATCTTTCGGCCGAATTTGTCCCACTGAAAACAACACTTGATATCGTTCTCAACCGGCCGATAATTACCGACGAAGACAACGATCTGGGTTTTACTATCGGGATAATTAAAGAATTCTGATTACTCGCCTAGAATCTTACTTTCGCTCAATCATCGTTGCCGACAAAATGCGTACGTCGTCGATGGGTTTGTCTGCCTCATCGGTCTGAACCCGGGCAATTCGGTCGACTACATCCATTCCGGTAATCACTTCACCAAAAACGGTGTAGTTCTGGTCGAGGTGAGCCGCTCCTCCTTCGGTTTTATAAATCTCGCGGTGCTCTTCCGGAAAACGGTAAGGTTCCATTGTTGCCAACTCAATCTCCGCTAAGGAATCGAATTTGGTTTTTAAGGTTTTTATGTCAGCTTCAATTGCCTGAATCTTTAAACTGTCGGCAGGATTATCTTTGCTGTAAATGGCATCCATTTTATCAAACAGCTCCTTCAATTTTTTGTGCTCTGGTTTGTGTTCTGATTGGTTTACCACTTTATTGTAGGCCAACCAGCCATTTATTCGCTTTTCTGCCAATGCCAGTGTGCTGTCGTTATATACGCGACCTTGTATAATGGTAAACTGCGTACCATCCGAAGCGCGCTCCGGATTCTGATCATCACCCATTCGGGCAGCATTTACAGCTCCTCTTTTATGCAACAAATCCGGTCTGAATTCGGCATCGATCATATAATACCAGTCTGCACTGTCTCTTTTACTGCCCAGCCTGCCAGGTTTTGTGGTCATGTCTCCGGTTTGTATAAGAAAGTTATCGATAACGCGATGAAACGACACACTGTCGTATGCCCCCTCGTTCACCAATTTTATAAAATTATTGCGGTGAATCGGCGTTTCGTCCGACAAGCGCAAAACGATAGTTCCCATATCAGTAACCAACTGAACATCTTTCGACAAATCGCTTTTCCGCACCCCTTCTTCAATCTCCGTGTCACACGCAGCGCAAAAAAGCAAAATACACCCAACAAACAGCAGTGTTAGTTTTTTCATTATTGAATTATTAAATGGTTTTCATTAAATACCAGATTGGCTTCAGCATGAACTCCAGGAATTGCAGTCATGCCACTCTCTTCTCACTAAAAATGTTTTTCGATAACTTTTAAAAGGTCGGCTTTACGAATGGGCTTGCTTACGTAATCGTTAAAATCTTTTCCGTTAACTGCCTCGCCCTGTGTTTCGGGAGAGAAGGCCGACAAAGCGAAAATCTTCACCGCTTTATCCGATTCCCTTATATTCTTAACGGCCTCGTAACCATCCATCTCGGGCATTTTCAAATCCATTAAAATTAAATCGATATCAGAATGTTCTTTATGCAGATTTATGGCTTCCACCCCCGTTGAGGCAATAAAAAGCTCAGCGGCAATTTCGTTTAACATGTACGAAAACAACTTCTGATTAATTTTATCGTCTTCAGCCAGTAAAATTCTCAATTTTTTTGTGGCAGATTCACTGCCCGGGTTATTTGTTTCCATAGGGTTATTAGCTTTTATGGTTGTTGCAAAGCGCAGCAAAGCTGTTAATGTGCCGGGCAAAAAACCACAATTAAACTCGTCCTTATCTTATCTTTTTTGTATAACACATTAAATATAGAGCTTTCATTTTGATTCGCGAAATAACCGGGTTGCTCATTTTGTTTATTTTTGACAACAAATTAATAAATCAGCAATATGAAGATCGTTGTTTTGGATGGCTACGCACTAAATCCCGGAGACTTAAGCTGGGACGACTTAAAAGTATTGGGTGAATTGACCGTTTACGACCGTACAACACCGGAACAAACCGTTGAGCGGTCTGCAGATGCCGAAATCGTTTACACCAACAAAGTCATCCTTAACCGCGAAATCATCGAACAGCTACCTCACTTAAAGTTTATTGGCGTACTGGCAACGGGCTACAATGTTGTTGATATAACCGCCGCAAACGAAGCAGGAATTATGGTTTGTAACATTCCCGCGTACAGCACACAATCGGTGGCGCAGTTGGTTTTTGCGCACATATTGCATTTTACCAACAATGTAGGATTGCATGCCAAATCGGTTGGCAATGGAGAATGGGCAACGAGCAAAGACTTTGCCTATTGGTTGTCGCCGCAAACCGAGCTGGCCGGAAAAACGTTGGGAATTATTGGTTTCGGACAGATCGGGCAAGCCGTTGCACGCATAGCACTGGCTTTTGGCATGAAAGTTATTTTTAACAACCGCAGCCAAAAAACAACCGATCTCGATGCCCGACAAGTAGATCTTGACACCCTACTGGAGACCAGCGATTTTATCAGTATCAACTGTCCGCTAACGAGCGAAAATCAGGGATTCATAAATAAAGCGACCATCGAAAAAATGAAACCAACGGCCTTTCTGATAAACACCGGCCGCGGACCACTGATAAACGAGCAGGATCTCGCCGACGCACTAAACAATGATCAGATTGCTGGCGCCGGCCTCGATGTATTGTCGGTGGAACCTGCACTTCCTGAAAATCCATTACCTAAAGCAAAGAATTGTTTTATTACACCGCATATTGCCTGGGCAACGCTTGAAGCCCGCCAACGGTTAATGCAAATTGCTGTTGACAATCTGAAGGCTTTTATTGATGGGAAACCGATTAATGTGGTTGGCTAACATGTTTAAAAATCGTTAAGAATATATAAAGGTCGGTACAGGCTCGCAACCTTTTTAATCCCTCACGCGTTTTATCAGCACACGAAAGGGTAATTGTGTTGCTAAAAATACTACATATCGTATTACTGGCATCGGTTAAGTATATTGTTACTCTTCCTTATGCCATGATTATTGGCCTCGATTATAAGTACGCGCTTCTTGCTGTACTAACCGGGGGAATAGGCGGATTTCTGTTTTTTTATTACATCAGCAAACCCTTAAACCGTGGGTTAATGTTGTTGTGGCCGTGTTTGTGCAACGCTATTCCGAATTCAATGCGAGGACGCTACCGTAATTGGTGTATCAACAGAACAAAGAAAAAGAAAAAACGAATTTTCACCCGACGAAACCGTTTTATTACACGCATGAAATCGAACTACGGATTTTGGGGAGTTATTATTGCCACACCTGTTATTTTAACCATACCCATTGGCGCTTTTCTGGCCAATAAATACTACGCTCAACGACGGCACACCGTTTTATATATGATTTTATCAATAATCGGATGGGCAGGTGTATTATCGGGACTGGTTCATTTGTTCCCCGGTGTATTCCTTTAAACGATCGCGGTTCTCCGGCATTTGAATCAAGGCCTTATCAGCTTCAGCAAGATCAAGTTCATCCAACTCATCAAACGTCACCCATTTTACCGCGTTATGATCGTTCAGTTTTATTTTACCTGAGACATGTAAACAAACAAAGGGAATCAAACGGATGGCTTTAATTTTATAATCGTGTTCAACCGGAGAGAGCGCCTCCACAACTTCTACAGTCAGATTTAATTCTTCCTCTATTTCACGAACAACACACTCCTTTTCGGTTTCGCCCGATTTTACTTTTCCTCCGGGAAATTCCCACTGAAACGGATGATCGGAGCTTTCGTTATTTTGAGCAACAAGAATTTTCCCTTGATCGATTATTAAAGCACAGGTAACTTGAATCATTCGGTAAAAATAGAAACTTGCGGATTATTTTCTATCTTTTCTGCTCGTTATGAAATCAACCACCGATGACTGAAGAAGAACTTTTCGAACATCTCGACGCCTGGGAAAACATTGAAATCATTGCCGCGTCAATGCTAAACGACCCGACGCAGTTTAATACACTCATTCAGCTTGCCCTAAACGATACACGGCAAAAAAGCTGGCGTGCTGCTTACCTTGTCGATAAAATTCATGACGAAAAGCCGGAGCTTTTGCAACCTTATCTTCCGGCGCTGATCGAACAATTAAAAACAGAAAAGAATGCCAGCAAACGCCGTCACTGGCTAAAGCTTATCAGCATGAATAAAATTAGTGATGAGCACATTGGTTTCCTGTTTGATTATTGCATTGAAACATTTACCTCGGGCAGCGAAGCCGTGGCTGTGCGGGTGCATGCCATGCAAATTCTTTATAACATCTCCGAACTGGAACCCGACCTAAAACCGGAAGTACTGCAAATCATCGAGCAGGAAATGGAATATCATCCCACGGCCGGCATCCGGTCACGGGGTAAAAAACTGGCTACAAAACTATTTCGGCAAATTCAACAAAACGGCGGTTAAGCACCGGCTTTATTCTGGAACTTGGCAATCAATTCCTGCAACTTGGCATCCAGCTCAGCATTCAACTCATCCTGATTGTAATTTCGTGTAAGAATCACCAGGTTTCGCAAATGCGAGATCTGACGATTTTGCTCGCCCTGTATCGCTGCAGCAAGGTTGTTGGGCAACGACGCAAAATAATCAAGCATAGCAAAACAGTTATCGGCCATTATGCGCACTTTTTCATTTCCTTTTTCTATGGCTCCGGCACCGTAATACTGCCCCGCCATTTGGAACGAACTGTAATCGAGTGGCATTTTCTCATTCGGGAAAAGCTCGAACATTTTATCGGCCACCTCAATGGCTTTTTCCTTGTCTCCACGGGCCAGTAAGGCTTGCGACAAACGCGTAAACATATAACGTGCCTGCATAATATTTATCTGCTTGCGGTTGTACTCGTCCATGTGAATATCCGGATCGTTTACATTTCCCCAAACAAATTTATTCATCACGTTATCGTAAAGAATATCGGTGTCGATACGTCCGGCAGTAACACCTTGTTTTGGTGTTCTTATTGGCACAAATCGGTAGGCAAGTCCTTCAAACTGCAGCCAGTCGAGGAAGTGAATATTTCCGGTAAACACCAAACTATGATCGATATAAATCGGACGCTCCCAATTGTTGGCAGCAATCATATTCAGAACAGCCATTTCACTTTTCGTGATCATATTATCCGAAATCTTAAAACTTACTCTGTCGGCAATCTGATTGGCATCGTCAGGTTTTACAGTTCCCGAATCCAGAGCTTTTTGCTTATCAACTGTAATATGGAAATCGCGCGATGGCAGGTAGTCCAACATCGCTCCGCTGGTTACTTTTACTTTGGTTCGCACATCGTCGCTACCTAAAAACTCCATAGCTTCGCTCAATTCCACCGATCCTTTTATACGATCCTGGAAAAGCACCGCATCCATGCGCCCCATGTAGTATTTATCTTTTGTGAACGTAAATGGCACCGGATCAGCATCGTAGGTTTTAAACTGCTGCTGATTGATGTACCAGTCCATTCCCAGGTAACTGATGTTTACAATTTTAATATCGCGACGCACGCCTTCCACTTCCTGCACATACCACAGCGGGAAAGTATCGTTATCGCCATAGGTGAACAAGATGGCATTTGGCGCACACGACTCGAGGTAGTTTTTGGCATAATCTCGTGTCATATATTTTCCTGAGCGGTCGTGATCGTCCCAGTTTTGCGACGCAAGTACACCCGGCACGGCAACCACCGAAATTACGGTAGCCAGCACTGCTCCCGGCGCTCCTTTAAGTACTTTCTTTAATCCGGCGTGAATAGCCAACACTCCTAAACCAATCCAAATGGCAAAAGCATAAAACGAGCCGGCATAAGCATAATCACGTTCGCGCGGCTGGTACGGATACTGGTTAAGGTAAACCACAATGGCAAGACCGGTGAGGATAAACAGCAGCATGGTAACGGCAAATGTTTCTTTACCTTTTTTGCCCTGGTTATACTGAAAGAACAAGCCCAGAAGTCCGAGCAACAGTGGCAAAAAGTAATATACGTTTCTGCTCGGATCATTTTTCATCCACTCGGGCATATTATCGCGCGGCCCGGTTTTGGGTTCATCGATAAACGAAATACCGCTTACCCAGTTCCCGTTCTCAAAACTGCCGTGGCCTTGAATATCGTTTTGCCGCCCCACAAAGTTCCACATGAAATAGCGCATGTACATGTGCCCAATCTGGTAACTGAAAAAGAAGCGTAGGTTTTCGCCAAAAGTTGGCTTTTGCAGCGTTTTCACTTCGCCACGTTCGCGCACCCTAACCGGAGTACCTTTTACTTTTCCCCAGTCTTTGTAGGCCTGAATGTGGTTTGCTTTGTCGCTGTACATACGCGGGAAGAAAGTCTCCATTTTGGGCTCATACACTGAACCACCCGGCATTGATCCGGTAATTTCATATTTCCCGTCAACTTTATTGTATTGATCTTTTGGATCTTTTGTTCCAATACGCGGCGCATTGTAATACGGTCCTTTCGCCAGCGGGCGGTCGCCATACTGTTCGCGGTTCAGGTAACGAACCAGTGAAAAGGCATTATCCGGGCTATTCTGGTTCATTGGCGGATTTGCCGATGCACGAATAACGATCAACGCAAACGACGAATAACCGATCAGAATCACAATAACCATTGTAAGCGCGGTGTTCAGCACTACCTTGTTTCGTTTTCGGGTGTAATTGATTCCCCAAACGGAGCCGGCAACCAACAAGGCGCCCATAAACAATATTCCCGAGTTAAATGGCAATCCGAATGCATTCACAAAAATGCGGTCGAAAACAAACGCAATACGTGGCACTCCTGGTATAATTCCATACTGAATACCCAGCAAAATACCCATCGACGCTGCCAGCGCGTAGATCACACCTTTCCACGAGAATTCGTATTTCTTGAAATAATAAACCAATCCGATGGCCGGAATAGCCAGCAAGTTCAGCAAGTGAACGCCAATTGACAAGCCCATTAAATAGGCGATAAGCACCAACCAGCGGTTTGCATATTTTTCGTGCGCTACATTTTCCCATTTCAAAATGGCCCAAAATACCATGGCCGTAAACAACGACGATAGTGCATAAACCTCGCCTTCTACTGCCGAAAACCAAAACGAATCGGTGAAAGTAAAAGCCAGCGCTCCCACCAAACCACTTCCCCATACGGCAATTTGTTCGCCGTTGCTTAGTTTATCCTCCGAAAAAAGTTTGCGGGCAAGATGTACGATCGTCCAGTACAGAAACATGATAGTGGCAGCACTTGCAATGGCCGACAACGAATTAACCATAACCGCAGCCTTGGTGACATCGGGAGCAAACAACGTAAATATCCGTCCCAAAATCATAAATGTAGGCGCACCCGGCGGGTGACCAACTTCCAGTTTAAAAGCGCTTGTTATAAATTCGCCACAATCCCACCAGCTAACAGTGGGTTCGAGAGTAGCAAAATAAGTTATACAAGCGACGATAAAAACAAGCCAACCAAGAATGTTATTGATTAATTTTGTGTGTTGCATGATCTGCATTTAATTTTTGAACAAAGGCAAATATAAGCTTTTATACAAGAATGCTGCGAACATAATTCTCAAAAAGCATTTCACCTTTTTTTCGAAAGAGGGAATTTTTTTTTGCCCAGATATTGCAGAATAAAATTTTTTTATACTTTTGCACCGTCTTTAACGAAAAGACACAATAAGGACTGACCCATGGTGTAATTGGCAACACGTCTGATTTTGGTTCAGAAGAGTCCAGGTTCGAGCCCTGGTGGGTCAACCACGAAAGCCTGCAGTTTTACTGCGGGCTTTTTTTATGGGCGAAAAAATCACACAAAAAAAGCCAGTCAAATTAAAGACCAGCTCCTACAAAATCTTGCATTTAAACACCAAATAGCTGAATACGAAAAGTATCAGCTTGGTAATTCCTAATATCTATCTTCAATGTAAGCAATCAGTTTATCCATTTTTAATTGCTCAAATCCATCAACCATATAATCGAGAATAAACTTGTGCACCTTTTCATTCTGGTTTGTATTCGCTACTATTTTATCAATAGCTTTTTCGTATTCCGCTTCACGTTGCTCTGGTGTGAATTCCTTATCATTACAAAACACCAGGTAATTGAATACTTTATCTGAATAAGCCGAGGAGTTTATTAAAGCCTCATTCGAAAAATCAAGCCCGTTAAAGTAGTTGGCCTTAAAGTCATCATCCCGCTGCTCTGCCGACAAATAACCATCACGAAAAGGCTCTGAATACATTTTAATCAGTTCTGCGGCATAAGTGCCGGAAGCATTATTTACTGCTTGTTTTATAAATGATTCCCGGTCCATCTGAAGCTGATTAAACTCGTTAGCTTTCATTGTCGCATTCGAGGTGTCTTTTTTTGCCCAAAAATAGTCCACTTCCTTTTCCATGAGCTGGAGTTCCTCCTTCAGGATTTTTTCCTTTTCAATAAAATCATACCAAATCCTATTCTCTTCCGATTGAACCACATTCAGCTTAGCTAAAGGATCATTAAAATCAGTTTCAAGATGAACATCTTCGTTCTTGTAAATAAAATCAAGTTGCTGAGGAGCTTTGTCCATCACTTTGGCGTACGCAGTTTGACCAAGAATAATCCGATACACTCCAATCGGCGCGGATGATGGGAGCTGAAATTTAATGGTACTATTTACCACCTCAGTAGAGTCAATTGCGATAAAATCATCGCCCTTTACTGATCCAAGAACAATTTTATTATCGGGCTGATTGCTTATTTGAATGGTAATTTCGTACGACTGAGCAGAGGCGTTAAAAATTAGACTTACAAAGAAGAACACGCTTGAGAATATATATTTCAATTCTTTCATTTTATTGTCATTTACGAACTATAAAGTTAGAGGAATTATTTTTTCATAATAATTTTATTGCGAGAGAAAATTCTGTATTTCCTACGTTTTAATCTTCTAAACAGAGATTCGTCCTTGAATACGCTAAAACGGTTACTATAAAAAAAAGCTCCGACCAACGGCCGGAGCTTTTCTATTATCGAAATAAAGTGCTCTACTCTTTGTATTCGTCCCAGCTCACTACTTTAATATCCTCGAGGCTGTATTTGCAAATTCCGTAAAGGAATGCACTTGCAACACGAGCATTGGTAATTAGTGGGATGTTATAATCGATTGCACTACGACGAATCGTATAACCATTTTTCAACTCGCGGTTGGTATGGTTTTTCGGGATATTAACCACCAGGTCGATCTTTTTATTCTTGATCATCTCAATGGTATTTGGCGACTGATCTTCCTCATCAGGCCAGTGCACCAGCGTATTTTCAATGCCGTTATCGCGGAAAAACTTATGCGTTCCTTCAGTAGCAAAAATGTTGTAGCCTTTTTCAACCAACAATCGGGTACTGTTCAGCAACTCCAGTTTACCTCGCGATGGTCCTGACGAAATCAGGATGTTCTTTTTCGGGAAGTTGTATCCCACCGACATCATCGCTTTCAGAATGGCCTCGTAGTAGGTTTCGCCAATACATCCAACCTCTCCGGTCGACGACATATCAACACCTAAAACAGGGTCGGCTTTCAGCAATCGTGCAAACGAGAATTGCGGTGCTTTAACACCTACATAATCCAGTTCGAACAATGATTTATCCGGCTTCGGCACATCGATTCCCAACATTACTTTCGTGGCGATTTCGATCAGGTTCAATTTCATCACCTTCGAAACAAACGGGAAGCTTCGCGATGCGCGCAGGTTACACTCAATAACTTTTATGTCGTTATCTTTTGCCAGGAACTGCATATTGAAAGGCCCGGTAATTTCCAGTCCTTTTGCAATCTGACGAGCAATTTTCTTCACCCTGCGAATGGTCTCAACATATAGTTTTTGCGGCGGGAAAACGATGGTAGCATCGCCCGAGTGAACTCCGGCAAACTCCACGTGCTCCGAAATGGCATAAGCAACCATTTCGCCTTTATTAGCCACTGCATCAATCTCAATTTCTTTGGCCTGCTCGATAAACTCGGTAACTACCACCGGATGTTCTTTCGAAACATTGGCTGCCATTTCAAGGAAATGTTCCAGCTGATCAGGGTTCGAAACCACGTTCATTGCAGCACCCGAAAGTACGTACGATGGACGAATCAACACCGGATAACCTACCTCGTCAACAAACTTGTGAATTTCTTCGATGGTTGACAGGCGTGCCCAGCGTGGCTGATCTACTCCAAGATCATCAAGTAATGAAGAGAATTTCTCGCGGTCCTCGGCATTGTCGATCTTTTTGGCTGATGTTCCAAGAATCGGCACATTTTGGCCGTCGAGTTTCATGGCCAGGTTATTCGGAATCTGACCACCCATTGAAACCACAACTCCGTGCGGATTCTCCAGGTCGTAAACATCCATTACGCGCTCAAAAGTCAGCTCATCAAAATAAAGTCTGTCGCAGGTATCGTAATCCGTACTCACCGTTTCCGGATTGTAATTGATCATTACCGAACGGTAACCTTGTTCTTTAATCGTGTTGATGGTGTTTACACTACACCAATCAAACTCCACCGAACTTCCGATGCGGTAAGCACCCGAACCGAGCACCATTACCGATTTATGATCGCCCAGATAATTGACGTCATTTTCGGTACCGTTGTGTGTCAGGTACAGGTAGTTGGTCTGTGCAGGATATTCACCTGCCAGCGTATCAATTTGTTTTACCACCGGAACAATACCGTTCGCTTTACGGAAAGCTCTAACTTTCAGAATATCCTCGTTGATATTCACATTCTTACTCCTCAGCACTAATCTTGCTATCTGGAAATCGGAATAACCGGCTTGTTTTGAAGCTTTCAAAAGCGGAATTGGCAATTCCTCCAATTCCTTAAATTTTTTCAGCTCCAGTTTTATTTTGTAAATGTTATTCAGCTTCTGCAGGAACCAGCGATCGATTTTTGTTTTCTCGTGAATCTGATCGATCGAGTAACCTTTATTAAATGCCTCGGCAATGGCAAAAATTCGGCGGTCGGTAGGATTTGTTAACTCCTCCTCGATTCCTTCGATGGTAATCTCCTCTCTGTTGGCCACAAAACCGTGCATTCCCAAACCAACCATCCGAATACCTTTCTGAATGGCTTCTTCGAAAGTTCGTCCGATGGCCATGATCTCGCCAACCGATTTCATCGAACTTCCAATATTTTTCGAAACGCCAACGAATTTGCTCAAATCCCAACGAGGGATCTTTACCACACAGTAGTCGAGCGCAGGCTCGAAACATGCTGTTGTTACTTTGGTAACCGAGTTTTTAAGTTGATGTAAGCCGTAACCCAGACCCAATTTTGCTGCAACAAACGCCAACGGATAACCGGTAGCTTTCGATGCCAGTGCCGACGAACGCGACAGACGGGCGTTCACCTCAATTACACGATAATCTTCTGAGTAAGGATCGAGTGCAAACTGTACGTTACATTCTCCAACTACTCCAACCCTGCGAATAATCTTAATTGATATTTCGCGTAGTTTGTGGTACTCAGAGTTCGACATTGTTTGCGATGGAGCTACAACGATACTTTCGCCGGTGTGAATTCCCAGCGGGTCGAAGTTCTCCATATTACAAACGGTAATACAGTTGTCGTATTTATCGCGAACTACCTCGTACTCTACTTCTTTCCATCCTTTAATCGATTCTTCAACCAGAATTTGTGGCGAGTATGAAAATGCGCTTCCAGCCAGTTTTTCCAGCTCATCTTCATTTTCGCAGAAACCGGATCCTAAACCACCCAGCGTGTAGGCTGCACGGATAATGATCGGGAATCCAACTTCTTTAGCCGCAGCTTTTGCTTCGGCCATATTTGAAGCGGCAATACTTTTTGGCGTTTTCACACCGATTTCGGCCAGCATGTTGGCAAAAATATCGCGGTCTTCCGTGTCGATAATCGACTGAACCGGCGTACCAACTACCTCAACATTGTATTTTTCGAGAACTCCCGATTCGTAAAGTGCAACCCCGCAGTTTAGCGCAGTTTGCCCACCGAATGCCAAAAGAATTCCCTGTGGTTTTTCTTTTTTAATTACCTCTTCAACAAAATGAGGCGTAACAGGCAAAAAGTAAATTTTGTCTGCAATGTCTTCAGATGTTTGAATGGTTGCAATGTTCGGATTGATAAGAACCGTTTCAACACCTTCCTCTTTCAACGCTTTAAGCGCCTGCGAACCGGAATAATCGAACTCACCGGCCTCTCCAATTTTTAGTGCTCCTGAACCAAGAACAATTGCTTTTTTAATATGTGTTTCTATCATGATATTTTTTTGAATTTCGAATATTGATTAACGAATTAAGATTTCAGATGTATCATCTCATTGTTACTTTTTATTATTCCTTTTGGCCGTTTCAATACTTTTTACGAAGATCGATATCAGTTCATTATTTTCGACATAACAATCTTCAAGCATATTCAGATTTTTAATCAGACCTGATTGTTTAATAATTTTAATCGCAACAAAAGTTTCTCTTAATTCCTTTAAACAAACACTCATTTTATGGATAAAGTCGTTTTTGCTTTCAGCACCTTGGGCTTCGCCATAATTGAGTGCAGGTGAAGTACCTGATCTAACGATTTGACCTTTCATATGATTGCCGATTGGAGTATTTGGAAGCAATTCTGCAAGCCTGATTATATTGGCTGCGAATCGAATTAATCTATCTTCCAAATCATACTTGTTCATATCTGCAATCATAAATCGTTAATCGTCATTCTGCGGTTCAATCTTATTTCTTGCTCTCTACGATGTTTTTAATGAACTCATCGAATAAAAACTCGGTATCAACCGGACCGCTCGAAGCTTCGGGGTGGAACTGAGTTGAGAAGAACGGCTTTGTTTTGTGCCTGATTCCTTCGTTGGTTTCATCGTTTACGTTCGTAAACAATGGTTCCCAGTCGCTTGGCAAAGTCTCTGTTGCAACCGCAAAACCGTGGTTCTGCGAAGTGATGTAACATTTGTTGGTTCCTTCTAACAACACCGGCTGGTTGTGGCTGCGGTGACCAAATTTCAATTTATAGGTCTCAGCACCGGCTGCACGCGCCAGCAATTGGTTACCCAGGCAAATTCCCATAATTGGTTTTCCTGTTCCAATGGTGTTTTTTATGTATTCAACAGTTGCATCGCAGTTTGCCGGGTCACCCGGGCCGTTCGAGATAAACAATCCGTCGAATTCTTCATTGGTAAAATCGTAATCCCATGGTACGCGAATTACTGTTGCTCCCCGGTTAAGCAAACAACGAATAATGTTGTTTTTCACACCGCAGTCGATCAATACTACTTTGTGCTCTCCGTCTCCGTAAACCTCGCGCTCTTTGCAGCTGGCAACGGCTACCAGGTTTTCTTTATTCGGATCGTAAAAGTCAATTTCGTCTTCAAATTCGATTTTTCCTAACATAGAACCTTTCTCACGTAAAATTTTCGTTAAGGCTCTCGTGTCGATATCGAATAAACCCGGCACTTCGTATTCTTTTAGCCAGTCGCTCAAACTTTTCTCAGCATTCCAGTGGCTAAACTCAAACGAGTAATCAGAGATTATCAGACCGGAAATGTGTAATTTGTGCGATTCATAAAACTTGTGTATTCCGTTCTCTTTTCTGTTAAAAGGAACGCCATAATTCCCAATCATTGGGTAGGTCGACACCAGGATCTGCCCGGTGTAAGATGGATCAGTCAAACTTTCCGGATACCCCGTCATTGCGGTATAAAATACGACCTCTCCGGCCACCGACTTTTCGCTTCCGAAGGATTTTCCCATAAAAACCGTCCCGTCTTCAAGCGTTAATTTTGCCTGTTTTACTTTGTACATATTCCGATTTAATAATTAAAAAAAATGCGCTTGCCCTAAAATAGTTCAAACGCATTTCAGTTATTCTTTATACTTATTTTCAAATACACTTTTTCAGCCATAATGTTAAGAACATGATATTAAAATCATTTTCCGATGCAAAAATAGAAAATATTCTGAAATTCTTACCTGTTCTTTTATAGAAATGTATATTTTTGCATTACAAATGAATATTTATTCAATGAAGAATAAAGTACAACGACAACGAGAAATCCGAAAAATAATCCAAAGAGGCAGTGTACACAGCCAGGACGAATTATTGGTTGAGCTAAAACGCCGCGGATTCGAACTGACACAAGCAACATTGTCGCGCGATTTAAAAGTGCTGCAGGTAGCTAAAGTGCCACATCCGGCCAAAGGATATGTTTATACGATTCCGGAAAACGGACAACCCGAAAGAAACAATTCGGAACATACAAACCGTATAAATTACCTGGCCGACGGATTTAAGGACATACAGTTTTCGGGCAACCTGGCAGTAATACGCACAATGCCCGGATATGCCAACAGCATTGCAGCCGTAATTGATTCGGCTAGTCCGTGGGAAATTTTAGGAACCGTTGCCGGAGACGATACTATATTAATAATACAAAGGGAAGGAATATCGAAAAATGATTTGACTGAGGCATTAATAAAAATTCTGCCAAAGCTTAACGACAAATTGTAGATCGAAGGATGAAGAGTTTAGAAAATATTAAAGTTTTAATTGCCGACGAAAATCACCTGAAATTCATCGACGACATAAACGACGCTATCGACAGTGCATCGAAACAACGGGGCACCGGTATTGCGCGTCGTACATTTGAGTACCTGTCTTCGAAGATGAAGGAAGGGAAAGCAATTATTGCCCTTGAAGGAGACACCTTTGCCGGTTTTTGTTACATAGAAACCTGGCAGGAAAAAGGTTTTGTGGCCAACTCGGGTTTAATTGTTGGTGAAGAATACCGTGGAATAGGGCTTGCAAAAGCGATTAAGAAAAAGGCTTTCGAGCTTTCGCGTAAGAAATATCCGAATTCAAAAATATTTGGTTTAACTACCGGTTTGGCGGTAATGAAAATTAACCACGAACTGGGCTACCGTCCGGTAACATTTTC
>NZ_CAJXTC010000056.1 GCF_913060805.1 uncultured Draconibacterium sp.
AGGGCTGCAAATTAATAAAAAATTGTGAAAAAAAAACTTTGCTATTCACTAATTTCCCCGCGCAGACTTTTATTGAGGTACATTTTGATTTCGTCCGGTTTAAGGCCTTGCCCGAGCAAAAACATCAACTTGGTAACTGCGGCTTCGGTGGTCATATCTTTTGCCGAAACAACTCCGGCGTTAAGTAGCTCAACACTTGTTTGATACTGCCCCATAACAACCTTTCCTCCCTGGCACTGCGTAACGTTCAAAACCACAATTCCGCGCTTTATGGCGCGCTTAATTGCGTTTATCAACCACCGCGATGTAGGTACGTTGCCCGAACCAAAAGTTTCGAGTACAACACCTTTTAACCCGGGCGTATTCATTACCGAATTAAAAACGTTTTGATTGATCCCGGGAAATATTTTCAGGATAACCACGTTGTCGTCAAAATCGGTATTTACTTTTAAAATCCCCTTATTTTCAGGATAATGGATAAACTCGATGCTGTATTTTATGTCGATACCGGCAACCGCCAAAGCCGGATAATTTACCGAACGAAAGGCGCTAAATAATTCGGCATCGCGTTTTAAAGTGCGGTTTCCGCGGTATAATTTAAAATCAAAATAAATACACACTTCGGGCACCATACATTCTCCCTGAACTTTTCCGGCGGCAATTTCAACTGCTGTTATCAGGTTTTCCTTTCCGTCGGTACGGATTACACCGATCGGCAATTGCGATCCGGTTAAAATGATTGGCTTGTCGAGATTTTCGAACATATAACTTAGCGCCGAAGCAGTGTAAGCCATAGTATCGGTACCGTGCAGCACTACAAAACCATCGTATGCATTATAATGACGCTCGATAGTTTTGGCAATTTTAATCCACGAAATCGGATTCATGTTCGAAGAATCGAGAGCCGGATTAAAAGTGATGGTCTTAATAATAAAATCGAACTTCTTCAACTCAGGAACCACCTCCTGAATTTTATCAAACTTCACCGGTTTCAAGGCACCATTTTTGGCATCCTGAACCATACCAATGGTACCTCCGGTATATATTATTAATATAGAAGTCTTTTTTGCAGTCCTCGTGGTCATTGCAGTTTTTTATTAAGGCTGCAAGTTATCAAATTCCGAATAAATTACGGGCATTCGTGGTGGTAATTTCGGCAATGCGAGTGAGTGGTAAACGGTAAACATCGGCCACTTTCTGCGCGACATGAATAAGGTAGGAACTCTCGTTGCGTTTACCTCTTTTGGGAACCGGTGCCAGGTAAGGCGAATCGGTTTCGAGAACAAGATGATGCGGATCGATTTCTTTGATTACTTCTTCGAGGTCGCTGTTTTTAAAGGTAACAACACCGCCGATACCGAGCAAAAATCCCAGTTCTGTTATCTTCTGTGCTTCCTCAACCGTTCCGCTAAAACAATGGAAAACACCACGCAGTGTTCCGTCTTGCTCTTCTTTTACAATTTCGTAAGTCTGATCGAAAGATTTGCGCACATGGATAACAATGGGCAGGTCTAACTTTTTTGCTAATCGTATCTGGTAACGGAAAGCTTCTTTTTGCTCCTGTTCGTATTTGCTCTCCCAGTACAGATCGATACCAATCTCGCCAATACCATAAAATTTGCGTCGTTGCAACCAGTATTCAATAGCCTCCAACTCCTCTTCGTAATCTTCTTCTACCGAAGTTGGATGCAAACCAATAAGCGGAAAACATAAATTTGGATAAGCCCCGGCCAGATCGAGCATATGTTTTATCGAGCCGGAATCGATGTTCGGCAGAATTATCTTTTTAATTCCACTCTCATCAGCCCGCTTTAATGCTTCGTCCCGATCGTGAATAAAATCTTCTGAATATATGTGAGAATGCGTATCTATTAACATCTAGGTACTTTTACCTTAAGCTAACTGTTGCCTGTTTTTCTATCTATCCTTTATTTATCACTATTAATGGTCTGCGAAATCAGACAATTAAACCTTAATTGCAGACAAAAGTAAAAAAGTGTTTGTTCCTTACCCCCTTTTCAACTTTACCTAAAAATTAAATTTTCACTTTCCGCGGTGAAAGCATTGCTGAATTGCAGGTTAAATAAAACATCCGCCCGAAATCCGAACGGATGCTTTTATAGTATCAATATTAAGTAATTCTTAACCAGACTATACAACTCCCTGCGCCAACATTGCTTCGGCTACTTTAACAAAACCGCCAACATTGGCTCCTTTTACATAGTCAACCTTATTTCCTTTTGAGCCATAACTTACGCACGTTTCGTGAATTGCTTTCATAATTCCTTTTAAGCGTTCGTCCACTTCTTCGCGTGGCCAGTTAATTCGCATACTGTTTTGCGACATTTCCAATCCGGAAACTGCAACACCTCCTGCGTTAACCGCTTTACCAGGAGCATAATCCATTGCCTCGCTTAAAAAGTCGACCGCATCGGCCGTGCATCCCATGTTCGATGCTTCGGCCAACAGTTTACAACCATTTTTAGCCAGTTCTTTTGCATCTTCCAGGCCAACTTCGTTTTCAGTAGCACAAGGCATTGCCAAATCAACCGGCACTTCCCACGGGCGTTTTCCGGCAACAAATTCGGCATCGAATTCTTCAGCGTATGGAGAAACGATATCATTATTGGTGGCGCGTAATTCCAACAGGTATTCAATTTTATCGCCACTAATTCCATTTTTATCATAAATGTATCCATCCGGTCCGGAAATAGTTACAACCTTTCCACCTAACTCATTAATTTTTGAGATGGCTCCCCAGGCAACGTTTCCAAATCCTGACACAGAAATTGTTTGCCCTTCAATGTCTTTTCCAATTCGGTGCAACATGTGCTGTGCAAAATACACCGCACCAAAACCAGTGGCTTCCGGACGAATCAAACTTCCTCCCCAGGCCAAACCTTTTCCGGTAAGCACTCCGGTGAATTCGTTTTTAATTCGTTTATATTGTCCGAATAAATAACCGATTTCGCGTCCGCCAACGCCAATATCTCCTGCAGGAACATCGGTGTGTGGCCCAATGTGACGATACAACTCGGTCATAAAACTCTGGCAAAAACGCATGATCTCGCCATCACTTTTTCCTTTCGGACTAAAATCCGACCCGCCTTTTCCGCCGCCCATTGGCAAAGTGGTAAGGCTATTTTTAAACGTTTGTTCGAATCCTAAAAACTTCAGAATACTCAGGGTTACACTGGCATGAAATCGTAAACCGCCTTTGTATGGCCCCAGCGCCGAGTTAAACTCAACACGGTAACCACGGTTTATTTGCACCTCTCCCCGATCATCGACCCAAGGCACACGGAACATAATTACCCGCTCGGGCTCAACCATACGCTCCAAAATTTTGGCACGCTGGTATCGTGGATTCTTTTCGTAGAAATCCCAAACCGAACCAATTACTTCTTCTACCGCCTGGTGAAATTCATTTTCCCCCGGAGTTCTGTGCTCCAAATTCGCGATGAATTCATTTATATCTGTTTTCATAAGGTTAAAAATTAGATGACAACCAACGTGCGGCTGCCCCATTAAAAATCATATTCATTTATGAGCTTTTGCAATCAAAAAATGATTGTTTGGCAAAGGTAGAGAAGTAAAAAAATAAATTACAAGCTTTTCTGAAGATTTACCCAAATTCTTTAACCACTGATTTACAGCACTTTAAGCACCAATAAAAAGATGTTAAAAAACACTGTGTGACGGAAGTCAGTATTCCTGACATCATTCCCCGAAACACCTCAAAAACAGGCAATTGTAAGCATATTCACATCCAAACTTCAAATTCTTAACTATTGTATTTCAGAAACTTTGGTGCTTGTAATTTAAAAACTGATTTTTCTATCAAAGTATCAAAAAAATGGTTTCGTTTTATACACATATATAATGAATGAATCAGCCAACCACAATTTATAAGGTAGCAACCTGGATTTTGGACAAAAAAAAAGCTCCTCCCAAACGGGAAGAGCTTTCTATATTTTTCTGAGCTGATTTTTACATCATACCGCCCATGCCACCTGGCATACCGCCACCCATTGGAGGCATAGCAGGAGCATCTTCTTTCTCTTCAACAATTACTGTTTCGGTAGTTAAGAACATTCCGGCAATCGAAGCAGCGTTTTCAAGTGCAACACGAGTTACTTTTGCAGGATCGATAACACCAGCTTCGTAAAGTTTCTGGTACTCATCGATACGAGCGTTGTAACCATAGTCGCCTTCGCCGTCTTTTACGTTTTGAACAACAACTGCACCTTCTTTACCAGCGTTTGCTACAATCTGACGCAATGGCTCTTCGATGGCACGTTTCACGATTTCAACACCTGTTGTTTCGTCGTCGTTCTCGCCCTTAAGATCTTCCAATGCTGCAATAGCACGAACCAAAGCAACACCACCACCAGGAACAATTCCTTCTTCAACAGCAGCGCGGGTTGCGTGCAATGCATCGTCAACGCGGTCTTTTTTCTCTTTCATTTCTACTTCTGAAGCAGCACCAACGTAGATAACAGCAACACCACCGGCTAATTTAGCCAAACGCTCTTGCAGTTTTTCTTTGTCGTAATCAGAAGTTGTAGTTTCCATCTGAGTTTTGATCTGGTTAACACGAGCAGCAATAGCTTCTTGTGCACCGGCACCGTTAACTACAGTTGTATTTTCTTTGTCAACAGTAATTTTTTCGCACTGACCCAACATCTCGATAGTAGCCTGCTCCAGTTTCATACCTTTTTCTTCGGTAATTACAGTACCACCAGTCAGGATTGCAATGTCTTCCAACATTTCTTTTCTGCGGTCGCCAAAACCAGGAGCTTTAACAGCACATACTTTTAACGAACCACGCAAACGGTTAACAACCAAAGTTGCCAATGCTTCTCCGTCTACATCTTCAGAAATGATCATCAACGGACGACCTGTTTGAGCTGTAGCTTCCAAAACAGGAAGAAGATCTTTCATTGTGCTGATCTTTTTGTCGTGGATCAGGATGAAAGGATTATCTAATTCTGCAACCATTTTTTCTGCGTCGGTTACAAAATATGGAGAAAGGTAACCACGGTCGAATTGCATACCTTCAACTACGTCAACGTAAGTATCAGTACCTTTTGCTTCTTCGATTGTGATAACACCTTCTTTGTGTACTTTTTTCATTGCCTCAGCAATCAACGATCCGATAACACCGTCGTTGTTAGCCGAAATTTTAGCAACTGATTCGATTTTTGCGTAATCGTCGCCAATTGTTTGAGCTTGTTCCTGAATGCTTGCAACAACAGCAGCAACAGCTTTGTCGATACCACGTTTCAGGTCCATTGGATTTGCACCCGCAGTAACGTTTTTCAAACCAACATTAACGATCGATTGTGCCAAAACAGTTGCAGTAGTAGTACCGTCACCAGCGTCGTCACCGGTTTTTGAAGCTACTTCTTTTACCATTTGTGCACCCATATTTTCGTATGCGTCGCTTAACTCAATTTCTTTTGCAACAGTTACACCGTCTTTAGTAATTTGTGGTGCACCAAATTTTTTCTCAATAACTACGTTACGACCTTTTGGTCCTAAAGTAACTTTTACGGCGTTAGCCAGTTGATCAACACCACTTTTAAGCAAATCGCGTGCTTCAATATCGAATTTAATTTCTTTAGCCATCTTTTCTGATTTTTACTTTTTGAAATTAGTTAATGTATAAAACGTCAGATTGCGACATTAATAAATAATCTACTCCATCAATGTTCAACTCAGTACCTGAGTATTTTCCGTAAAAAACAATGTCGCCAACTTTCAATTCCATTGGCTCATCTTTTTTATCCGCTCCAACTAATACTATTGTACCAACCTGTGGTTTTTCTTTTGCTGAATCAGGAATAATGATTCCACTCACTGTTTTTTCTTCTGCCGCCTGTGGTTGAACCAGGATCTTGCCAGCAAGAATTTTACCTTTTAAATCTGCCATTTTGTTTTAGTTTTTTATGATTAAATATTTTTTTCGTTTTAACGCACTTTCAGTATCATATTTTATGCCAATCGATAAAAAGCTTTAAAGGTCTGCAAATTAAGGACAAAATTACATCGAAGACCTTCAATACACCTCAACCACCACGCACTTCTCGCTGGTTTTCTGATAGTTATACACTTGTCAGATTTTCTGCCATGGTGGCAGCGATAATAAAGTAATCATGCTATCACCTTTATTTAATACTCTATTGTCTTTTTCTTCTTCTTTTCGCAACTATTCACTAACTTTATTCGTACTTATTAAAGTCGGAAAACACGAGCCAAAGTACCCTGGTGTTATAACACTTAAAACAAGAAGCCATGAAACTCAGAAATTTATTTTTGTTGGGGGTACTTCTCCTATCTCTGTTTGCTTGCGACGATGCAAACACCGACTACACAACCGAAACCAAAATGATCGTCGATATTCCAACAGAATCTTATTTAGTCAGCCTCAGTGAATCAACAGAAACATATCATTTTGATGGCATTGGAGTTTTCTGTTTGGGTTACAGCGATGATATTAAAGATTGCCCCGGCGATGTTGTTCATATCAATCCGGGAGTGGGCTCAACCCTTTCGTTTGAGGCGCTGCAAAACAATGAAACAATTGAAGAGCTTCAGCTTGTAATTTCATTCAAAACACAAGGCGACGACGATTACCAGCAAATCCACTCGGTAGATTTATTGCAGGCCGGCAAATTTTTGAGCGGCGATACACATTCATTAGAATTGGATGATGTTCTGGCTCCGCTAATTAACCGGTTAAATGAAAATCCGCGTTATCTGATTTCGATTGAAATTAATGGCCTGGCCAACTTCGATCTTTCATCCGACGCACAATTTGAAATTCCATTAATTATAGAGAGTGAATATACTTCTCCACGATTTACCTTATAGAAATTGCATCAAGAAAATAGTGTGACTTAAAATAGCTGAGCATTCAACATAACAATCTGCAGAATGCCCGGCTATTCGCGCTTTTATTGTACGCTCCGAACGACAAACTACCAGCACACTAAAAATCCTTACACATTGATTTTCAATATCTTTTTTTGTACTTTTAACAACAATACACCAAACAGTACGAATATGCAATCAAAAAAAACAATGGCCAATCACAGCTTCGACATGCTTGCCGAATCGGGCGAGTTTATGAATCTGGTCCTTGACAACATTACCAGCTGTGTGTTACTGCTCGATAAAGACATGCGGTTACAGGCGTTTAATAACGCGTTGAAAACGATCTTCTCTAACAAAACCGACGAGGACCTTTTATACATGCTTTGTGGCGAAGCAATTGGGTGCGCCTACCAAATTGAAGAAGCAAAAGATTGCGGAAAGACCACAAAATGCTGCACCTGCGAGTTGAGGCTGGCGGCTTTCGATTCGTACCTCAACAACACTGTGGTGTACAAACAACATATCAGGCGCCCGTTTTTTAACAAGCATGGTGAACGCGAAATGAAAGACCTGCAGTTTTCAACGCGGCAGTTCTATTTCAGGAAAGAAAAATATATCATCCTGATAATTGATGATATTACAGGAAGAGCAACTACCCCTAACATCCCTGAAGAATAATATTGAACGTTGAGAATTTCAAGCATAAAAAAAGCCGATCAAAACTGATCGGCTTTTTTATATGTCGTTTTTTGTGATATCCTAGTTCTCACCACCTTCATCGTCGGCAGCCGGAGTTTGCTCAGTTGCAGCCGGAGGAGTTGTTGGGAATGTTGGTACCTGAGTAGGATCAACAGCTGTTTCAATTTGTTCCTGAACACGACTTTCGTCGGTTCCTGCTTGTTCGCGTGGAATAAAACCAGCACCAACAACAGAAAGGAATAACAATGCTCCTGCCAAAAACCATGTTCCTTTTTCAAGGAAATCGGTTGTTTTTCGTACGCCCATAACCTGGCCTGAAGACTGGAAATTACTTGCCAAACCTCCACCTTTTGAGTTTTGTACCAAAACAATCAGTACCAAAAGGATACAAACGATAAATAGTAAAACGGTGATTAAAGTATACATCTTTTTTAGTTATTATTCTTTAACAATTCAATTTCTTCAATACGGCCTGCAAAGTAAACACTTTTTTCCGGATATTTCAAACTTAATTTTTTATAGGCATCCAAAGCTTTATCAAAGTTCTTTTGCTGAAAATAAATCGACGCCAAAGTTTCGGTAACCAGTTCTTCATCTTCCTGTACCGACTGATCAATAAGTGCTTTATCGCTGCCGTTTCCATTGTGGTCCGGATTCAATTTTGAAGTTCGCAATCGTGTGCTGTCGGTCGACAAAAATTTATCAATCAACGAAGTTTCCGATTGTAGCTCAACATCTCCTTCGAGACGATACCCTGCCGGGGCATCTTTTTCAGTAACTGCCTGTCGTTTTTCAGGCTGCTCATCATTCAAATATTTAAAGAGCACTTTTCGGTCGGGAACCATAACTGCCACTTTTTTCAAAACAGCTTCATAATCCGAATGTCCCAGATTCTTCAGGTTCTTTAAATACAACAGCCATCCTCCTGAAAACCACGGAAAATCGACAGTGAGTTTTTTCACCTCATCCAACGATGCTCCATTCAGCGATTTCGATGTATTTATATAAGTCAGAAACTGTTCCCTCTCCATACTACCAGTTTGCAATTGTGGCGTTAAAAATATCCTCGGTCAGTTTTTCAATAATTTCGGCGCTCAATTCCTCTTCCACCGAACTGATGGAAAGATTACTATCAAAATCCTCGTACGCCGAGAACGACTTTTCGAAATTTTCTTCGGGCACTTTATTATTGGTGTACTTCACGTTAATTGTAATGGTAAGTCGCGTTTGTGCCGACTCATCCTCTTTTTGTATCGACATCGGACGGAATTCGTATCCCGTAATCTGCCCTTCAAATTCCAGATCACCACTTTCCGACAGTTCGTTTAACGAAGTTTGCCGCGTTAATTTCTCGCGCAATTCTTCGGTAAAACTCTGGCTCAACGTTGGGTTGATCAAACGCGCACGGTTAGGGAAATAATATACCGTAAATGTTTTTACTTCGGGCGACAAGTTAGCTCCGGTAAATGAGTAACTAACTTTACACGATGGTGCAACAAGGGCTACCAACCCCGCCAAAACGGCAACAAATAATAGTTTTCGCAACATATTTTATCCCTTAATATCGTATTCTTTAATTTTGCGGTAGAGTGTCCGTTCCGAAATTCCCAATTCCTGAGCGGCATATTTTCTTTTCCCGCGGTGTTTCTCCAGCGCTTTCTGAATCAACTCAATTTCTTTATCGGCCAAAGAAAGCGATTCTTCCACAAATTCCTCCGTATCCTGAATATTATCTTTATCAACCGAGGTAATATGTATCGGATTCGGAGCATGGTCTTTTGCCACAAAATTACCGTCGTCGGTATTGTACAAATTCCGGATTATTTGAGCCTGGTCACCTGAAATTGGGGCTTCGCGGTTTTCCATTAAATCGAGCACCAGCTTTTTCAGATCGTTCATATCGCTCTTCATATCGAACAGCACTTTGTACAAAATTTCGCGCTCGTTGGCAAACGATTTATTATCTTCTTCGCGGGCCAGCAAAGCCGGCAAATTTGCTCCTCCGCTAACCGGCAAATACGGGCGCAGCGCATCTGCTGAGATATCGCGTTCCTGCTCAATTATCGAAATCTGCTCGGTAATATTCTTTAACTGACGAATGTTTCCCGGCCAGCGAAAACTAACCAAAACAGTTCGGGCATCATCTTCCAAACGCACAGGTGGCATTCGGTATTTTTCGGCAAAATCGCGCGCAAACTTCCGAAACAGCAAAATAACATCGTCGGGGCGTTCGCGTAAGGGCGGAATCGTAATTGGCACCGTATTTAAACGATAATACAAATCCTCGCGGAATTTTCCCTCTTCAATTGCTTTCGGAATATTTACATTGGTTGCAGCAATTACGCGTACATTGGTTTTTATCACCTGAGACGAACCTACCTTCATAAATTCGCCCGTTTCCAACACACGCAGCAAACGCACCTGGGTCGAAAGAGGCAACTCTCCAATCTCATCCAAAAATATGGTTCCGCCGTCAGCTTCCTGGAAATATCCTTTCCGGTCGGCAAGCGCTCCGGTAAATGCACCTTTTTCGTGTCCGAACAACTCCGAATCGATTGTTCCCTCGGGAATAGCTCCGCAGTTTACGGCAATATATTTTCCGTGTTTACGGCTCGAGAACTGATGTATTATTTGTGGGAATATTTCTTTACCAACACCACTTTCACCGGTTACCAAAACCGACAAATCGGTTGGTGCCACCTGAACGGCAACTTCAATGGCCCGGTTAATTCCGGCGGTGTTTCCTATTATTCCAAATCTTTGTTTTATTGCTTGTATATCCATAATTTATTCAGTCAACAACTTGCAAATTTACAATTTTTCGAAGGCAATGACAGAAAGTCAGTCACAATTAAGTTTTTTTAGGGTTTTTCAACATCCGGTAGTGTTTTGCAAATCCCGTTCCAATATATTTTCTGCGCAATGCAGCTTATATCTTAAGCGATTATTATCTTTGATGCGTCGGTAAATATTTCTGACAAATTGTTCGCAAAACAGACTGTAAACGAAATTAAAAGAGAAGAATGAACTTCATTGGAATTATACCAGCTCGTTATCAATCATCACGATTTCCGGGAAAACCACTGGCAAAAATCAAGGACAAACCCATGATTCAGTGGGTGTACGAAAATGCATCGAAAGCACTTCCGTATGTTTGTGTTGCCACCGACGACGATCGTATTTTCGAAGCGGTAAAAGCATTTGGAGGCGAAGTGGTAAAAACACTTCCTACGCACCAAAGTGGCACCGACCGTTGTGCTGAGGCCGCATTAAAAATTGCTAAAAACCGCCCCGTCGACATTGTGGTAAATATTCAGGGTGACGAGCCTTTTGTAAAACCGGAACAAATTGAGTTGATTAAGTCGTGTTTTGAAAGCGAAACAGAAATTGCAACACTGGTAAAAAAAGTAGATTCGGAAGAAGAACTTTTTAATCCGAACCGCCCAAAAGTGGTGCTCGACAAAAACAATTTCGCCCTGTATTTTAGCCGCTCGCCTATTCCGTATTTCCGCGGAGAAGAAAACAAGAACTGGGTAAACAAACATGAATACTGGTGCCATATTGGAATGTATGCTTTTAAAGCCGAGGTACTGCAAAAAATCACACAGTTGGAGCAGGGAAAACTGGAGCTGGCCGAATCGTTGGAACAGCTGCGCTGGCTCGAAAATGGCTACAAAATAAAAACCGCAGAAACAACATCTGCCACCATCGGAATTGATACTCCCGAAGATTTAGAAGGCGCTTTGCAACTGTTTTAATTTTTTCCTGTCGTTATAGTATAAATGGGCATGTTATTTGCTGCACATACTTAGGAAAACAATTAAATAGTTCGGCCATGAAATATATTATACTTGTCTTATTTACATTATTTATCGCTTCCGCGTCTTTTGCACAAGACACCGGATTTACTTCATTACAAAATGAAGAAGAACTAACAAAAACAGAGGTAAAAATTTACCCGAATCCTTGTAAAAACAACAAGGTTACCGTTGACTTTTCAACGAAAGAGATCAATGAAATTCGTCTCACTAATATTGCAGGAAAACAGGTTTATTTGAAAGAATACACATTCCCGACTTCAAAAATACAACTGCAACTTAACGATATTCCAAACGGAATTTATCTGATTCAAATCTCAACAACCGACAACAAACGAACGGTAAAGAAGCTGATGATCTCGAGGAATTAATTTTTGAACAATTTTCCTTTTCTCCTGTATTTTACAACTGTAATATTTACTTTCACCTGAAAATTAAATTATAAGTTGTGAAGATCTCTACATTCATTCTATTTCTATTTATAAGCGTTGAATTATTCGCTCAAACAAGTATTTACGACGCACGCCAGGAACCGATTAGGGCAAGAGTTACGGTTTCGGGAATAGTAACCAACGGCCCTGAACTGGGCGCCATCAGATATATTCAGGACAATACCGGCGGAATTGGCATCTACGATACCGACCTGGCCAATGTGCAACGCGGAGACTCGATTACCGTTACCGGCGAGCTCGACGATTACAACAATTTACTGGAAATAAATCCGGTTGCCGACTTTTCTGTTCTGGCATCGGGATTACCAATGCCTGAACCGCAATTAATAAGCATAAGCGATATTAGCGAAGATTACGAGGCCGAATTGATTCGGATAAATAATGTTGAATTTGAAAATGCCAGTGGGCAATTTGGTAGTAATGCCAATTACAATTTTACTGATGGCACAAGTACAGGAGTGCTGAGAATAAACTCAAGCAGCCCGCTTGTTGGCGAGGCAATTCCAACCGGAACATTCGACCTGGTTGCCATTTGCTCGCAATACAGCACAACCTATCAATTGCTTCCCCGGGATGCCGATGATTTCATTTTCAACACCAGCATTCAACTTACCTCTGCACTTGAAGCAATTGAAACCACAACCAGTTCGATTACGGTCGAGTGGAACACCGACACCGATGGCACCTCTGAAATACGATACGGAGCGAGCATGGAAGAATCTGCTTTAACAAATCATATCAATGGTGAATCGACAGTTTCTAATGAAGAATACATACACCAGGCACAAATCACCGGTTTGCAAAATTCGGAGATCGTTTATGTGCAGGCTTTTTCAGTAAGCGAAGGCGACACTGCATTCTCTGCAATCAGTGCTTTTGTAAGTAATTCAAATTCGTCGGGCGACATAAAAGTGTACTTCAACACCGAAATTGATGACAGTTACGCCAACCCAACTGTCGCCTCTTATATTGATGATTTTATGGCCGACACGCTGGCTGCCTATATCAACCGAGCCAATGAATCGATTGATTTCTGTATTTACAATATCGACAATTCAAAAATTTCAGATGCGCTGAATGCAGCCTACGACCGTGGAGTTGCAATTCGTTTTATCACTTGCGAATCAACAACTCACGCAAGCGTTTCCGATTTAAATGCTAATATTCCGGTTCTTGAACGTCCTGAACTAACGGAAGGCGGAATTATGCACAACAAATTTGTCATTTTCGATGCCAACTCAACAAACGCTAATGCAGCCTGGGTTTGGTCAGGATCGACAAACTTAACCCCAAACCAGTTAACTTACGACAGCAACAATATGATCTTTATTCAAGACCAGTCGCTGGCAAAAGTTTACGAAGTTGAATTTGAAGAAATGTGGGGAAGCGACGGTGACCAACCCGATGCCGGAAATGCAAAATTTGGTGATGCAAAGATCAATAACACTCCGCACCAAATTCAGGTGGGCGATAAATTGATTGCCTGTTATTTCAGTCCGTCAGACAACACCAACCAGCAGTTGATAAATGCAATTAATACAGCAGACCACACCCTCGATATTGAAACCATGTTGATCACACGCTCCGATTTGGCCAATACCATAACAGATGCTTACGACCGTGGGGTGGATGTAAATGTAATCACCGAATCAGAGAGCGACAACACCGAAACAGTAAATAATATTCTGGGCAATACACTGCCCGCTAAAAAGTACATTTTTGACGATGCAGCAGGTCAGCTTCACCATAAAATGGCATTGATTGACGCGAACAATCCGGATTCAGATCCGCAGATAATAACCGGTAGCCACAACTGGAGTAGCTCGGCGAACGACCGCAACGACGAAAATACGCTCATTATTTACGATGCGGATATTGCCAACCTGTATTACCAACAATTTGTTTATCGTTTCAAACAAAACGACGGAACATTGGTACTCTCGGCACAGCTTATAGAATCAGGTTCTGTTAAGGTTTTTCCAAATCCAACCCAGGGAAGATTGATGATTAATGCCGACAAAACAATCTCGCGCATTTCGGTGTACAATAGCACCGGTGCAAAAATTGATGAATTGCATCCCAATGAAAACACGGCAGAATTTAATCTGCCCCACCATTTAACCGGACTTTTTCTGCTGAAAGTAGAATTAAGCAACGGCGATTATAACACGTATAAGATTTTGAAAAAATAGAACGTGCGTTTAGCCGGCAATTAAGCACAACCATTCTTGTTGAAAAGAACAAATAAAGTCCGGGGCTGCATATAATTATATGCAGCCCCGGACTTTTCATTTCATCACTAAAAAAAGAATGGAAAACTTCCAATCAGATAAGGACTAAACCTTTTATTCTTTCAGGGATACGCGGGAATTACAAATAGTTCAGAAAACATTCATAAAGTACTGAATAACACCCCTCCCGCACTTGAGAGTAATAAAATCCGGCGTGCCGGAAATCGTCCCGCAAACAAGAAAAACGAAATCCGGCGCCCCGGAAATACCGCCGCAATCGGGAAAACTAATATCCGGCAACCCGGAAATACTCACGAAGACAAGAAAACTAATTTCCGGTGACCTGGAAATACTGCCGCACTCAAGAAAAACGATATCCGGTGCCCCGGAAATGTTCCCGCAGACAAGAGAAATGAAATCCGGCAGATTGGAACTTCCGCCGCACATCCGCGATGATTGTTCTTCGACAAAACGATAACGCTTACCAGCCAGTAATCGCTTATCCGCCGAAACGCGATTTTGCTTCCTCAAGAATAGCCACTGTTGCGGTGGCTCCACAACGTGAGCAACCTGCTTCACGCACCGCCAGCAAAGCATCGAGTGTGCGCACTCCTCCGGCAGCTTTTATTTTTACGTTTGGCCCGCTGCTTTCGCGCATCAGTCTTAGGTTTTCAATGGTGGCTCCCATGTACGAATATCGGCCATCAGCGCCTTTTACAAAACCAAAACCGGAAGACGTTTTTACGTAATCGGCCCCCACTTCTGTACATATCTCGCACAGCTTTTTAATGTCTAATTTATTCTCGATGTAGTCGGTTTCGAAAATCACCTTTACAATCGCCCCGTTGTTATGACAGGCTTTTACCACTGTGCCAATTTCAAGTTCAATATATTCCCAATCGCCCTGCAAAGCTTTCCCGATATTTATTACCATATCAATCTCAACAGCCCCGTCTTTACAAGCGGTTTCTGCTTCAAAAGCTTTTACTTCAATTGCTGAATTTCCGGCCGGGAAACCGATAACACAACCAACCGTTACCTCCGTATCTTTTAAAAGCTGCTTAGCCTGTTTTACCGCGTATGGTTTTACACAAACCGATGCCACATTATACTTTGCCGCAACGGCGCACTCTCGTTCCAAATCGTAATCAGTCATAGTGGGGTGCAGGATCGAATGATCGATCATTTTTGCAAGCTGTTGAACACTAGCCATTTTAATTGGTTTTTAGTTATAAGGTAAATTTACAAAATATGCCGGGGATGTGCGACATATTTAGCAGAGAACCTTTTTTCAAATAATAAGTATTAAACAGATAGACCGTAAAATTAATTACTATGACCAACAGAAGATCATTTTTGAAATCGTTAGCCGGTGCAACTGCCGGAATCAGCCTGGCTTCAGGTTCGTTTGCAGCCAACCAGGAAACGCGCGACAGACTTGGCGAAATATTGCCGAAACGAAAATTAGGAAGAACCGGCGAACAGGTAACCATGCTCGGTACCGGTGGCTACCACGTGGGCTGGACCACTGAACGCGATGCGCAGGAAGTTGTGGAAGCAGCACTCGAAGGTGGCGTTCGTTTTTTCGACACCGCCGAAAGTTATTCGCAAGGCACCAGCGAAGAGCGTTACGGGAAATTTCTTACACCAAAGTACCGCGACCTGATTTTTCTGATGACAAAATCAACCGGACAAGATGCCAAAACAGTACAGGAACATTTGGAGGGATCGTTACGAAGGTTAAAGGTTGACCAGATCGACTTGTACCAGGTGCACGCCATTGCTTCGCCCGACGATGTTGACGGAAGAATTAAAGCCGGCGTTTTAGATTATCTGTTAAAAGCCAAGCAGGAAGGAAAGATCAGATACCTCGGATTTACCGGTCACCAAAATCCTTATGCACACACACGGATGCTGGAAAGAACTGAAGACTCCGATATATTCGATGCAGTACAAATGCCGGTAAACGTTCTGGATCAGACCTACTATAGTTTTGCTGAAAATGTTTTTCAGAAAGCACTGGACAGAAATATTGGTGTATTGGCCATGAAATCGTTGGCAGCAGGAAGGTTTTTTGCCAATAAAGAACGATTTAACTGGTCGACCGACAACCCGGTTATTCCTGACAATTTGAGCATTAAAGAAGCCATGTATTTTGTATGGTCGCTTCCTGTAGCAACATTAATTTCGGGAAATGAGAATGCCACCTTTATGCGCGAAAAAATCGCGTTAGCTCGTGCATTTACAAAATATTCGGAAGCTGAAAGACTGGCGCTGGTGGAGAAAGTAAAAGGAATTGCCGCAACCGGCCGGGTTGAATATTACAAACAAAAAGAGTCATAAAAGAAAAATCCCGGCGCCTCTGCTACCGGGATTCAAACTAAACCTAACTAAACCAAACTTATGAAAAAACAGCATATTGCTGTGAAGTATTTTGTTTCTAATCTATCCGCTGAATACAATAAATTGTACTCAGTTTAATTGTTTTCATGACGACAAATAAAATACAAATACCGTGCCAAAAACTAATTTCCGGAGGACAAACCGGAGTAGATCGTGCAGTTTTAGATGCTTGCCTGCATTATTCCTTCCCGTGTGGCGGCTGGTGCCCTAAAAACCGGAAAGCTGAAGACGGCGAAATTGCAGCAAAGTATCCACTAAAAGAGCTGCCCCAGGAAGACTATGCTGTCAGAACCCGAAAAAATGTCACCGAGTCTGACGGAACTTTAATAGTAGTTTCTGAAGATTTAAAAGGCGGAACACTGCTTACACAACAGTTCGCTTACGAACAACAGAAACCACTCCGAATAGTACGTCCTGATGCAAATCCTTCGCACTTAATTCCGTGGCTTATTCTTAATAATATAAACACGCTAAATGTTGCCGGCCCCCGCGAAAGCGAGTGGATGAACGCCTACCCGCTAACCTACCGATTTATTACCGAACTCATTGTAAAAATTAAATCATCGGCATCGGTGAACCAGCCCTGATTTATATCAAAAAATAAAATATCTTTGCGCAAAATAGAAGGAACCATTTAATTGAATGGTTGTTAAGAGGTAGTAAATGGAGAAAATTAGAAACTTTTGCATCATTGCACACATCGATCACGGAAAGAGTACATTGGCAGACCGCCTGCTGGAATTTACCAAGACGGTTAACGAACGCCAAATGCACGCCCAGGTGCTCGATAGTATGGAGCTGGAACAGGAACGTGGTATCACTATTAAAAGTCATGCCATACAAATGGATTATGTGCATGATGGTGAACCCTATAAATTAAACCTGATTGATACTCCGGGACACGTGGATTTTTCGTACGAAGTTTCGAGATCGATTGCAGCGTGCGAGGGCGCATTACTAATTATCGACGCTACCCAGGGAATTCAGGCGCAAACCATCTCGAATTTATACCTGGCCATTGAACACGACCTGGAAATTATTCCGGTGTTGAATAAAATGGACCTTCCAAATGCTATGCCCGAAGTTGTTGAAGATCAAATCATCGACCTAATTGGTTGCGATCGCGAAGATATTATTCGAGCCAGTGGAAAAACAGGAGAAGGCGTTCAGGAAATTCTCGATCATATTATTTATAAAATACCACACCCAAAAGGCGATCCGAAAGCACCGCTGCAGGCCCTGATTTTCGATTCGGTTTTTAACTCGTTTCGTGGAATTATTGCCTATTTCAAAATTCAGAATGGTGAAATTCGCAAAAAAGACCTGGTGAAATTTGTGGCCACCGGCAAACAATACGATGCCGACGAAGTAGGTGTACTTAAACTAGGTCTGCAACCGCGTGATGTTTTAGGGCCCGGCGATGTGGGTTACATTATTTCGGGTATTAAAACTGCGAAAGAGGTAAAAGTAGGTGATACGATTACTCACGTTGAGAATCCGTGCGATAAAGCCATTGAAGGTTTCGAAGAGGTGAAACCAATGGTTTTTGCCGGAGTTTACCCTATTGATGCCGACGATTACGAAGATCTTCGTGCGGCAATGGACAAACTGCAGTTGAACGATGCATCCTTGACTTTCGAGCCGGAATCGTCAGCTGCACTTGGATTTGGATTCCGATGCGGTTTCCTTGGGCTTTTGCACATGGAAATTATCCAGGAGCGTCTGGAGCGCGAGTTCGATATGAACGTAATTACAACCGTTCCCAACGTTTCGTATAAAGCTCACTTAACCGATGGAAGCGAATTGACGGTTTATAATCCTTCGGGAATGCCGGCATCAACAACCGTTGACGAGATTGATGAACCATACATCAGGGCAAACATTATTACAGCTTCGGAATTTATCGGGCCGGTAATGACTTTGTGTCTTGATAAACGTGGCGAACTGGTCAGCCAGAATTACCTGACTTCTGAGCGTGCCGAACTGGTATTTAATCTTCCGCTGGGTGAAATCGTTTTCGATTTTTACGACAAACTAAAAAGTATATCAAAAGGTTATGCTTCGTTTGATTACCACATGAGTGGTTTTAAACCGGCAAAACTGGTACGTTTAGATATTCTATTGAACGGTGAAATGGTTGATGCCCTGTCGACACTGATTCACTTCGACAATGCTTATCCTTTTGGTCGCCGGATGTGTGAAAAATTGAAAGAACTGATTCCGAGACAACAGTTTGATATTGCTATTCAGGCAGCTATTGGCGCAAAAATTATTGCCCGCGAAACGGTTAAAGCAGTTCGAAAAGACGTAACCGCAAAATGTTACGGTGGTGATATCACGCGTAAACGGAAGCTGCTGGAGAAGCAGAAAAAAGGAAAGAAACGAATGAAACAAGTGGGTAATGTTGAGGTACCTCAAAAAGCTTTCCTTGCCGTATTGAAACTGGATTAAAAAGAAATTCAAAATCAAAAGAAAAGCCTGATAAATTATCAGGCTTTTCTTTTGATATGTCGTTTCATCAAACAATCAGTTTATAACCTTTTCCGTGTACATTAATAATTTCAACGGTAGGTTCTTCTTTCAGGTGTTTGCGCAGTTTGGTAATGTAAACATCCATACTACGTGCATTAAAATAGTTATCGTCGATCCAAATCGATTTTAATGCATAATTACGTTCCAGCACCTTGTTGGCATTCTGGCAAAGCAATTTCAGCAAATCCGATTCTTTTGTAGTAAGTTTTACGGTGTTTTCACCTTCGGTAAGTGTTTGCTTCCGGGTATCGAAAGTAAATTTACCCAACGTAAAAACCTGTTGCGCGCTGGCCTGCCCTTCTTGCGAAGTACGGCGTAAAATCGCCTCCAAACGCATAATCAGCTCTTCCATACTAAAAGGCTTGGTAATATAATCATCGGCACCCAACTGAAAACCTTCCAGTACATCGTCCTTCATGTTTTTTGCTGTCAGGAAAATAATCGGGATGTCGGCATTTATAATACGTATATCTTTTGCCAGTGTAAATCCGTCTTTTTTGGGCATCATAACATCCAACACACAAATGTCGAAATGCTCTTTCATAAATCCTTTGTAAGCCGCTTCACCATCAGGATAAAGCTCAGCATCATATCCTTTTGCAACCAAATATTCTTTTAATAATAAGCCTAAATTCTCATCGTCTTCTGCCAGTAGTAATTTTGTTTTTTGTTCCATGGTTAATTATTTATTTGTGGGAAATAAATTTTAAATTTCGTTCCTTTATTCAAAGCACTTTCAACTTTTATTGTACCATTGTGAAGGTCGATAATCTTCTTCACATAACTTAATCCCAGACCGAATCCTTTTACATCGTGCACATTTCCTGTTGGCACCCTGTAAAAGCGATCAAAAATCTGCGCCTGATGTTCTTTAGCAATTCCAATGCCATTATCCTGAACGGAAATAACAACCTGATCTTTTCGGTTTTCGGTTTTTACCCAAATCTCAGGAATATCTTTGCTGTACTTCATCGCATTGTCAAGCAAGTTAAAAATAACATTTGTAATATGCACCTCGTCGCCTTTAATAAGTGCATTATCTGCTAAAATTTCGGTATGAAGTGTTCCGTTTTTATTGTTAACCCGCAACTCGAAGTTCGCGGTTACCGTTTTTACCATTTTGTTCGCATCAAACTCCCTGAACTTTAACTTCAAACGGCCTTCGTTAAAAACAGCCATTTGCAGCACTTTCTCCACCTGAAATCCTAAACGTTTACTTTCCTGGTTAATTACGTTCGAAACATGTTCAATTATCGACGGCGTATTCGCAACACTTCCGTCCTGCAACATTTGGCTGGCCAGCGAGATGGTTGAAATCGGTGTTTTCAACTCGTGCGTCATATTATTAATAAAGTCGTTTTTAATGTTCGACAGCTTTTTCTGGCGCATAATAACCACTAAAGCGTAGGCAAAAATTGCAATCAGTAATCCGGTTAATATAAATGTTGGAATAATGGTTAAACCCGTTTGTTTCACCAAATATCTTCTACGTTCCGGAAAATAAATATTTAAATAATTGGGTTTCGATCCGTTATAATCGTTCTGAAAAAGTAACTGCGGATATTCTTTCTTTTTCCCGGGCTTGTAATCTTCATCGCCAAAAATTACACGGTCTTTTCCCAAAGTTGAATTTTTAATGGCGTATTTATAATCCAGATCAATGTCGGTTTGTGCAATAGCATTTTTTAGAAACAACTCCAGTCGTGCCGAATCAATTCGTTCTTCAATGGGCCGGTCTTCCAAAAGAATTTCGTAGTTCTTCCAATTCGAATCGCGTATCCATTGTTGACGCCTGCGCTCCTGCTCAAAGCTTTCTTCTAGAAATCGCTGCATTTGCGAAATGGCACTCACTTTTACCGAATCGGCAATTTCCGATTTATATTTTTCTTCCATTTGCCCGTAAACGTTCCCTTGCGAATAACTAAGCTGAAAACTTACTGTTGCCTGCGACAAGCTATTTCGTGGAAAAACGTTAGTAAATTCGCTCGGATTATTCTGTTGCCCCGGCACAATTCCACGGCTTGCATATTCGCGCGCCGTTCGTTGTTCTTCCAGATCCAACTGCTGTGCAACCATATCTAATGCATTAGCCACTAACTGGTTAAACTGCTCCTCCCTGATATCGGATGCCGACTTGATCATCGACCCCTGCACCAATATCAATCCCGACAGCACAACTGCCATCAACACAATTAATGTAATTAGCATCTTACGACTCATGCAACAAAGATAATTTTATTGAATTGCTGAGAATATGGCACTTAACATTATTTAACAGGATATTGTAATTTGTAAAATTAATTAACCAACCCGCCACATTTCCGGCCAATTATTGACGTTTATTAGCTATTTCCGATTATCACTTTTTCGATTACCGATGGGTAATGTTCGTATTCCAGCTCGTGCACTTTTGCAGCTACCTGCTCGGGTGTATCGTTAGGTAACACCTCACATTTTGCCTGGAAGATGATTTTTCCCTCGTCGTAATTCTGGTTTACGTAATGAATTGTGATTCCCGAATGCGTTTCTTGGTTCTCAACCACCGCTTTATGCACATTCATTCCGTACATTCCTTTACCGCCGTATTTAGGCAACAAAGCCGGGTGTATATTAATAATAGTGAAGTTTTCGACCAGATTATCAGGGATAAGCCACAAAAAACCTGCAAGCACGATAACATTCACTTTACGATTTCTTAATGTTTCAACAATTTCGTTGGTATTATAGAATTGGTTGCGATTAAACACAAAGGTTTCCA
>NZ_CAJXTC010000057.1 GCF_913060805.1 uncultured Draconibacterium sp.
TTCCAGCCAACGTAATTCTTTTTCGTCAAGCTGCGATTTCATGTCGTCTAATTGCAACGATTTTTCGTATAATTCGTCGTGGTTCAATGTGCCTGAATTGAGCAATTCTTCCAATTCTCCAATCTGCTCTTCCAGTTCCGGTATTTCGTTTTCCAGCTGCTCAAATTCACGTTTTTCGTTATACGATAATTTCTTTTTTGTTTGCGGTTGAGACGGTTTTGCAACAGTTTCCGATTTTGCTTTTGCTTCGGCTTTCTTTTTAGATTCTTCTTTTGCCTTTCGTTGCTCCTCTTCCTCCACTTTGTTACGGTAAACAGTGTAATTTCCCGGGAAATCACTAATCACTCCTTCGCCTTCAAAAACAAAGAGGTGATCCACAATTTTATCCATAAAAAAGCGGTCGTGCGAAACCACTACCACACAACCTGCAAACGACTGAAGATAATCTTCCAGTACATTCAACGTCATAATATCCAGGTCGTTGGTTGGCTCATCGAGAATGAGGAAATTCGGATTTTGCATCAAAACCGTGCACAGGTATAAACGTCGCTGCTCGCCACCACTCAGCTTTTCAATGTAATTGTATTGTGTCTCTGGCGGAAAAAGAAAATGTGTCAGCATTTGAGTGGCACTCATTTTCGAACCGTCTTCAAAATGAATGAACTCAGCAATTTTTTGTACCGCTTCAATCACTTTTTCCTGCGGATCGAAAGCAATTCCTTCCTGGCGATAGTAGCCGAATTTTATCGTCTGGCCAATTTCAATGGCGCCTGAATCGGGAGTTAATGATTGGGTTAACAAGTTAAGGAAGGTAGATTTTCCGGTACCGTTTTTACCCACAATCCCCACTTTTTCGAAACGTTGAAATTTATACGAAAAATCTTCGATCAGCTTTACACCGGGGAACGATTTGGAAACATGCTCCAGCTCGACAATCTTTTTACCCAGTCGTGCTGACTTCACGTTCATTTCCACTTTATCTTCGCGAATATTTTGCGAGGCTTTGTCTTTTAAATCCTGAAACGCATCGACACGATATTTTGCCTTGTGGCTCCGTGCTTTTGGCATGCGGCGCATCCACTCAATTTCGGTGCGCATCAGGTTTTTTGCTTTGCTTATGCTGGCCTGTTGCATGGCAATGCGTTCGTCGCGTTTTTCCAAAAAATACGAGTAATTACCCTGGTAACGGTAAATCTGGTTGTCCTCCATTTCGATGATCTCGTTACAAACACGGTCAAGGAAATAGCGGTCGTGCGTTACCATCAGCAACGTAGATTTTGTTTTCTCGAGATAAGCTTCCAGCCATTCAATCATTTCCAGATCGAGGTGGTTAGTGGGCTCGTCAAGAATTACCAGATCAGGTTGATTGATTAGCACTTTTGCCAACGCCAGTCGTTTTTGTTGGCCACCTGAAAGCTCAGAAACTTTCTGCTCCAGGAAATTGATCTTCAGCTCTGTCAGGATCTGCTTAATTTCCACTTCAATGGCCCAGGCATTCAGCTCGTCCATTTTTGCCGAAATAGCTGTGATCTCATCCTGTTTGTTATGGGAAACTGCCAGCTCAAAAGCTTTTACTGTTTTTATCTTTTCGTTGTCGCTTTCAAAAACCTCCTCAATAACGGTGTTGTTCGGGTTCAAGTCAGGAATCTGCTCGAAATAGCCCATTTTAACATCGTTAGTGAGTGTGATCACACCTTCGTCGGGCGATTCTTTTCCTGCCAAAAGATCGAGCAGGGAAGATTTTCCTGTTCCGTTTTTTGCAATAAGCGCAACTTTAGCTCCTTCAAAAACAGTGAAGGAAATATTTTCAAAAAGCATTAACTCTCCCCATCGTTTCGAGAGGTTTTCAGCTTGTAAAAATGGTTTCATGATTTACGATTTGTTTTGCGAAGAATCGTCTTTTTCTTCTTCTTGTAAGGCCACGCTGTCTTTGTAATCAAACAACATATTCAGGAAAGCAGGAATGTTTTTGGCTGTGGCGCTGTTTGGGGAATTGCTCAAAATGGCAATGCCAATATCTTCCTGGTCGCAAAGGGCAATTTCAGCTTTGTAACCCAAAACATATCCGCCGTGGTAAGCAATTTCGCGACCTTTGTAATCTACAATTCGCCAGCCAATACCATAACGTTTTGATTTTACATCGCGGCCCCAGCTGCGGAAATAGGTACGCTTTAACGGCGAATTTACTTGCGGAGTAAAAACCGTTTGACGTGCTTTTGTATCGAATATCTCCGAATTATCGTCGGTTAAAGTGCACAGAAAATGCCCCAAATCAGAAATGCTGGCATTAACCCCGGCTGCCGGAGCAGTGGTGTAATAGCGGTCGTTCAGGCGCATTGGGCTGTAACGGTTGTGCCCGCGATTATAGTGTGGATATGCTTTGTTGTCGTTGTTCTTAAAATCTTCAAAATTCACCGAAGCATCGGCCATTCCAAACGGTTGGAATAATTTTTCTTTAATCACCGACTCAAAAGTCTGGTGTGTTTTTGCACATGTAATCGGGTCGTAAATGCTGTAAACCACATTTTGGTAGCCATAAAGTTGCCCGGGAGCAGCAGTCAGATCCACCTGATCCAGTCGCTCAATAATTTGTTCCAATGGCACTTTGTCTTCAACCATTAAATCGTAAGCGTGTGGAATCAATCCTGAGGTGTGGCTCAATAAATGACGAACGGTAAGTTGATTCGTGTATTCCGGATTTTTGAGTTTGAAATTGGGAAGGTAGTCAACAATGCGGTCGTCGAGTTTTACGATATTTTCTTCATCAAGAATTCCTGCTAAAACTCCGGTTACCGATTTTGAAACGGAAGCCAGACGAAAGACCGTATTTTCGTTCACCGGATTTTTCTCTCCGGCTTTCCGAACACCATAACATCTTACCAGCGCAATTTTTCCTTTGTAGGTAATCACTGCTGCAGCTCCAACAGTTCCCGATTCTTTTAAATTTTGTTCCAGTAAACTATCGAAACGTGTAACTGTATTCTCAATTTCAATAACGGGATTATATTCAGGCTCAACAACAGCAATCTCCTGTGGGGCTTGTGCCTCTGCCTTTTCTGTTCCTACGAACGATTGTAATTTGAAAGCCAGAATTGCCAACCCAACTACTACCACAACTACGTAAATTCTTCTCTTCAAAACGATTCCTCCTTCACAATTTCAAACAAAAATAAAATTTATCTGCTTGATTTTTAGGTGAAGTGGAATTTTCTGGACATTTTTTATTCACTACTTAGTATTAATAACCTGTGAAACGGAAAAAGCCGGCATGAACCGGCTTTTTATTTTGCTGTTTAATTATTACTTAAAACCATTTCACGTAGGGGGAGAAACGATGCTTAAGCAATTCATTTAATATGACTGTGCTTATTTATTTTTGTTACACCTTATGAGAAAAAATTTCGGTTATTTTTGAAAAAAATTAGAAAATGAGAAAGAAAGAACTCTTTGAATACATCATAGATTATTTTGAAAAATCAATGCCAATTGCAGAAACAGAGCTCGATTACGGGAATCCGTTTGAGCTGATCGTTGCAGTGATTTTATCGGCTCAATGCACCGATAAAAGGGTGAATCAAATTACTCCCGAATTGCTGAAACGATTCCCAACTCCGTACAAAATGGCGGAAGTGGAGCCGGCAGAAGTTTTCGATTACATAAGAAGTTGCTCGTATCCGAATAACAAAGCCAAACACCTGGTCGGGATGGCGCAAAAGCTCATTGAGTTATTTGATGGCGAAGTTCCGAGCGATGTTGATGACCTGCAAAAACTACCCGGCGTTGGACGAAAAACGGCCAATGTTATTGCTTCGGTAGTCTACAATAAACCGGCGCTGGCTGTTGATACCCATGTTTTTAGAGTTGCAGCTCGTATTGGATTAAGTACAAATGCAAAAACGCCTCTGGCAACCGAGCAGCAATTGATGAAATATATTCCTGAAGAATTAGTGCCAAAAGCACATCACTGGCTTATTCTGCACGGTCGCTACACATGTTTGGCTCGCAAACCCAAGTGTGAGAAATGCGGATTAACCGAGGTTTGTAAGTTTTATAAAAAGGAGGTTAAGAAGTAATTTCTACTTCTTCGATTCATGAATGTCCGTTAAGAGTCTAATCAGTACGTCACCCTGAATTTATTTCAGGGTCTTCATTCCAAATTATTGAATTTGAGTGATGATAGATGCTGAATCCGTCAGCTGACGGACAGCATGACGTTGTAATAATGATTATGACACAATACGGCTATTCAATTTCTATTCTAAAGTTTTCGCAGTTTCCTGAATTATTTTCCAGGCATTCTTTACATGCTTTTCTTCAATGTGTGTTTGCCCGATATTCATACGAAGCACAACTTGCCCGTCTAATTTTGTGTGGGTAAAAAAGATCTTTCCGGCTTCGTTAATGGTGTTCATCAATTTCAGGTTGAACGCATCATCTGATTTATGACGGAAACCAACCAAATTCATTGTTGTCGGAACAACCACTTCGAAATCTTCGGAGTCTTTTACCCAGCTTTCAAATTCTTTGGCCAGTCGTACGTGTTCGCGAATAAGGTGCTGAAGTCCTTCAACGCCATAATGTCGAATTACAAACCAAAGTTTTAACGCCCGGAAACGCCGGCCCAATTGAATGTGCCAGTCGCGGTAATCAAACACCTCGCCCGATTCTGTGGCTTTGTTACGTAAATATTCAGGTAGAATGGAAAAAGTATTAATCAGTTCGTTGCGGTTGGCCACCCAAAAAACATTACAATCGAAGTTGGTGAACATCCATTTGTGTGGATTAAAACTGTAACTGTCGGCCAGTTCAACGCCATTGGCTAAATGTCGGAATTCAGGACAAAGCATTGCTGTTCCTAACGATGCCGCATCAATATGAAACCAACATTTTTCCTGTTTGCAGATTTTTCCAATTTCTGGTAGTGGGTCGATTGCAGTTGATGATGTTGTACCAATAGTTCCGCAAACAAAAAATGGAATTAATCCCTTGGCGCAGTCTATTTTTATTTGTTGTTCGAGCAGGTTGGTTCGCATCGAACAGTTTTTATCTACGTCGATCAATCGCAAATTGGCTCGTCCGATTCCGGCAATCTTTATTCCTTTTTCTACCGATGTGTGGGTTTGTGAAGAGACATAAGCCACCAACTTTTTATCCAGTCCGTTTTCGTTCGTTTTAAACGCTGTAACCCTTTCGCGTGCTGCAATAATAGCTGTTAATGCTGCCGTTGATGCGGTATCCTGAATAACACCGCCACCCGATGAAGTTGACCGAAAATGTTTGGGCATGTCCATCATATCGGCCAGCCAGTCGAGTACCCGGGTTTCAACTTCTGTCGCTGCCGGACTGGTGGCCCATAACATTCCCTGCACGCCAAGTCCTGAGGAAACCAAATCTCCCAAAATTGAAGGAAATGAAGTGTTAGCATTAAAATAGGCGAAAAAGTTGGGCGATTGCCAGTGCGTGATTCCCGGCATTATTTTCTCATCGAGGTCTTTAATCATCTCGTCGATACTTTCGCCTTGTTGAGGTGCTGCATCCGGTAATGAGTTGATAATGTCACCGGGTTTTACCTGCGAAAGCACCGGATAATCTTCTATTTGTTCGTAATAATCAGCAATCCAGTCAATTATTTTTTTGCCTTCTTTCCGGAACTGTTCCGGAGTCATATGATAGTTTTTATTTTCCAATTTTATGTGGTTTAGATTGTTCAAATGAAGTTCTGTAAATAAGGAGTGAAATCAATACCTGACTTCAAAATCGGTATACGTTTCAATCACCTGCAGCTCGGCATGGTGAACACTTTTTACGAGGGAAAGGGGAGGCCCGACCCAAAGATAATCTACCAGTGTTTTTACGGCAGGCTCGGGGCCTTGTGCCAGAACCATTACACCGCCATCGACGGTGTTGCGTACCCAACCGGTTACATTTAGTAATTTGGCCTGTTGCTGCACGTAGTAGCGAAAACCTACTCCCTGAACCCGGCCGGTAACTCTAATTTCGTATTGAACCATATTTTTACATTCAAGCGAACGTAAAAGTAATAAGAATAATATTGAAAGCCTGATTAAGCTTGTACCAAATAGTCGGTTAGTTCTTTTTTCGTGGTTGTGTATTTATCGGTTAAAGTGGAATCGGCAGCCTGCAATTGATTGACAATTCTGGAAACCTGATTTAGTACATTGACACAACCATCGTACGAGCGATTGATTTTGCTTTGTACTACCCAGTCCATAATCAGGTTGTCGAAAAAGTAATCGGCGAAAGTAGTAAGTCCGTCCAGCTGCAAATCCATTGAGCTTACTTGGTTAACCTGCACATCTTTAAGTTCGCGATTGAATTTGCGCAGCCAGTATTGCACATCGTGGATCAGTGCTTTTGCTTCGTCCATTTGCGAATGTTTTACAGCTGTTACCAATAGGCCACCTCCAACCATGTCGAATGCTCCCCAGTTTTGTGCTTTGCGCAAAGAGTTCAGTGCCAGCTTTAAACCTTTGATGGCCATTTTGCCGGCATGAATTGCTTCGTTCACTTCTTTCTTTTGCGAAAAGTAGTATCCCAGTTGTTTTTCGTATTTCTGAAGTGTGCCATCGTTTGCAGCTTTTAGTTGCTGCTCTTTTGCTGATAAGAGCGCATTATAATCTTGTTCAGGATTTCCGCATTGCTGCAATTCGCGGCTTAGTCGTTCAAGCTCTTGCTTAAGGTTTTCAACCTGTTTTTGGCAATTCTCGTATTTAAGTTTGGCTGCCAGATATTCCTGCCGTTCTTTGTCAAGCTTCTTTTCTTTGGTTCCTAAAATATCATGAAAAAGGCTGGTTAATCCACCTTCTTCCAGTCGCTTAACATCTTCAAACTCCTTCTGCAGTTCTTTTTCGAGTTGAATTAACTTGTTTTGTTCCTGAGTAAGTTCTTTTTGAGTACGGTTTAAAAGTTTCTCAATGCGGTTCTTTTCTTCCGCACTTTCTTTCAATTGAATGAGGTTCATGTTATACTGATTGTTTTTTGTAAAAGTAGAAAAAGATTTTTCTCCGGGTTAATTTTTAAATGCTTCTACATTTTCTGGTTGCACCAGTGCCCAGATTGAATAAACACCGATTCCCGTTCCGATTGGGAAACTGAAAAGATTCAGTACAGAGATGATGAGTGTAAGAATTCGTGCCCATTCTTTACGTTTGAATAAACCTATTCCGGCGAGAATTCCCGGCAAACTCACTACAAAAGCAATGATCATGATTACGTTGGCGATGATTGAAAGTACAATTTCTGCGTCGTGATCATCGGCAAAATCGCCAATTACGTGAAACAGTGCAAAAATGGCTCCGGCGATGAGAAGTCCTAAAATGCTGTAGACAATTTGTAGTGTAGCAACTACGTTGATGTGTTTTTCCATGACTTGTTTGTTTTTTGTTATCATGAATTTACGAAAATGACTTGTGAAGCGGTGAAACTTTTAGATGAACAGCAACAATTTGCCGTTAAATTAGTTATTTAGATAGGGTTAGTTAATTAGAAAACTTTAATTTTGCATAGCAAAGTTTCAAAGGGATAGGATATGGAAATTTTAAAAGTAGTTTTATTGGCAGTTGCCTTACTGGGCATTGGAATGTTGGGAATGGCGATGAGGATTGTTTTTCTTAAAGGAGGAAAATTCCCGAATACGCACGTTGGAGGAAACTCGCATTTAAAGAAAAACGGTGTTTATTGTGCAACCACGCAAGATAAGCTGGCGCAGCGCGACGCCCGAAAAGAACTGCAATTCAAAAAATTGAATTTAATAACAGATACAGAAGCCGGTAAGTAACCGGCTTTTTTTATTCAGTGAGACCCAAATTACAGGAGAGAAACGAACTGTAATTTGATGGTCGAACTAATCCCGATAGCGGAGCGTATCGGGATAAATGAGTTAATGCTCCGATCCTTATTTTTTAGGAAAACTTTATATTAATACGTTGTTAGTTTGTAACGAGAACGCTCATTTTCTAAGCATTTCGCCAAAACCTTCCGACATATAAACCTGGTTTTCGCCATTATCGTCGGCATAAATAAAATAGATTTCCATTCCCGGCACCTGGCGCGCAATTTCAATACCTACATCTTTACCCAACACCATAAAAGCTGTGGCAAAAGCATCAGCAGTCATACAGTCGTTGGCAACTACCGAAGCGCTTAATAAACTGTGCTGTACCGGGTATCCTGAAATCGGGTCGATGGTGTGCGCATATTTTTTACCGTCTTCTTCGTAAAAGTTCAGGTAATTACCTGATGTTGCCATGGCGCGATTATCAAGCATTAAAGCTGCACTTAACTCGTTCTCAAAAGGATTTTCGATGGGCTCGCGAATTCCTATAGTCCAGACTTTGTCTTTGTCGTTCACGCCTTTTGCCACAACCTCGCCGCCAATGTCAACCATGTAGTTCAGGCAGCCTTTCTTTTGCAGAAATTCACCGATCAGGTCGCATGTGTAACCTTTGGCAATGGCACTCATGTTTATGGTCATGTGCGGATTTTCCTTTACGATCTTGCCATTTTCCAGGCCGATCTTTTCATAGCCACAAATTTGCTTTAACGAATCAACTTTTTCATCCGTCATTTTCTGACGATCCTCAGGGCCAAATCCCCATGCGCTGATCAGTGGACCGGCAGTAATATCAAAAGCGCCATTTGTAATTTTTGCAATTTCTTCAGCTTTTAAAAAGCAGGTTACAAATTCCGGCTCAAGCTCAACAGGAGTGTTGTTATTTACTTTTGTTATTGTCGCCTGCTTGTCGTAATGCGAAAAAATGTGCGACAGCCGCTGTAGCTCTTCATCAATAGCAGTCTGAAGATCTTCGCCGTTTGGGCTTTCGTATTTAATGTTGTAGTAAGTGCCATAAATGGTTCCGTTATTGGCAATGTATTTCGATGTGCCGGTGTTGCAGGCTTGAAATATAAGGATCAACCCAATTAGGAGAAGTATTCGCTGATTCATTTTTACGCATTTGAATTTGCTGCGAATTTAGGAAATTTATGCGCAAGGGGCGGTGCTATGGAGGGGAAATACTAAAGAAGTTTAAAGGAAGCTGCCGGCTATCGATCTGTCATCGAATCAATCAAACGGTTAAGTTTTTCGCGCAGGTCGATTAGTTCCTCAACCGAGATTTTGTCGGTGTCGAGTTGAGCGGCCAGCTTTTCCGGTATTTCAGCTGCCTGCGTGCGCAACTGGTGCCCTTTTTCTGTAAGGGTAACCGTTACTTTTCGTTCATCTTCCTCCGATCGGGTGCGTTTTACAATTCCCTGCACTTCCATTCGTTTTAAAAGCGGAGTAATGGTGTTAGTATTCAATATCAGCTTTTTGGCAATTGTATTTACCGGCATGGAATCGTGTTCCCAAAGCACCATTAAAACCAGGTATTGCGGGTAGGTAATTCCCAGTTCGTCGAGCATTGGCTGGTAGGTGCGAGTTATCAAGCGCGAGGCAGCATAAATGGGGAAACAAAGCTGATTACTGAGTTTTAACTGTTCGAATTCCATGTGATTTATTTTTTGTGTAAAGATAAAAAATGAAGTCGCTGCAGCGTTTCAACAGCGGCTTCATTTATTACGATTTGTCATCGTTCATTTTCTGCATTTAATTCTGCAAAAGTTTTGCAATGTGGCCTTCCAATTTTTCCGGTTTTGTGGTTGGTGCAAATCGTTTTACCGGATTACCCTCGGCATCGATCAGAAATTTCGTGAAATTCCATTTGATTTTACTACCCAAAGTTCCACCCAATTCTTTTTTCAGGTACTTGTAAATAGGGTGGGCATTTTCGCCGTTTACATCGATTTTTGAGAACATGGGGAAAGTTACACCATAGTTCAACAGGCAACCTTCGGCAATTGATTTTTCGTCGCCGGGTTCCTGGTTGGCAAACTGGTTACACGGAAATCCCAGAATCACCAATCCTTTGTCTTTGTATTCTTTGTACAGTTTTTCCAGTCCTTCAAACTGGGGAGTTAATCCACATTTACTAGCCGTGTTTACCACTAAAACTGTTTTCCCTTTGTAGCTGTCCATGGCAACTTCTTTGCCCTGCAAACTTGTTGCTTTAAATTGATAAAAATTGTTTTCCATTGTTTAATTGTTTTCTTATTTGTCTTTTATGAAAATATCGTGCGCGATACAAATGTAAGAATAATATTTAGTGTCGCAAGCGATATAAAATAAATATTAATTAAATGGAACGATAAATTCATATTTCGAAAAACTGTTCGTACTTTTGCGAACAACGAACAATGTGGATAGATGGAAGTACAAATTATTACAGATCAGCAACAAAAAATAGCCCGTTACGCAAAAGCGCTTGGACATCCGGTGCGTGTGTATGTGCTGCAATTGCTGGGCAAACAGAGTTGTTGCTATAGTGGCGATTTAAGTGACGAGCTGCCAATTGCAAAGTCAACTTTGTCGCAACATTTAAAAGAATTAAAGGATGCAGGATTGATTCAGGGCGAAATTGAAGCTCCCCGAATTAAATATTGTGTGAACAAAGAAAACTGGGCAGAAGCACAGGAGTTGTTCAAAGATTTTTTGAAAATAGACTAAAAATTTTACACATATCGTTCGTGATTTAGCGAACAATAAATCAAAAAAACCAAGGAAAAATGGATATAAAAGTATTAGGAACCGGCTGTGCAAAGTGTAAAAAGCTGGAAGAGCGGACAAAAAACGCCATTAGTGAATTAGGCGTTGAGGCATCGATCGAAAAAGTGGAAGACATTTATAAGATTATGCAGTTTGGTGTGATGAATACACCGGCGCTGGTAGTCGACGGGAAAGTTGTTATGAGTGGACGACTTCCGGGAGATAAAGAATTGAAAGAATTATTGTCGTAATAACCAACGACACAACCGATTTAGTAATAAAAATATCAACAACCTTTAACAGAAATGTTATGAAGAAATTAATTAGTATTTTAAGTATTATGCTGTTTGTTGGCGCATTATCAGCAAATGCTCAATGTTGTTCAGGTGCGGCTAAAAGTGGTCCAAATGCATCGGGTGACGGATGTGCTGTAGCTCAACAAAAAAGCGAAGTAAAAGCCTACTATTTTCATGCAACAAACCGCTGTGTGACTTGCCAGGCCGTTGAAAAAGTTGCCAAAGAAACAATCGAGGAGAACTACAAAGGAAAAGTAACTTTCGAGTCGATCAATCGCGAAGAGGAGAAAGATAATCCGTTGGTGAAAAAGTATAAAATTAGCGGACAAACGTTATTGCTGGTAAAAGGCGACGAAATGGTTGACCTTACCAGTTCTGCATTTATGAATGCACGCACCAAACCTGAAAAATTTGAACAGCGCTTAAAGTCTGAAATTGACGAGCTGCTCTAATCGAATATGGAGGTATTACAAACAATTTTTGAGAACTCAGAAATTCCGATATTGTCGGCATTTATGCTGGGGCTTATGACCGCCATAAGCCCTTGCCCGCTGGCAACCAACATAACAGCTATTGGCTACATCAGTAAAGATATTACCAGCAAGAAAAAGGTATTTTTTAATGGTTTGGTTTATACTTTAGGACGTGCCTTTTCTTACACAGCAATCGGATTGTTGTTCTTTTTAGGGGCCAGTCAGTTCGAGTTCTCTTCGTTTTTTCAAACCTGGGGCGAAAAGATTTTAGGTCCGTTACTTATAATAATTGGACTTTTTATGTTAGGCGTTTTAAAACTGTCAATTCCGGGAGTTGGTTCGCTAACCGAAAAAATGCAAAACCGCTCGAACAGCGGATTTTGGGGCGTGCTATTACTGGGAATTGTTTTCGCACTAGCCTTTTGTCCGTATAGCGGCGTTCTTTATTTTGGCATACTCATCCCGATGACCATAAGCAGTGCCAGCGGCTTGTACCTGCCAATTGTTTTTGCACTGGCCACCGGAATTCCGGTTATCATTTTTGCATGGCTTATTGCCTTTAGCGTTGGCTCAATCGGTAACCTGTACAACAAAATGAAAACCTTTGAGATTTGGTTTCGCCGCGTAATTGCCGTGCTTTTTATTGGTGTGGGTGTTTATTATATTCTAATCCTATTTGTTTTACCATGGATAAGATAATTTGTTATTGTAAAAATATTAGCGAAGCAGAAATTCGCTCTGCAATCGACAAAGGCGCAAAAAGTTTGCAGGATATAAAAGATACAACCGGCGCGTGTACAGGCTCGGATTGTAAAACGCTAAATCCTTCAGGAAAATGTTGTGCCGATGATATTCGCAATATTTTAGGTGAGCAGAAATCGGATAAGCCAAAGTGTTGCTGTTGTGGATAATGTTGATTGCTGTGAGTGAATTAAGAGTAGGAGCTTGCAACGATTATTGAGGTAAAAAATTTTAACGAAATAGTTCGTAAAAATACGAATGGAAAACGAGATGAGAGAGAAAGTGATTGCATTAAACAGAAAAACAAACGGTTGGTTACTCCCGCTTTTTATGTTACCAGTTTGGCTATTATTGTACATGAACCTGCAAAACATTGCCGATTTAATTATCGACGATGTGGCAGGAATGACGGCCGGAAAACACTTAACCGAGACACTGCGCTTTTTTATTTTCGAAGTGCCAAAAGTGATGTTACTGCTGGTACTTATTATTTTCGGAGTAGGAATAATTCGCAGCTATTTCTCTACTGAGAAGACGCGAAAATTGTTGCAGGGGAAATCGCTGTTTACCGGAAACATAATGGCAGCTTTGTTAGGTATTGTAACTCCTTTTTGTTCGTGTTCGGCAATTCCGCTGTTTTTGGGATTTGTTGAAGCCGGTATTCCAATTGGAGTTACTTTCTCTTTTTTAATTGCAGCACCTATGGTAAACGAGGTTGCACTTGTTTTGCTGGTTGGTTTATTCGGATGGAAAGTGGCACTTATTTATGTGGGCACCGGTTTAACGATTGCTATTTTTTCGGGCTGGCTGATCGGGAAACTAAAAATGGAAAAATATGTGGCCGATTGGGTGTACAGCGTGAAAGCAAATGCTGGAGGTGTTGAGGAAGAAAAACTTTCGTTTAGCGACCGTATCCAAAAAGGATTTGATTCGGTTCGCGAAATTGTAGGCAAAATCTGGATTTACATCATTATCGGTATCGCGGTTGGGGCAGGAGCACACGGATATGTTCCGGAAGATTTCCTTGGCTCGCTGCTTGGGAAAGAAAACTGGTACGGTGTTCCATTGGCTATTTTAATGGGCGTTCCCATGTATTCTAACGCAGCCGGAATTATCCCAATTGTAAGTGTACTCATCGAAAAAGGAGTGTCGTTGGGCACTGCATTAGCATTTATGATGTCGGTAATTGCCTTGTCGCTTCCCGAGATAATCATTCTTAAGAAGGTATTAAAGTGGCAATTAATTGCAGCCTTTGTGGGCATTGTTGCTGCCGGAATCGTAATTGTAGGTCTCATTTTTAACTATGTGATGTAACTATTTTCAACTAACAATAAAACTCAAAAAATGAAAACAAAAACCATTGGATTTATTGGTGGCGGACGGATCACAAAGATCTTTCTGCAGGCGTTTCAAAACAAAAAAGTTGCTTTTGACAACGTTAAAGTATTCGAACCAAACAGCGAAACACTAAGTGCTCTTAAAGATTTATTTCCGCAGATTGAAGCAGCTGAATCGGCACAAGATGCCGCAAAACAGCAATTGGTAGTTTTAGCTGTTCATCCGCCGGTTATGGCCGAAACATTGGCAGCCATAAAAGATGTGGTCATAGAAGATACGCAAGTACTTTCGCTGGCACCAAAAGTTACCATCGAAAAGATTGCCGGTGCTTTGGGAACTTCAAAAGTTGTACGCATGATTCCGAACGCAACATCCCTCATAAACAAAGGATACAATCCTGTAGCATTTCATCCTGAAACCAACAAAAAAGCAAAAAAGAGCTTCCTGAAATTAGTTAAAGCCTTGGGTAAAAACTTCGAAGTGGCAGAGAATAAACTGGAAGGATATGCTATTGTTTCGGCTATGTTGCCAACCTATTTCTGGTTCCAGTGGGAAGAAATGCTAAAAGTTGCGGAAGCGACAGGTTTGGATGAGAAAGAAGCCAAAAAAGCAGTGGAAGCTACCTTGAAAAAGTCGCTGTCTATATTCTTTAAATCAGGAATGTCGGCCGATGAGGTAAAAGATCTGATACCGGTAAAACCAATTGGCGAAGCCGAAGAACAGATCAAAGAAATATATCAGACAAAACTGATGGGCTTATACGAGAAAATTAAGGCCTGATAAAGAATCATAATAACAGGAAAATGAAAGAGGGTAGCCAAACGGCATACCCTCTTTTAATGAACTTAACCTGAGTTTAACTTTAAAATAACTCACAGCTTTAGCTATTTTTAGTCAGAAACTTTCACCGATTTTTGAAGTACTATCGGGATAATTCGAGAAAATTGGGGGAAGTTTATGGCAAAAAGAGCAAAGCCCAAACGGGAAAGTCCTTCTCACGTCATCTTTGCATTTAAAACCCTTTGAAATAACCCGCTATTCCTGCAGAATTTTAAATACAAATCTGACGCAATTATGACTTTCTGTGAAAATATTTTAAAGTCAAACTCAGGTTTATATGGTTGCAAAAACAAAAACTCCAGTTTTAATCAGCCATTCCTAAAACAATTTTCAGGTAAAGGGCTTCAGGAAGCACGGCCGATTTTATCATGTAAAAATCATCGCCCGGTAGTAAAAACGAGATGTGATGAAATCGTACATAAGTGTGATAAAAAAAGCTGGCCCAGGCAAACTCCGGCGCCCGGTCGGGGTAATCGGCCCGAACAAATTCTTCCAGCGTTAATGTCAGCCGGTCTCCCGTAATTTTAATATTTCGTGGCGTACGAATAAAGAGTGGCGATTGAAGCAAAAGCTCCAGATTACTATCTGTGGTGTAGTTTACTTCAACTATTTCTACCTGGTTTGAACTATCATTAATTTTTTCAAGGTTAATTGCTTGATTTTGTGTGTATTCATTAAAATTTAGTATTGTTCTCATGATCGTGTTTTTTTAGTGTGAATAATTGTTTTTCCCTGAACGGGAGATGAGTACAAGCCTGCCAATCGATTTAGTATTGGCAAAATGTTACTCGATTTTAGATCACACTAAAGAGGGTGGTGGAAGGTCGATCAACCAGGCCGATAAAAGAAAGGAGTACTCGGCCGGAGAACATGCATCAACATCTTTTCCTTTCTCGGAGAAATAAGAAGGTGGTTCGTTGGATACTACTATTCCCGATCCCGGAGCAAAATATTCGGTATCTAAATCTTCCGAAATCAGTTGATCGGGAGAGATGATAACGTTTTGATTGATCTGTCTGGCGCAAAATGTTTCGCGCGAAGTTGTTTGAGACGGAAGCACATTATCGCTTGCCGAATTGATTCCGAGCAGCAAAAAACATACTATGTAAAAAATCCATCTCATGCGGTTTCTTTTGTTTCCGGGATTAAAGGTAGCGCTTTAAATATATTGTTGAACAGAATTAAAGTTAATTAGAGTTAACATTTCTTATCGAGTTGTTAATGACCCCGGTTGTGTGTGGCATTAAGAGTTCATTAACATATTTATTAGAACAAAAGCCGGGTTTTGGCGGTTTAAAACTACCTTTGCAGGCGAATTCAAAAAAAACGAAAATTAATATGGACGAAGGCCCGTATCATCGAGAATTAAAAAATAACTCTTACCGCTAGGAGCCGCATTGCCTCCTGCCGGTAAAAAACAGAGGAGGTAATACCATGTTGAAAATTTTCAAAACCTTTGGTGGATACAACGAAATTGAAAAGCCGGAAAGCGGTTGCTGGATCAACGTTACGCAACCTACCGCCAACGAAATAGAATTACTTACTAAAGATTTTAATGTACCGCAAGATGTTGTGCGCGATATTCTCGATGCCGACGAGCGTTCGAGGATTGAACACGATGACGACTGGTCGCTGATCATTATTCGTATTCCGGTGCCCGACAAAGATAACGGTGTTCCGTATTTTACGGTTCCGCTCGGTATTTTCATGACCGATAGTTTTACCATTACCATTTGTCAGGTTGAAAACGAGGTGTTGCCTTACGATAGCCCGTCGCTGTACCGCGATAATGTTCGGCCGGTGAAAGACGTGCTGAATTTTGCACTGAAACTGTTTCTGCGCACTGCCAATACTTATTTGCGTTACCTGAAATATATTAACCAGCAAACTGCCATTATTGAGCAGGATCTGGAAAAATCGATCCGAAATCAGGAGTTGAACCGATTGCTGAAAATGGAAAAGTGCCTGGTGTTTTTTATTACTTCGATAAAAGCCAACGAGCTGGTTTTGGCCAAATTAAAAAATGGAAACCGGCGCTCGATTAGCGAGATTAACGAAGATCTGTTGGAAGATGCCATTATCGAAAACAAACAGGCCCTGGATATGGCGCAAATTTATTCCGACATTCAAAGTGGAATGATGGATGCTTTTGCTTCGGTAATTTCGAATAACCTGAACGTGGTAATGAAACAGTTGGCTTCCATTTCCATTATTTTAATGATACCGACTCTTGTGGCCAGTTTTTACGGAATGAACGTGCCAAACAACCTGGAAACACATCGTTGGGCATTTTTCCTCATCCTCGGAATTTCGGTGGTTCTGGCACTTATCGGTATCCTCATTTTCCGAAAACGCGAGTGGTTTTAAAACCAATATACCTTTAGTAAATAATTCTACATTAACAGATTATCTTTTCAATACAATTTTTTGGGACTTTTACTCCAACCCTAAAGGGTGAAACCCAAAAAATCAATCTGGTTCCCGTTAGGGTTTAGGGTAAAACAGATTGAATTTTTCAATGAATCTGTTAAATTAGAAATAATCAGTTTACCTTAATTTAATGATTTGTTTAGATGTATATATACGTCGGGATTTATTTTGACGTATATTTGCGTCAAAATAAACAGCAATGGTACAATCAAAGACGGATTTATTTGAGGAGGAGCTGAAAACGCAGGCCGCCTGGTTTAAGGTGTTGGCGCATCCGGCACGTTTAAAAATTTTGCAGTACCTGTCGGAAGCAAACAGTTGCATAACCGGCGATCTTTCGGAAGAATTACCATTGGGAAGAACCACCGTTAATCAGCACATTAAAGAGTTAAAAGAAGCCGGTTTGATACAAGGTCATATCGAAGGCGTTCGTACAAAATACTGTTTGAATCCGGAGAAAATTACCGAGGTAAAAGCAATAATCGAACAATTCTTAAATGGTCTGAATGTGGGAGATTATGAATGTAAATCATAATAAAATTCAATAAAAATAAAATGAAAGTATTAATTCTTTGTACAGGTAACAGCTGCCGCAGCCAAATGGCACACGGCTTTTTACAATCGTTTGATGAGCGTATTCAGGTAGAGTCAGGAGGTACTGAAGCTTCCGGAAAACTTAACCGTAAAGCCGTTAAAGCAATGGCCGAAATTGGTATCGATATCAGCGGACATACTTCTGATTCGGTTCAGAAATTCTTAAACGACAAATGGGATTACGTAATTACCGTTTGTGGTGGTGCCAACGAAAATTGTCCTGCTTTTTTCGGTGAAGTGAAACATCGCCTGCACATCGGCTTCGACGATCCGTCGCACGCTACCGGCACCGATGAGTTTATCTGGAGCGAGTTTATTCGGGTGCGCGACGAAATCAAAGAACGGTTTTACAAACTGTACGAAGAGGATATTAAACCACAACTGTAGATCACTTTTTGTGTAACAGTTAATGGAACAAGAAATGGGTAACAGCAAAAAACAAATCGGTTTTTTTGAGAAATACCTCAGTCTGTGGGTGGCAATTTGTATTGCTGTGGGAATTGGCATCGGGCACTTCGCCGGAGACAGCATCCAGGTATTGAGCAATATGGAAATATACAAGGTGAATATTCCGGTTGCTATTTTAATCTGGATGATGATTTATCCGATGATGCTACAGGTTGATTTTTCGAGCATTAAGAATGTGGGCAAACGCCCCAAAGGTTTAATCCTCACATTAGTTGTAAACTGGTTGATAAAACCTTTTACCATGGCATTTTTTGCCTGGATCTTTTTCTCAAAACTTTATTCGGCTTTTATTTCGCCCGAGCAGGCCGGTGAGTACATTGCCGGAGCAATTCTACTGGGAGCAGCACCTTGTACAGCCATGGTTTTTGTGTGGAGCTATTTAACCAACGGAGATCCGAACTACACGCTGGTACAGGTTTCGGTAAACGACCTGGTTATTTTGGTGGCGTTTATCCCGATTGTGGGATTACTATTGGGAATAACAAATATTACCATCCCGTACGACACGCTGGTTGCCAGTATAGTTGTATTTGTGGTTGTGCCGCTTCTGGCGGGTTACATCACCCATAAACTACTTGTTAAACGAAAAGGTCAAGATTGGTTCAAGAGCATCTTCCTTCCAAGATTTAAGCCGGTGTCGATAATTGCCTTGTTGCTTACGCTGATTTTGTTGTTTGCATTTCAGGGAGATATTATCGTTAAAAATCCGCTGATTATTGTGCTGGTTGCCATTCCACTGGTTATTCAAACCTACTTTATCTTTTTTATAGCCTGGTTTGGTGGCCGGAAATTAAAATTACCGCACGCCATTTGTTCTCCTGCAGCGATGATTGGTGCCAGCAACTTTTTCGAGTTGGCCGTGGCCGTGGCAATTGCATTGTTCGGATTACAATCGCCTGCTGCAATGGTTACAGTAGTTGGTGTTTTAGTTGAAGTTCCGGTAATGTTATCGCTGGTGAGGCTGGCGAACAAATGGAAATACTAATTCCACTAGAATAGGTTTTAGATGAAGAACAGGTAACAAGTAGCTAATGAGCTAAATGTTACCTGTTTTTTGTTTTACCCATTTGGCGGAAACGCAAAAAGAGTGTTCTCATTGCAACTGCTATCTTTGTGCTACCAAAAACAAAAACCAAAATGATCGATTTTAAAATAGATAAGCAGAAATGCACCCAATGTGGTTTGTGTGCCGCCGATTGCCCAACATTGGTGATCAACCCAAAAAGCGAATACCCAGAAATTAAAGAAGGAAAAGAAGCGCAGTGTATAAAATGTCAGCACTGTCTGGCTATTTGTCCATCGGCAGCGTTATCAATTTTAGGGAAAAATCCGGAAGACAGTATTCCGGTTAAAAAGAATATTGTTGATCCGGAGGCGATGGCACAGTTGGTAAAAACACGCCGCTCGATCCGTAAATTCAAGTCCGATGAACTGAAGCCAGAATTCATTCACGAATTGCTGGCAACGGCCGCTTATGCACCTACCGGGCACAACAAAAATGCAGTGTTGTTTTCAGTGGTTGATAATAAGAATGACCTGGCAAAATTTCGGGAGCTGGCGTATGCAGGAATCAAAAAGGCTTTCGACGAAGGAAAACTTCCGGCACCGATGGTATTTATGAACGATTTTCAACGTTTGTGGTACAGCAAACAAATCGACGTTATTTTCCGTAATGCTCCGCATTTATTGATTGCCTCGGCACCAAAAACAATTGCCACGCCCGAAACCGATGCTACTATTGCCATAAGTTATTTCGAAATGCTGGCCAACAGTAACGGCCTTGGCACGCTGTGGAATGGTTTTGTAAAATGGATAATTCGCGATATTGTTCCTGAATTAGGAATTAAAATCGGTCTTCCCGAAGATCATGTGATTGCAGGTGTGTTGCTTTTCGGAAAACCGGCGGTAAAATATGCGCGTTCTATTCAAAGCGAAGGACTGCATTTGAACCGCATTGAGATGGATTAAAACTGAATTTGAAGGGCACAGAAAGTTCATCTTTTAAATAAGTGGTTATATTTGTCTCAATAACACAATTGCAGTAATGCTGTTGTGATCAAACTAAGAAACTGAATCATAAAATTTTGCATGCCGCCAGCGGTAATGCCGTTTATTTATGGAAAAACGACGTGTTGTAATCACCGGTTTGGGAGCATTAACTCCTATCGGAAATAATATAAACGAATTCTGGAAAAACGCAGTGAGCGGAACAAGTGGAGCTGCACCAATCACCAAATTCGATACATCCAATTTTAAAACAAAATTTGCCTGCGAGCTCAAAGGCTTTAACGTAAAGGAGCATCTCGACCGGTCGGATATTAAATGTACCGACCTGTTTGCGCAATATGCACTGGTTACTACCGGCGAAGCTTTGCAAGACAGTGGTTTGGATCTGGCAAGCATCGATCCGTACGACATTGGCGTGATTTGGGGATCGGGCCAGGGCGGAATGGATTGTTACGAAAAGGAAGTAAAAGTTTATGCCAAAACCAACATTCCTCGTTTTAGCCCGATGTTGGGGCCAAAGATGCTGATTAATATGGCGGCGGGAATGATTTCGCTAAAGTATGGTTTGAAAGGAATGAGCTTTACCACATCGTCGGCCTGTGCTACTTCGAACACGGCCATTATGGATGCCTACAACTACATAAAATTGGGGAAAGCCAAGGTTTTTGTAACCGGAGGATCGGAAGCCGGAATTATTGAAATGGGAATCGGTGGTTTTAATTCCATGCGTGCGTTGTCGGTAAATAATGAGCACCCCGAGTTGGCGTCGCGGCCGTTTGATGTAAACCGCGATGGGTTTGTAATGGGAGAGGGTGCCGGAACCCTGATATTGGAAGACTACGAACACGCTAAACAACGTGGTGCAAAAATATATGCCGAAATGGTGGGAGCAGCCATGACCTCGGATGCCTACCATGTGGCCGCATCGCATCCCGATGGCGAAGGCGCTTCAAAAGCCATGGAGTTTGCGTTGAAAGAAGCCGGAGTGAAACCCGGTGAGGTGGATTACCTGAATGCACATGCTACATCAACACCTATTGGCGATATCAGTGAGATAAATGCGGTTCGACGATTGTTTGGCGAAAATCCGCAGAATCTGAAAATCGGTTCGTCGAAATCGATGACCGGACACTTGCTGGGAGCTGCCGGAGCGGTGGAATCGATTCTTTGTATTAAAGCCATCGAAAACGGGATAATTACACCAACTATAAATACTACCGAGATTGATCCGGTAATTCCGAAAACGATAAACATTGTTACCAGAGAAAGCGTGCATACTAATGTTGATGTGGCCATTACCAACAGTTTTGGTTTTGGTGGACACAATGCTACTTTGGTGTTTAAAAAGTGGGTGGAATAGGTTGCACGCAGATTTCGCGGATTTACGAAGAAGAAATAAATCTGCGATTATCAGTCTGAAACTTTCTTAATATAAAACATTTGTGAATACCGGGAATCACTAATAACGATTTACGTAAGCTATTGTAGGATTACTCTCCCTCATTCCCTCTCTATTCTTATGAAACAGACAAGGGATTAATGTAATTTTGTAGGTACTCTTTTTCTTTT
>NZ_CAJXTC010000058.1 GCF_913060805.1 uncultured Draconibacterium sp.
AGCGGGAAACGGGACTCAAACCCGCGACCCTTAGCTTGGAAGGCTAATGCTCTATCAACTGAGCTATTCCCGCTTATAGTCTACTGGCAAAAAATGCCGTGCAAAATTACAACTTTTTTCGAAACAACCGAATATTTTTTGCTACTCGTGTGCTTTTTTTTCAATTTTTCTCATTTTTCTTTTTGCAAAGCGAAATTCAAAAAATCATTTCAAAAGCTTCAATATCCTGCAAAGCACTACATTTTCAGCTGTCTTCAGAACGCCCCTGAAAAGGGTGTGCAAATGTAAAAATATTATTTTAAAAAACTAAAATTTGAGCTTTAATTTTTAAATATTATTTACTCTTCAATTTTTCCTTGTATTTAACAAGCTGTTTCTTAATAGCATCGATAGCTAAATCTGTCGCTTCTTCAAACGTATCTGCCTGCTTTTTGGCGAACAAATAATCTTGAGAAGGAATGGAAATCTTTAACTCAGAAACCTTATTGTTTGCTGCTTCGGGCTTCGCAACCTTAAGCGTTACATCAGCCTTTAATATACCATCAAAAAAAGTATCCAGTTTGTTTACTTTTTTGTTTACGAATTCCACCAACTTCTGGTCGGCGTTAAAATGCACTGAATTAATTTTTACTTCCATAATCAATCGTTTTTACCACCACGAGGGTGGGCTTGTTTATAACTCTGTTGCAGCTTCTCGAATGTTGTATGTGTATACACCTGAGTTGCCGCCAAATTTGCATGCCCCAGCAATTCTTTTACTGCATTAAGATCGGCACCGTTATTCAACAAATGAGTTGCGTAAGTATGCCTCAAAACATGCGGACTTTTCTTTTCAAGAGATGTTACCCTGGCTAAATTACTTTTTACAACGCGGTAAACCAGTTTTTCGTAAATCTGCTTTCCTTTTTCCGTTACAAATAAATAGCCACTATTGTTTACGATTTCGTCGTTTCTTACATCTACGTAATCATTAAACAATTGGTTAATCTCTCTTGGATATGGAATAATCCTTTCTTTATTCCGCTTCCCCAGCACCTTTATAAGGTATTCGGCGGTGTTAAAATCCCGATCTTTCAGGTTGATTAACTCTGCCAAACGAATGCCGGTTCCGTAAAATAACGAAATGATCAATTTATCTCTCCTCCCCCTGAAACCATTATCAAAAAGATCATCATCTAATAAATGGTTCAGATTATTCTCCTCAACAAAATGGGGTAGCTTCTTCCTAATTTTAGGAAGCGGAACATTTATAGCCGGATTGACATCGACAACCTGTTCGCGAAGCAAAAAGTTATAAAACGACTTTACCGCCGTCATCATTCTGCTTACCGAACTCGGACTATAATCGTGCTCCATTAAGTCTACCACCCAAGAACGCAGTAGTTTGAGGTCAACATCTTTAACAACAAAATCCCCGACCATTTTTGTGCAAAATTCCACAAACCGATCGAGGTCTTTTTCATATGCCTTCACCGTATGAGGAGAATATCTCTTCTCATACTTTAAAAAATTGATAAACGATTCCTGATAACTCATTGGCCATCTAAACTAATAATTCAGGAATCACCAAAGAAAACTTTAGTCTTCCTGTTGCTGCAAACCTTGTACGTATGCTGCCTTTTTCAATTCTTCCCTTCTTCTTACAGAAGGCTTGGTGAACTTCTGACGATCGCGTAACTCTTTAATAACGCCAGTTTTCTCGAATTTTCTCTTGAACCTTTTCAAAGCTCTTTCAATATTTTCGCCTTCTTTAACCGGAATAATAATCATATCTTTCGGATTTACATTTTAAAAATTGAGGCGCAAATTTAGAAATAATTCATAGTATATCAAATTTAAAGCAAAAAAATAATAATTCCTATCGCGAAAAAATAGTTTTCACTTTTTTAACGACAGGTAACATATGGCCTTACTTTATCAATAAACTCAGCGTCAATCGATTCAAGTACCTCGAGGTCTGATAATTTTTTTATGGGTCCGTTTTTATCCTTTTCATTTAGTATGTCGTTTACGTTCGATTTATCAAAATATGGGTGTCTGATCAATTCTGAGAACTCGGCATAATTAATCCGAATCGGTTTTATCGCTGTTGTATCAATAGTAACAGAAGGTTTTACGGCCGCAAAAAGTTCTTCTGTAAAACCATAAACCTCCATTAACTGATTTACATTACAAAAGCCACCAAGCAAGTTTCGGTATTTTACAATGCGCGATGCATAAACCGACCCAACCCCTTTTAATTTTACAAGATCGGAAGTATCTGCACTATTTAATTCAATCGTAAACAGTTCTTCCGGTACTTCCTTTTCCGGCTCTGCGACGTTATCAATTTTTACGTAAGGATAAACGCGTTTATAAGTTGCCGAATCGAGCCCGTAAATTTTTAGGAGATCGTCGGGCTGGCGGTAACCTCCTCCGCTGTTTCGATACGACACAATATTATTGGCCTGGTAAGAACTAAAACCAAAGTCTTCCAATGCCTCTTTGCTCGCCGTATTCGGATCGAAAAATCCTACAGGTGGTTCTACCTTCGGCTCTTCCTTATTGTTTGTTTGCGTCTCGACTGTGGCTTTTGGAATGAGAATATAGGAAGCGATATGCTGAAACAACGAGTCACTCATTCCATAGAGTTTTCGCACATCGTTTTTCGATTTAAAACTTCCACCGGCAGCACGGTACCTAATCAGGTTCCGTTTAATTTGCGCTGGCAAATCCAACGAATCAAGCGCACTTTCCTCAATGGTATTCGGATTAAAATTAAAAAGACTTAATAGCTCAGCATTGTCATTTGCCTGCCAGGCGGCATTCCACTGCGCCTGAATTTCTTCAAATTGTTCCGGCGTATAATACGGTTTGGGCGCAATTCTTTTTACATAAGCATTAGCCCCCAGCAACAGCAAAATCAAAACTGATAATATAATGATACCTACCCGGTCGCCACGGGAATAGGAAAGAAAACCATTTTTTATTTTGAGCCAGGCTTTTCTCATTGCATCTGGGCTAAATAGTTGACAGTGATTGACGTTCTGCTAAGTTACAATATTGAAATTAAGTAAGCAAAACTATACAATCGTGCCGGCATATTCCCAAACACAATACGAAGACCGAATAGTGGATTTTATACCTCTATCGAAAAAATAATTAGTGGCAATTAGAATTTCAACAGACCGAAATTATTCAGCATTACAATGGCAATTGCGATAGGTGCAATAAATTTCACCAGGAACATAAATATCGACAACAATGCACCTGACAGTGTTCCTCCCTGTGCCACTTCTTCCTTAACCTTCTTACGGCCGAAATGCCAACCTATAAACAAGGCAATGAACATTCCACCAACCGGCAGGAATAAGTTAGCCGAAATCCAGTCCATTAAGTCGAAAATATTCAACCCGAAGAATGTATATGGTGATAATACGCCCATTGAAAGCGAACATAAAACACCTAAAATTGAAATGAGAACGGTTGCCAAAACTGTAGATGCCTTTCGGCCCATATTGAATTCTTCTTTAAAATAGGCCACCACAACCTCAAGAATTGAAATTGACGATGTTAATGCAGCTACGGAAAGAAGCACAAAAAACGCGATTGAAAATATATAACCACCCGGCATTTGGTGGAACACATTTGGTAGCGTAACGAAAATCAGTCCGGGTCCCTGACTTGGCTCAATGCCAAAAGCAAACACCGCCGGGAAAATTGCAATCCCTGCCATCAGTGCAATTACTGTATCGGCAACTGTTACATTTATAACCGTACTTACCAGGTTATTATCTTTTTTAATATACGATCCGTAGGTAATAAGCGTACCCATTCCTAAGCTAAGCGTAAAAAACGCGTGACCCAATGCACTTAAAATACCGTCGGCAGTAAGTTTTGAAAAATCTGGTTTAAACAAAAAGTTCAGACCGGCTTTAGCTCCTTCAAGCGAAACCGATTTAACACACAAAAACACGAGAATAACAACCAACAACGGCATTAAAATCTTCGTGTATTTCTCAATCCCTTTCTGAATACCAACAATAACAATTGCTGCACTCATTACCATAAATATTAGCTGAAATACTACCGGCTTAACAGGTGATTCAATAAGCGTAGTAAATAACATTCCTATCTCATCAGGACTTTTTGCTGAGAAGCCGTTTTTAAGAGACAGAACAATATATTCGATGCTCCAACCGGCAACAACGCCGTAAAACGATAAAATCAGAAATGCGGCTCCTACGCCTAAAATACCAATATAACGCCAGGGTGTTCCAGGAGCAAGAAGTTTAAACGCACCAAATGCATTTTTCCTCGAGCTTCTACCAATTATTAACTCCGATAACATAACCGGGATTCCGATTGCAAGAATAAAAGCGAGGTAAACAAAAAGGAAAGCTGCACCGCCGTACACTCCGGCGATGTATGGAAATTTCCAAATATTACCCAAACCAACTGCCGAACCGGCAGCAGCTGCTATAACACCAAATTTTGAACTAAATGAATCGCGGTTACCCGAAGGAAGATTTGACATAGAAAATAATATTTTGAGAGCTGTTCTCTCCTTTAACTAACAATATGTAAAAATTTAAGCCCCAAAAATGCAAAAAAATAATTCATAACAAGCACGCCAAACAAAAAAACGAGTAAGAATTACTTTTAATCTAAAAGATTTAAAATGGATAACCAATGGCAAACGAAAAAGTAAAGTCGTCGCCTTTATATCCGCGGTTGCCAATAATCCACCGTTCTCCCTGAACAGCAGCCGGATCGCGAAGTTTCATACCAATATCGGCACGAAGAATAAAATACGATAAATCGAAGCGGAAACCGGTTCCGGTACCAACAGCAAACTGTCTGTAAAACTTATTGAATTTAAAAACGGCACCCTCGCGGTTATCAATACTGTTAATCGCCCAAATGTTACCGGCGTCTAAAAACAGTGCACCTTCCAACGAGCCTAACAAACGAAATCTGTATTCGATGTTGGCCTCAAGTTTAATATCCGATGATTGGTTTGGATAAGCATTCTCATCTTCCGGAGTGTAAGTACCCGGTCCCAAGGAACGAACTTGCCACGCCCGGATTCCATTCGCTCCACCGGCAAAATATTGCTTTTCAAAAGGCAGGAAAGGTGAGTTTCCGTAGGGTAATCCAACTCCTCCAAATAGTCGGCCCACAACGTAATTATATCGGTCAATCTGAAACGCTTTCCGCACTTCCAGATCGGCTTTTACATACTGCGCAAAACGAATATTAAATACTTTATAATATTCAGAAATTTCATTGGTAACCGAATCTTCCTCATAAGTAAGATCACGACCTGCAAGTTCCGATAGTGCCCAGAGAACGTTTCCCGACGACTCAAGATTCAAACGTGCGTAGGTATAATTTTTATTTGACGACAGCCGCTGGTTGTTAAAGATCAACGAGTAGTTCATCGCAAAAATCAAGTGGTCGGTAAAACTACTTTTAATGTAAAGATCCTGGATCGAATTAATAAAATCGGGATCGAATTCGTACAATCTAACCACGTTCATGTCCAGAAAATTCCAGAGGTGCTGGTAGTTTTGCGAGGTTTTCCAGTCGTAACCAATCTTAAAGTTGGTAATGGTTCGGGTATACTCCGGCCGGCGCTGGAAGTTGTAACCGGCGTTAAAAACAGTTTTCGGCAAATACTTTCCAAAACTTTTTATGTATTTACCCGGCCCCAATAATTTAGGAACCATCAAACTCGATTCAACACCAAACTCACGTGTATTAAAAGCTTCAGTTCCGTTCGGCACTTTTCGGTGCAAACGTTCGGTTGCCCCTTTTAACCGCACCTGAAATACCTCGGCACCCTTAAACAGGTTTCGGTGCTGGTAATAAATATTTCCGGCCACACCTAAATTACCCGATGTGTTGGTGCCCTCAATGTCAAACGAAGTTGATTGTTTATTTAAAGGCGCCAGGCGAATATTACAGTCGAGCAAATTAGTGTCTTGTTCCGGATAAGTTTCACTAAACTGAATATCAACAAAGCGAAACTGGCGCAGTCGGTTCAGTGCATTAAAAGTATTTTCAACCTCAGTAATGTTATACAGGTCGCCACTTTGCATTTGGTTGGTTCGTATGAAAAGCCCCGGCGGATACGAAATCTGATCGTTGGCATAAAGTATTGAATTATCCCAAAACAGCGTATCGGAGAAATCAAAATCTTGTCTGCGATTGGAAGTAACCGGCGTATTTCCGGGCATCACCGAATAGTAAAAATTATTCAAATAATATGGCTTCAACAACTTTGTGCTGTCCACCTGGCTCGAACGTGTTTCGCCAATAAAAAGATCGAGAATTACCTGTTTATCGTAAAGTGTTGAGTCGGCCAGATAACGAACCTGGTTGTTCGAGAAATAATAGTACCCGTTGTTTTGATATAAACTTACTATCCGTTTCTGCTGCTTTTCCAGCTCGTAAATATCGAAAGCAGTTCCGGGTCGCATTTGATATTTAGCCGAATCGTTAAAAAATATCTTTTGTAATTCAGGCGTTTCGAAATGATAATTTACGCGTCGTATTTTATACTGATCGCCCGACTCAACGGTGAATTTAAGTTTCGCTTTTCGCTTCTTTTCGTTAAACTGAACATCCTGGTTAATTTTTGCTTGGTAGTAGCCACGTTGCCCCATGTATGCTTCCAGTTGTTCGGCCGAACGTTCTGCCATAACTTTATCGTACAACTGCGGCGCCTCCCCTATTCGTTTCAGCCAATCGTCGGTCTTTTTCTTCGACGACATATTGTACAGCAACAGATAAAACTTAATAAAACCGAGGATCTTGTAGTTTTCCTTTTGCCGTAAAACAGATTTGGCTTCTTCCCTGCTCACCTCCTGGTTATCAATTTCAAGCTCCACCTTTTGCAACAAATACTCTTGCTCCGGAACAAAACGCGTTTGAGAACACGATGCAAGCAGCATTGCAGATAAAACAAATATCCACTTGTAGCTTCCAATTTTTCGCCTGTAATACTTCTCTGCCAAATCCTACAACTTTTATTGATCAAAAATAACCAAGTGTTTTTTTAGAAACAGTAACTTTACCACAAATATTATGAATTCAGTTCAAAAATAAATGATTGGTAAAAGTACAACAAAACTTATTAATTCGCTGGCTTTAAAAAAATACCGTTCAAAAGAAAACAGCTTTCTTGTTGAAGGAGATAAAATGGTGAAAGAAGCTCTGGATTCCGACTTGAAGATCAAACTATTAGTCGTTACCGATCAATTCTTAAGCCGCTATCCGGTTTCGCAAAACGATGCAGAAAGAATTATAGAAACCGATGCGAAAGAACTGAAAAAGGTGAGCTTGTTGCAACATCCGCAAAACAGCCTCGCCGTTTGCGAGATTCCTAAAAAACCGGTTTTCCCAAATTCGCTGCCCGAAGGTTTATCCATTTACCTTGATGGAATTCAGGATCCCGGCAATATGGGAACCATTGTACGCATTTGCGACTGGTACGGCATTCAGCATGTTCTTTGCTCGCCCGATTCCGTTGACCTATACAACCCAAAAGTAATTCAGGCAAGTATGGGTTCTTTCAGCCGCATAAAACTGCATGAATGTGATTTTGATGAACTCGCCGGGTTGGCACAAAAAGCAGAAGCGCCCTTGTTTGGAGCATTTATGAATGGCGATAACATTTACCGGAAAAAACTTCCAAGACAAGCCGTACTTGTAATGGGTAACGAAGGAAACGGGATAAGACCGGAGGTTGAAAAATTTATTACTGATAAGCTGAGCATTCCAAATTTCTCGGAAAATGAAATAAAAGCAGAATCGTTGAATGTTTCGGTTGCTACGGCAATACTTTGCTCCGAGTTTAAACGAGCTTATTCAAAGTGAAATGAGAGGGTGAAAATCTTCGATCGCAGATTTTTTATCGACTGTGCGTAATATAAACGCTGCTGACCGCCCGGGAGATCGCCCAGCTGATCATTCAAACCAAAACTAAATTTGGCTTCTACCGAGAATCGGAAAAACGCAAAGTAGTGATCCCAGCCACCGCCAACTTCGGCATAAAAACCACCGCTCTTTAACTTTATCAGGTCTTCCTGTGCAGTTCGCGAAATATCCTGACGATAGGCGCCACCAAAAATAACATAAGGCCGGTCGTTGTTAATACGTCGGGCCTTGTATTTCAATAACAGTGGAAAATCGAGGAAAGTAGATCGAATGGTATAGAACGAAAGATCTTCCTCATACACATTTACATCTCTTACCGGTACATTAAAAGTCAATTGCCGCTCGCCAAACGACAAGCCTGGCAAAAAACGCAGGTTGAAATCTTTTGAGAGTCTCATACTGGTAACAATCCCAACGGTAAACCCGGGAATTAATGTTGCCACATCAGAACGGATTTCGCTATCCCAAATAATACGATCCTGCGGATATGGAACAAACTCAGGATTTTCGCCAATTGGATTGTAATTCACCACATTAAAATCGAGGGTATTCATTCCGATGGTAAAACCAAAATGAAAAAGCTTATCATCAAAAGTTGTCAGGTAGTTAATTTTTTGCTTTTGGGCAAAAACACTACAACCTGCAATAAGGAATATGATTGAGATTAAAACTTTCTTCACCTTCTTAATGTTGCTTTTATGAAAAACAAAAAAACGAATAATTTATTGTTCGCTATGTTTTAATTGTTGGGTTTATGTGCCTTGTAAATTGAGGCGATTCCAAAAGTCTGCCGATAACATTCATTCTGAACAAAACCAACATCGGCTAAAATAGTTAAAAATCTGTCACCATCCGGGAATTCATTTACCGATTCGGGCAAATAAGTGTAGGCTCGGCTATCTTTCGACACCATTCTTCCGATTAACGGCAAAATGCGCATAAAATAAAACATGTAAATCTGCTTAAACGGGAAACTAACCGGTTTCGAGAATTCGAGCACGAAAAATACACCGCCGGGTTTTAACACACGCTGAATATCGGAAAGTCCTTTTTCAAGATTCTCGAAATTTCGCACTCCAAAACCAACAATGGCTGCATCAAAAGCACCATCGTCGAAAGGCAGGTTTTCCGAATCTGCTTTTTGAAACTTGATTTGGTCGTCAAGCTTTTTGGCTTTTATTTTTTCTCGTCCAACATTCAACATTCCTTCCGAAATGTCGATGCCGGTAACTTTTACATCGCCAAGTTTTAACGCGGCAATAGCAAAATCGCCGGTACCCGTTGCAATATCAAGGATATTCTTGGGCTCATATGGTCGCAGTTTTTTAATGGTTTTTCTGCGCCATATTTTATCAATATTCAATGATAATACATGGTTCAGTAAATCATATTTCGGAGAGATATTATCGAACATCTCCTCCACCTGACCTTTCTTGGATTGTTTTGATTGCTTATAAGGAAGGGCTGCCATTAAGATCCAACAGTCATTTTATCGATGTAACCTAACGACTGATCGTCAATTCTGATCTCTCCTTTGGTAACATGCCCTAAAGTAAAGAATGGCACATTTATTTCCGACATCGCGTCAACGAATTCATCCTCTTTATCGGGATGCACGCCAACGATTAAACGTCCCATTGATTCGCCAAAAAGGAATGCATCGTTTCTGGTTTCTGCATCGGAAGTAATATCAAATCCCAGTTCATTTGGAATAGCAGCACGTAGCAAGGTAAAGAAAAGTCCACCTTTTCCAACCGGGCTGGCGCTTTCTATCAACTTTTTATCGAGCAAGGTTTTAATTGCTTTTTGAACGGCAATTTCATCTTCGATATTAAATGCCGGCAATGCCGACTCTGAAATACCATGGTAAAATTCGAGGTATTCTGATGAATTGATATCGTCTAGCGATCGGCCAATTACAAATATGTGATTGCCCTTATTTTTGAAACTATGGGTAATCAAGTTTTCACCTTCGGGCACCTGTGCCATAATACTGATAATGATTGTTGGCGGCACCGGGCCGTGTTGCGAGAAATGATCGAAGCGAATTTTTCTATCCGATATTTTTAGTCCAAACTTTGCTGCGGCATTTTCAAGGCCCTTTTTAGCACCGGATGCGATAAACTGTCCGTTTGGATCGGCAAAGTCAATGTGATACAAAAATGCACTTACGGCGAAAGGCTGCGCTCCGAAACACAACATCTTACGCGTAGCACGCGATATTAAAATTTCTGTTGCTTTCTGCGGATCACTTTCTAAATGGTGATGAAAAGCGTGCGTACTCATTGCCATTCGTCTACCATTACCTTCCAACTCAAAAATACCTATTTCGTCGGTTTCGCTTTCACCAATCGATTCGGGCGAAATTCCCTGATCACTAAAATCATTGAAATAGTTAATGGTTGATAAGTTGGGATTAACCATTAAGGAAAACACGATCTCCTCCAGGTTCTCCGGTTCAGGAATCATATCGATCGAGAACTCTTTTTCAGTCTGAACAGCATTACTCATACAGCATTTCTTTTCTTGTTAACCTAAAGCAAAGGTAATTAAGTAGCCGATTCTACCATAGATTTTAAAGTATTTTTTAACGCCCGGTGCTGTTGGCATACGCCGGATTTAGAATTTTTGATACATAAGTTTAAATAACCTGACGACGGATATCCGGTTTGGCATTGCTGCCGCTGGCAAAAGCTGTATTCTGTTACTGTAAAGGACAATAATTTAATTAACTTTGCATCTCAATTTCAAAAATAATGTCAGAAGCTATTGTAATTACTCCGGTTAAAGATTCGTTGCAAACGACCAAACGCACAATTAATGCTATAATGGAAGCCGGTGGCAATTTTTCGTATTATGTATTTAACGATTTTAGCCAACCCGAAACGAAACAATACCTTGATTCGGCAGCTAAAGAACTCGGGTTTACCGTTGTACACCTTGAAGATATTACTGATACGCCGTCGCCTAATTACCAAATCGTTCTGCAGAAATCGCAACAACTTGCACTCGAAGCAGGAGTTCCTTTAATTATTATTGAATCGGATGTTGTAGTAAAAAAGGATACCATTCAGAGCTTACTCGACATTATGAAGGCCGAGCAAAAACCGGGTTTAATTGGAGCCATCACCGTTGACGAAAATGGTGATTATAATTTCCCGTATAATTTTGAGAAAACGAAAAGTGACGATGTTATTGACACATCGCACAGCTTAAGTTTTTGCTGTACACTAATTACGGTTCCTTTTCTTGAAAAATTTGATTTTAAAGAATTAGCAAAAGATAAAGACTGGTTTGACGTTTTTATTAGCCGTCAATCGAAAAAAATTGGTTTTACCAACTACCTGGCAAAAGGTGTACGGGTTTTACACCTGCCCCACTCTAGCAGACCGTGGAAAAATCTTAAATACAAAAATCCGGTGCTTTATTATTTAAAAAAGATATTTTTAAAGCGCGATAGAATTTAAATGCGAAAACACTTATTAAATAAACGTAACAAGATTATCGGGCATATTCTTTTTTGGATGGCCAGCGTTGTTTTTTTGTGTTTTATCTTTTTCATCTACAGCCGCGAATTTACGTTAACAACCATTGCAAAATCAGTGGTTATAAATGCCGGTTTTGCGCTGGGAGTTTATTTCAACCTGAATATTCTTATCCCGCGGTTTCTTATCCGGAAACAATACATTTATTACATCTTCTGGTTGGTTGTACTCATTTCAATCAGCAGTTTGTTTGTTCAATTGCTAATTGTTTATCCACTAAGGCAATTCCTCGAGGTATCTGAGCAATTACAATCGCTTAGTACCGAAACGCACTCCGCATTTTTCTTTGCCACACTTTTTTATATCGGGATAACTACATTTTTAAAGCTGTTTAAAGATTGGTTGTCGTTACAGGATTTGAACTACAAACTGGCCAAAACTGAAAAAGGCAAACTTGAAGCAGAGTTAAAATCATTAAAAGGACAGCTGAATCCACACTTTCTTTTCAATTCGCTTAATAACATTTATTCATTGTCGCTTATTAACTCCGATAAAGTTCCGGACCTAATTTTGCGTCTTTCTGATTTAATGCGCCATATTATTTACGAATCGAAGGATAACTTTATTAGCTTGCGAAAAGAGATAGAGTTTGTCGATAATTTTATTGCACTTCAACGAATAAGAGTTACTGAAAATACCGTTATTAATTACGAAAAACCTCAAATTACGAGCGCTTCTTACATTGCGCCGTTGTTGTTTGAGCCGTTTATCGACAACGCCTTTAAACACGGGCTACCAGGAACAGAAAATGATTACATAAATATTTCCTTCAGTATATCCGAAGACTGGCTAAATTTTGATCTTGAAAACAATTTTGCGGAGCCGGAGAATTTTGACTCGAAAAATTCGGGGATTGGAATTGCAAACGTAAAACAACGACTAAAACATCTATATCACGCTAACGACTATCAACTTGTTGTAAATCAAAAAGAATCTACTTATTCAGTTCATTTAAGACTAAAACTTAAAGACCATGGCAATTAAAGCTCTTATAATCGACGATGAACCCCTTGCCCAAAATGTTATCAAACAATATGCGCTAAAAATTCCTTCGCTCGACATTATCGGAGCCTGTAACGACGCGATTTGTGCCCAGGAGTTTTTACTCAAAAATGAAGTAGATCTTCTTTTCCTTGACATAAACATGCCAAAACTTTCAGGTATTTCTTTTCTAAAAAACCTGAATAAAAATGTAATGGTGATTTTCACCACGGCTTACTCGGAATATGCTCTGGAAGGTTATGAGCTTAATGCTTTGGATTATTTAAAAAAGCCATTTTCTTTTGAGCGCTTTTTTAAAGCTTTTGTGAAGGCCGAAGAAATGTATTGGCTAAAAAATAAAGCCGAAAGTTCACCGGAGAGTGAGACAAGTGCTGATTTTCTATTTATCAAATCGAACAAAAAGACGATCAAAATCAGATTTACCGATATACTTTACATCGAAGGTTTAGGTGACTACATTAAAATACACGTAGTAGATGATAAGTTCGTTACGAATCTATCGATGAAAAAAATTCATGCGCTTTTGCCACAGGACAACTTTTATCGTACGCATAAATCATTTATTGTTTCAGTTGACAAAATTGAATCACTTGAGGGCAACATGGTTTCCATTAATGGCGAGAAGCTTCCTATTGGCAACAGTTACCGCCAAGACTTTTTTGCCTATATAAATAGGTTTACTGCCGATTAATCAGCCAAAAATCCCTGAGCTTTTATTGTTTCCAACATCTTCGCTGAAAAGAATTCATTATCGCTCTTTTTGTATCTAATGTCGGTGAAAACCTGTGCTAATGTCTGTTTTCCATTTTCTGCCACAAAAGATTTTGATGACTCCAGACTCTCTTTAAACGCATATAATTCATTAATTCGTTCGCTATCGTAGTCTTGGTATAATTCGTCGTGAATAATGCCTTCTACGGGGATTCTATCCGTTAATTCTGGTATTTCTTCAGGATAACCGATCGCTACGGTAGTTACGGGAAATGTTAGCTTGGGTAATCCAAGTACTTCAATATGTTCTTTTGCATTGTAAGCAGTTGTTCCTAGGTAGCAAATTCCCAATCCATTATTCTTAGCTGCGATACAAACATTTTGCGCGGCAAGCGAAGTATCGATAACCGCATTGGTAAAAGAAATCAGATTGTCGTACCCCGGTTGAGCGTCATTATTCAGGCACCACTTTGAAAAACGATTAAAGTCGGCCACAAAAGTTAACAGTACAGGAGCATTTTTAGCAACAGGCTGATTAAAATGTAATGGAAGTAGTTTTTCTTTTCTTTCAATATCCTTTGTTAATATTACACTATACAACTGCATATTACCCGTTGTAGAGGCTCTTGTACCTGAATATATGATACTTTTTAATAAATCCGGGCTAATAGCCTTATCAGTAAATTTTCGAACGGATACGTGCTTATTTAATAACTCCATATAACCTGCTTATTTAAAACTTAGAGAACACAAAAGTATTGAAAATAAAAAAAGGGAAGCTAAATGCTTCCCTTTTTAATCAATCAATTCGGTATTACTTTTTAATAATCCTTTCTGATTTAACGATTTCGTCGTTCGAAATTAATGTCACAACGTAAACGCCAGTGGTCAGATTACCAGTACGGATTTCATAACTAGGATATTCAATATCTAGAACACGTTGACCAGCAATGTTAGAAACAACTACACGGTCAAGTTTGTCTGCATTTTCAATTCTAATGAAATCATTGAATGGGTTAGGATAAACCTTGAACTCAAGAGTTTCTGGTTCAAGCACCTCAACATCTGTTGGATAGTCTGCACCAGTTGTGAATTCCCAAGCTCCTGTTTCTCCATCCCATGGAAGACCATCTCCTGTAACAATACCACTATCTACAGCAACTGTATAAGTAGTATTCACGTCAAGCATTGCTCCCAATTCCATATAATCGTAGTCTACAGTTATTGTGTTACCATCAACCATATCTTCAGTAATTGGAATTTCAAGTGTAGCTTCAGTAGAATCTTTCTTAGTTACAGTTAAGTATCCCATTACTGATTCATTGAACATTACTTCATTCTCAAATACCATTGTGAATATAGTATGATTTGTTTCTACTGTATCAAGCGGAGTTACTGTTTCGATAGCTGGAGCTACACGATTAACAGCATCAACAGTTACAACTACTTCTTCAGTACAAGTACTATCAGTAGTATTATAGAAAGTGTATTCAACAACTCCTGCTTCTTCAGCAGTTAAGATTTCGCTGATAGTTCCGTATACAAACTCAGTAGTATCACCAACAAACATATTTACTAATGTATCCATGCTCATTGGGTAATCAAGATCAAGTGTATCAGCAACTTCAGGACTACACTCGTGAGCATCCATTACTGTAATAATTTGCTCTCCGCCACCTAAGGTTATAACACCATCAGTTAACATCGCTACTTCACCGTTAATCATTACAGTGTATGGAGCAACACCACCGGCAGGTGTAATAGTTACATCAGTTCCGCAACCATTAACTTCACCCACAACAACTGTTTGTGTAAGCTCATCACTAATCATCTGGTCAAATGTAACAGTATCTGGTTCAGAAATACATCCTAGATCAGCTCCAGGAATACTATCTACTACCCAAACTTCGTAGTGTTGATCAACAAGACTTTCATTGTCAAACATGAACACTTCTTTTAATGTGATTCCGTCTTCCTGTGTGAACCATTCTGATTCATAGTCAGTATCCGGATCAATTTCGTATTGTGTCCACATTACTTTGAACAAACGACCTTCTTCTCCAGTAACACTAACTTTAACAGAAGCTGCAGTATCACCTGAACATGTTACATCCATCATATCAAACATAATCGGCTCAACACGCTCGATATCGATTGATTCTGTTGTGTACTCACATTCATTAGCATCTCTAACAACAACCTGGTAGCTATTACCAATTTTTGTTAAGAACTGATTATTTGGTTGCCAATCAGTTTTTAATGTGTCGTTTCTCCATAATTGGTACTCAAGGTCTCCCGTTCCAACTAATGTATCAGGGAAAGTTACCTTAATAAATCCTTCTACAGCATCAGGACAAGTGAAGTTACCTTCAACGATATGAAGTTCAGCTTCCAATGCCAAAGGATCTTCAATAACTACAGTGTCAGTTCCAATACATTCACTTAAAGTATCAGTTACCACAACAACGTATGTACCAGCACCCACATTTGCTAAAGTATCACCCGCAATTCCATTAATACTAACGGTATACCCTCTGTCAGTACTTTCAAGATCCATTGTATCAACAATACTTACATTCGCATCATCAACAACAATCATTGCAGTAGTTTCACCATTACATTTAGGTAAATCAGTTACAGTAGCTACAACATCAACTACAACACTTGGTCCGTGAATAGGCACACGCCATCCATTAACTGGCATATCGTTTTCGTCAAATTCACCGCCAACAATACATCCTCTTGCATCCATCACCCAAACAATCCATGTTCCAGGTTCAGTTATGTCATTAAAAATGCTGTCTGACTGCCATGCCGAGCTATCTATAGCCGGTGGCACCAAAACATGTTCAGGTAGTTCAGAAAGAGCTGTGGCGTACATGTAAGGACCTTCACCACCAGTAGCCTGTACTGAGAATTTAGCAGGTTCTTTACATGTAAGATGCTGTATTCTTGTAGCACTTAATTCTAAGTACTCCTCTGCTTCATCTAACATTACTGTATCTAATTCTACAGGACATCCGCCTGGCTCATCTAAATCAGTAATTGTAATTACATATTTATCGGCAGGAAGACCGCTAAATACATTTGAATCCTGTACTAAAGTTACAGGTGTAGGCGAAATAGAAAGTTCGTAACTTCCAGTACCTCCCATAATATTACTTACAGTAATTTCACCGTCGGCGCCATCTTTACATGCTACAATTTCAGTTATAGCTGCTTCTGCAGTAATTGTATCAGGCTGTGTTATCACAATTGTTTCTGACATTACACAAGTAGCACCAAATTTACCATATCTATCAGTTACTTCTAAAGTATAAGTATCACCAGGCAAACCTGTAAATGTAATATCCGATACATCATCGTCAGACCTTTCAACAGTACTATCAGCATTGAAGAGGTAGAAATCGTAAGTATCATAATTACCACCAGTTACACTCACTTCAACACCACCATTATCGGTACATACATAGGTCGCATTTACAATTGTATCAATACTAATTACAATTGGATCTGGTTCAAGTATTGTAAATGTTTGTTTAGGTGCAGTACAACCTAAGGTGTCTTTTGCCCAAACATCATAAGTTCCAGGATCAGTAATCGTTACATTTGCTGTCCACCATATATCTCCTTCATAAGTAATCGTATCTTCCATGGCTTGCCACGAAGTTGTTCCCAACTTATACATCGGTTGGCCGGCATTTCCGCCTCTAACATAAAGTGCAACCATTCCATTAGCAGCACCAAAACAGCTAATAGGAGTTTCTTCAACGTCAAATATTAACATTTCTGGTTGCTCTACTTTTATAGTATCACTCCAGTCACCATCACAGCCACCTAAGTCTTTTACTTCAACAAAGTAATAACCAGCTTTCAGGTTTGTGAATGTAGTATCAGTAACTCCTATATATCCTGAAACAGTATCAGCTTCAGTTTTATCATCCTTATACAGCGTATAAACCAAGTTTCCTGAACCACCGGTAGCAGCAGCAATAGTAAATGAACCAACGCTGTCGCCGTAACATTCGATATCGTTTACAACTAATGCGGTATCAGAAATTACAACGGCTTCGTAACTTTTCACTACCATTTTTTCAGAGATAGCTCTCACGCCACAATAAGTATCATATAATACTGCAAACCATGGACCTGCAGCAGCCTGAACTTGTACAACTGAGTCTGGCATAGCTGTCATGTATGCAGGATCAGTAGTATATGCACCACCGTAAGTATTTGTTAGAATATACTTTAAGTTTGTCCAGTCGTAATTATCCGGAGCTTCAATGGTAATAATACCATCGTTATCGTCGTTACAAGTTGCATGTTCGGTAACCGATGCAGTTACTTTTAACTCATCAGGTTGCAGAACAACTAAGGTATCATAATTACTACTAATACATTCGAAATTATCAGCAGCCCAAACATAATAGGTACCAGCGCCAAGGTATGGGTAATCATCACCATTGTTTGGCATATCTTCAACTGCAGTTCCTCCAACAAATACACTATCAATATCCTGAGTTACAAACAGTGTAATCTCTCTGTTTTCGCCATCTCTTTCATCATGATTATAATCAATATCCGCATATGTTGAATCACCATAACAAACATTCATGGTATCACTTTCATCCCATTCAACAGTAAATTCAGTCAAGCTGTCTATCTCTACAGCTGCCTGCATATCAGTAATCTGGTTACAAGCTAAATCTCTTACATAAACCGTATAGGTACCAGCTTCTGCAGTAAGGGCATGATTATTATACCAGGTTGCACTATCTAACGAATATTGATAGGTACCACTACCTCCAATAACATCAACGATAATTAAACCATCGTTACCTCCATAGCAAGTAGGTTCAATCGTTTGAATACCGTCAATCATTAACGTATCTGGTTGTACAACCTCAATCGGAAGAGGTACATCACATCCAACACCTGTGGCGTTTTGTACGCTAACAGTGTAATTGCCTGCTGGAAGTAACCATGAAGACGTTGTATCCCAACTACCAACTACATCAATCATGTACTCATAACCAGAATTATTTCCACCGGTTATACTATCAATCGACACCCATGTACTGTCTCCATAACATTCAATAGAATCGGCCATCACAACGTATTTTATCTCTCCGTCAGCCTGAAGTGTAATTCTATTTTCTCCGTTAATTCCATCTCTGTATGGAACAGAGTCACAGCCAGTGGCAACATCTTTTACATATAATGCATAATATACAGCATCTAAGCCTGTGATTTCAATAATTGAGTCATTCGCACTTGACTCAACCCACTCATAAGTTGAATCAGCACTAACCACCATTGCAGCATAAGCACCAGCTGCTGATCCTGCAACATAATTGGTAATGGCCACATCTATCGCTCCTGTTCCAGGGGCAGCACATGTAACATCAGTAATTTCTATTTCAAATGCTACTTCCGCAGGAGCAACAAGATTTATTGTACTATCACTTTCGGCATCGCAGCCTAAAGTATCTATTACCGAAGCATAATATGAACCTTCCGGTACATTCATAAACTCTACAATTCCGGTAACAGTTGGAATTGTATCTTCGTCAAACACAGTCAGTGCATCTGCATCCCACAATTGTACAATCAAGGTATCGCCTGCACCTTCTGATACTTCAACCCAAATAGAAGCAGTACCATTGGCACACGCAATAGAATCAGTATATATAGTATCTACCACAGGAGCAACTGAAGCAGGAGCAACAACTGCAGTATCCCATGCAGCAATATTACTTAAGTCTACTAAACATGGATCAACACCTTCGCCTCTGTAATCGTATGCAGCAATAAAGTAAGTACCTGCCGAACGAGCAGCGGTTGATGACAAAACAGCATCGTCCATATAATCTGCAAATCCACCTTCCGCTCCACCTGCAATCCAATCGGCCTCAGACACATATAAATATCTGTAAGCATCGGCGGGAGCACCGTAAAGGTCAGTATAACCTCCTGTAAAATTAACCTTGATAGATCCTTGAGTTCCTCCACATTTAGGAGACTCTACATCAGAGGCCTGAATTTTTATGGAATCTACCAAATTCGCTTTAAAGGTAATAGGGTTAGAAACCATGGTATCAGTAGCTGTTTCAATAACAACCTGAATATCCACCGATGTACCCTCCGTTAAAGCAAAGGTTGAATCGCCGGGGAAATTCCCTGTTCCATCATAGTTATAAGAGAACGTAGCATCCTCTCCAAACCCTACAATTTTAAAATCGACTAGATCCATACTGTCACACACATCAGAAAGTGGTGTAACCAGCTCTATATTACCCTCACCCAGCGTCAAATCACCGGTTGGGGGCAGGAATTCCTGCGCCTTCACCATCGTGACACCGACGAACAGCATGAGTAACACCAAGCCAAAAAGCCTTGTAAACATTTTTCTCATAGCATTTTTTTTAAATTGAACTTAATTGATTGATTGATTTTAATTTATCTAATTCTTTAATCATTTTTCCCGACAATTTGTCTCTGTAAGTACAGTAAACTCTACAAACGTATAAAATTTTGCATCAATGTACAAAATATAACTTGCATAAAACGCATTCTTTTACACAATGTTTTCAACAGGGCCAAGTGAAATTCAAATCTTTCTATTTTACTGTTCTTTCATTTTTGGTTTGAACGCAATCCAAGCTCTGTATTTTAACGTATTTACATGCAATTTTAAACTTATTTTTTTAATTTCATATAATAAATAGCCTATTTTTTCGCTTATTTTTAATGAATAATGTTGAATAAATGAGAAATTTGAAACAAAAGTATACGGAGCCTAATGATTTTGTCCGATCTCGCTACTCAAAATTGACAAAATCATTCTACAAATATTCACTGGTGGCAATTATGCTATTTTTTTTAGCACTTTCTTTTAGTTCATGCAAATCGTGTAAATGTCCGGCATATAGTTATCAAAATATAGCGGATACAAATTTTGCAGAACATCCGAATAGTTAGGAGCACATTTCCCTATTTCAATTTTAACCAGGGAAAATCACCCGTTTTTACCCTAAACAGCCCATTTTTAAGGCAAACAAATCTATTTGACACATTTTCGAAACACCCAATTTTAGGCTTATCATATTGATAATTTGGTTTTTATTCAATTTTTAAGCCTGCGAGAATGCGATATTTTCACACTTCCTGAGGAATTGATCGAAAAAAACGACTTATTCTATTCTAAACACTTTAAGTAAATATTAAGGTTCGGACGAAAAAAAAAAGAGCCCTTGACTCAAACAATAAAATGTATTTACTTTGTGTCGCTTTTAACAAACAGGCAGTTAAAACCTGAAAGCGAAATAATTACAATAAATTTCTTTTAAATAAATTTAAACTTTCTCAACTATGAT
>NZ_CAJXTC010000059.1 GCF_913060805.1 uncultured Draconibacterium sp.
CAGCGCGCCAAAGAAGAAGCAGAGCACAACGAGGCCCGTTTTAAAGCCTTGCACAATGCCTCGTTTGGAGGAATAGCAATTCACGACAAAGGAATAATTCTGGATTGCAACGAAGGATTAAGCCGAATTACTGGATATTCGTATGAAGAGCTGAAAGGAATGGATGGCTTGCTATTAATTGCTGAGGAGCAACGCGACCTGGTTCAGAAACATATTCAGGAACAATATTCAAAACCTTATGAAACCGTTGGCTTGCGAAAAAACGGGCAAACTTACCCGCTGCGCATCGAGGGTAAAATGATTCCGTACAACAATAAAATGGTTCGTGTTACTGAATTCAGAGATATTACCGAGCAAAAGAAAATTGAACAAGAACTGGTACGGGCCAAAGAAAAAGCAGAACAAAGCGACAAGCTAAAATCTTCTTTCCTGGCCAATATGAGTCACGAAATCCGAACACCGATGAACGGTATTTTAGGGTTTACCGAATTACTGAAAGATCGGGAATTATCGAACCAACAGCGGACAGAGTTTATCGAGGTAATTCAAACCAGTGGCGAAAGAATGCTCAATACCATTAACGACATTATCGATATCTCAAAAATTGAATCGGGATTGGTAATTGCAAACATGCAGGACATTAACCTGCCGGCGCTGATAAATGAGCTGCACATTTTCTTTGAGCAGTCGATGAAGCAGAAAGAAATTACTTTTAAAGTAAACGAAAACAATGGCAATCCGGTAACGCTGCTACACACCGACCCCGACAAACTCAATTCAATTCTCACGAACCTGATAAAGAATGCCTACAAATTCACCTCAACAGGAACTATTGAATTTGGCTACACTACCAACAGCAGTCACATAAACTTTTTTGTGAAAGATACCGGCGTTGGAATTCCGCAGAAAAGACAAAAAGCTATTTTCGAGCGCTTTGTACAGGCCGATATTGCAGACTCGCGGGTTTTTGAAGGATCGGGACTGGGACTGTCCATTACAAAATCGTACACCGAAATGCTGAACGGCACCATCAGCCTTGAATCGGAGGTTGGCAAAGGAACTACGGTTTATGTTTCGCTGCCGCTGCGGGCAACCACAAATTCGCACCAAAGTACACCTGCTGATTTACAATTGATTGACAGAGGGTTACCGGAGAATAAATTAAAAATATTGATTGCTGAGGACGACCCGATTTCGATTGAACTGCTGAAACTCCTGGTTCGCGATATTGCATCGGAAATACTGGTAGCCAACAATGGAAAGGAAGCCGTTGAAATGGCCCGAAATAATCCCAACATTAATCTGATTTTGATGGATATTAAAATGCCGGTTATGGATGGTTATACAGCCACAAAAATGATACGGGGATTCAATACATCGGTGAATATAATTGCCCAATCGGCATTTGCACAGCCCGAAGATATTAAGCGGGCAACCGAAGCCGGCTGCAACGATTTCGTGCTCAAACCAATTTTAAAAGCAAAGCTCTACGAATCGATCGAACAACTTTTTAATAATTAAAAACCGCAAACCAAAGCAAATAAAAAGGCGCATCCGGTTTCGGACGCGCCTTTTTTAAATAGTATCTTCTGTTACTCTATTTTACAAGAGCTAACGATTGTTTTGCAATTTCCAACTCTTCGTTGGTTGGAATAATAAGAACTTTAACTTTTGCGCCATCCACGTTAATTTCGTGAATGCCGTCATTACGGTTCTTATCCTTTTGTGCGTCCCAGGTAATTCCAAGGTAATCCATGTCCTCGCAAACCATTTCGCGAATATGCGTATCGTTCTCGCCAATACCTGCAGTAAATACAAGAGCGTCAACACCATTCATTGCCGAGGCATAACTACCAACATACTGTTTTGCGCGGTAGGCATACATTTCAAGGGCCAATTTCGAATCTTTGTCCCCTTCTCTGTAGGCTTTTTCAATATCACGCATATCAGTAAGACCTGTCAGTCCTTTCATTCCACTTTCCTTATTCAACAAATCAGAGATCTCTTCAACAGAATAACCTTTTTGATTTGCCAGATAGAAAATGATAGCCGGATCAATATCACCTGAACGGGTTCCCATAATCAAACCAGATAATGGTCCCATACCCATTGTAGTGTCAACGCAAACTCCGGCTTTAACAGCTGCCATTGAAGCACCGTTACCCAAGTGAAGGGTTACAATTTTTGCATCAGGATTTCCCAGGTATTCGATGGCTTTTTCGGTGATGTATTTATGCGATGTTCCGTGGAAACCGTATTTACGGATTCTCATCTCAGTATAGAATTTCTCAGGAAGTGCATAGCGGAATGCTTTTTCCGGAATACTTTGGTGAAAAGCAGTATCGAATACACCAACTTGTTTGGCATTCGGGAATACTTTTTCAGCCACTTCAACACCGATCAGGTTAGCCGGGTTGTGCAGTGGCGCCAAAGGAAATAATTCTTTCACTTTTGCTTTTACCTCATCGGTAATTTCTACCGTTTCAGTGAAAGTTTCGGCACCGTGTACCAAACGGTGACCAACAGCCTGAATCTCTGAAGGGTCGCTGATAACACCAACTTTTTCGTCAATAAGCAATTCGGCAACACGTTTCAAACCAACGCCGTGATCTGGAATTGGGAATTCTTCAACGGTCTTTTCTTCCGAACCATTGGTGAATGTTTTGTGTTTGATCAATCCCATCTCCAGACCGATCCGTTCTACAATACCACTCGACAAAGGCAACTCGGTGTTCATATCAATCAACTGATACTTAATTGACGAGCTACCTGCATTAATTACTAAAATATTCATTTTAAAATATATCGTTTAAAGTTTTTGGTAACAGATCAACCATTCTCGTGACAGTTAACCTGCGTCCGTAAAAAGTATGAATTTACTTTTAAAACCCTTCCTGAGCCTGAATGGCTGTAATTACAACGGTATTAAAAATATCGTCGACAGTACAACCACGACTAAGGTCGTTAACCGGTTTGTTTAATCCTTGTAACATTGGGCCAATTGCCAGAGCTCCGGTTTCGCGCTGGATGGCTTTATATGTGTTGTTTCCTGTGTTCAAATCGGGGAAAATAAGCACGTTGGCCTGACCTGCAACTTGCGAATCGGGCATTTTGCTTTTTCCTACACTCGGATCAACTGCAGCATCGTACTGGATAGGTCCTTCAATTTTCAGATCAGGACGTGCAGCAATAGCTTTTTCGGTTGCTGAGCGAACTTTATCAACCTCAACGCCGGTACCTGATGTACCCGATGAATACGACAACAATGCTACTTTCGGATCGATACCGAAAGCAATTGCCGAATCGGCCGATGTAATAGCAATCTCTGCCAGTTGCTCATCAGTTGGACTAACGTTTACTGCGCAATCGCCCATTACCGAAACGTGGTCATCCAAACACATAAAGAATACCGACGAAACAGTTTTTACACCCGGTTTGGTTTTTACAAACTGAAGTGCCGGAATAATGGTGTGTGCTGTTGTGTGTGCAGCACCCGAAACCATACCATCGGCATGTCCTTTGTAAACCATCATTGTTCCGAAATACGAAACATCGGCCAGGGCATCGCGTGCCATATCTTCAGGAATATTTTTGTGTTTACGAAGTTCGTGGTAAGTTCTCCAGTAATCTTCGTAATACTCTGATTCTACAGGATCGATGATTTTAATGTTACCATTGATCTTAACACCTATTTCTGTGGCTTTGGTAATAATTTCATCGCGTTTTCCCAAAAGAGTAATTTCAACTACACCCTGATCAACCAGACTTGAAGCAGCCTGCAAAATACGAGGGTCGGTACCTTCGGGTAAAACAATGTGTTGTTTTTTCGATTTCGCTTTTGCAACCAGGTTATACTGGAACATATGCGGTGTAACCACATCGGTTTTGAAACTTCTGAATTTGTCGATCAGGAAGTCGGTGTCCACATATTTTTCGAAAGTTGAAATACTTAAATCGATTTTACGTGGCAAGCCCGGGTGCAATTTTGGTTTTACATCCGATATTTTTTTGGCTGCAATAAACGTTACATCGTCAACCAAAATAATAGGAACAATATTTGGCAAACCTTCAATAAGGCGTACAATCTGTGGCTCCGGTGCAATACCTCCGGTAACAACAATACCGGCAATGCTTGGGTAATTCGCCGATGCATTGGCTTGCAGAGCTGCTAAAATAATATCAGAGCGGTCGCCCGGAGTAATGATCAGACTGTTCTCCTCTACCCTGTCGAGGTAGTTGCGCAGCTGCATTGCTCCAACATCGTAACGGTCGGCCTGTTTGCACAACAGGTTTTCGCCCAACAGCACGGTACCGCCCAATTCGTCGTTAATTTCTTTAATAGTTGGGCTGCCCAGTTTTTTAATTTCAGGAATGATCTCGATCGAAGTATCAGCAGGTACAACCTTGCTCAATTCTTCACGCATCATTTCGCAATTTCCGGCTTCAACACGGTTCATTACAACCGACTGCACAACCACATCTCTTTCAGCAAATGATTTAATGGCCGTATCAAGATTGGCAATGGCACTACCCATATTTTTATCTTTAGCCGAGCTAACCAAAATAGTAGGGATCGAGAGGTTTTTAGCAAATTCAATATTCAGATCGAGTTCAAAAGTAACGCCCTTATTGTCGAAATCCGAACCTTCAACTACAACCACATCGAACTTCTCTTTTAGCTGTTTGTAACGATCGATAATCTGATCGATAAGACGCGCTTCCTGCCCCATGTTTTTGTACTTAACTACCTGCGACATGGTAAAGCCATAAGCGTCTTTGTACTCCATATCGAGGTTAAAATACGATATCATGGTTTCGATATGATTATCGTGCTCTCCCTTTGGATAATCGTTAATGATCGGCCGGAAATAGCCGACCTTAGTTACTTTTGAAAGTAATACTTTTAAAACACCCAGCGTTACAAGCGATCTTCCTGTGTTGCTTTCGGTGTTTGTGATATAAATTCCAGTTTTCATTCGAAAAATTTAAAAACTCCGTATATTAATAATAATCTTGTGTAACGAACACCATGGGTTATTTGATGAATCGTTCAGGTTGCGTTGAATAGTTGGCAAAAGTATAAAAGAAATTTTCTTGTCATTCAGCATCCGTCTTAATTAACTGTTAACTAAGCAAAATTTCACATTTCGTTGAAATTAGCACCTGACAATCATCATATTGTCAACGATTGTGTTTTTGAATAATAGCCGAACAAAACCTTCCATCCCGGAAGGAAAGTTTTCTAAACTTCAGTTAAATGATTATTTTTCATTCATGAAACTAATCGCCACGATTCTCTTCTCCTTTTTGGTCTTTTTAAATTGTTATGCCCAAACGGAAGCAAGGGAGAAAGATGCGTTTATTGAAAAGCACAACCAGCAATTGGCTGTAAAACTATCGTTAACCAACAACACCGAATTTTTTCAGATTTACCAGCAAGATCAGCAGTATACCATTAAACCAAACACCTCGTTAAAAACCAACCTGATTTTAAGTTACCGGGCTTTGTTATTTGGAGTTGGATACAGCCCGAAATTTATTCCAGGAAACGATGATGACGCGCAAAAAGGGCAGTCGAAAATATTCTGGATGGGAACCAATGTAAATCTTCCTCACTGGACACAACACCTGGAATACACCAAAATAAAAGGCTTTTATTTGCACAACAGCTCGAACCTTTTGCAAAGTGGAAGGAATGATGCCGACTACTTTAAATTACCCGATTTAAATTACACCCGGATTTCCGGGTACACCGCCTATAAAATGAATCCGAACTTCTCGTTTTCAGCCATCGAAACACAAACCGAACGGCAACTAAAAAGTGCAGGAAGTTTTGTCCCCAGCATTGTTTACAGGTATTATATTATTGACAACAAAACGGAACTGGGCCCCAATAACACCTCGCAAAAGACTAATAATCTTTCGTGCAGCCTTCAGTTGGGTTATTTCTACACATGGGTGATAAACAAGAGCCTGTTTGTATCGGGAGGTGCTGCAACCGGCGGAGGTATAATTCACACCAAACTGCTAACACGCTATTACACCAGCAGCGCTGAAACAAAAACTAACTACGCTATTTTTAGAGCAAAAACAATGCTTGCTGCAGGTTATAATGCCGACCGCTTTTTTGCGGGAATACAACTTACAGGAAACATCGAAGGCTACAAGCAACAAAAAACAACGCCTACATTAAACGAGAACTTTCAGTTTCAGCTTTATGCCGGCTATTGTTTTGATGCGCCAAAATTCCTGAGTAGCATCTTTAATTAATTTGTGGAAATCGGGATTAAAACTCGTAATAAACTCCGGTGTAAACACCAATCCTGTACGGACGATAATTAACATCGGGATTCGAGTTTATCGAATTAAGGTAATAATTCAGGCGTGGCTCCAGCGCAAACGAGAAGTGTTTACCCAAGGCGTAATTTACTCCTACACCCAGCGTTCCCGAAAAATTAAGCGTTGAAATATCGGCAGTGCTACCAATGTTTTGCACGCCGGAGTTATTATCGAGGTAAGCATTGTTGCCAATTACAAACCCGGCGTTAATTCCACCAAGCAGTTCCACTCCCACTTTCTTGTCGAGTACGCTGTAGCGCAAATACAATGGTACTTCCACAAATTCGAATACCTGCGAGAACTCACCATCAGAATACAGCCTTTGTGCCGAAACATTGTTCGTGTTCTCAAGGTTGGCCGAAATATTGGTACCTCGCGGTGCCGATTCCATTTCAATTACACCGGCCGTGCTGTTCATGGCAATTCCACCACCGCTGCTTCCGGTTTGAACCACATTCGAAAAACCAAGTTCCGTTCCGTCGTACGATCCGCCCGGTGCCGGCGCATAAAGCATATCGTTGTCGTTTCTGGATGAAAACAAGTTAAACGAGTTATCGGCTTTTTGCCCGTCTTTTGCATAATAAATTCCACTTTCAACACGCAGGCGTTTGCTGGTTTTGTACTGCACCGAAATTCCGCCACCGACATTACTTCCGCCATTATCGCTGTTGTAGGTCATATTTCGCTCGTAAGTATCGTCGTGGCTTGCCGAGTGCGACGAATACCCCGGAGAAATCTGTGCTCCGATAATCCAACCGTGCTCCTGCTGGTTCTGTTCGTTTAAACTCTGCAGGTTGGCAGCGATCAGCATTTCATCGGCTGCAAAATTTTCTTCAACCTGAGTTTCATTGCTCTTTTCGGCTAAAGAAACGTCCGACTGTTTGGTAGTGAATATCGCCTCAATACGTTCTAATAAACTGTAATTTTCATCAGAACGGCTTGCAACAAGTGCATCTGATTCAGACTTATTTTGCTCCGTTGCAAGTTCAACTTCCGCTAGCAGTTTATCTTCTACAATTGTATTGTTTGTAGTTGTTTCGGTACTATTTAATTCTTGCGCTCCGGCCAGTTGATCAACTTCTATTTCAATACCTTTATCCGGTTTCGAAACGGCAGGTTCCTGATTGCTTTCAGGTGTAGTTTGCTGTTGAACCATCACCGGCTCTTCAACAATGCTTTTTCCGCTGAAGTACCATCCGGCAATAAAAGCCAGCACAACAACTGCGGCTGCCGATATCCATCCGATATAAGCCATGCGGCGCTTTTTCCGCTGCCCGTCGAGTTGCGACTGAATATTATCCCAAACATGCGACGGTGGCGCAGCCGAAAAACCATCAAGCTTTTCCCTGATCGAATCGTCAATATTTAGTTTCTTACTCATCCGGCTGTATAATTATTTGTTTTCTCAATATCTCCATAAAGTTCTTTTACCCGGCGTTTCAAAATTTCTCTGGCGCGTGCCAGGTTCGATTTTGATGTGCCCACGGTAATTTTCATCTCTTCACTAATTTCCTGATGGTTCAGGCCTTCAATTACAAAAAGGTTAAAAACCATTCGGTAACGAGGTGGTAATTCCTGTATCACTGCAATCAGTTCTTTTGCCGAAATTGCGGCCAGAATATCATCCGAAACATTTTGCCCCTCGTAAATACTTACATCCTCCACCGGATGCAGAATATGCTGTTTCCTGAATTTCTCCAACGAAACATTTACCATTATCCTCCTAATCCACCCTTCCAAAGAACCTTCGTGCCTAAACCGACCAATATTCTGAAACACCTTTATAAACCCGTCTTGCAGGTTATCTTCGGCTTCGGTGCTATCTTTGGCATAGCGCAAACAAACCCCAAACATTTTTGGCGCAAATAGTTGGTACAATTGTTCCTGTGCACGTTTTTTCCCCGAAGCACAATCGTTTATTATTTTTTTCAGGTCTTCCAAAATCTTTCGCAAATAACACCCAAAAGTACTGATAAAAACGAATTGGCTTTCATCTTTCTTTCCGGCGTCTGCTTTAACAGTCGGTTCTCTCTAGCTAAAATCATTGGTTAGATGTGTGCTTTGTTGAAAAGGTTGCGTTGGATTGGAAAATCTTTATGCAAGCCAATAATTTTGTTGCTATTTATTTTCGCACTAGGCGGAATGGACGAAAAAAATCATAAAAATGCTCCCCGACACACGTCGACAAGAAAAAAAATCATTGAATTTCATCTCGACGGCCGTCGGAATGAAAATTAGCGGTCAATTTTTATCCCGAAAGCTGTCGAGTAATAAAAAAGCTATCAGAATGCCGCTCTACACGCGTCGACAAGAAAAACGGCAATGAACTACCCAATGAAGAGTAAACCAGGTCTCCCGATGGCTACGCACCGGGATCAGTTCGACTGTATAATTTCAGTTCTCCGTCTGCTGACGGATTCTGAAATTAGAGTCTCACTGATTTAACATTTGTTACGCAACCTTAACTTGGCTAATTGCATCTATCGGTTGTAAATTTGTTAAAACCTTTACTTTTTATGGGAACTGTTAAAAATCCTGAAAGTGAAGAATAGAGCGAAATAAACGCAAATAACCTGCGTTGTACATAAAATTAGAAAAAAGCCATGAAACAATTAGTCGCAATACTTTCTGTATTTCTTATTGTATTTACCGGTTGTCAGGACGATGATTCGATATCGTTTGATGCAAAAGGTACCGTAATTGATTATGCCGGTGCCGGCGACTGTGGTTTCATAATCGAGTTGGATAACGGCAATAAAGTTCAGCCCTTGTACTACCCCGATGATTTTACTTTTTCGCAGGGTCAACGCGTGCTAATTACTTACACCGAGCTGGATAATGTTTACATAAGCTGCGACCAGGGAGTACCCTGCGAAGTAACTTATGCCGAAGAATTATCATGCTCGCCGTATGTCGATCTTTATTTTGAGAATTACGATAGTTTGGCCCGCGATCCAGTTCATTTGCACGAAGCCTACATGGATGGCGACTGCCTGTACTTTAAACTATCGTACAGCGGAGGTTGCCAGGATCACACCATCGATTTGGCGCGCATGCATCCGTGGACAGCCAGCAGCTCAACGGTTCCTAACTTTGAGATCAGGCACAATGCCAACGGAGATTTGTGCGAAGCCTGGTTTACCCGCGAGTTCCGTTTCGATCTGTCGGATTTAAAAGCCGAAGGAAAAACCGAATTTGTACTTACCGCCAAACTTATCGGCGACGAAGTATACAACAAAATATTTCAGCTAGATTAGGTATTCCACTAATTTTGCTGCTTAGTTAGTTCTCCGAAGGGTTGGTTGTTAAACCGGCCCTTTATTTTTTCTTGACTCGGATTACATTAGACCGTATATTGCAGCTTTAATAAATTAACACAAGATCACATGAAAAACACATTTTTACTTTTGTTGCTCATTTCGACGCTTTTATTCTCGTGCGACAAAATTGATGAAATTAACACCATTGAGTTCGATACAACGCTATCGATGGACATCCCGGTTGCAGTAGTTGGAACAACTGCCCGGTTAAACAAATCGGCCCAGGCTGAATTTTCGTTTTCCCAATCGCAAACCACAAGGTTAAGCGACATTGAAGAGGTATCGGATTATTTAAATAAGTTAAAATCGATTGCTATTAACGACGTGGAAATCGCTATCAGCAACCTGGGTGCTGACGAAGTAATCAACACGATCGACATTTCGGTAACAGGTGCAGGAACTTTGGTAACACTAACAGATATATCGGCAGCGAACAACGTTCAAAGCCCCGATATTGACAGTGCTGTTCTGATGCAAGCTGTTTCCATTCTTAACTCGACAAAAGAAATTGAGGTTACCGTTTCGGGAACCACGAATACGGCACCAATGAGCTTTATTGTAAACATGGACTTCGATTGCCACATTGAAGCCGAAGCCATTTAATAATTATTTTTTGTATTGGTTGAAGATCCGATCCGTATTGTTTTTGCAACTCGGATCGGATTGTTTTTTTATATGAATTCCTGAACCAACTATAATCCAACAATCAAACTCTTAGGCATAAAAAAACGGGGAACAAAAAATGCCCCCCGCTTTTGCGTTATATTGTTATTGGTTTAAAAAATGCTGTATGAAATACCGGCAGCCATACTTATGGTAGTTTTTGCATAAGTCTCGTCATAGCTTCCAATACCTGCATGAGTGAAAGTTACAGTGTCATCTTCGTAAAATGTATTAATAATACCTGCATCGAAAGTTAGTTTATCGGTGATCTTCCACATAATTCCACCGCCTAATGTATACGATGAGTTGCTGTAGCTGAAGTCGCTCTGGTATTCTGGCGATACACCATTTTCCGAGCGCATTCCACCAACACTAAAAGCAAAATTATCGCTTACGTTAAACTGCAAACCAAGCGATAACTCGGTATAGTTACTTTCAATATCGCGATGTACCTGCTGGCCCAAAGTTGCGTAACGAATGTTGTTACCGTAATCAACACCTTTATCGAAATACATGTTGAAAGAAACTTGTGCTTCTAACCAATCCAAGCCGCGATAACCAACACCCGCAGCTAAAATTGCAGGAATATCATTCGACGATTCAGCACCGTCAGGGAATAATCCCATGTCGTCAACGTCAGTTTCGTTTTCTAAAGTCAACTTGGTTTCGAACTCATATTTTAACGCCAATGTCCAGTCGTCGTTTGGCGAGTAGTTAAATCCAATAATCGGAGTAAAACCCATTCCTTTTTGTTTGGTTTTTACTTCTTTATCGCCCAATTGTGAAGCAGTTCCCGCAAGAGTTTGTGCAGTTCCTGACAGCAATGTTGAAGTAGCTGTCAACTCATCTCCCGCAGCCGAATATGTTCCTTGCACCTGCAATACATTCATCGCATCAATTTGCTCTTGTGGCAAACCGATCAACTGTAAACCACCTTCAACCTGAGCACGTGTAGCAGCATCAATTACACCACCGGCTTCCAGGTCGGCCAGCGTTGCTGTTCCGTAACCTGCATCAATAACCGGTTGCATAGTATTCGCAGTTCCGTACATAATTTCGGCACCGGCGCTTGCCTGTCCGGCAAGTCCATCAACCTGACCAGATGCACCAGTTAACCATGTTGCAGCGTTAACCATTTGACCTCCGGCTTGAAGTTGAATATTACGAATTGCACCGTCGTATTTATTTGTTGAAGGCATTAAACGCAAACCACCATAAAACGAAAACTGATCGTTTACAGCGTATGAAGCACCAAGTTGGATTCCCCAAAAAGTTGAAGATGCTTCCAAAGACATATCCAGGTCGTAACCGGTTACTGCCAGTGAAGGATCAATCTGGCCTAAAGCAGCCAATTGGCCGGGGATAAGCGAAAACGGTATTTCAAGCGTTGGAATTCCTGACGGAAATTTGGCAGTTCCACCGCCGCCAACAGGACCAATTCCTAACGAATAAGCCCAGTTATTTTTTTTGTATACGGCATATACATCTGGAAATACCGGAATTGTAGTTTCACCTTCGTAATGTCCTGAATTTAATGTAGGAAACTGAGTATCGATATCGCGGGTTTGAAAAATAGTTTGGCTGTAGAAAGCAAAATGCCAGCCATCTTCCATTTTTACCAGTCCTGCCGGGTTGTAGAAAACAGCATCAATTTCCAATGCTGCATTTCGCGACAACATACGAATATATTGCGCACTTTGGTTGTAGTTAGTTAATAAACCTCCTGCAAAAGCAAGCTGAAGCAGCATCGAAAATGCCACCATCAATGTCAGTTTTTTCATCTTATTAAAATTGTTATTCATTAAAGCATAAGATGCAACTTCCCTGAACGCAATTCACCCCTAAAATGGCTAATCCCAGTCATGGTCGTTTCATTTATGTCAAATTTATATTTAAGAATTTTTCCCTTTATTTAACAATAGTATTCCGAGAAATTTACGGTTACTGTAGTTGATGCCTGAGCGGCAAATTTAAAACTTATTCTTAAATACAAAAACTTCCTGATTGATTTTCAGCTTTTTATGATATTTTCGAACATAAACGTCATTTATTCGAATACCAAAACACAAAAAACCCGAAGTTAAATACCTCGGGCTCTTTTATTTATATGATATTCTATTTTCTAAATATGTATCACCTCGTCGTATGCAGCGGCGGCAGCTTCCATAACAGCCTCGCTCATTGTTGGGTGCGGGTGAATGGTCTTGATCAACTCGTGTCCGGTAATCTCCAGTTTCTTGGCAACAACCATTTCGGCAATCATTTCGGTAACATTACCGCCGATCATATGTGCACCAAGTAACTCGCCATACTTCGCATCGAAAATCAATTTAACAAAGCCATCTTTTTGTCCGGCAGCACTTGCTTTTCCACTGGCCGAATAAGGGAATTTACCCACTTTAATTTCGTAACCCGCTTCTTTTGCTTTTGCTTCGGTTAATCCAACCGACGAAACTTCGGGGCTGGTGTAAGTACATCCCGGGATGTTTCCGTAATCGATCGGTTCCGGATTGAGTCCTGCAATTTTTTCAATACAGGTAATTCCTTCCGCCGATGCTACGTGTGCCAATGCCGGTCCGGCAACAATGTCGCCAATAGCGTAAATGCCTTCAACATTCGTTTTATAGTATTCGTCAACTTTAACTCGACCATTTTCAGTTTCAACACCCAGTTCTTCCAAACCAATATTTTCGGTATTCGGTGCAATACCAACTGCCGAAAGAACAATGTCGGCTTCAACCACTTCTTCGCCTTTTTTGGTTTTAATGGTTACTTTGCACTTATCGCCCGAAGTATCCACGCTCTCAACCGACGAACCGGTCATCACTTTCATTTTCGATTTTTTGAAATTGCGCTCCAGCTGTTTAGCTACGTCCGCATCTTCGTTCGGCACCAATGTTGGCATAAATTCAACCAGCGTTACTTTGGTTCCGATGGTGTGGTAGAAATAGGCAAACTCGCTACCAATAGCACCCGATCCAACCACAACCATACTTTCAGGCTGCTTATCGAGCGTAAGTGCTTTGCGGTAACCGATAATTTTTTCACCGTCTTGTGGCAGGTTTGGTAATTCGCGCGAGCGGGCACCTGTTGCCAGAATAATGTGTTTAGCTGTGTACGACGATTTTTTGCCTTCGTCGTCGGTTACTTCAACGGTATTTTTCCCGGCTAATTTTCCCCAGCCAAAAATCGATTCCACTTTATTTTTCTTAAACAAGAACTGAATCCCGTTACTCATTCCGCTGGCTACATCGCGACTGCGTTTTACCATTGCACCAAAATCGGGTTTCACTTCTCCTTCAATGGCTACACCATAATCGGCAGCGTGGGTAGCATACTCAAAAGCCTGTGCACTTTTCAGCAACGACTTTGTAGGAATACATCCCCAGTTTAAACAAATTCCGCCCAGGTTTTCTTTTTCAACCACTGCAACTTTTAGTCCGAGCTGCGACGCACGAATTGCTGTTACATATCCACCTGGTCCGCTACCTATCACTATTACATCGTAATTCATTGTATTTTGAAATTTATTGATATTTGATTTATGTAAGTAACACCTCACATAAAGAAAGGTTCTAACAAATTTACTTCTTTTAAGATGGATTTAAAAGTGTAAACCACATGAATGATCTCATAAAACAAAGCAGGCAAAACGATAGAGAATCTCTATTTTTTGCCTGCTTTGATTCAGTTACTATTTATTTAATGAAATAAACAGTCTCGCTTATTTTAGTTTTGAATATGTATTCAATAATTCGGCAGCAGCAACAAACGAACTCATCTGATCGGAAAGCACATAATTTTCGAGCAATTTCAGTTTTTCCTTAATTTCAGGATGATCGTAAAAATTCCGTTTCAGTTGCTCATCAATGGTTTCATACATCCAATAAGTAGCTTGTTCGTTTCGCTTTCGATGAAAATACCCGTTGTCGACCGTTTGTTTGCGGTATTTTTCAATTTGCTCCCAAATGGCATCAATTCCGGTTTTGTTGTACGCAGAACAAGTAAGCACATTAGCTGCCCAGCCCGAATCTTTGGCCGGAAAAAGATGAATTGCATTTCGATATTGTACTTTGGCCATTTCTGCTTTTTCAATGTTGTTACCATCGGCTTTGTTAATGGTAATCAGATCGGCCATTTCCATAATTCCGCGTTTAATTCCCTGAAGTTCGTCGCCCGCACCGGCCAGCATTAACAGCAGGAAAAAATCGGTCATGGAGTGAACAGCGGTTTCGCTTTGCCCCACCCCAACGGTTTCAATAAAAATGTTTTTGTAGCCCGCAGCTTCGCATAAAATAATAGTTTCGCGGGTTTTTCGTGCAACGCCACCTAACGATCCTGCCGACGGACTGGGACGAATGTAGGCGTTGTTGTCGCTGGCTAATTCTTCCATGCGCGTTTTGTCACCCAAAATACTTCCTTTGGTGCGCTCACTGCTCGGGTCGATGGCCAACACGGCTAGCTTTTCGCCTTTATTAGTAAGGTATTTTCCAAGCGCTTCAATAAAAGTACTTTTACCAACTCCGGGCACTCCGGTTATTCCAATACGAACCGAATTTCCGCTATGTGGCAAACACTTTTGTATAATTTGCTGAGCCAGTTGCTGATGTTCGGTTTTCGAGCTCTCGACCAAAGTAACAGCTTTACTTAAAAGGGTGATATCGCCCTTTAAAATCCCGTCGACATACTCGTCAACCGACAACAATTTCCGCTTCTTTTTCAAAAAACGCTGAACCGAATCGTTGTTAACCATATCCGGTTTTTCAATTCCTGCATTTACAATTAACCCTTTGTATTGCGGGTCGTTTTCTATATGGTGATTATCCTTTTCTGACATCCGAATAAAATTTATCGTTCAAAAGTACAGCAAAAAAGAAGGTGCTGCAAGTTTCACCTGCAACACCTTCTGAAATATTGACTTTAAATAAACTTAGCCTGCATTAGGAACAACAATCTGGCTTGAAATGCGCAGTGTTGATGTTGGTGTTTTTGGATCGTTGGTAATAACAGTGATCGATTTACTCTGACGGCCACGTTTTCCGCGCGAGTCGAAAGTAACTTTAATAGGTGCTGTTTCACCTGCTGCAATCACACTTTTCGATGGAGCAACAGCAGTACATCCGCACGATGAACGAACTCTTCTAATGATCAAATCGCTTTTACCATTATTGGTTAAAGAAAAAGTATGTTCTTTTTTGTCGCCTTGGTTCATTTCACCAAAATCGAATGATTTTTCTGTAAAATTAGCCACTGGAGCATTCGCTAACTCTTCAGCTGAAAGGTGCGAGAAATCTTCTTCGATTGTAGCACTTACACCCACTGAGTTTTTGTAGTTGTTGCTTCCGTCTAACGACAAGTAAATACGGTGCGATGCAAATCCGTAAGTATCGGCAGCATCCGAATCGTAGGTTACAATCAATTTACCGGTTCCGTTTGCAGGAATTGATTCCGGCTCAACTTTAGCAGTAAGGTGTTTTGGCACGGTACGGAAACCAACTTCAATTGGCTTGTCAGTATCGTTTACCAATTCCAGTTCTTTAGTTACTTTTTCGCCTTTTGTAATTTTTGCGAACGACAAGTAGTTAGATTTTACTCTAAGCTCACCAATTTTTCTTGGATATTTCTCTGCCAGTGTTTTTTCGCGTGGCTCAACTTGTCCGTTAATTCTTAAAACAACAGTACGGTTCTCGGCATTTGAGCTAACTGTTACCGATTTGTTGAATGAACCCGGACGGTTTTTAGGGTTGTAGCTTACATCGATACTTCCGCTTTCGCCCGGAGCAACTGGCTCACGAGTCCATTTTGGAGTTGTACAACCACAAGATGCACGAACATTAGATAATACTAATGGCGATTCTCCTTTGTTGGTAAATGTGAAAGTTGTTTTTTGCACACCGTCTGATTCTTTAAACGAACCAAAATCGTGAGCTTGTTCTTCAAATACAATTTTTGGTTGGCCCTGGCCCATTGCTGAATTAAAAGCAACCACCAGTGCGAAAACTGCTAATAGTTGTAAAATGCGTTTCATAATTTATTAATTAAATTTGTTCTTTCTCGTATTATATAAGCAAATGTATAGATGCTTGGCGGGTTTCGCTGTTAACTGAATTCAATAATTTGTTAATGAGTTGTTAACTCAAACAGGCAAATAAAAAAATATATAGTTTAGCTTTGAATAAAAATCAATGAAAGGAAAAGCACTTAAATACATTATTATGCTGGCAACTGTGTCGATAGTTGGCGTATTTTTGGTGCAGTTTGCTTTTATCCGCAGCTCGTATAATCTTTCGGAAACGCAATTTCAGGAAAGTGCAAGCGTGGCTTTAAAAGAAGTTGCCTGGCAGGTAATGCTGGCAACCGGAACCACCGAAACTTTCGATAGTATTACACCGGTTGAAGTGATTTCGAACAACACTTATTTAGTGAATGTTGGCGTCGCAATCGACAAAGATCTTTTGAAGCAAAACCTTACCACCCAGCTAAAACGACACGATATTTATTTCGATTACGAGTTTTCGATATACAGTCCCACGCAGGAACAAATGGACGAAACCACGCTTGTTCACATCGACGAAAACGAGGAACCGTCGGATTTTGAGTTTCCGCTAAACGAGGAATACACCAATTATTTTGGCATTCATTTTCCCGACCGGTCGCCTTATTTTTTAAACCAGCTTTCAGTCTGGTATTTCTTAACGGCATTGTTAGTGCTGGTAATCTTTTTCTTTGGCTACACGCTTTGGGTGATCATTCGCCAAAGGCAATTATCCGAAATCCAGAAAAACTTCATTAACAACCTTACGCACGAGTTAAAAACACCTATCTCGTCGATAGCACTGGCGGCAAACGTTATTAACGACGAAAAAATTCTAAAATCGCCCGACCGCCTTTTTAATTACACGCATATAATACAGGATCAAACAACACGGCTATCGAAGAATGTTGAAAAAGTGCTTAACTTAGCGTCGATCGAGAAAAGCCGGATCCTGCTAAACCTGGAGAAAGTAAATCTTATCGAGTTCTTACAAGACGCGAGTGATCGTTTTCGGGAATCGAAAGCCGGGCAAAACGCAAAAGTTAAAATAAAAACCAAAATTGGCGATTGCACCATTTTGGCCGATCGATTTCATTTTGCCAACCTGGTATCGAATATTCTCGAAAATGCTGCAAAATATTGCGACAAAACGCCAACGATTGAGATTGAACTTTTGCAAAAGCCCAACGGTTACGAGCTTAATTTTATCGACAACGGTATTGGCATTCCGCGCGAACACCGGAAGCGGATTTTTAAAAAGTTCTACCGAGTTCCTACCGGAAATGTACACAACGTAAAAGGTTTTGGTCTCGGACTCGACTATGTATACAAAATTGTAAAAACGCATAATTGGAAAATAAAAGTAAACGATAACCCAAAAGGGGGAAGTATTTTTAGCCTCACCATTCCGAAATAAATTATGGAAAGCAATTCATTTAAAATATTATTGGTTGAAGACGACGAAGCGCTTCGTTTTATAGTAAAAGACAATTTAGTGGAGCACGGCTACGACGTTGAAGTAGCAGCCGACGGCGAAATTGCACTCGAGCTTTTCGGGCAAAACAGCTTCGATCTGATTGTTCTCGATGTGATGCTTCCGAAAATAGATGGTTTTAAAGTAGCCGAAACCATACGTAAAACCAACGACCAGGTTCCGATTATCTTTTTAACGGCCCGCAGCATGACCGAAGATAAAATTACCGGGCTCACCATTGGCGGCGACGATTACATACCAAAACCATTTAGTATGGAGGAGTTGCTATTAAAGATCAAGATATTTTTAAAACGCAGCCAGTCGCAGCCAATCGACAGTGAATCGTCGAGCGTTCTTAAAATCGGAAAGTTCGATTTTCATTTCGACGACCTCTCGCTAACGATGAATGGAGAAGCACGAAACCTGACGCTGAAAGAAGCTGAACTGATTCGTTATTTTGCACAAAATGCCAACAAAGTACTTAGCCGCAACGAAATTCTGGAGAACGTTTGGGGATCTGATGATTATTTTCTGGGCCGCAGTCTCGATGTTTTTATTTCGCGCCTGCGGAAATATTTTAAAGCCGATGCTTCGGTTAAAATCATCAACCTGCACGGAATTGGGTTCCGCTTCTCGGTAAAAAAGGAGAAATAGAAATTCGGCAAACGGCTGTACAAAGCGTCATGCCTGCATTTAAAAGCATTCATTACATATTTATTGTATGAGAACACGGTCGGTTGAAAAAAATGCTTTTCTTTGCGCAGATAAAACACTGATTCATAGAAATAAACACACAAAGTGTATTTTTACAGAAAAAAGTGTTTAACTTTTTGGAAGAATTAAAAAAAGCACTATTTTTGCAGTCCGAAAATTCT
>NZ_CAJXTC010000060.1 GCF_913060805.1 uncultured Draconibacterium sp.
ACTAAATAACCAATTGGGATGGTTAAGAAATAAAGTTTATGTTTTTCATCCGGGAATAAGCGTCAACCGTTGGAAAAAGGTAGATCTCGAATATAGCTATGAGCTACAGATAATCGATCAAACCTCGCAACAGGCCGATATTTCGGTTGTTGATCAGAAACATTCAGGGAGCATTTTTTATACTCCCGAAAAAAGACATTTATTTGGCTTGTCAGGCGAATACTATAGCACTAAACAAAGTGGGCAGCACAACTCAAATGTGCTTTTTGCCAATTTTTCGTACCACTTAAAACCGTCAAAAGGCAAACTTAAATATAAGCTGGAGATACGAAATATATTTAACCATTCCGAAATGGTACGTTATTATAACAGCGATATTTCACTTGTGAGAAGCAATTATTCTATTCGTCCGAGGCAGTTTCTTGTTACGGTTTCGTTGGGTTTGTAGTTACCTTACTGCAGAGAATTCGAAATGCTTTTTTATAAGATTGCAAGTGCTTGCTATATAAATACCTTCAAATAAATCTAAAAAGTATTTGAAAGATGAGCCAAATCATGATAGCTGCAATCAACCATAAAAACCACCTCGGAATAACAACACTCTTTTCCAACTTCCGTTTATGATCCTTCAGAAGCTGTTCCAGTTTATCGGTGTCAACCTCATATTTCAGTTTTGATGATTTAAGAATCTGTAATTGCCTGTCAATTTCAGGAGCAATTTCATTTATATTCTCAGTGGTTTGTTTGAGTGTTTCAATTTCGGAGGTTAAAATTTCCAGTAACTTTTGTTGCGATAAATTTTTTCTCATGGTATTAAAAGCTTATTCCAAAATCCCTTGAAGGACGGTTTTGTTGTTCTCGTTTTCTTTGTTTTTCTCGTTCAGCGCCGTACATTATTTCATAATTATGCAGAATCTGTATTTGCAAATTGGCAGCACTAAACTCCCGGCCAACACTACTGCCTTTTATGGTTTCCTCTCCAATCTGAAATTTCAACCCAACAACTTTTCCATCAGAGGCAACTCTCCTGTGGGTTTGGATTCCATACTCTTCCATCAATTGGGCATAATCATTAATATCTCGGGGCATTACTGTCAAAACCCGTTGGTGAGCTTCCTTAATGTAGTTGCCCAGTCGTTGTTCTTTTTGCTGCTGAATTTCTTTGGCAGTAGTAAATCCCCACTCTTTGGCCACACTTTCAGCAATACGCTGCGCCTTTTTGCTGATAAAGTGGTCCTTGTACGCTTTTCCGTCAAAATCAATACGGTTGACGAAAATATGCAGGTGCTGGTGTTTCTCATCGGTATGCAGAAAAGATATAAACTGATGGTCGTCCAATTTCATGCGATTTAGAAAGTCTCCGGCCAGTTTTGCAAAATCAGCATTGCTAAGTTTATCACCGTCAGGAATGGATGGACTCAGCACCATTGAAAATGTATTCTTCTGGCACTTGGAATTCAGGTTCTGAAAGATCCTGAACTCCGTTGCAATTTCCCTGGGAGTTTCGCCTGCAACTTTATTCCGGCTGATCTCCTTGGCTCCGGGCTTTTTCATGGCGTAATTAACAGCATTGACCGTATGTGAGATGCTTTTTGCTTTGCCGATCATTGTTCAAACTTTCCAAGGTGGATTTTAATCAGTTTAATTACTTCTTCCAATTCCTGGAGAACAGTTTCATTCTTATTAAAATGTTTGCTTCTTACCAGGTTCCCGATGGCCGTAAAATTGCGATGGTAGATGTGCAGGTTATTGTACACCTCCAATTCTTCGGGCGAAAACCGTAAGGTTACTTTCATGTTTAGTGATGCCCGTCGGGCAAATTCACTGGTACCTAATCCACATTCCTCGGCAGCCATTGTGATGGCTCTTTTTTCGATATTGCTTACTCTAAACGAGATATATTTTGTGCGAACTCTCATATTCTTTAACCTTTAAATTAATATTTAGAACCTGCGCTGTGCGCCCCTTTGCGAGCCTGGGAGCAAAGCGAGAGATGCCCATGGTGCAACCTGGGCACCTCTCGACATGGCTTACCACGGAGACCTCCGCAGACGTTGGTTTCGGGCTATCAACAGCTGATTCAGATCTTTTGTGTTTTTATAGATGGCCGACATATCGACACTGTTCGTTAGATCGGCCAATAACTGTTTGGTCGCTTTTTTACCAGCTGAATCATTATCGAGATAGAGACCAGCTTTCGGATAAGTTTGGGCAATCTTATGGATGCGGTTGATAAACGAAACAGAATTCAATACTAAAAAATCTGATTGGTGTGGTAAGCCAGGATAAAGCATTAGCAAACTAAAAAAATCAAACATGCCTTCGGTAACACTCAATATTTGTTTACCTGTAGTGAAATAGGAAAAGTCTTTTGGTGCTACAGCATTTTTAAAATACGGATTTCGAAGTTCCCAGCCTCCCGAAACATTCTCCAAACCCAAAGCGAAGTATCGTTTTTGATTCATCGAATAATGAACCTGACTGGCAAAACGGCTTGCAGTTTTTACATCTATTTTTCTTTGCAACAAATATTTGATCAAAGCCGGGTGCCGAATGGGGAGGATCTTTTCGATCTGTATTTCCGGTTCAGGCGCTAACTCAACCAAATTATGCTGCTGTTGAAAAGAGAAAGATGGAATGTTTTTAGCCAAGATTGCCAGTGCTTCATTGACACTGCAGCTGTTATTCATTTCAATTACCAGGTCAATAATATTTCCTCCTTTTCCAAGACCATGATCGTACCAGCGGTTAAGAACCTTGGAAACCTTAAATGAGGCTTCATTTTCCTTTCTAATCGGACTAAGGTACCAGTCTGAATGTTGGTTTTCTTTTACCGGTGAATGGCCGGATCTTTTCAGAAATTCTGTTATCGGAATTTCACGGGCTGTATCGCATTGTAGTTTTTCTTTTTTCATCAGCAAAATTTTTAAAAAAGTTGTTTTTCGCTTACCTACTTACCTATGGTCAGATTATCAATCTCTTAGTATATAGGTAGGTTGATTTTTCATCCTACCTATCTTACCTGATAGGTAACTTAGGTAAGTTCCAGGTAACTTAAATATTGTTCATCTTACCTAAGCAAAGCTCAGTGTTTATAGTACTTTTCATTCTTTTAGGTAAGTAGGTAACTTGTTTTCTGCTTTTTTACAGAAAACTTCTGTTTAGCCTGAGTTAATATTTGATCGGGCCAGATAGCCCCAGACCTGTCTTTTGGGGTGTTTTACCCGCTGAAAATTAAATCCCGACAAAGCTTTGCCAATATTGATGTGATTCAATCTCAGGTTTAGAAAGTTCAAAGCTATTTCAACATCCGAAGCAGTTACAAAATCTTCCATATCCTGAGATTTTTCGTAATACTTTGCAATTAGTTCCTGTTCGGTTGAGAGCCGGGTGTACTTCTTATTTCGTTCCTCGTTTTCAGTCACATCCTTTAACGAAAGTTCTGCGTCAAAATCTTCCAGCTGATAAGCATAATGATAAGCCTGGCTCCATACCTTATTAATATCCACTTCTTTTGAGTAGGCAAAATCAATTTTATCACGAAGTTCAAAACACAACCAGCGAACAGAACCGGTTTCATCACTGAGAAAGGATGCCATATTTGTAGATCCCACGAAAGAACAGATCCGTGGTAGGGTAGTGTTCTTTTTATCGTAGGGTAATCTTTCATTGATAAAAGTTTTCGAAAAGAAGGCTTTTAGCGCATTTACATCTTTTCTGGAAAGTACGGCCAGTTCGTCGAGGTTAAGCAGAAAATTTCGGCAAAGTTGAATGCGTGCATCCTTATCGTTGCTGATATCTTCAGCCATATATTCCGAAAGTAGTGGGGGACAAAGAAACCTGCACCAGGTTGATTTTCCTGAACTTTGGCCTTTGTGACTAAGAATGAAAGCCTGCTTGTTAAAATAGTCAGGTTCCAGAGCACACCTGACTGCTCGCACCAACCATTTCCGAAAGTGATACAGAAAGGCTTCATCTTCATAGGTAGGAACATAAGAACACAGTTTCTGTATGTAATCGATGCCATTCCATTTGGGTAACGATTCAAAATAGTTCAGGATCGGATTATGTTTTGCAATGAGTTCTGACTTGATAAAGATTTCCAGTTTGCCAGGCGAAATTTCAATCCCTGCTTTTGTGAGTTCAATAATCAGTGAATTGATATTAAGATAGTGCCACTGGTTTTCTCCAATTAATGAAATCTGGTAGTCATGAGATATTTCATTATACCTGATGTCGTATTTTTCAAAAAGATAATCAGCTGTGTAATCAAAAACTGTTTTCTTTTTTGGATTATTGGCAATGTATAAACCGGATTCTTTTTCTTCCATTTCTCTAAACATTAAAAGATTGTACCTGCAGGACACAGGTTTCAGGTTAATTAAGATTGGGAAAATTTTCTTAGGTGTTTTTATTCTCAATGACGAAATTGAGGGCATCTTCCTTTATTTCATCTGCCGATTTTCGTGCATTTTTGAGTAACCAGTTATTTAACTTCTCCTTATCAAAAAATATAACCTTGCCATTGGGTTTAGAATGTGGAATTACCCCGGAGGAAGTAAGTTTGTACAGGTAGCTACGTGATAAGCCGGTATAATCACAAACTTCGTCAAACGTTAATACTTTTTTATTCGAAATTAAAAGCCGCTCGATGCGGTCGAGCCGTTCTTCAATTTTAATATTGTCCATTGTTTTATATTTAAATTAAACACTGAACAAAAGCGCTTTTGTTTTCTAATTTTCGATATCTGAAAGCAAACGTATAGGATTAGAAAATAACCTCAAATATGTATGGTGGGGTATGCTTATGTATGCCATACATAAGGAAGAATTGTGAACAACTTAATTTTTGTGGAAAATATTTTGTACTATCCGTTTTTGTGCTGATTGATTAACTCTCTGATTTCCAGCTTCGGTTGATTGTTTTCCGTTCTCCTGTATAAATCAAATGTGGTGGGATTAATCGTAATTGGTTTGCCGGTATTATCGCAAAAATATTTTTCTGCGATTTCCTTTACTTTTTTTCGCTGAACTTTGTTCTTCCTCTTTAGCCCAGGGAAAATTGCGATTATGAACGCAAGTAGTGATTGTTGATTTGAGTCCGTGTTGTTGTTCCCTCCAGTGTCGATCCATCTAATTTTTTTTGTTTTTCCGAGTGGCGTTAAGTGGATAAAATGAGTTAATGCATCAATTTCACAGCCTAGATAGTTTTTTAACGAGTAATGCATTTCGCTGATAGATTTATCGTCCTTAATTATCGATTCTAATTGTACCCGGTTAATCTTCATGGATAGATCTTTTGCGATAGGGATCAATTTGGAGGAAAACTTTCTTGTCCATGTAAAATGTAACAGTAGTGAGCTGAGTGTCAGGTTCGATAATAAAAGTATTTGAATGAATAAATCCAAATAATACCTGCCGAAATATGGATAATTTTGCAGTGCTAGCAAGCAGCCATAAGCTATTCCGCCGAAAACAATGTAGAACAGCAGTCTGGGTTTTTCTACGTGTTTATTCCAGCTGAATTTCTGATTCAGCATATAGGGTACAAAAACATGAAAAATATATTTGTAAAGTAGTCGGGAAACCGGATACAATAGTATGAGAAAAAAGATTAGTTTGATGGTTGCTTGATTCATAATCGATGGCTAAATGGTTATGATAATTGCATTTGTATTTTTCTTTTCCAACAATGCTAATATAATTCACCAACTTTTGCAATTCTTTTTATTGACGAATCTTTTCCTTTTAACTATGATTTTGTATGTATCTGGTATGTATAAAAACAAAAAAGAGTTACAAAATATTTTGTAACTCTTTGAAAATCAAGTGGAGAATACCGGAGTCGAACCGGTGACCTCTTGACTGCCAGTCAAGCGCTCTAGCCAACTGAGCTAATCCCCCAAAACGTGGACGCAAATATAAAAATATTTTTCAGAATCAATCAAATAATTTTTTTGGTAAAGTTTTTGCTATATTAATAATACCTGCAGAAAACAAGAAGCCGGCGTTCTTTTATTTATTGACAATCCAATTAAAATTAGAACCCATGAAATCTAAAAAAACAAAGAAAGCTGATCTTGAAAGTAAAAAAGCAACATTGTTTCTGATCGGTTTGGTAGTCGCGCTTGGTTTTACATTGTTCGCATTCGAGTGGAAACAACCTGCACAAAAAGCCATGATTGTTCAGGGATATGCAGATTATATGCCTCCCGAAGATTTGGTTATTCCAAGTACAGCACGAGAAAAAGTGGAGCCTGAAAAGCCGATCATCAAAGTTCCGGTTTTTAAAGTTATTGAAGATGGTAAAAAAATAGATGAAGAATTAATCTGGGAAGGAGAGGAACCCGACGAGCCGGTAACAATTGATCTTGGAAACATTATGGATTACGGCGATGATCCGGGAGAAGAGAATCTGGACGTAATTTTAAACTTTGCTGAAACAATGCCCGAATTTCCGGGAGGAGATGCGGCTTTGGTAAGCTTTCTGTCGAAAAATGTTAATTACCCGTTAATCGCACAAGAGAATGGAATTAAAGGCAAAGTATTTGTGAGCTTTGTAGTTGATGAAAATGGGGACATTTATGACGTTACACTGGCGCGCGGAGTCGACGCATCGCTTGACCGTGAAGCAATTCGCGTAGTGAAATCGATGCCTCGGTGGAAGCCGGGAAGACAGGGCAGTACAGCGGTAAAAGTGCGCTACACCGTGCCCATAAATTTCATATTGCAATAGAAAATTGAAATGAATTAAAATTTCACTTGCATGTGAAGATTATTTTTTATCTTTAAGCCCCGATTTTGAAGGGCAAAAAATCAAATAAAACAAATAAAATAATTAAGTATGGAACTTAAAAAAACACCAAAGGCTGATCTGGAAATCAAAAAGAATACTTTTTGGTTGATAGGATTAGTTATCGCGTTGGGAGTTTCGCTTCTGGCTTTTGAGTGGACTACAAAGCCTACAAAAGCTGCTGACCTTGGTCAGATCCAAACAGCGGAAGTTGAAGAAGAGATCATCCCTATTACTCGTGAACAAGAGGTTAAACCACCTCCACCACCTCCACCACCAAAAGTAATCGAGGTGCTGAACATTGTTGACGATGATGTAGAAATTGAAGACGAGCTGGAAATTGAAGACACAGAGGCCGACGAAGAAACTGTAATCGACGTTGCTCCTGTTATCGAAACAGCTGAAGAAGAAGAAGAGGAAGAAGCTCAGGTATTCTTTATCGTAGAAGATATGCCGGAATTCCCGGGTGGAGACCTTGCATTGCGTAAATATATTGCCAATGCTATCAAGTATCCTGTAATTGCACAGGAAAACGGTATTCAAGGTAAAGTATATGTAACTTTCGTTGTAAGTAAAACAGGAAAAGTTACTGATGCTAAAATCGCAAGGGGAGTTGACCCTTCGCTAGATAAAGAAGCACTTCGCGTGGTAAATGCGCTTCCTGCTTGGAAGCCAGGAAAACAGCGTGGAAAACCAGTTAACGTATCGTACACGGTACCAATTAACTTCGTGTTGCAGTAAAGAATAAAAAACAATATTTTTGCACTCCTGTTTCTTTAGAAGCAGGAGTTTTTTTTTGAAAAAAATTAACGAAAATGATAGAAACAGCACCAGAAACAGAAAAAGCGGTTATTGTAGGACTGATCAACCAGGATCAGGATGAACGTCAGGCAAAAGAGTACCTCGACGAGTTGGAGTTTTTGGCCGATACTGCGGGTGCGCAAGTATTAAAAAAATTCACCCAAAAACTGGATATCCCAAATAAAGCCACATTTGTTGGCCCGGGAAAACTCGACGAGATTAATCAATACATAAAAGTTGTTGAAGCCGATACCGTAATTTTTGACGACGAGCTTACTCCAACACAACTCCGAAATATTGAACGCGAATTGGAATGTAAGATCCTCGATCGTACCAACCTCATCCTCGATATTTTTGCAAAACGGGCAAAAACGGCTCACGCAAAAACACAGGTGGAGTTGGCACAGTACCAGTATTTGCTTCCGCGATTAACACGAATGTGGACCCACCTCGAGCGTCAGCGTGGTGGTATTGGTATGCGTGGTCCGGGTGAAACCCAGATAGAAACCGACCGCCGTATTATTCTCGATAAAATCAGCCGGCTAAAAACACAGCTGGTAAAAATCGATAAACAAAAAGCTACTCAGCGTAAAAACCGTGGTAAAATGGTGCGCGTGGCTTTGGTGGGGTATACCAACGTTGGTAAATCAACCATTATGAATATGATGGCGAAGTCGGAAGTGTTTGCCGAGAATAAACTTTTTGCCACACTAGATACTACAGTGCGTAAAGTAGTGATCGAAAACCTGCCTTTCCTTTTGGCTGATACGGTTGGATTTATTCGTAAACTGCCACATGGTTTGGTTGAGTCGTTTAAATCAACACTCGACGAGGTTCGCGAGGCAGATATTTTGTTGCACGTTGTAGATATTTCGCACCCGGGATTTGAGGAGCAGATTGAAACGGTGGATACAACACTGGAAGAAATCGAAGCCGGCGATAAACCAACCTTCTACATCTTTAATAAAATTGATGCTTTTACTTACGAGGAAAAAGATGAGGATGATCTTTCGCCACGAACAAAAGATAATTTTACATTGGAAGAGTGGAAAAGCTCGTGGATGGCAAAAAGTAACACGCCGGCCTTGTTTATTTCAGCAAAAGAAAAAACGAACATCGAAGATTTTAAAGCTGAATTGTACGAAAAAGTGAAGGGGATTCATTCGCAACGTTTTCCGTATAACGATTACCTGTATAATTCGGACTGGACAAAAGGAATTCAGGAATAAAAGCAACCCGCTTTTATTCCATTTCAACCTTTTTAATCACCGATTTGTCGAGGCAGTTTTCCAGCATTTCGATGCTGGTTAAACGCCGAAGCGGGTGTTTCATTTCCGGGGCAATTTCAACCAGCGGAACGAGTACAAAACGTCGTTCGTGAATGCGCGGATGAGGAACGATGAGGTCCGGCGACTCCAAAAAATCGTCGTTAAAATACAGGATATCAATATCCATTTCGCGCGATGAGTAACGTTCGTTGCCGCGTTTTCGCCCAAAATCGGCTTCTATTTCATGGATGCGCCAAAGCAGTTCTTCGGCCTCAAGTTTGGTTTCAATAACCAAAATCTGATTCCAGAACACATCTTCGCAATGAAAACCCCACGGTGGCGTTTCGTAAACCGATGACTTTTGAATTATTTTACCTAATTTTATGTCAATCAGTTCGAGGACGCGAATAAAATTTTTATGCTTGTCGCCAATATTTCCACCTATTCCAAGAAATACCTTGTTCATTGTATCTTATATTTGTAATTCCTTGATCAAACTTGTACTCATTCACTAAAATAGAACATTAATTAAATTACAAAAATATGAAAGAATTCTTCAAATACGTATTAGCGACCATTGTTGGTTTCCTGGCCATCTCGTTAATCGGTATTTTTCTGATGTTTATAGTTTTTGGGGCCATTATTGCCTCGACCGACAAAGAGATTACGGTAACCGATCAATCGATGCTGGTTATTGATTTAAGCAAAAGTATTGTCGACCGTGCCCCGAACGATCCTTTTGAAGATCTTGAACTTCCCGGAATTTTTAGCTCGATAAAAACAATCGGATTGGATGAGATTAGCGAGTCGTTAAAAAAAGCCGCCAACGACGATCGGATAAAAGGTGTTTACCTGAAACTGTCGGTAACAAACGGTGGGTTTGCTTCAGTTGAAGAGATCCGAAATGATTTGATTGCTTTTAAAGACAGTTGCGATAAGCCGATTTATGCCGTTGCCGACCAAATGATTTTAGACCAAAAAGGTTATTATGTGGCAACAGTGGCTGATAAGATTGTTTTACATCCTGAAGTTTTTCTCGATTTCCGTGGATTAAGCAGCGAACTGATGTTTTACAAAAATGCCCTCGAAAAACTGGGTGTTGAAATGCAGATCATTCGTGGCCCGAACAACAAATTTAAATCGGCAGTTGAGCCTTACATGTTGGATAAAATGAGCGAGGCTAACCGCGAGCAGCGACTGGTTTACATGAATAGTTTGTGGAATCATATGCTGAAAGGAATTTCGGAGACGCGTAATATTTCGGTAGAAAAATTAAATGAACTGGCCGATGAAGCACAAACCTACAAGAAAGCCCAAAATATGGTGGAGAACGGTTTGGTTGACGCAGCAAAATACCGCGACGAAGTGCTTGACGATATGCGCGAAATTACCGGTATTGAAGGAACAGACGGAATTCCGGTGGTGAGTGTGAAAGACTATGCTAAAGTTCCGGTGAAAGGACAAAGTAAAAAATACAGCCGTAATAAAGTTGCGGTAATTTATGCCAGTGGCGAGATAGGAACTGCGGTAAGTGCCGACGAAGGAATTAACGGCGATAAGCTGGGTAAGGAAATTCGTAAAGTGCGTCAGGACAGCTCCTATAAAGCGATTGTTTTGCGTGTAAATTCTCCGGGTGGAGCTGTTTTCGATTCGGAGACAATCTGGCGCGAAGTGAAACTGGCAGCCGAAGAAAAAACATTGGTGGTATCGTTTGGCGATGTGGCAGCATCGGGTGGTTATTATATTTCGTGCCCGGCCGATAAAATTGTTGCCAGCCCAAATACAATCACCGGTTCGATCGGTATTTTTGGTCAGATTCCAAACTTTGGCGAACTGATGAACGACAAGCTTGGAATTACTACCGATGAAGTTGGTACCAACGAACATTCGAATTTTGTTTCGTTAATGCGCCCAATGACTCCTTACGAAAAACAACGCATGACAAATTATATTTCTATTGGTTATGATAATTTCTTGTCGCATGTGGCCGATGGCCGTGGCATGACAAAAGAGGATGTGGATAACATTGGACAGGGTCGTGTTTGGAGTGGCGAAAATGCAAAAGAAATTGGTTTGATCGATGAGTTTGGAGGTTTGGAAGACGCCATAAAATTAGCCGTTGAAATGGAAGGTTTGGAAGATTACCGCACCGTTTCGTTGCCGGCATTGTCAAGTCCGTTCGAAGAAATGTTCAAACTGGGCGGAAACGTAAAAGCACACATTTTAAAAAGCGAATTGGGTGAAAAATACCGCTATTATGAGCACCTGAAAAAGGCATCGGAAAGAAACGGTATTTACGTTCGTATGCCTTACGATATTTATCTGAATTAAGATTTTACCGTAATAAATTGAAGGATGTGCCATAAGTTATGGGGCATCCTTTTTGTTTACACCAAATCACGTTATCTTAGCCACCTATTTTGAAGAACATTTATGGCAAAAATTTTATTATATCCTCTGTCCTGGTTATACGGAATAATCATTTATTTGCGTAACCGGGCCTACGATCTTAAAATATTCAACTCGAGGGAGTTTGATGTGCCCGTAATTTCCATCGGTAACATTACTGTTGGAGGTACAGGAAAAACGCCGCATGTTGAATACCTGGTAAGTTTATTAAAAGAGAAGTACGAGGTGGCAACTTTAAGCCGCGGGTACAAACGTAAAACAAAAGGTTTCCGTTTGGTAGAAACTGATTCTACGGCACAAGAAGTAGGCGACGAGCCGCTGCAGATAAAAAACAAATTTCCTGAAGCTACCGTTTCGGTGTGCGAAAACCGGGTTTCGGGAGTGGAGAAACTGCTCGAACCGGCTAACGAAAAAACACCTGATGTGGTGTTGCTCGACGATGCATTTCAGCACCGACGGATTTCACCGGGAATAAACATTTTATTGATCGATTACAACCGTCAGATAAAAAACGATTCGTTGCTGCCGGTTGGTCGTTTGCGCGAAGGTGTTTCGCAAATGCGCAGGGCAAATATTATCCTTTTCACCAAGTGTCCCGAGGAGATCACACCGATTATGCGTCGGATTTTGCAAAACGATGTAAATCTGTTACCGTATCAAAGTTTATATTTTACACGACTGATTTATGGAACGCTGCAACCGGTGTTCGATGCGCCTGAAATTGATGAAGCGAACTATAAAAATGTAGCCTGCCATATGTTGGTGGTTACCGGAATTGCTTCGCCAAAACAAATGCATTCCTTTATTCGTAAGATGGGAACAAATATGGAAACACTAACTTTTTCCGATCATCACTCGTACAGTATGACCGATATTCGTGAGATCGAGAAAAAGTTCAGTGAAATAAAATCAGAAAGAAAGTTAATTGTGACAACCGAAAAGGATGCTATGCGTTTTAAAGACATCGGCGAAATGAGCGACGAGCTGAAAAAGGCCATGTACTACCTGCCGGTGAAAATTGAGTTTCTGGAAGAAGAAAAAAAATCGTTTAATAAGAAGATATTGAATTATGTTGGAGAAAATAAAAGCAACCGCGAGCTTCATAAAAGAAAGAATTCAGGCAAGTCCTGAGGTAGGGATTATTTTGGGAACCGGTCTTGGCGGGCTGGTAAACGAAATCGAGATTATCGATTCAATTCCGTACACCGATATTCCAAACTTTCCGGTGTCAACTGTTGATGGCCATGCCGGACGATTGATTTACGGGAAACTGGGCGATAAGGAAATTCTGGCCATGCAGGGCCGCTTTCATTATTACGAAGGTTACGACATGAAAGAAGTGACTTTCCCGGTGCGTGTTATGAAGTTTGTGGGGGTGAAAAACCTTTTTGTGTCGAATGCGAGCGGCGGTTTAAATCCTGATTGGCATGTTGGCGAAATTGTGCTGCTTACCGATCACATTAACTTTTTCCCTGAGCATCCTTTGCGCGGAAAGAACATGAATGAACTTGGGCCGCGTTTCCCCGATATGAGCAAACCATACAGTCAGCGCCTGCGCAACAAAGCAAAATTGATTGCCCTTGAAAATAACATCGATGTAAAAGAAGGTGTTTACGTTGGCGTATCAGGCCCGACTTTCGAAACGCCTGCCGAGTACAAGATGTTCCGCATTTTGGGTGGCGATATTGTGGGAATGTCAACCGTGCCTGAAGTAATTGTGGCCCGCCACATGGATATGCGAGTTTTCGGAATTTCGATTGTTACCGACAGCGGAGTGCCCGGCGAGATTGTAGAAATTTCGCACGAAGAAGTGCAGGAGGTTGCTATGAAAGCCGAACCTAAAATGACGCTTATTATGCGCGACCTCATAAAAAGTATTTAGTACATTTGGGAAGCAGATAAAATCTGCATGCAACCGGAAAACCAATAATTATGAAGCATACCGTTTTATTTCTTTTAGCAGTATTGTTGCTGTGTAGCTGTTCGGAAACAAAAACAAAACAAGCCGAATTGGTGCTCGATACAAAGTCAACACTTGGCGAAGGTTCGATCTGGAATTACAAAACCGGAGAACTGATGTGGGTCGACATTAAAAAGGAGATTCTGAACGTTTACAATCCGGCAACCGGTTACAATAAAGAAATGTTTACGGGGCAAATGATTGGTACGGTAGTGCCCACTGAAAGTGGCGATGCGCTGGTTGCTTTGCAAAACGGAATTTATCATTTTAATATAAAAACCGGGGCGAAAGATTTGTTGGTTGATCCGGAGGTTGATTTGCCGGATAACCGCTTTAATGATGGAAAATGCGACCCATCGGGACGGTTTTGGGCAGGAACAATAAGCCTGAGTGGCGACATGGAAGTGGCAGCTTTGTATCGTTTTGATTCGGATACCACGATCCACAAAATGGTGGATAAGGTCAGTATTTCGAACGGGATTGTTTGGTCGGCCGATAAAACAAAAATGTACTACATCGATACGCCTACACAAAAAGTTATGGCCTACGATTATGACGATGCCACCGGGGAAATCTCAAATCCGGAGGTTGCCGTAAATGTGCCGGCCGAACTGGGATCGCCTGATGGAATGACCATCGACGAAAACGATAATTTGTGGGTGGCTCTTTGGGGTGGCTCGGCAGTGGGCTGCTGGAATCCTTCAACCGGTGAGCTGATCGACAAAATTGAAGTGCCTGCAAAAAATGTTACTTCGTGCGCTTTTGGCGACGACGATCTGCAAACACTTTACATCACTTCGGCACGAGAACAAACAAGCGACGAAGACCTGGAAAAATATCCATTGGCCGGAGGTGTTTTTAAATACCGCCCGGGCGTGAAAGGTGTTCAGGCTTTCTATTTCAACGATGTAAACTAGCAAGCTATGAACCTCCTGGTACTTGCGCTGGCTCCTGTGGTTATTATTGCGGCTTACATTTATTTCCGCGATAAATACGAAAAGGAACCCTTGCGTTTATTGTTGTTTGCGCTGTTGGCCGGAGGATTGACCGTAATTCCCATATTATTTCTCGAAGGCTTTTTAGACCGTTTTACCGTGCAGTTCCCGTGGTTGCTGGCTGCAGCATGGAAAGCATTTGCCGTTGCCGCTTTTTCGGAAGAGCTGTTTAAATACCTGGCATTGTATCTTCTGATTTGGAAAAGTCCTGAGTTCAACGAAAAATTCGACGGGATTGTTTATGCCGTTTATATTTCGCTGGGATTTGCCGCCGTTGAGAATGTACTGTATGTAATGGACGGCGGATTGAGTACCGGAATTATGCGGGCAATTACAGCAGTACCGGCTCATGCAATTTTCGGAATTACCATGGGCTTTTATTTTGGGCTGGCGAAGTTCTATGAAAAACAACGCCAAAGCCTGAAACAAAAGGCGCTGCTACTGCCTATTCTTTTGCATGGTATTTACGATTTTATCCTTTTTACCGAAATCGGCTGGTTAACCATTGTTTTTGTAGGCTTTGTGGTGTATCTCTATATTTCGGGATTAAAACGTTTGCGCGAACTGTCGAAACAGTCGATATACAATACTGACTACGATTTGTTAAATGAAAAGCTGAGTAATACAAAACCATGAATATACCAAATTATACCGACGTTGAACAGGCACACAAAATCGTACAAAAGTATGCACACCGCACACCGGTATTGTCATCGGTGAGTATTAACAGCATTGTTGGTGCCGAGCTGTTTTTTAAGTGCGAGAACCTGCAAAAAGTAGGTGCTTTTAAATTTCGCGGGGCATGTAATGCGGTGTTTTCTCTGAGCGAAGAAGATGCACAGAAAGGGGTGGCGACACACTCATCAGGAAACCATGCAGCGGCGTTAGCGCTGGCAGCCCACATGCGCGGAATAGCTGCACATATTGTAATGCCCGAGAACTCACCCGGAATAAAAAAGAAAGCAGTAGCCGGATACGGTGCAAAAATTACCTTTTGCAAACCAACTTTGCAGGCGCGCGAAAGGACGTTGGCAAAAGTGATTGAAGAAACCGGTGCAACGGAAATTCATCCTTACAGTAATTTTAATGTAATTGCGGGGCAGGGAACAGCAGCCAAAGAATTGATTGAAGACAAAGGCGATTTTGATGTGATTATGGCACCCGTTGGTGGTGGCGGTTTGTTAAGTGGAACCGCTATTTCAACCAAACATTTGCTGCCTGCCTGTAAAGTTATTGCTGCCGAACCTGTCGGAGCCGATGATGCTTACCGTTCATTTCATTCCGGAAAATTCGTGCCTTCAGAAAATCCCAAAACAATTGCCGATGGTTTATTGACCTCGTTGGGAGAGCGGAACTTTGCAATTATTCTGGATAAGGTAGATGATATTGTAACCGTTTCGGAAGAAAGTATTGTGGAAGCCATGCGTATGATCTGGGAGCGTATGAAAATAATTATCGAACCATCATCGGCGGTGCCGCTGGCTGCCATCCTCGAAAAGAAAGTGGATGTGCAGGGCAAAAAAGTTGGTATTATTCTTTCCGGCGGAAACCTAGATTTAGGTAAGTTGCCGTTTTAGTCGTTGATAGTCTCTCTTTGCGAGCTACAAGTTTACAGTCTCAGTTGACAGGATTAAAATATTCAGGATCGAATATCCAATAATCAATTTTGAATAACCAATATCCAGCGATCCAGGATCAAGAATCTAGGATCAAGGCTCTTTAAGGATGCCATCTTTATCTGTTTTATATAGAGAAAGATGGCATCCTTTTCAACAGCATCCAGTATCGAGAATCCAGAATCCAGGATCCAGCCTCAAAACATCGGGCTAATAATATGCGCCAGCGATTCGCGTATTTTATCGAGAGGAGACCGTTTGCGCCATTCTCGGTACTTCACTTCGCGGCTTTGCTTCAAATCGGATAAAAAGTGTTGCTCCAGTTCTTCGGTAAATTCTTTTTGGTAGATAAAAGCATTGGCTTCAAAATTGGTTTCGAAACTGCGGAAGTCGAAATTACTGGTTCCAATGCTCGAAATGCAATCGTCGACCAGCAGGTATTTACTGTGGATAAATCCTTTCTGGTAAAGAAAAATACGAACGCCGGCTTCCAGTAACTCTTCCACATACGAAAACGAGCACCACTTCGATAGCGATGCATCCGATTTCTCGGGAATGATGATGCGCACGTCAACCTGGCTGAGCGCTGCGGTTTTTAGGGCTGTTTTCAATTCTGGTGGCGGCATCAGGTAAGGCGTTACAATATGAATGCGTTTTCGTGCCGAAGTAATGGCGGCAAAAAAGGCCTGTTCAATACTTTTCCAGCTGTAATCGGGGCCACTTGCCGAAACCTGTACCGGAACTCCCGGAGCGTCGGAAAGAGGAGGGAAATATTTGTATCCGTAAAGATTTTGTTTGGTAATAAAATACCAGTCGGCAGCAAAAATCACTTGTAGGGTAGTAGCTGCATCGCCGCCAATTTGCAGGTGTGTATCGCGCCAATGGCCCAGTCCTTTCATTCCTTCGATGTACCGGTCGGCAATGTTTATGCCGCCAATAAAGCCCATTTTCCCATCTATAACGATGATTTTTCGGTGGTTGCGGTAATTCACCCGTGAGGTAAAACGCGGAAAACGAACTTCCATAAACGGATATATTTCAACGTCGTTGGCCTGTAATTCCCGAAAAAACTTACGCGTCAGTCCCCAGCTTCCAACATCATCAACAATAATACGTACTTCAACACCTTCCTTCCGTTTTTTTATCAGCAGATCTTTCAGTTTATTGCCAATTTTATCATTCGCAAAAATGTAGTATTCCATGTGAATATGGTGCCGCGCTTTTTCAATTGCCTCAATAATTTTATCAAAAGTATGCTGGCCGTCTTTGAGCAGATGAAGCACGTTCCCGGTGGTTAGCAGCGAGTCGGAATTATTCAGTAATAACCGAATGAGTGGTGCCTGGCTGTGCAGTCCTGCCTGCGAAATAAGTTTATTTTGTTCGATGTTTTTTAGTTGTTCGGCGCTCATCCTGCGCAGTGCTTTCAGGCTTTTTATGCCTCGGCGCGAGAACATTTTTCGTTTGCGGTATTCCTGCCCAAAAACAAGGTAGAAGATCATTCCAAAAATAGGGATCAGAATCAGTACTAAAATCCAGGCTGCTGTTTTAAATGGCGATCGTTTCTCTAATATGATCATTAGCGCAACGGGGATTGCCGTAATAAGAAAAATCAGGTAAAACCAGTTCCAGAATTGACTCCAGTCAAACATATTTTTGGATTTTGTTTAGGTAAATTTCTGAAATTTATTTGAACAAAAACAATATTTGCTTCATATTCGTAGTTAAAGGTAGAAATGATGAAGGCAAAATACATATTACTGTTGATGTGGGTTGGAGGAGCGATGTTTTTATCCGCCTGTTCGGGCACAAAAAATATTGCTGAAAGTGAGAATTCGAGTGTTGAAGTAACAGGTACTGACAGTGTTGAGTATGATGTGGAAACATTTAATTCCAATTTCGATGTTTGGTATCAGCGGCAAAATACGCCGGCCAGTTATCGGTCGCAGTCGTATTACGAAAACTGGAACAAACAATATGTGAGCGCGTGGAATGCGAAATGTGCTTCACCATCGCGAAACTGGAATTTTGAACCGGTTGTTGGTTACGATCCGAATGAAGATTACGGTTTTGAAATGAACCACAAACTGTTCTACTATTTTATGTATGTGGAACGGATTCTGAAAAAGTCGATCATTCCCGGAGGCCCTCACGTAACTTTTAAGTAGTGGGATTCATTAGATTCACGCCACGAGTCAAATAATTTGGTTCTTCCTTCTCAAACATAAGAAACTGGATTTTGCCCTATTCTTATGATTTAAGCAAGTAAATTCTGATAATTTCTTTGATAAGGCTGATTATTTTTAATCACAGCAAAC
>NZ_CAJXTC010000061.1 GCF_913060805.1 uncultured Draconibacterium sp.
GGGACGCTCTAGCCAACTGAGCTAATCAATCAAGAGGAAACCAGTTCAATTTTAACCTAATATAAAAGGATTCTTAGAGACCGAAGACCGTTGGATTCCATCGGATTATCTGTATGCTACTTTGTATGTATAAAAAGAAAAAGGAGCTACGATCTATTTCGTAACTCCTTGATATTGTTCGTGGAGAATACCGGAGTCGAACCGGTGACCTCTTGACTGCCAGTCAAATTTTATACTTTCTTATGATTGCCTTTGTTTTCTTAAGATGTTCTATAACAGTGGCTTAGTAAAATTTATTTATTCTTTATTTCCTTTGTTTTTACCTTAAATGCTATCTTTGTATGTATCTAGTATGTATCAAAATTGAGATACATACAATGTTAAAACCTTTGTAAAATAGCATGATTGGAGCCACAACAGCAGTCGTTCAGGACACAAGAGTATGTAAAAAAGATGGAACATACGCCATAAAATTGAGAATTACCTATAATCGGGAACAAAAATATTACCCTTTAGGAAAGTTTTTAACCAAAGAAGATTGGAAGATATTAAAATCGGGAAAGCATCGAAACACTGAACTTAAAGAACTGGAAGTTCATCTTTCTACCATTGAGAACAAGGCAGTTAAGATTCTTGATAAAATGGAATATTTTTCATATCCCGAGTTCCTGAATTTATTTAATGGGAAATCACAAAATAAAACATCTGTAATTGATGCCCTTAGTGACAGGCATGAGATGTTATTAAGAAAAAACAGGTTTAGTACCGCGGTAACCTTTCAATATACAATAAAAGCAATTGAAGATTATTTGGAATTTTTGAACCGGAAAAAACTCGCTTTTTCAGATATTACCCCTGATTGGTTACAAGCATTCGAGGCCTGGATGGTGGCAAATAGAAAGTCCATTACAACTGCAGGAATATATCTTCGAAATCTGAGGACGGTATTAAATCAAGCGATTGATGATGGTTTGTTGCCACGAGAATACTATCCGTTTTCTAAAAGTAAATACCAGATACCTTCTGCCAGAAATACAAAGAAAGCACTCGCTATTGCAGACATTAAAAAGATAATTGAATTTTCACCAAAAACCGAAGCGGCAAAGCGTGCAAAAGATTTGTGGGTTTTCAGTTACTTGTGTAATGGTGTGAATGTAAAAGATATTGCCAGGTTAAAATTTAAGAACCTCGATTCTAAACGGATCTCGTTTGTAAGGGCAAAAACCGAACGTTCAACAAAAACCAACCAAAAAAGCATTATTGTAATTCGTATACCGGAAATAAACACCATCATAAGGAAATGGGGAAATAAAAATACTGCTCCTGATGAATACGTCTTTCCAATATTATCAGAAGGTGATACGCCAGAGAAAGAACACGCCAAAATACAACAGGCAACTAAAACGATTAATAAATACACCAAGCGAATTGGAGAGGAGCTTGGCTTCGAATTGTCATTAACAACCTATACTGCCAGGCATTCATTTGCCACTGTATTAAAACGATCGGGTGCTCCTGTTGAGTTTATCAGTGAGAGCCTTGGTCATAGTAGTTTAAGAACCACCGAAAGTTATTTAGATACTTTTGAAGATGATACAAAGGAAAGCTATCAGCGTAAATTGTTGGATTTTAGTAAAGAATGATACCGAAATTAAACACAACGTTCCAACATCAAACCGTTAAACACCGGCTTTAAATATTTCCGAAAGATTTTCAAAAGGAAAAGAAATAAAAAATGAATGGAAAAAGCGGAAGTGTTGATGTGGGATTTTAAAAAAGTTTTAACCGAGTATACGAGGTTAAGTCTTTTTTTAACTGGCTTTGTGCGCAGGCAGTAATTAACTCTTCCGTTTTGGGAATGAATGGCTTTATGTCGGAAGCTTTTGAAAACCCGGAGGGCGTGTCTTTCGGAAATATGGATAACTTTGTTGATGGGTTTAAATAGTTCCCAATTAGAAGATAGTCCGAAGCAAATGCATTTGATAACAGAGTCTGGAATACGCTTATTGAACAACTTGCCATCCTTTGAAGCGCAATAAGAAACAAAGAACATGAAAAATAATAGAATTTATATAAATGATTGGTTAGAATTAAAACCATACGAAAACCAAACACTAACCGACAACTCATTCTTCATTTTATTTGACAGAAAGGCCTTTTGTTAAACGTGAATATTTAAAAAGCCTTCCAGAATAAGGGTTTTCTTACTTGATGATTATTTGATAGAATATTATTTAAATAAGAAATGTAGAAAATAATATGCTCGATTTGATTGGTTCTATTCTTCTTTTAGAAGAGCCAGAAACAAGTTTCCTCTCTCAGTTATTTTGTATTTCTGTTTGGAGCTTTTAGGCTTCTCCGGTATTGTCATTTGCAATAGCCCCAAGTCTAAAAACAAGTTGATATATTTGTTTCGGAATTTAGTTCTGTCCTTCCATTGTACTTTATCCATAATTAACTGAATAGCCTGGGCATTTATACATAGTTCCAGAATTGTTATGACTAAGTTCCAGCTTGGTTCCAACTTAGTTCCGACTTGGTTCCAACTTAGTGCCAGCTTAGTGCCTATAGTACTAAGTTCATTCTCAAACTCCTGCTGCAACTCCTGCCGTGACTCCTGCTGTTGTTTAAAGTTCTTGTTTGTGAAAGTTACTCTAAATCCTATACCCGGTTCTTTCCACGATAGTTCTATCTCAGGGTAGGCTTTAAGTTCATCTGCTATAAGTTGAAGCCCATTACCCCACTGCTCAATTATTCCAAGCCGTTTAAAAACCGGAGCCAGTGTTTTATTCCTAATATCCGATTGACCTGAATCCATATCGGAATAATCTACGGTTGGCATTAATTTGCCTGGACTTGTAATTTCTACTTTGTCGTCGAAAATGGCAATTTTAATGTCTTTGCCTGTAAGTGAATAATCTCGGTGGATTATGGCATTCCTGATAACTTCACGAATAGCAATTATCGGATATTCCCAACGGTCGTTACGAAATACCCCCTGATAATCGGTTGAACTTTGTGAAATGTGGCGCAAAACAAACTGGTAAGCTTGTTCTGCCTGAAGACTTACATTTGTATCAATAGTTTTCTGGTCAATAAAATTTCCCGGAACAGTTCCTTTAAACCTCGCACATTCAACTTTGCTATAAGGGAAAATTTGTTTCCGAATTTCATCATCAGACAATAAAATCAAAGCTTTGGTTGCCAATTCCTTTCCCTGTTCTTGCTTGTACAATTCAAGTTTGTGGAGTATTTGATTTGTAATCTTTTCTCCGGTTTTTTCAAAAAACAAATCGCTGAATGAAGTCAATTCGATTTCATCAACACTTTTTTGAAACACCAATTCGCTGTCAAAAGAAATATTTTGCTTTTGCCTTTCCAGTTCCTGAATCATCTCTTCAGATGCCTGACGATTAGATGAGCCAACCCGAATAAATGTACCATTCTTTATGCCCTTACTTTTTAGGTGATAGGGAGGAGTACTTCCCTTGTGAATGGTCGTACAAATAATCCGTTTGTCTTCATGTTTCAAAAACACTATTTCCGGTAAAACAATAGGCGAACATTGGTCATGAATAATGTTGCTGATTCTTTCCTCTAACTCAATAAGTTGGTTTTCATCAACTCCAACTATTTTCCTCGGGTTATCCTGAACTCCAATATAAAGCTCACCACCAGCATCATTTGCAAAACTTATTATTGTCTTGGCTAAGTCTGCATTGGTTGGCAACTTTGCTTTAAATTCAAGTCGCCTGCCTTCTGGCTGTTGGAGTATTTCTTTTAATCTCGACATATTGGTTTCAAATATCGCCAATTATTCTACTCTATCAAAAATCCTTTCACCTATTGCTGGTATTCTTTACAGTTACAAAAAATGAAATCACCCTGAATATTTTTCTAAACAAAAGTGAAGCGCGTAACCGCACTTTAGCAAAAGTATTTAAAGAGCTTAGGCTAATCGAACAATGGGGGACCGGACTAAACCGCATTATTGAATCGTGCAAAGAACGAGGCTTAAATCCTCCCAAAATTGAAGAAAAGAATGACTTTTTCGATATCGAACTTTATCGGCCAAGGCAGGTAGCACCACTAATTTCGACCGATAACCCGTCGGATGCCGTCGGATTGCAACGATCAGGAAAGAACAGTTGTTGAATACATCCTAGAACAAGGTTCGATTAAATCAAAAGAAGTAGGAAATTTGCTGAATATCAAAGAAAGCCGTACTAGAGAACTGCTGAGGATAATGGTAGATAAGTCTCTTGTGGCAAAAGAAGGGAAAGGCAGGAGTACTTATTATACTTTGCCTAAATAGTACAAAATCCATTGGTTCTAGTCTTTATTACTAACATTTACATTTATTGCCAATCCATAGTAGAAAGTATTTGATATACACAAAATACAATAGTTCTCTTTATATTTTTTATTGACAAGTACAACCGACCTTAAATCCCAAACAAACTTTAAATAAATTTCTATATTTGAAAAAAACCTTAATCACATGAATAAAAGGCTAATAACAATTTTCATATATACCTGTATATTGTTTCTTGGCGTTTCCTGTCGATTTCAGGACAAAAAGGTGAAGCCAGTTCTTGAAAGAGCCGAAGCCTTGTTAGAAACTCACCCCGACAGTGCCCTGGTAATACTTAACGAAATTGCCAATCCGCAATCGCTGCGAAAATCATTGTATTACGAATATTTTCTATTGCAAATACAGGCCAAATATAAAAGCGATAAAGATATTACTGCCGATACCTTAATTTTTACAATTCGAGATTATTATCGAGATAGGGATAAACCAGAAGAAACAGCTTTGGCAACATTTTACAGTGGCAGGGTTTATCAGGAACAGAATAAACTTGAAGAAGCATTACAACAATATCTAGACACCGAACAGCTTTTAAAACAAAGTCAAGATTTTAATTTAAAAGGTTTGTGCCAAAGTGCTATTGGCAACATTTACTATCAGCAGCTTCTTGATGATAAAGCAATAGGGCATTATAAAACTGCAATGGAGTACTTTCATCAAGCAGAGAATTATAGGAACCAGATTATATGTATTAGGTTTACAGGCAACTGTTTCCTTATTACAGGAAAAACTGATAGTGCTTTTCTATATTATGAAAAAGGCTTGTATCTGGCTGATAAATATGGTGTTGAAAGCCAACAGATAGAAGTTCGACAGAGCTTAGGGGTTGCTTATAGGGAAATTGAAAAATGGAAACAGTCTCAAACATTTTTTGAAGAAGCATTGGCTTTTTCAAAAGACTCACTTAATAAAGCAAGGTTATTTGCAAATCTCGCCAAACTTTTTGTATTACAGGATAAAAATGAATTGGCAATTTTTCATTTACAAGAAGCTATAAACTATATACCTACCGAGCAAAATAACCATCTTGCCGCTAATATTTACAATACTTGGACTTCCATTGAAGAAAATCAAGGCAACTATCGTAATGCACTTGACAAAAATAGACTTTACAATAAATACCTTGCTGAAATTATCTACGACAACAAAAACACCACGATATTGGAGCTTGAAGAAAAATATAACTTCCAGCTTATTGAAAACCGGAACAAACAGTTATTGATTGAGCGACAAAGGATTTTATTAATTTTCCTATTTGCAATTTTAGTTCTGGGATTACTTATTTTTCGTTTATTAAAACGCTCCCAAAAAAACAAAAAACAATTAGAAGAAACAGAAAAAAAAGTACGGCAACTAAATAAATTAGCAAAAAGCTTTGATGATAAAGAAGAATCGTTCCGCAACGTTTTAATTCAGCATTTTGGAATAATAAAAAAAGCCGCTTTACTGGAGGGCTACTTAAAAGAAGATGAACGAAAAAAAGGACAATCTTTGTTACGAAAATTTAACGAGGTAGTTTATGGTCGGAAAAAACTAAACTGGAATGTACTGTATAAAACACTTAACAAATTAAACAATGGATTCTTTGACGAGTTCAAAAATCAATTTCCACAGCTTGATGAATCCGAATTTCGTATTTGTTGTTTAATGTATGTCGATTTTAATAACACCGAAATTGCAATATTATTAAACTACAGCATTAATACAGTACAAGCAAAAAGAACTTTGATAAGAAAAAAGTTAGGTATAAAAACCTATGGTAATATTTGCGATTTTATGAGTTCTGCAACAAAAAACTAGTCCCATTTTCTCCTCTTTTTAACAATAAATTGGGTAAAAAGCTGTATGGAAATACATATTTCTTTATTGCATTTTGTTGATAATGTGGTTTTTGTGATTTTAAATAGCTTGTAAAAAGTTATATGTAGCAGAAATTTCCTTGTCCTGAAATTTTTGTCCATATACATTTGTGTCAAACAATTTACAACCCAGGAAATCATGAAAAATTTATTCAAAATTTGTCTCTTATTATCTGTTATAATTCCACTGGTAAGTCATTCTTCAAATGTAACTCTCCCGGAAAATGATGCTGAAAAAAGAATTGAACTAAAAGGTTATTTGGAAGGTAGCTCAACTACAAAATCCGTTTTTCAAACACCTGTTGAAGCAACAATTAGTTCAAACAGTTTAAATGTTGATTTTTTATCGACACTTGGGGATATTAATGTTGAAGTTATTTCTGTATCAGAAGGTTTAGTTTATACAAACACCGTAAATACGCAAACACAACAGAGCTTGTCAATTAATGTTTCCGATTGGGATTATGGTATGTACGAAATCCGTTTTACAGATTCTGAGGGGAATTATTTGTACGGTACTTTTGAAATAGGTTTGTAGCAATCTTTCGCAATCAAAGGTCTAAATGGATACCGTTTGCTTAAAATATGTGCTCCGTTAAACAACACATTTTGTCAATGAAAATAATATCTCGAAAAAATACTGAATTCTAATATTTGGATCAGATTGTCATGAGAATTGCCAGTTACAAAGGCAGAGAAGTGGTAACACAGTCTGAAATTTTAACTGCCTAAAATCTATAAATTTAAATAATCAATTTATTGTTGGTTATAACTACATTTTAAAATAGAAAATTATGAAGAAATACATTTATTTATTATCATTAATCAGTTTAGTATTTGTTGTATCATGTTCTGACAATGAAGATGAAATAATTCAGGCTGATGTGCAAATGGAGCAATCGGAAAATATTGTTTTGATTCCTGAAGATGGCATTGAACCTGATTCTTTAATAGAAAGTATCGTTGCAAGTAATCCTGATGCGTACGTATTTGAAGATTCACATTCGGAACTATGGACTAATGAGAATTTGAAATCTACAACTACAACTTCGTTATCTGTGGAAGGTTATGATATGAAGCAATATTTAAGTTCGTTTAATACTATGTTTCTATCTGGTTTAAGTTGTGATAGTAGAATAAAGTCCAATATAACCTATTTAGTGAAAAAGTATCGATATAAAAAGTCAATACAGATTCCTAAAGGTGCAACTCTTATTCTTCCGCCTGAATCATATATGGGAACAATGTCTCCCATGGGGTATTTGCCTGGAACAAGTAACTACGGTTATTCCTACGAGTTGATTTCGTCGGGAAACGTATATGATACATATTACTTGATGACAGAAGGTTCTGAGATAGTATATAATATTTATGGGCAACAACTCTTCTCCTTAGATAATCCTGTATATATTCCATGTAAAGTGCAGACTCCTCATGATATTATTTTCAAATATCAATATAGCGTCATTGAGTGGTAATTATATTCACAAAAGACCGAATTGAATAGATTTTGAATGGATTCGTTTAAAATCTATTCATTCAGTTTATTTTTTATGAATAATCAAAACGTTACGTTTAAGTTTAAAATAAAATACCATGAAAAAACTATTAGCCTTATTCCTTTTCATATTTAGCTTGAGCTGCTCAAATGAAGATGAAACGGTTACTCTTGATGTTTCAAGTATCAAACTTATGGATGTAGGTCAGATTACCTACGATTATAGTTTTGATGCTACGTTTGTTGGAGATAGTACATGCGAGTGTAAGATTAGAACAATAAACATAAAAAAGGGCGATACTATTGCGTCATTAGATGCCTTTGTAAAAGGAAGTGAACTATTCATTGATATCATTTCATCCCCCTATGATTTTGATTGTAACCTGGATTCTTGTTTAACGGTACACGATTTATATTTTAATTTGAATTTATTGAATCAAAAAGAATACTATGTTACGCTTTCTATTAATAATGGCATTGTGGAAAATGGTAATCTTCATGAATTCAACTAATGGACAAAATAGAATTGAAAAGTATTATATATTAAGTGAAGGCGACTATTAAAAACTTCTTTTTTTAATACTTGGATATTCTTATTAAAATTCGAAATATATAGACTATACTCGGAAAACATCCATTAAAATAGTATGTGCAAATCAACAAATACCTATATAAAACCAATTGCGATCAAAGTCTAAATAATTAATATTCAATTGCATGAATTTTTTTCTTTTTTAGTTATATCTGAGTAATAAAGGCTTGAAATAAGTAATAGTGAGCATTAGGTTTGAACTGCATATGTACATATTCCTAGTATTTGAGAAAATTTTAACCGCAACGACGCACTTTAACATCATAGATTTTGAAAAAATATTTCAAATACAGTTTAAATTTTTCGGGGAAGAACCAATTTATTTGGTAGGCCTCCCCGGGGATGAGCACACGCATTAATTTGTTCCCGGCCCGGGGAGGCAGGCAGTTTTGAAGACAATCCGTACAAAACGTATCCCCACTACCGGTTTGAGCAAAGATTCTGGGTTTTCATGCCATCTTTAATATATACTTGAGGCTGTTGACAAACAACAATAGCCTCAATGAAGAATTTTGGTTAGAAGCCATACAAGCAAGTAAAGAGTATATTGACTATTACTGTACCGATATTTTGCAGGTAAGCCAGCGCATAAATCCGTATTCTGAACCGCTAATGGTCCACTCAAACATTAATAACGCAGCAGGAACTTTTGCGGGGTATAACCGGCAAATGATATATTTATTCACATATTAGGCAAAAAGAACTTTGAGCTTGATAATTTATCTCGTTTTAATAAGGGAATTAGCCATGTAAACCGTTAAAGAGGTCCTAAAAAGTTATATTTTACCGCTTCATGCAAAGGGTTAAGTGCTACATATTTAATCAATTACTATTTTGACGTCCCATCAAAAAGCTATATGGCGACTATATTTCGTTGTTTGAATGCTTATGATCAGGTACTTTTATCCATGGAGTTTACAAACCAATGACAATGCAACTGAAATTAACCGACTGGTGGTGCTAATTTATATTACCGATCAGAAAATTGCAGGATTATTTTGAAAGTCAATTAGGAGAATGATTTAGCATACATGAAAAATCATAATGAATTTAAAGATAAACAACCCAGCCCTTTTAAAAAGAACCGGGTTGCAGAGTTTTATTATAAACCCGGAGAGGGAAGTTCACGGCTTCCCTTTCCACATAACGTTACAAACGTATGAAAAAATTATTTTTGTTTGCTATGGCTGTAACATGTTTAAGCATTTTTAATGCCTGCGAAAAAAGTGATGAACTGATCGATCAAAGTATCGATGAACAGTTGCTTGATGTAACTAAACCTGATGTTTATTCTGAAAATGGATATCTGGTCGTCAAAAGTTTTGAAATCGCTGATAGTTTAAGATTGATGTTGCAAAACAAATCCCTTGAAGAACAATCCATTTGGGAAAATCAAATGGGACTAAAATCTGCAAAGATGTTTCGAGCTGAAGCGTCAGATAAACTAGCTGGTTTTGAGGATTATGACAATGCTAAAAGATATGCTGAGCATTTAGTCAAAGAAGGTTATTTTAATATGGTGGATTCATCGTTATGTTATCCCTTTTTAGATTATTCATTGGATTGTATCCTAAATAAAGATGGTATTATAAAGATTGGTACTGTAATATATTGTTTTCAAAAGGATGCACAAATTAGTATAATTGATGGAAGTGAGAATACATTAAGCCAGTATTTAAGTAATCCGGAGAACTGCGACACCTCTGTTGTTAAGGTACATGCATACCAAAAATTGAAATCAACAATCCCTACTAATTATGGAGATGTAGTGCCCGGCGTTAGAAAATACTCTGATGGTGGAGGAGTAAGGTGGACACTCTACTTCAAATATGATAAAGCCACCATTGAAGTTCCAAATCCCAATGGAGGTACTCATACGATACAGAATGGCCTTAAATATTATCTATATTTTCATAAAGAGAAAAAAGCGACATTTGGATGGCGCGATTCCAAAGGCTATTTTAGTCATCAACATCTAAGTTATGATTTGGGCGGTAATTATGATCCATATGAAGGAGCTTATTTTCGCCATGATATTGATATGACTCCCGCTCCAGGTTATACACAAATAAATTATTCAGAACTTTCAAATGTATATCTTGAATTAGAACCGTGGAATTTTAATTGGCCGTTAGACCCTATGCCTTCATCCTATCCAGGTACTGCCCCGATCATAAATAACTTTTCTTGCAATGGTAAACTTATATCTCACGATATAATTATAAATTTAACCATTAATTAGATAGCGTTATTGGAAGCTCAATATAGAATTGAGCTTCCTTGCTTAGCAGAGAACAGAAAACAATGAAACAGATTACAATTATTCTAAGCCTGTTATTTGCAGGCTATTTCTCCTTTTCGCAAGAAAAAACAGAGTACGGAATTAGCACCGAAGGCTCGTGGTTTATGCCCCATCGAGAACCGGAATATCGCGGATTGGAAACCAAAAACGGGTTTGGGACCGGGATTGGTGTATATGCCTCGCGATATATTTTCTGGAGGGTTTCTGCCGATATTGGTATTGCTTACCGTTACAAACAAATGCAGCAGCATTATTCGGTATATACAGGTACTAATGACCCTAATGGATATGCAATTAATGCAGAAGGTTGGAACAAACTCCCCATGCACTATGTAGTTGTTCCTATTCATCTAAAAGTGTTATTAAGTAAAAACTTTTTTGTTAAAGGAGGAATAGAATCCACCTGGTTACTGAATTACGAAATTGTAAACGAAAAGCCAGAATTTAACTGGATAGTTGGCTTCGGGAGCCAGAAATATAAGTTGAAATGGTCGGTTAATTACATCAGAGGATTTAAAGAACAGGGATTTCTACATAAAAACATAGAGCCTGAAGGATATTACAAAGGTTCAATAAACAGGAACAACATGCTGCAACTACAGCTTTCATATCCGTTAGGGCAATTAAAGTTTTGATGAAGGGCTTGCAGCTTACGAATTATCTTGAAGTTTGAGTAATGATTGCCTATTTTTCAATCACTTTAACATAGATTTGCGCCTGTTAACAAAGATTGTATTGCGAAATATATTTAGGTTTTATTTCTTGCACTGGTACCAAATAGTGATGCTAAAAAAGTAAATAAAGTACCATTGTAATTTGTGTTTTTGTTGAATACGTGCCTTTTACCATTTTTTAAAATGACCAAACAAAAATTAGCCTTTTTACTATTGTTTTTAAGTACCCTTGTTCAGGTTTCAGCACAAAATAACATAATTATATCCGGTTTTATCCGCGACTCTGTTTCTGTTGAAAACCTATATCATGCTACTATATACGAAACCAGCAATAAACGAGGAACCATAAGTAATGCCTACGGTTTTTATTCTTTAAGTATCCCCGCTGGCCAGGTGCAGTTGCGTGTTTCGTTTGTTGGTTATGAGGAACAAAGACTTCCCTTTTATGCACAAACTGACACTACAATCAACTTTCAGTTAACTACAAAGAATGATTTACAAGAAGTAGTCGTAAAAGCGCAATCGTTAAAACAAAAACCAACTTTTTTCGGGCACGAACAAATCAATATGCAAACGGTTAAGGCGCTGCCTGCCTTTGCCGGAGAACAAGACGTGCTTAAAAGTCTGACTGTTTTACCGGGAGTTCAACAGGGTTATGAAGGAAGTGCCGGGGTATTTGTGCGCGGCGGCAGTCCTGATCAAAACCTGATTCTGCTTGATGGAGTACCCGTTTATAATGCGACCCATTTGTTTGGTTTTGTTTCGGTGTTTACGCCCGAAGCGTTGCAAAGTGTCGATTTTTACAAAGGTGGTTTCCCTGCCCGCTATGGAGGCCGTTTGTCGTCGGTTATTGATGTGCGTATGAAAGAAGGAAATAAAAACCATCCTGAAACCGATCTCACTATTGGTCCGATAACTTCAAAATTTACGCATCAGGGCCCTATAAAACAAGGTAAATCGTCGTATTTAATTTCGGCCCGCCGAACACTGCTCGATTTGTTTGTTACCGGTATCGCTAAAATAAGCCAGGCTTCAAACAACGAGGTCGTTGTGCCCGGATTAAACCTTTACGATCTGAATGCAAAATTTAATTTCGAACTCAACCCTAAAAACCGTTTGTATTTAAGCTTTTATGGAGGAGGTGACCGTTTGTCATCTAATTTTAAAGACAATTATTCATTGGATGAGAGCGAAACCAAACAAAGCACCAAAGTAAAATTGAAATGGGGAAACCAAATTGGCGCGCTACGATGGACGAGCCAGTTGGGCAACAGGCTCTATCTAAATACAAGCCTTTCCAGCGGTTCATTCCGCTATAATATTCACAACAAGTATACTCAATCGGTTAAAAATCAGGATGGAGAAGAAGAGATTTGGTCTGATATTGAGTACAAAACCCGGGTAAACAATAACAAACTACAATTTCTATTCGATTGGTATTTGCCTAAAAATAAAATTCAGTTTGGTACAAGCGCAGAGTTAAATAGCTATCTGCCCGGCGAACAGGAAATTGAGCGTCACGACGGGCAAAATACCCAAAGAGGCAACGGTGAGGTCAACAATAAAGCACTGGCACTTTTTATGGATGATCAGCTTAATATTGGCGATAAACTTACTGTTCAGGGTGGACTTCGGCTTGACTTGTATGATTTGGGAGGAAAATGGTACAGTTATATAACGCCAAGAGCAAATGCAAAATGGGCAGTAAACAATAATCTAAGCCTCTTTTTCTCGTACGATCAAATGGTTCAGCCGCTGCATTTATTAACAAATAGCAGTGTGGGATTACCATCGGATATTTGGGTGCCGGCTACCGAAAATATTAAACCCGAAACCTCACAACAAATCACCTTTGGAAGCTATTTAAAATTTAACGACAAGTTTTCTTATAAGTTCGACTCGTACTACAAAACCATGGATGGCGTAATAAATTACAAAGCCGGAAACAGCTTCATGGATATTTACGACAATTGGGAAGATCTGGTTGAAACCGGTAGTGGCGAAGCCTGGGGTTTCGAAAACTCATGGAATTACAAAACGTCGCGATTAAATGCATGGATAAATTATACACTTTCGTGGAACGAGCGCAAATTTGAAAGCATCAATGAAGGAAAAGCCTTCCCGTTTAAATTTGATCGTCGCCACGACATTAATTTAGGCTTTGTGTATAATTTAACCGATAATATTGAGTGCTCGGCAGTGTGGACCTATCAAACAGGTATGGCAGCTACTATTCCGGTGCAGGATTTTCAGGCAGCAGGACCAATCGACTATACGATTACCGATTTTATTACCAATATTGATATTGAAGACACCCATCGTATTCAATACTTCGATGAATACAACAGCTACCGGCTACCTGCATTTCATCATTTAGACCTTAGTGTTACGTTTAAGAAACAAATGGGAAGTTTTTACCGCGAATGGAAACTGGGAGTGTATAACGCATACGCCCGCCAAAATGCGTATATGTACTATCCACAAACATCGCCCACTGGCGAAACGAAGTATAAACAAGTGTGTATTTTCCCAATAATTCCTTCAATCAGTTACCATATAAAATTTTAAAGCACGACGAATTATGAAGAGGTTTATTTTAAAATTTTTACTCCTGTCGTTTTCGGTGTTTTTGATGTTACCCGCTTGTGTTAAAGACATGGAAATTGATGTGCCAGAAACCAGCAAAGAAGTTGTTGTTACCTGTTTGTTTAGCCCTCAGGACAAATGGGAACTTACACTTTCTGAAACCAAAAATATACAGGAAAACGAGGACATTTATATTGAAGATGCAAACGTGGAAATTATCGCAGAAACCGGAGAAATTATAGCACTTGATTATACGGGTGAAAATGGGGTATATAAAAGTGGTAGCTACCCAGAGATGGGAAAAAGCTATACCCTAAAAGTTAATATTCCAGGATATAACGAAATAACTGCACAGAGTATGGTTCCCGATTTTGTTGAAGTCACTGTTCCTGATTTTGAAATAAAATGGGTAAAATACCTCTACCCCAATAATCTTATGGATTATGATGTTTTCCCGTTGCAGGTAAACTTTGGAGAAACAGTACAAGATGCACGGTTCCTGTTCCGATCCTATTATTTCGATCCAAGTGAAGGATATAAACGGTACATGCTTACCATGGATTCTTTGGAAAAACTTAAAAAGGCGGGGTTGCCGGAAAATGCATACCTCGAATTAGCTGGGCTGGCTGACCTATGGATTATAGATCAGTGGGTTTTTGATCATATCCTCTTCGACCTTGTTTTTTTTGAGGATTCTGATTTAAAGCAGAGATTATCGCATTTATTGTACCAAGACTTAAAACAAAAAACGGTTTCTGCACGTGAGTATGAAGCTTTTGGGAGATCGGTATGTTTTGGAAATGATTATTGGCTGAATAATGTTTCATACGATGTGATGACCACAATTGGAGAGGCAGAAAATGTTACCCATGCAAAATTACTATACGCTAACGCCAATCTTAAATATTCAATGGAGCATAACTATAACCTCAATGAAGAATTTTGGTTAGAAGCCATACAAGCAAGTAAAGATTATATTGACTACTACCGTACCTATATTTTGCAGGTAAGCCAGCGCATAAATCCGTATTCAGAACCGGTAATGGTTCACTCGAACATTAATAACGCAACAGGAATTTTTGCGGGGTATAACCGGCAAATGATATATTTATTTACGTATTAAATCCCACATAATCGACTATACTCGGAAAATATTCATTAAAACAGTATGTGCAAATCAACAAAAAACCTATATGAAACCAATTGTGATCAATGTCTAAATGGTTAATATTCAGCCCTGTGTGTTTTTTTTGGTCTTTTTTAAAAAGTTATATCAGAGTAATAAAGGCTTGCAAGAAGTAATAATAATAATTAGATTCGAAGTACATATTTACATATTCCTAATATTCGAGAAAGTTATAACCGCAACGACGCACTCAAATATCTATAGATTTTGAAAAAATATTTCAAATACAGTTTTAATTTTTCGGGGAAGAATAAATTTATTTGGTAGGCCTCCCCGGGGATGAGCACACGCGTTAATTTGTTCCCGGCCCGGGGAGGCAGGCAGTTTTGAAAACAGCCCGTACAAAACTACCATCCGGGACACACTTTTGCATGTTGGCAGCTGTGAAAGTAGGGGTAATGCCATGAATACAAAATTTTACAGTATGAAGAAGTTTTTAAAAAAATCTCTATTGATCGGTTTCTTTTTAGCTGGTTTTGCAATGATGAGTATGGCTTTTATTTGTGTACCAATAAGTGTTGATTGCGGAGATGGTACAGGAGGATCTGCATATGCTTGTGGAGAATCAACTGCAGAAATTATTCAAAATGCGATGTTAATGGCAGATGACATTTGTGATTAATTAATAGCAACAGCAACATGGGATAGATTAATCTATCCCATGTGTATTTAATCTTTAGACAAAATAATATGAAATCTATTTCTTTTATATTTTTACTCATCACTTTAAATTCATTCGCTCAAGAATTTGTATCTGTAGATTCAGCAAGTATAAATTGTTATTATTTATATGAATTCCAGCAGGATTCATCAGATAATAATTCGATTAAAAGTCAGGAAATGATATTGCAAATCGGCAAGCACACATCAAAATTTACAAGTGAAAGCAAACAATACTTAGACTCATTGCTGATCGTCCACGAAAATGAGTCTGCAGAAGTTGCCGTAGGAAAGATTCTTCCTATGGTAATGGGGGCTGGAATACATGCTTTTTGCAATTATGAAATCTATAAGAATTACCCTCTGTTAGGAAATATTGTAACAACTGGATATATTAACAATAATTATATTAAAACAAGTGAGGAAATCTTGTCTGATTGGGAATTAATTACTGGAAAAGACACAATCATTTCTGGATTAAAATGCAATAAAGCCCAAATAAATTATGCAGGAAGAAAGTTTAAAGCATGGTTTGCACCTGAAATACCGATTCAGGAAGGACCTTATAAATTTAGTGGATTACCTGGCCTGATTATAGATATAAGTGATGCGCAAAAGCAACACCATTTTTCATTAACTCAATTTCAAAAAATAAATGAATCATCAATATACTATTCGAATAAAAACTATATTGACGTATCACCTCCCGATTTTGCAAAAGCTATTCATCTAAGGTCTAAGATAATGTATGACAAGATACTAAATGAGGATGGTATTGTAGCAAAAAACGATGAGAGCAAAGCAAAAATGTTAGCACGACAAAAAGCAAGAAACAATTTTATTGAAAAATATTAAGAAAATACAGGAACCTCAATACCACTATCCATATTCAGAACAGGTAATGGTCTATACAAACATTAAAAACGCAACAGGGATTTTTGCGGGGTATAACCGGCAGATGATATATTTATCGACGTATTAACCCCCGCATAATCGACTATACTCGGAAAATATTCATTAAAACAGTATGTGCAAATCAACAAAAAACCTATATGAAACCAATTGTGATCAATGTCTAAATGATTAATATTCAATCTTGTGTGTTTTTTGGTCTTTTTTAAAAAGTTATATCTGAGTAATAAAGGATTGCAATAAGTAATAATGATAGTTAGATTTGAACTACATATATACATTTCCTAATATTTGAGACGATTATAACCGAAACGACGCACTTAAATATCTATAGATTTTGGAAAAATATTTCAAATACAGTTTTAATTTTTCGGGGAGGAATAAATTCATTTGATAGGCCTCCCCGGGGATGAGCACACGCATTAATTTGTTCCCGGCCCGGGGAGGCAGGCAGTTTTGATAAACCGCCCGTGCAAAACTACCATCCGGGACGCACTTTTGCA
>NZ_CAJXTC010000062.1 GCF_913060805.1 uncultured Draconibacterium sp.
GTTTCGGTGGTTGATCTCGAAGAATTAACCAAAAAGAACTATAATACCTATAGTTTAGACAATATGCAGGGCTACATCGGTGGTTTCACCGGTAATGCGCTGTGGGGTATGGGCGACTACCTAGTGCTGGTTGACGGAATACCACGTGCGGCAAATAATGTGCTGCCAACCGAGATTGAGCAGATCACTTTCCTGAAATCGGCTGCTGCGGTTGTGCTATATGGTAGCCGTGCTGCAAAAGGTGCCATTTTAATTACTACAAAACGAGGTAAAAACACACCACTTGAAATTAATGTGCGAGCAAACACTGGTTTCCATGTATCAAAAAGCAATCCTTCTTATTTAGGGTCGGCACAATACATGACACTATTTAACGAAGCACGAGTAAACGACGGCCAATCGCCTTTATACAGCGATGAAGAAATTTACAATTATGCATCGGGAAGCAATCCTTATCGCTATCCGAATGTGGATTTCTATTCATCAGATTATTTAAAGTCGTACTACAACCGTACCGATGTTTCTACTGAAATTTTGGGTGGTAACGAACGGGCTAAGTTTTATACCAATATCGGCTACTACCGTCAGGGTGATGTTTTTGACTTTGGGGAAGCGGCTGATAATTATACCGACCGCCTGAATATCCGCGGTAACATCGATTTGAATTTGAATGATTTTATCAGTGCCTACATCAATACAAATGCGACTTTCTATAATTCAAGAAGTGCAAATGCCACAGATAGTGATCCGGATAATGATAACGATCCTTTTGATGATGACAATAATCCGGATAATTATTGGACCTATGCGGCAAGAATGCGTCCTAACCGTGTTTCACCTTTAATTCCATTAAGTTATATCGATCAAAATAATCAGCAATCGTGGAATTTGGTAAACGGAAGCGAAAACATTATTGGAGGTCAGTATTTCCTTGGAGGGACCCAGGTGGATCAAACCAATGTATTTGCCGATTATTATGCTGGCGGATACAGCAAATGGACAAGCCGACAGTTTCAGTTTGATACCGGTTTGGATTTTGATCTGAGAGGAATCACTGAAGGATTAAAATTCCACACACAGTTTGCTGTTGATTATGCTACTTCGTACAGCACATCATATAACAACTATTATGCAGTGTATGCACCGAGCTGGTACGATTATAACGGTACCGATGTTATTGCCGGCATAACGAAGTATAATAATGATGAAAAATCAGGTCAGCAAAACGTTGTAGGAAGTACCAGCAACCAAACTATTGCGTTTTCAGGGTATTTTACCTACGACAAAACGTTTAATGCAGACCACAACCTGAATGCGATGTTAATTGCATCAGGTTATCAAATTACAAACTCTGGTCAATATCACCGCACAAGCAGCGCAAATGCCGGTTTGCAGTTGGGCTACAATTACAAGAAAAAGTACTATGCTGATTTTAGTGCATCGGTAATCCACTCGGCAAAACTGCCCGAAGGTAACCGCCAGGCACTGTCTCCAACTGTAAGTTTAGGATGGAAAATAAGTGAAGAGGATTTTATGGCCAACTCATCGGTATTTGATGAACTGAGCCTGAACGTGTCGGGAAGTATCCTGAATTCAGACCTCGATATTGAGAACTTTTATATGTACGAAGCTACCTACACGCAGTCAAACGGTGCATGGTGGGGATGGTACGATGGTGCATCGGAGCGCTCAACTAACTCGCTACGTGGTGGAAATGAAGAATTGGACTTTGTAAAACGTAAAGAAGTATCGGCTACTTTAATGGCTTCGCTTTGGGAAAAACTTTTAACGGTTAACACTTCGTTCTTTATCAACTCTACCGAAGGATTGTTGATTGAGCCATCAACCATTTTCCCAAACTATTTCTTTACCTGGTGGCCTGATGCCTCGTTTATTCCTAATGTAAACTTCAATAACGATAAACGAGTTGGATTCGACTTTAACGTAAATGTAAACAAGCAGGTTGGCGAAGTAGATCTTACGTTGGGTGTTTCAGGAATTTATTATACCACTGAAGCTACACAACGCGACGAAAATTACGAGTACGGTTATCAGTACCGCGAAGGTTTAGCAATTGATGGAATTTGGGGATTGGAAAGTGCAGGTTTATTCCAGAGTGCTGAAGAAGTTGCCAGTTCTCCAGAACAGAAATTTGGTGGAACGGTTAAACCCGGCGACATCAAATATGTGGATCAAAACGGTGATAATATTATCGATGATAAAGACCAAGTTTACCTTGGCCGCGCCGGATGGAGTGGAGCGCCACTAACTTTGGGTGTAAACTTTACAGCAAAATATAAAGGCTTTACATTCTTTGCTCTGGGTACCGGTAATTATGGTGCTTATGCTATGAAAGATGACGCGTACCACTGGGTTTACGGCGATAGAAAATACTCGGAAGTAGTGCTTGACCGCTGGACGGAAGAAACAAAAGCTACAGCAACTTATCCGCGATTAACAACAGAAAGTGGAAGTAACAATTTCCGCAATTCTGATTACTGGATGTACAAAACCGACCGTTTTAATTTGGCGAAAGTACAGATCACTTACGATCTGCCAAAAAGCCTGATTCAAAACAGTCTGTTCGAAAACATCTCAACGTACGTAAGTGGAGCTAACCTGTTAACTATTTCAAAGGAAAAAGATATCCTGGAACTGGAATTTGACAGTGCTCCGCAAACGCGATTCTTTAACATTGGTTTAAAGGCCACATTCTAATAAGTAACACTAAAGAATTTTAACGATGAAGAATATTATAAAATTAGTGGTTCTTGTACTTCTGTTCACCGCCTGCGACGATATGTTCGAGCCGGCTTTGGAGAACAATAGGGGACTTGACGCGATGTATAATGAACCAACCTATGCACAAGGTATTCTGGCCAATGCATACATATTATTGCCCTACTCTTCGACTCCAAATAGCGATGTGGCAACAGATGATGCAGTAACCAACGATAATGGAAACGACTACCTGGCCATGGCTACCGGTTCGTGGACAGCAAGTACTAACCCAATGTCGCAATGGCAAGGCAGAAGAAATGCAATACAATACATTAACTTGTTTTTGGCCAATACCGACCAGGTAGTCTGGAGTAAAGAAGAAGTGATCAATACGATGTATAACGACCGTTTGAAAGGAGAGGCTTATGCGCTGAGAGCTGTACAAATGTTAGCACTTTTGAAAGCTCACGGTGGTTGGACTGCAGGTGGAGAACTGTTAGGTGTACCAATTGTTACCGAACCCGAAACAGCGGAGTCAGACTTTAATTTGCCACGTAATACATTCCAGGAATGTATTGATCAGATTATCGCTGATGCAAATACGGCAATGGATCTTTTGCCATTAGACTTTGGCGATATTTCTGATGGCGAAATTCCATCAAAATACCAGTCACTGGGAGTTACCAATGCCGGAGATTATAACCGTGTGAACGGTAACCATATGCGTGGACGTATTACCGGACGTATTGTTGAAGCGGTTCGTGCACAAGCTGCCTTGCTGGCTGCAAGTCCGGCCTACAACACCGGAACAACCGTATCTTGGGAAGATGCTGCTAACTTTGCCGCCGATGTACTCGACCGTGTTGGCGGGCCAAATGGTTTGGCTGCCGATGGAAATACCTGGTACGCAAATATCAGCGAAATTGAAGGTTTGGCTTCAGGTGTAGCTCCTCCCGAAATTATTTGGAGAGGTGATATCGGTCAGAATAACGACCTAGAAAGCGATAACTTCCCTCCGTCGTTATATGGTAACGGACGTGTAAATCCTACCCAAAATCTGGTTGATGCATTCCCAACTGTTGACGGTTATCCAATTACTGATCCTTCGAGCAGTTATGATCCTGCAAATCCATATGCAAACCGCGACCCACGATTGAATGACTATATTGTGGTAAACGAAAGCACACAAGGACCAAACAGCGATGTAATTGTTACCGGCACTTATAGCGATAACAATGATGGAATTAACAAAGAAAACGGATTATCAACCCGTACAGGTTACTACTTGCGCAAGCTGTTGCGTTATGATTGTAACCCAAATCCAGAATTCGATACCGATCAAAAACACTATTCTGCACGTATACGTTACACCGAAATATTTCTTGCCTATGCCGAGGCAGCAAACGAAGCTTGGGGACCAACAGGAAATGGCGGAAACTCTTATTCTGCCTATGATGTTATAAAAGCCATTCGCGAAAGGGCCGGAATTGGCTTGGATAACAACGATGCTTACCTTGAATCGGTTAAAGGCGACCAAGATGCAATGCGCGAATTGATAAGGAACGAACGTCGTATCGAACTTTGTTTCGAAAATCAGCGCTTCTGGGACTTACGTCGTTGGAACGTGGCAAACCTCAACGAAACAGCACGTGGTATTCAAATCGATGATCCGAATGGTACATATACTTATTCTCCGATTGATGTGGAATCGAGAAATTATGCCGATTACATGTATTATGGACCAATACCTTACGGTGAATTACAGAAATGGAGTAACCTGGAACAAAATGCAGGTTGGTAATTTTCTGAATATTAATTGAAAATATTGAAAGATATGAAACAGATTAAATTTTTAATGATAGTGTCAGCCGGAATATTTGCAATGCTATTCACTTCTTGCGAAAATCAGGATGTGGAGTTCCCGGATTTTGACTACAGCACCGTTTATTTTGCCTATCAATATCCGGTAAGAACTATTGTACTTGGCGAAGATATAATCGATAATACGCTGGATAACGAACATAAATGTGAGATATACGCAACCATGGGGGGGGTGTATTCTAACGATCAAAGCATTGGTATCGATTTAACTGTCGACAATAACTTGTGCCACAATCTGTATTTCGATACAGAATTTACAATGCCGGTTCAGGCTATGCCAACTAATTACTATTCGTTGGCGGCCGATAAGATCTATTTGGATAAAACCTTACTCGATGGCGTTGAAGTACAACTTACTGATGCATTTTTTGCCGATTCGGATGCACTTAAAAATACCTATGTTATTCCATTGCGAATGACAGAGGTGGTAAATGCAGATTCAATTTTATCTGGAGTACCAAAGTTTGACGGAGCTGTTAGAGGAAATGATACCGACTGGGATGTTTTACCTAAAGACTATGTACTTTATTGTGTGAAATTTATCAATCCATGGCACGGTAACTACCTGCGCCGTGGCGAGGATGTAATTACCGAAGACGGAGAAACCAGCACTGTTACACGCGAAGCCGAGTATGTTGAAGATGATGAAGTGGTAGCATTAAATACTGCTTCTTTAAACACAGTTGAATTCCCAGTTCCGCTTGTTGACGAAAATGGTGAAAATGTAACATGTACTTTGTTGCTCACTTTTGATGATCAGAATGCTTGTACTATTTCTTCTACTACTGAAGGATTTACTGCATCGGGTAGTGGTTCTTTTGTTATCGATGGCGAGAAAAACAGCTGGGGCAACGAAGATCGTAACGGGCTTTATCTGGATTACACCATTGAGATGGGAAGCAAAAGCTATGCAACAAGTGATATCCTGGTTGTTCGCGACCGCGGTGTTGCGATGGAAACATTTTCACCATCATATAATGTAAACTAATCGCTTAAATTAAGATGAAGATGAAATACATAAATAAACTTTTGCTGGGTGCCCTATCTGTTCTTTTTATGGCATCCTGCGTTGAAGATAGTTTACTCGATTATAGAGTCGATAAACCGGAAAGTCTTGCACAACTGGAGTATTTGAATGAATACGATGTGTTGAAATCATATGTTGACAGAAACGCCAGCCCCGATTTTAAATTGGGAGCAGGAGTTTCGCTAAACGCTTTCAACGAAAAAGGATTGGTTTATAGTCATATCAGTTCAAATTTCGACGAAGTTACAGCGGGGTATGCGATGAAGCACGGTGCAATTGTGCAGAACAACGGAACTATGGACTTTTCAGGAGTGGAAAAATTTATGGCCGCTACTGAAGAAGCTGGTATTACCATTTACGGACACACACTTGCATGGCATGCCAACCAAAATGCGGAATATCTTAACAGTATTATTGCTGATAGGGAAATTGAAATTGATCCTGATGATGCAAACAACGCTTTGCATGCTAATACACCCAATGCGAACACTAACATCTGGGATTGGCAGCTTGAATACACACTACCTACGCCATTGACACAGGGAGTGGAATATACATTAAAAATGCGTGCAAAAGCCTCAAGTGCATTTACGGTGGGGTTTTGGCGAACTGATGGTTCATCAACCAATTACGGTCCGGACATCGCATTTGGAGAAAGCTGGGGCGATGTTTCGGTTACATTTACACCAACAATGGATGCTACCAGATTACAATTTTGTTTCGGAACATTTGGAGGTGATCTTTATTTTGATGACATGGTTCTTACCGCAAGTGGTTCTGAAGAGAATTTAATTTTAAATGGAGCTTTCGATGAGGAAGATTTAAGTGGATGGGGAAAACCAGGCTGGCATGCTTACACCTTTGGGGTTGAACCTGTTGCAGCCGGGCCGGCTACGTGGTGGACAAACCTGGTAACCAACAGCGATGTTGAAGGTGATGATGTTTCCAGCTTTTTCGCTACAGAAGTATCTGTCGGCCCAGATCCTGCAACAATTGGTGCTGGTGGAACAGGAGCTGACGATGTGGGAAGAGCGATTGTTGTTAAGTCGGGAGATAACCCCGCTAACCCATGGGATACCCAGTTTTTTGTAAAAGCACCCATGCAACTGATGGCAGGTCAGGCTTATCGGTTCAGCATGAAGGTTAAAGCGGATAAGCCAGCTACCATCGAATCTCAGGCGCATAATAACCCGGGGGGCTATTTACATTGGTCTATGGTTGGTAGCCCGGCAGTTACTACCGAATGGCAGGAATATACAAATTCAGGAGTCATTTCAGCCGAACAGGCAGGAGATAATGGTATGAACACAATAGCTTTTAATCTTTCAGTTTTTGCAGAAGCCAATACCTATTATTTTGATGACATCGTTTGGGAGATTGAGGAGTCGGGAAATACAATTCCACTGACACCAGAAGAAAAGGCAGATACCCTTACCTGGGCATTGGATAACTGGATTGCCGGAATGCTGGAAGTTACCAACGGATATGTAAAAGCCTGGGACGTGGTGAATGAACCAATGGATGATGGCAACCCGTATGAATTGAAAACCGGTGTTGGTAAAACAGATATGGCTGCTGATGAATTCTACTGGCAAGATTACCTCGGTAAAGACTATGCCGTTATGGCTTTCAATTTGGCAGCACAATACGGAGATACTGACGACAAATTATTCATTAATGATTATAACCTGGAATATAACATTGATAAATGTAAAGGTTTAATTGCTTACGTTCAATATATCGAAGAACAAGGTGCTCGTGTTGATGGAATTGGTACACAGATGCACATTAACACCACCTCTGATAAGGATAAAATTGTGGAAATGTTTAACCTGCTGGCTGCTACCGGAAAACTGATAAAAATATCAGAACTTGATATGGGGATTGCAGATGGAGTAAAAACAGCAAATGCAACCGAGGAAGACCTGCAAGCTCAGGCAGAGATGTATCAGTTTGTTGTTGAAAAGTACCTGGAATTGATCCCGGCAAGTCAGCAATATGGTATAACTGCCTGGAGTCCGCTTGATAGTCCGGACGACTCTTCATGGAGAGCAGGAGAACCTATTGGTTTATGGAATGAAAGTTACTATAGAAAACCGGCTTATGCCGGATTTGCAGATGGCCTGTCTGGTGAATAGTATCGCATAGGTTTAGTTTAGGTAAAGGGACTGTCTTAATGTAGACAGTCTCTTTTACTTGTTTTTAAGATTTTCAGATTTGATGAATGTTTAGGAGTCTTGATAAAGAACAATCCAGCTAAAAAACTACTCGCTTTTGAACGAAATTAAAACATTAACTAATTAAAGAAACCTGAAACGACATGAAACCCATAACCCAACTAATACTTGTCTTGTGTTGCTGTTTTGCAATTCTTTCGTGCAGCCAACGACAACCGATCCCCAAAGCATATAGTGTAGAAAACAGAGAAAAGAAATTTGAGAAACCGGTGCTGCCCAGTCTGGATGAACTGCCGGTTATAGAAAGTTTAACCGATCCTTTTGCGTGGTCGGATGGCAGCGGGCGTTCTACAAAATTCAGTGACTGGAGCAAACGCCGCAACGAAATAGCTGCCGAAATTCAACATTATGAAATCGGTCCCAAGCCTGGTCGCCCCGATTCAATCTCAGCCAATTTTGAAAACGATACACTTACGGTAAATATCACCGTAAACGGAAACACATTAACATTAAAATCAGGTATTATTTTACCCGATGGCAAAGGTCCGTTCCCTGCTGTAATTGGTATCGGACGAAGTTCGGGAAGTTTGCCTGTCGACCTCTTCTCTGAAAAAAATATTGTTCAAATTACCTACGATTTTGGTCAGGTTGTTGCCTGGCAACAAAAACGTGGTAACGAGCCTATCAATAAATTATACCCCGATCTTGCGTATATGGGATCGTATGCTGCCTGGCCGTGGGGTGTTAGCCGCCTGATCGACGGATTGGAGCTGGTGACTGATGAATTACCAATCGATATAGAACACCTTGCCATTACTGGTTGCTCTTTTGCCGGAAAGATGGCACTCTTTTCAGGTGCTTTCGACGAGCGTATTGCGCTTACAATTGCTCAGGAATCAGGTGGAGGAGGAGCGGCTGCCTGGCGCGTTTCTGAAACACTTGGCGAGGTGGAAACCCTGGGGCGAACCAATAATGTTTGGTTTATGGAAAGTATGTTTCAGTTTGCCAATGATGTGTCGAAACTGCCTTTCGATCATCATGAGTTGATGGCGATGGTGGCACCGCGTGCCTTGCTTGTACTCGGAAACCCGGATTACGAGTGGCTGGCTGATGAATCAGGATATGTCTCGTGCCAGGCTGCAAAAAAGGTTTGGGAAACGTTTGGAATTGCCGACCGGTTTGGATTCTCAATTGTTGCCAATCATCCGCATTGTCAGTTGCCCGATGTACAACGCCCCGAGGTGGAGGCTTTTATCGATAAATTTCTGCTGGATAACGATACCGTAAATACCAATGTGGCCATTCACCCTTTCTCTGAGGTGGATTATTATAAATGGATTGATTGGTGGACTGATGGAACGGAATAAAATACAGGACTGATGAAAAAGAATAAAGCGTTTTGCTCACTAGTTTTCTTGTTATTAATATTTGCTTTAGGTGGTGAATCAATGGCTTCGTTGAAGTTGCCTAAATTGGTAAGTAATGGAATGGTGCTTCAGCGTAACGAGCCGGTTACTATTTGGGGGTGGGCTGATGCCGGTGAAAAGATTGAAATAGAATTTTTAGGAGATATATTTAAAATCAGGGCAGACAGGAACGGAAACTGGCAGCTTGAGCTAAACGCAATGGCTGCCGGTGGTCCGTATTCCATGACCATAAACGATGTGGTGCTAAACGATATTTTGGTTGGCGATGTTTGGCTGGCTTCGGGGCAGTCGAATATGGAGTTACAACTGCGCCGTGTAATGGATTTGTATGCCGATGAGATTTTGAAAATAAATACCGACCAGATTCGCCTTTTCCGTTCTTCAACACGCGAAAATGCTGAGAGCGAAAAAGCGGATTATCCCGATGGAAAGTGGCTGTCATCAACACCTGAAAATATCATGGAATTTTCGGCTGTAGCTTGGTTTTTTGCCGACAAGATTCATCAAAGTCAAGATGTTCCGGTGGGCATAATCAGCACCGCAATTGGCGGCTCGCCGGCCGAGGCCTGGTTAAGTAAAAACAAAGTAACACCATTCCTTGACGAATGGTTAGAGCAAGGTGAAAAGATTGACTCGATGCGCGCAGCCTACATTGAAGAGCATGGAGAGATAAAAAGATACAATTGGGGTGCCGAAGTTAACAAAAATGATCCCGGAGCAGGAAAATGGTCGAAAGATGATGTGGATGTTTCCGACTGGCCACAGATTTCTTTGCCGGGATACTGGACAGACAAAGGTGTTAACTTTTGGAACGGTTCAATATGGTTTTACAAGGAATTTGAATTGGATGAATCGTTGGCCGGAGAAGAAGCCATTTTACGTTTGGGGCGTATTATCGACAGCGACTCGGCTTTTGTAAACGGAACTTTTGTGGGCAACATTACTTACCAGTATCCGCCACGAATTTATACCATTCCGGAAGGCGTTTTAAAAGCAGGCACAAACAAAGTAATGGTGCGTGTATTTAACCAGGGCGGACGAGGTGGTTTTGCAGAAGAAAAACCTTACGAAGTGCGTGTTGGAAATGAAGTGATCGATATTACCGGCGACTGGAAATACCATATTGGAGCAGAGTTAAATCCTCCGAGAACAAATTTTGGAGGCCTCGGATTTCGTCCGGGAGGTTTGTACAATTCGCTGATAAACCCAATGAAAAAATACACCGTTAAAGGAGTGATCTGGTATCAGGGAGAAACAAACGCCGGTCGTGGCTTTCAATATCGTCAGTTATTTAAAGACCTGATTGTGGATTGGAGAGACCAGCTGGATAAACCTGCTTTGCCGTTTCTGTTTGTGCAATTGGCAAATCTTGGGCTTCCGAATAAACAGCCTGTTGAAAACGGCTGGGCCGAAACCCGCGATGCACAACGCCGTGCACTGGAACTTCCAAACACCGGAATGGCAGTAGCTTTTGATATTGGCGAATGGAACGACATTCATCCGCTCAACAAAAAAGAAGTAGCTCGTCGTTTGGCTCTGGAGGCCGAAAGAGTGGCATACGGAAATGATGAGCTAGTTAGTGCTGGTCCGCTTTACGAATCAATGGAAGCAGAAGATGGAAGTATTTTGCTCACCTTCTCGTCTGTCGGCTCGGGATTATTTGCAAACAGTAAACTCGAAGGATTCCAAATAGCAGGAGAGGATGGCGAGTTTGTATGGGCAAATGCCGTGGTGATGAGCAAAAACACTGTTAAGGTTTGGAGTAGAAAAATAGAAGAACCGGTGGCAGTTCGTTATGCCTGGGATGGAAACCCGGCCGGATCGAACCTGAAAAATAAAGAAAACCTGCCCGCATCGCCTTTTACAACTGAAGACTAAATCGAAGAAATTATAAATTAAAAAAATTCAAATGAAATCGAACTCACAGAAAGTTTCGGTACTGGAAAAAATAGGATACAGCCTCGGCGACCTGGCTGCCAACCTGGTGTTTCAAACCCTGGTTACTTTCCTGGCGTTTTTCTATACTGACATTTATGGATTGCAGAACGAACACGCATCAGTAATTATGCTGGTGGTAGGACTGGTAGCAGCTTTTGCTTTTAACCCGATTATTGGTGCTTTGGCCGACCGAACGCATTCGCGCTGGGGAAAATTTCGCCCCTGGATTTTGTTTACGGCCATTCCGCTGGGTGTAATTGCTTTGCTGGCATTTACAACACCCGATTTTTCGTACAAAGGAAAGCTGATTTACGCCGCCGGAACTTACACTTTGTTGCTGCTGGCTTACGCGGCAAGTAACCTGCCTTATTCGGCATTAAGTGGCGTGCTAACCGGCGATATGTCGGAGCGAAACAGCCTTTCGTCGTATCGTTTTGCGGCGGTAATGTTTGCACAGTTTTTTGTGCAGGTATTTATGTTGCCCATCATTTTACATGTGGGAAATGGCGATAAAGCGGCCGGAATTGAATCGGTAATGACATGGATGGCCATCATTGGTACCGTCCTTTTGCTGATCACTTTCCTGACCACAAAAGAGCGCGTGGTTCCTCGTCCCGAGCAACAAGCAAGTTTAAAAGAAGACCTGAGAGATTTATTCAAAAACCGTCCGTGGATCATCATGTTAACGCTAACAATATTGGTATTTGTTACGCTGGCCATGAAAGGTGGATCGTACGTTTACTATTTCAATAATTACGTTGATGAGGCGGCTTTGCAAAGTTTTATCCAGCCAATTTTAGATTCGCTTTCGGCAATAGGATTGAACTTTTTTGAGTCGGATATAGCATCAGCAGGTTTTGGATTATTCAACGCCGGAGGAATCATTTTCTCAATGATCGGTATTGCGGTGTCAAGAAAACTGGCGGATAAATTTGGAAAACGTGATGTGTTTGGTTCTACTTTATTCATTGCCACCCTGTTTATTGCATCATTCATTTTTTACAAGCCCGAGGATGTTCGCTTGATGTTTTTAGCGCAGGCATTGCATATGTTTTTCTACGGTGTAACAACGCCAATTCTTTGGGCGATGATCGCCGATGTTGCCGACTATTCAGAGTGGATTAACAATCGCCGGGCAACGGCTATAATCTTTTCAGCAATGATGGTGGGACTGAAAGCCGGATTGGCCATTGGTGGTGCTATTGTTACCTGGATTCTTGGTTTGTACGGCTACGTATCGAAAGATGCTGCGGTGGCCGGTCAGGAACTGGTTCAGCCCGAAAGTGTGGCGCAGGGAGCAAAAATGCTGGTAAGTATTTACCCGTCTATCCCGTTTTTAATCGGAGTTGCCTTACTGTTCTTCTACGAAATCAATAAAAGCAAAGAAGTACAGATACAGAAAGATTTAATCGAAAGAAGACAATAATAACTCTCAATATCGTCTTTTGGCAAAAATATTTTAAACCATAAATACCAAAAAAAATGAAAAATAGAAATGTATTAGTTTTATTCTTGTTGTTAGCGGGCATATTGGTGTCGTGTAACAGCGGAACAACAACGCAGTCGAAAAAAACACCAACTTTAAAAGACGCTTTTGAAGGTAAATTTTATATTGGAACCGCTTTAAATGAATGGCAAATAACCGGAAAAGATTCTGCCGGAGTTGAGGTAATTAAAAATCAGTTTCAGGCAATTGTTGCCGAAAACTGCATGAAAAGTGGTCCGATTCATCCAAGAGAAGGCGAGTACAATTTTGAACTTCCCGATCAGTTTGTAGAATTTGGTGTAGCTAACGATAAATGGATAACCGGCCATTGTTTGATTTGGCATTCGCAGGCTCCACGATGGTTTTTTACCGATGATGAAGGAAATGATGTTTCGCGCGAAGTAATGATCGAGCGCATGAAAGAACATATTTACACGGTAGTTGGTCGTTACAAAGGAAAAATTAAAGGCTGGGATGTAGTAAACGAAGCCATTATGGAAGATGGAAGTATGCGAAACAGCAAATTCCTGCAAATTGTTGGCGACGACTTTATCAAGCTGGCTTTCCAGTTTGCACATGAAGCTGATCCTGACGCCGAATTGTATTACAACGATTACAACGAATGGTATCCTGGAAAACGCGACGCAATCGTTCAGATGGTACGCGATTTAAAGGCAGAAGGAATCAGGATCGACGGCATTGGAATGCAGGGGCACATTGGAATGAACAGCCCATCGCTCGAGGATTACGAAGCAGCCATTGTTGCCTATGCCAATGAAGGAATGAAGGTAATGATAACTGAACTGGATATGTCGATTTTACCCAATAGGCATCGTGACGTAGGTGCAGATATTTCAACCAGTTTTGAATACCAGCAACAATTAAATCCATATACCGAAGGAGTACCAGAGAACGAAATGAAATTGTGGGATAACCGCATGCTTGATTTTTTCCGTTTGTTCCTAAAACATTCTGACGCAGTTACACGGGTAACGTTATGGGGAGTTTCTGATGGGACATCCTGGAAAAATGGCTTCCCTATTCCGGGACGTACAGATTATCCGTTGTTGTTCGATCGAAGTTATCAGCCCAAAAGTATAGTCCCAAAATTAATTGAGGAGGCAAACAACTCTGAAAAATAAAATATTTGATTTAAGTAGTTAGTTAGTTAGTTAGTTAGTTAGTTAGTTAGTTAGTTTCTCCGGGGGGTGCACAATAGGTCATCTCCCGGATATTTTTAGCAAATCTCGACACGAAATAGTTTCAATGTTTAGAAAGCAAAATTTATAGTAAAATGAAGAAAGCACGATACCTTGTTGACAATCTTTATACTGCCGATCCGGCAGTACACGTTTTTAACGGAAAAATCTACATTTACCCATCGCACGATGTTGAGTCGGGCATTCCCGAAAACGATTTGGGCGACCATTTCGATATGCGCGATTACCATGTTTTTTCGATGGATGATATTGACGGAGAAGTTACCGATCATGGCGTGGCCCTTGATGTGAAAGACATTCCGTGGTCGGGCCGGCAGTTGTGGGACAGCGACTGTGCCTTTAAAAACGGAAAATACTACCTCTATTTTCCGCTGAAAGACCAAACTGATATTTTCCGCATTGGTGTGGCTATCAGCGATAAACCTGAAGGGCCATTTGTGCCGCAGGAGGCACCGATGAAAGGAAGTTATTCCATCGATCCTTGTGTTTTTGAGGATGAAGATGGTAGCCATTACATGTATTTTGGTGGCCTTTGGGGCGGCCAGTTACAGCGTTACCGCGATAACAAAGCTATTGAATGTGGCCAGGAACCGGGCGACGATGAGCAGGCTCTTCCGGCACGTATTGCTAAACTAAGCGACGATATGTTGGAATTTGGCGAAGAACCCAAAGCATTGGTTATTCTGGATGAAAACGGTGAGCCGATAAAAGCCGGCGATCACGACCGACGTTTTTTCGAAGCTTCGTGGGTGCACAAATACAACGGTAAATATTACTTTTCGTATTCTACCGGAAACACGCACAAATTGTGCTATGCTGTTGGCGACAATCCTTATGGTCCGTTTACCTACCAGGGTGTAATTTTAACACCGGTTGTGGGCTGGACAACACACCATTCAATTGTTGAATTTAAGGGCAAATGGTACCTGTTTCATCACGATTGTGTACCTTCAAATGGCAAAACCTGGCTGCGCAGCATGAAAGTTGTGGAGATGGAGTACGATGCCGAAGGAAAAATTATTACGATAGAAGGAACAGCAGAATAAATTTAATAAGAAACGAGATGTTTAGTTTGAAAGATAAGGTTGCTATAGTAACCGGCGGAGGAGGCGTTTTGGGGGGAAGTATCGCCCGTAGTTTAATCGAGGCCGGCGTTAAAGTGGCTATTCTCGATATTCGCGAAGAAAATGTAAATAACCGTGTTGAAGAGTTGAAACAACTTGGGGGCGAGGTTGTTGGTTTTGTGTCGAGTGTTTTGGACATGAGCGAGTTAAAACAAACCCGCGAAATGATCCTCGAAACATGGGGACAGATCGATATACTGATAAACGCTGCCGGAGGAAATCTTCCGGGAGCTACCTTAACCGAAGAACAGACGGTTTTTGATATGAAAATCGAGGACTTCGAACGCGTGAACGATTTGAATATGAACGGAACCGTTTACCCGAGTTTGGTATTTGGCGAGGCCATGGCAAACCGTGGAGAGGGAAGTATCATTACCATTTCGTCGATGGCTACTTACTCGGCCATTACAAGGGTTTTGGGTTATTCAACAGCCAAAACAGCCATTAATATTTTTACGCAATGGATGGCCATGGAAATGGCGACCAAGTTTAGTGAAAAGGTGCGAGTGAATTCTATTGCACCGGGCTTTTTTATTGGCGACCAGAACCGGAATGTGCTGATCAACCCTGACGGATCTTACACCGAGCGAAGCAAAAAAGTACTGGCCCGCACACCAATGGGTCGATTTGGCGATATAAAAGAACTAAACGGAGCGGTGCAGTTTCTGTGCTCCGATGCGGCATCATTCATCACGGGTGTAATTCTTCCTGTTGATGGTGGTTTTAGCTCGTTTAGCGGTGTTTAAAAATTAAACCCGATCCTATTTAATTTGTTTAAGTAATTAATAAAACGAAAGTGGTATACCTGTTTGGGTATTGCCACTTTCGTTATTTTTAATGTGCTGAAAGCTGCTTGCAAATTTTGCGCATGTAATTAAACGTTCAGCTAATTTATCGGCGCAAATCCACATGATTTGCGAGAAATAGTTTTCAGTTTCGATGTTTGTTCATAAAAAGTAAATAGAAGGAAAATGGCTTTAGAAAAAACGTGGCGTTGGTTTGGCGAAAAAGACCTGGTAACGCTTGATGATTTGCAGCAAATGGGAGTGGAAGGAGTGGTTACCGCACTGCATCACATTCCGAATGGCGAAGTGTGGCCAGTTGAAGAGATTCTGAAGGTGAAAACAGCCATAGAAAAACGAGGCATGCGTTGGAGTGTTGTGGAGAGTCTTCCGGTTTCGGAGGGCATAAAAATCTGTTCGAACGACCGCGAACGTTTAATTGTCAATTACCAGCAATCGGTGCGAAACCTTGGTAAATGTGGCATCGATACCATTTGCTACAATTTTATGCCGGTTTTGGATTGGGCCCGAACCGATCTGCATTTCAAACTGAAAAATGGCGGTGAATCGATGTATTTTGATTTTCCCACTTTTGTGGCCTTCGA
>NZ_CAJXTC010000063.1 GCF_913060805.1 uncultured Draconibacterium sp.
ATATGTAGTTCAAATCTAACTATCATTATTACTTATTGCAATCCTTTATTACTCAGATATAACTTTTTAAAAAAGACAAAAAACACTTGCGTCTGAATACTAATCACTTAGGCATTGATCACAATTGGTTTTATATAGGTTTTTTGTTGATTTGCACATACCCTTTTAATGAATATCTTCCGAGTACAGTCTATTATGTGGGATTTAATACGTAAATAAAAATATCATTTGCCGGACATATAAGACACAGCTTTTAGAATTCAATATCCCATTGTTTCAAATATTCTTCAATTGGCTCTAGACCATATTTTTGCCTTCTCCTATTTAATTTGTTAGGATTTCTTATTTTATCAATACCGAACGTATATTCTTGTTTTTCAGCGTCATATCCAACTTGTGTCCCGAATACTTGTTTCTTACCCTGCTGAATCCTTATTCTATCAGTTAAAAGTGCAAGGTGCTTTTTCCTTGCTTCATTTTGCCTAACCGCACGTCTTAGTTTTTTTAAATAAAACTCTTGTTTTTGCAATGTAGAATGTTGAATTATTAAAAATGCTGACAAACTGGCCTTATCGCCAACTTCTGATCTTTTAGGCCATCCTTTACTAATGACAATAGAATCTAACAATTCTATATTTATTTCATTTAAACTGTCTTTAATCGTCCAATATCTTTCGGAGATGTCTGGTTTTGAATCATCTATAAAAATATAATAGGACTGATCTCTAATTAGCATATCAATTAGAGTTCCTGCTAATTCTTTATCTGTTATTTTCTCAAAATTGTCATGTTTCTTTAACTGTTCACTTTTTAGTTTTTGCCACCTTTTATCAGATATTATGAAAAAGAAATCAGGGTTGGATAAACAAATAATGGAGGAGTCTATTTTTGTAGCCTTTCTCAGATAATAAAAGGCTAGATCATTATTCTTAATCAAAGAGTTTAAAGCAGCAAGTTCATAAAGGTTTGATGTAATAGTATCATTGAGGTTAAAGATATCTTTACGGTAATTAATTGCTTTCTTGAATTCATGAATTGATTTCAGACTATCTGCTTTTAGGTCCAAACTTTTAATATCTGGATAATCATTTATCTCTTGGGCATTAATTCTATTCATCAATAATGACATGAGAAGAACACCAAGGTATATTGCATTAATTCCATTTATTTTCATATGGATCGAATTTACATTTATCTGTCTTAAAATATTTATCATTCTTCCTTTCGATATTTGAATTACTTAAACACATATACCGAAATTGACAATCTTTGCATTTCTCAATTTTGTCATTATTAATAGCCCATAATTGTTTAAACTCCTTTAGTGCTAATATATCTGAAAGTTTGTCGAAATTTATGTTCATGATTTTGTGTCTGTTAAAATGATGGGGTGAAATTAAAAGCGTACTTTAAATTAGGCAAGGAGATTCCATGTACATATAGCTTTTTACTAAAGGTGTAAAAACGTAGTTAACTATAAATCAATTGTATGCAATTCTGCCAGCCCCACTCTCATATAGCTTTTTGTAAGAACTTAAATACATAAAAGCACATTATTAGTTTAATTCGGAATGGTTTCTTTCATAAAATCATTGATATTTCCATAGGTTTTTATTCCGAGCTTTTTTCTTATGATACTCTTTTTCGCCTGAACTGTATTTATACTATAATTTAGGAGAATGGCAATTTCAGTGTTGTTAAAATTAACATTGATTAAACAGCAAATTCGAAATTCGGATTCATCAAGTTGAGGAAATTTGATTTTAAATTTTTCGAAGTACCCGTTGCTTAAATTATTTAACGTTTGATATAGTAACTCCCAATTGAGCTTTTTTTTGCCATATACCACTTCATTAAATTTCCTCAAAAATGGTTCTCCTCTCTTTCTTTCTTCTTCCTTAAGATATCCCTCAATTAAAGCCGCTTTTTTTATAATGTCGAAATGACGGATTAAAACATTACGGAAGGATTCTTCTTTATCATTAAAACTCCGGGCCAGCTTAGTCAACTGACGAACTTTCTGCTCGGTTTCATTGAGCTTTCTTCTGTTTTGAACAGAACGTCTTGACAAATAGAAAATGAGAATAGTAAGTAGTATAAAAAGCAATAAGAATAAGAGTAAAAGTCGTTGTCGTTCAATTAAAAGCTGTTTGTTCTGATTCTCAACAAGCTGAAGATTGTATTTTTCCTTGATTTCCAATATAGCGCTGTTTTTGTTATCCGTAATAATTTGTGCAAGATGTTTATTATATAGCCTGTATTTGTTTAGTGCGTTTTTGTAATTTTCTCTGTTCTCTTCAATTGCTGACCATGTTTTGTAGATATTGGCAGCAACATAGTTGTTTCGTTCCAGTGGCAGATAGTTCAAAGCTCTTTGTAAAAAAACAATCGCTGAATCATTTTTTCCTTGAAGCTCATATAACCTTGCAAAGTTTGTTGCCAATTTTGTGTAATTCACAGAATCTACAGAATGCTCCATAGCTTCATTAAAATATAGTTCAGCCTTCTTCCAGTTTTCTATTTCAAGATGTGCCACGCCAATATTCATTCGAATAGAAGCTTCCAAATCGTTATAATTATATGTATTGGCTAATTTAAGTGCTTCGTTGTAATAAATAAATGCACTGTCTGTTTTCTCCAGAATTAATAAACAATTTCCAATTAACTTGCAGGTGATAATCTCATTTTTAAAATCCTCAGCCTGATGAAAATAATCCTTACCCTGCTTATAATAAATTATGGCCTTTTCTTTCAGAAGTTGCATACTGTAAATATCGCCGATAGCATTTTGGCACAGACCTTTTAAATTAAGGTTGCCACTTTGTTCTAAATACTTATTTGCATCAAAAAACTGTATAAGTGCATTCTCATAATCCTTTTGTTCCTGATAAACCCTTCCACTGTAATAAGCCGCCAAGGCTACTTTTGCTGTATTGTTTTTATTGAAATAGTAATCTCGTATTGTAAAAATTAAAGTGTCGTTTGAAATATCCTTATAGCATTTATATTTTGCCTGAATTTTTACCAGTTGGTATTTATAGTATAATTCTTTCTTTTTCTTATGTGCATGAGTAAATGCATCAAGTATTACTAATGCGCTGTCAGGATCTTGCTCCATAATGATCTCTGCCATATCGATTATAGGCTCAAGCTTCAGTTTTTGACAGGAGACAATTAATAATGAACTAAAAAGAAATAAGATGATTATTTTTAGGTACATATGTCTAAGGTATTTTAGTAATACTTTAAAGATGCAAAAAAACTTTTGAATTAAATATTTTTTGTAAAAAGCTATATCGATAATTTCGCAAACAACAAATAATCTGAATGTTAGATTTAAAAAGGAGAAAAAAAGCTATATGTGACTTTCATCCATTTGTAAACCAAAGCATGACTTGATACATTTATTGCATAGGTATATAAATTCAGAATAGAGATTTTTATCAAAGACTGTAAAAGCACTTTTTATTATCATTCTGTTTCTGATACACATAGCCACAATAAGGTTGAAAGTGTTCTCTTTTTATTATTGTTTTGGTTGTGGAAATGATCTCGTTTAAGTTCGTAAGCTACAGTTAAAACTTTTTGAAATCCCACATCAACACTTGATCCAATAGAAGAAAGGAGATGAATAATTATAGACACTGTACATTCTTGTCGCAAATATTTACTAAATTTGCGACAATACACTTGGACTCATATGACCGAAAGCTCTGAAATACAGATTTTAACAAAAATAAAGAAAGCGAGAGGGGGTGCGCTGTTTTTTGTTGAGGATTTTTTGCGTTTTGGAAATTATAAAACTATTTCTAAAGCCTTGGAACGCCTTGTTGAGAAAGAAGAAATTTCAAGAGTTGCAAGGGGTATTTATGCCCGGTTGGAAAAGGATCCTATTTTAGGGCCGGTGAAGCCAGGGGCTGAAGCCATTGCAAAAGCTATTGCGAAAAAAGATAAGGCCCGAGTTATTCCAACAGGAGTTTTGGCGTTAAATGCGTTTGGGTTGTCAACTCAAGTTCCAATGAATATAATCTATCTGACAGATGGTGCTGCACGTAAAATAAATGTTGGAAGACGTACAATCGTTTTCAAAAAGACCAGCCCTAAAAACCTGACAGCAATCGGAAAAATTAGTGGTTTAGCTATTCAGGCATTAAAAGAACTGGGAAAGGATAATATTACTGAAAGCCAAAAACGGATTATATTGGAACATCTAAAAAAGGAGGATCGTTACCGTTTGGAACATGACATAAAATTAGCACCCGAATGGATAAGAGTAATAATGCGAAATGCCCTCACAAAAACAATAAACAATGACCAATAAATGGTACGAAATACCTACCCAGACGAAAGTAAATGCCTATACACAAATAGCAGACGAAAGAGGTATGACTCCTTATGCTGTGGAAAAAGATTGGTGGGTTGTACAAACCTTATCGGCCATCTTTCAAACGGAATTGGGAAAGTATTTGATTTTTAAAGGCGGTACATCTTTAAGTAAAGCCTGGGGCTTAATTGAACGATTCTCGGAAGACATAGACCTGGCTTTTGATAGAAGCTATCTTGGTTATGGGGGAGAGCTTTCCCGGACTCAAATAAAAAAGCTGAGGCAAAAAACCGGGAAATTTATTGCCGATTCATTTGCGCCCGAGTTAGAGGAAAAACTAAAAGCAAATGGATTAAACGACGTAACTCTAAACTATCTTGAACCTGAAGCCAGTGACTCAGATCCGGCAAAGATTGAAGTTTTTTATCCGAATGTTATTGAATATCCGGGCTACATACAACCAAGAGTTCTTCTGGAAATTAGCAGCAGTTCATTAAAAGAACCAAATCAGGTGCAAGCTTTTAGTTCTTTACTTGATGAACATTATGCTGATGCTGAATTTACCGGAATACCTGTAAATATTCCAACGGCAATTCCGGAACGTACTTTTTTGGAGAAAATCTTTTTGTTACACGAAGAATTTCAACGCCCTCATGACAGAATCAGAGTGGATAGATTGAGCCGTCACCTTTACGATGTATTTCAATTAATTAATCGTGGTTATGCAGAAAATGCCATAAAAGATAAAGAGCTTTATGAAACGATTGTAGTTCACCGGCGTTCTTTCTTTAGAGTCGGTGGGGTTGATTATAATCAGCATCAGCCACAAACTATTAATCCAGTTCCAATCCCCAAATTTATCAAAGCATGGGAAGCAGATTACAAAACTATGCAGGAACAGATGATTTATGGTGATTCTCCATCATTTGAGAAAATGATAAATGTGATTCAGGATTTCATTGCCAATGTAATCAATAAGCAGGAATGGAAGATGAATGTCAAGTTTCCAAAGCCCTAAGTTCGCAACCCCTCTCACAAAATACTTACATTTTCGAAAAACAAGCCCCCCGGGTTTTCAAAAGCTTCCGACATAAAGCCATTCATTCCAAAACCGGAAGAGTTAATTGCCGCCTGCACACAAAGCCAATTTCAAAAAGACTTAACCTCGTATACTTCGGTTAAAACTTTTTGAAATCCTGCATCAACACTTCCGTCTTTTCCATTCATTATTTATTTCTTTTCCTTTTGAAAATTTTCCGAAAATGTTGCTGGAGGTGTTTACGGGTTTGAATGGGAGCACTCTCCCACTCCGAAATATATACCGACACTAAGAGAAAATAAAAGAGAACGAATTGAATCTAAGATTCTTCATTGTTTAAGGTCTCTATTGCCTCAACAAAATCCAGCTTAATGAGTTCCCAATATTTACCTTTTAAGCAAATCGGTTCAAAATCATTATCAGCTGTTTCAAAACTGGTAAAGTTTATGGTTATTTCATCAGCATCATGTGAGTACGGATAACGCTCTTCATGCAACTGAATCATTTGAGGGATTGAATAGAAATCTAACAACTCATGTAGATCCCAAAAGTCCTTTTTTCTGGCTCCACGGCTCACAACATCGGACCTTCATTGCTGTTATCTCGTCGAGGGTGGCAAGCCTTATATTGTCAATCACCAAAGCGGGACGAATAAAAGGATCGGTATAATACAAATCGAGCTTAATACAGTCTTCTGCTGAATTGCCAATAAAATATGATTTACCCATTGCAACCTGACCTTCACGAGAATCAACGTATTCGAAAGTATTTTTAAGGTGCTTGTCAATTACCTCAAAATCAATCTCACCGTAAGGAGTATCGGCGAACAAATCAATGTCAACAGATTCACGATGCCCTAACTGCAAACTTAAGGCAGTACCTCCTACCAGACGAAAAGGAGTGAAAAGTTCTTCAGCCATCAACCACGACAAAATTGAGCGTAGCTGTGACTTTACAGTGTTGTATTTTAATTGGCTGATCATTTACTCACTGAAGATATTTCTTGATGTTGCTTTCCAATACTGAGGAACGTTTTGAGATGTGGGCTAAGATGGCTTGTACTTCCTTTTTCCCATAAAAACGCATTATCTCGGAAATCTCCTGATCGTTACCCCGCTCAAAAATGCGCTTTATTACACTTACTTTGCTCTTTTCCCAGTTAATTGAATTTATATCAGTATCCCAGAACAAAACAGGTCGTAGAAGTTTTAAATTGGGCCGGTCATTCAGGGCTTGTTTTTTCTTTTGTTGCTCAATATCGTAATAAGCTTGTAATACAGCAAAAAAGCTTTCATCAATACCCAAAGCATCACCCAGTCTTATGGATAGTGCCGGATTGATGCGACGTTTTCCTTTGGTAATATCCCCCAAAAGTTGAGGATATTCACCAATAGATAACGCAATACGCCGCTTGGGAAGTTTTCTTTTTTTCAACTCCCTTTCAAGGATAATCCCCGGATGTATCCCTTTTAAAAGCGTGATATTTTTTTCTATAGTGCTCATGATAATTACGTTTGCAAATATAAACAAATTTGTTTACACATGAGATCATGTACTTTTAAAAAAACATGTTACAATAATACCTCCATTGCTTCATCAACAAGCGAGTTATCAAGTTCTTTCAGGTAGGCCTGGGTAATTGCCAGATTTTGATGCCCCATTGATTCACTTATAATATCGGTAGAAATTCCTTTCTGCTTTAAACTGTTGGCATAACTATGCCGGGCAACATAGCTTGATACATTCTTTTCGATTTTACACAGTTTTGCAATTTCCTTCAATTTTTGGTTATACCTCGTTAAAGTCTTTTTCTTTCTGTTTTCTATCTGCGTAGGCGACATTTTGTCTTTAAGTAAAATCGGAAATATGTATTTAGAACCGTTTTGATGTTCTTTATAATAATTCAAAATTTGCTGAACAGGAGGCAGGATTTTAATTCTAAAATTTGCTTTGGTTTTTGAACGCGTATAATAAATCTGGCCGTCAATCACATCCTTCCATTCAAGTTTCATCATATCGGCATAGTTCATCCCACGAGTGTAAAAACTGAAAACAAAATAATTTCTTGCATCGACTAATTCAGGATGCTCGCCCAAGTCTTGGTTAACAATTTTTACTACATCATCATAAGTTAAGGCTCTTTTTGCTCCTCTCCCCTTTAATTTCGAAATTTGATATGATTTGAAAGGATAGTTATCTGGTTTAATCAAGCTTCTTTTTATTGCAAAATTAAATAAAGCTCTTAGCGTCCGCATTCGTACGCTTATTCCACCATCTGTTCCATTTCTCGATCTTAAATACACTTCATACTTATCCAGGAAAGTCGGCGTGATATCGTTAAAATTCAATACCTTTTTCTTACGGTATTTTTTAACCGAGTTGTAGGTATCGCGGTTAACCTGTGCATTGCCGGTCCTTCCGGCCTTTATCATTTCGTCAATCAATTCGTCCCAAAATTTATAAACATTTTGATATGCCGGATTAGATTCGATCCGAATGGCCCTTTCGATATCGGTTAAGGTATAGCTTCTCTTATTTTGCTGTAGCTCTGTAACCACACTTGTAGCGTGGTCAATTAACTTTAGTAATACCCTGTTTTTGTTTAAATAGTTTGCAGCATTTTGATTAAATATTCCTTTTTTCGAATCCCATTCTTTCGTATCCGCAGTGTACGGAGTACGAAAAAATATAGTCTTACGATCTTTGGAAATACGCAAATAAATAGGATATTTACCATAAGATAGCTTTTTCTTTCTCAGAACATTCTTAAAACTAATCATTTACATCATTTTTTGGGTACAACATAGGTACAACAAATGGACATTTAAAGGTAAATAAATGAAATTTAAGAACAAATAAAAAATTAGCAACTACCTGACTATGTGACCATAAGGCAACATATGAAATTAAATGAAATCTATTTTAAATGTTTTGGGAGCAGGGGGTCCCAGGTTCGAATCCTGGTATCCCGACGAAGTGGAAAATCAAAATCCACCAAAAGCCTGTAAATCAGATGATTTGCAGGCTTTTTTGTTTTTACGATGTCAAAATACACCATCTAGAACCATTGTTTATGTGAACAATACGGTGAACCAAAATATTCTTTAGATTTGGTTCACCAGAAACACATAATCACCTATTATTCAAAAGGTTATAATCGTAGTTTTTGGTACCGTTTAGTTCAGTTTGGAACCAGTTTTAACATTTTCTGGTGAACCAAAAGTGAACCAGAACTAAACAACATTAAAAATTATGAAGAAGATTAACACTTTTGGAATTCAATTTGTGATCCGCAAGCATCGGATTAAAGACGACAAAGCTCCTATTTATGCCCGTGTAACAGTAAATCGAGAACGGGCTGAAATCTCAATTAAGAAAAGAATTCATGTCGATAACTGGAATAATGGCCGAGGAATGGCAAAAGGCAAGTCCTCTGAAATTGGTAAGCTTAACTCTTATTTAGAACAGATCAGGTCTCAACTTACTGAGTGCTACCAGGAACTGGTCATCAACAAAGAGATAGTAACTCCTGAAGCAATTAAAAACAAATTTTTGGGAGTTGAAGATTCAGGAGAAACGCTTAAAGGACTGGTTGAATATCACAATACCGGAATGGATTCGAACCTGAGGTGGGGAACATTAAAAAATTACAAAACTACCGAAAAGTATATCGAGAAGTTTCTGACGCAGAAATTCAAACGCAATGATATCTACCTAGTAGAATTAAATTACAAGTTCATTACTGATTTCGAACATTTCCTGCGAAAATACCAGCCGGAAGATCATCATTTACCAATGGGAAACAATACGGTAATGAAACATATCGAAAGATTGCGAAAAATGACCAATCTAGCCGTGAGACTTGGATGGCTTGACAAAGATCCATTTGTAGCCTATCGCCTGTCGTTTAAACGTGTTGAACGGGAGTTTCTAACTCAACTGGAACTGGATACCATCAAAAAGAAACAATTCAAGATTGAACGCCTTCAGTATGTTAAAGATCTATTTGTATTTAGTTGTTATACCGGATTATCTTATATCGATGTCATGAACCTTAAACCAAATAACATCAGAATAGGCATTGACAGAATGACATGGATTATTACCCAAAGAGAAAAAACTACAACACCAGTTCGAATTCCAATATTATCCCTGGCCCAGGTCTTAATCGACAAGTACAAAGACCATCCTCGTTCCGTCAATAAAGGAACAATATTTCCAAATATTTCAAATCAAAAGTTAAACAGCTACCTCAAAGAAATTGCAGATGTCTGTGAAATTGATAAAAATCTGACTTTTCATGTTGCCAGACATACCTTCGCAACCACAGTAACGCTTACGAATGGTGTTCCTATCGAATCCGTCAGCAAAATGTTAGGACATACTGATTTAAAAACCACACAGATTTATGCAAAGGTGGTAGAGAAGAAAATAAGTGATGACATGGCCAATCTTGAAGAAAAGTTATCTGGAAAGAGATCTAAAAAAAGGAAATCCAAATAGTTTAGATGTATCTAAAACAAAGGTTTCCCTTTGTGAAACTTTTATTAACTTTGTCAAGTAGAACAATGAAAGTTCATTTAATAAAAGTACAGTCAATCGAGAACTATGTACGTGATAATGTCCAAAGTAAAAAGGCATTTGAAACCTGGCTATCGATTGTGAAAAGAGCTGACTGGAATAGTCCCCTGGATATTGTCAGGACATTTAATTCTGCTGATATTTTGGGAAAAGGATCAAACAGAGTTGTTTTTAATATTGGTGGTAACAAATACCGGATTATCTGTCAATATTATTTTGGGAAGCAGAAAGTACATCTGTTTATAAAATGGATTGGTACGCATGCTATCTATACCAAGCTCTGTAATAATGAAGAACAGTATTCGGTAGATATCTATTAATGAAAGAGACATGGAAGCTTTAAAATATACAGTAATAAAAACTGAAGAACAGTACAACAACTATTGCAATATCCTTGAGAATCTTTTATTGAAGGCCTCCCCTGCCCTTGATGATGAAATCGAATTGTTGACCCTTCTCATTGAGAAATGGGATTCGGAACACAGTACCTTTAATGATCTGGATCCTGTTCAACTCATTAAGTCATTAATGGAAGAGAATAACATGAAAGCAGTTGGATTGGCAAAACTCCTTGGATTGTCGAAAGGAACAGTTTCAAAGATTCTGAATTACCAAAAAGGTCTATCGAAAGAAACGATTCGTAAATTATCCGAGAATTTTCAGGTTTCACAGGAAGCCTTTAATCGTCCATACAAACTTAAAAACGAAATTAACAGGCAATTTCGTGACGCCAGCTTAATGAATACAAAAAAAGATTTGGGGGCTTCATTAGCCATATAATCAGAAATTCATTGAAAGAGAAGCTGATTTACTTTTCTTCTGTTTAGGCTCAGGAAGAACCGGTTTCTGATTCGAATCCTGATGATCCAGAATATAATCAACAGCTTTTTGAGCTAATCCGGAAGCCATAACTATCAACTTTATTGCTTTTTAGCTTCTTTAAGCAACCTTGAATGTATGCTGCACGGTTGTATTTAAACAATTTACTTGGCACTTAAAGACAACGAATCTATAAGGTAACAGTCATTATTGAATGAGGTAAACTTTCCAGAGCGGTTGATTTGCCATTGACCATCAATTGGTAGTTGAATTTTTCTTCAGACCGGTTTAACACAACCACAGCAATTGAACCATCTGGATTTACAAAAGCAGTTGCCTGCAAATCTGTTCGGCTCGATGATGTTGCTATTCTTTTGGCTCCTTCTTTTACAAACTTCGAAAAATGCCCGATGTAATAGTAACTGTTGGTATAGATCAGCTCTCCTGTTTGAGTGTTTGCATGTATTGGTGCAAAACATAAATTCCCTACATGATTTGGGCCTCCGGTTTCGTCCAGCAGAATGTTCCAGTCGGTCCAGGCAACAGTTCCACTATTAAAATCATTCAGCATTGAATAGCCATAACGTTCGCCCAAAGCCCAGTCATCAACCCGATTAATATCAAACGCTTCAACACAACCTTCGGTAAAAATAAGTTTGGTATCAGGGAAAGCGTCGTTTACCAGTTTTGTGTTTTCAAACTGCATGTCACCACCGGTCCAGGGTTCGTACCAGTGAAAGCCAATACCCCAAACATATTTTGCAGCTTCAGGATCGCTTAAAATAGTTGTTGCACGCTGATAAACCTGATCGCGGTTATGATCCCAGGCAATCAGTTTTTTATCGCTCATTCCATTACTGTGTAAAGTCGGCCCAAGATATTTTTTTATAAAATCGCGTTCCTCATCGGCAGTGTACACACACGATTCCCAACGCTGAACAGCCATAGGTTCGTTTTGTACCGAAAGTCCCCAAACCGGAATATCGCGTTTTTCGTACTCTTCGATAAACTTCACGTAATACTTCGCCCATGCCGGCTTAAACTGTTCCAACAGTTTTCCACCCTTCAAAACATTATTATTGCTTTTCATCCAGGCCGGAGGACTCCACGGGCTAACAAACATTTTCAACTCTCCACCAGCCGCTTCAATCGCTTCTTTTATAAAAGGGATACGGAATTCTTCGTCGTGCTTAACACTGAAAGTAGTTAGAAGTGAATCATCCTTCTCCACATAGTTGTAAGATGCGCTTGAAAAATCGCAGCTGGCAATATTTGTGCGCGAAAAGTTATAGCCGATTCCTTTTTCTGAATCGAAAAATGCAGTAAGAATATCCTGCTGAACATCTTTCGGCATTTTATAAAATGTTTCGGCCGACGCATCGGTTAAAGCCGCCCCAATTCCTTCGATGGTTTGAAACTGCTTTGCCGGATCAATCAGAACAAAAGGTTGTGTTTCCAAAGGCTGACTGCCAGTTTGCAAGCTGAATTCGCCAATTGCATTTAAGCGAAGATTGGTATCTTTTGCAGTTACATACACGCTCACTTTTTCGGGATTTACAATTACCGGCGGTTGTTCCAAACCCTTATTCGCTTCATTGTTTGTGCATCCGGCAAAAAATAAACCCGATACAGCAAAAACACCAACCACTGTTTTCAAAATATTCTTCATCATTCTCTTCTTTTATTCGCCCAACATTGTATTGCGAAATGTCAAAAAACGTCTAACAAAAAAGGTTGCGGAACTTCCCTCCCGGGAAGCCCACAACCTTTGTATATTTACCTTTTCTCTCTTATTCTTTTGTAACCGTTAAAACTGCCTGATCGTTTCCTGCCGAAAGATCAACAGTAAATACATAAGTCGCACCGTCTTCCAGTGTAACTCCATCTACTAATCCGAGGTTACCACTGTCGCGGCCATTTGTGCCATCGCCAATAAATACGATATCGCTTGATGTAGAAATGGCATCTCCTCCGAACTCTCCGCCCCAACCTTTTTGGTGGAAGAATTTAAAGTTGATAGCGTCGGTGCTGATGTTTTCACCTCCAACTACAGTGAGCTGATATTTTTTATCGCCAATTGGTGCCATACACAAGCCATTTTCAGGCGTCCAGCCAACTGTGTTATCGGTTAACGAAGGTTTTCCAACGTTATCACCAATCACCCAGATAGCACCCGTTCCATCAGCGTTTAATGCTGCAGGAGCGTTTCCATCCAATGCCTCAATTCTGAAATAGTTCAACTCCAGATTAGCCGTTACACGGTATTTCCCTGTAATAGGAACAAAAGTGTACAAGCCGGCTTCCTGCGTGGTCAGATAATCAGCATCGATCCACCAGTCGGCAATATTTCCCAGTCCTTGAATGCTTACCTCCTGCCCTTGCGTCAGCTCAACATCAAGTTGATAGTTGTTTTTATCAACCATATTCATGTTCTCACCGTTAAGCAGGATTTCGAAGAATGGGCCGGCCTCGTATGTTTTGGTGTTAAATGTTACCGAGTAAGTTCCACCCACAGGGCTTACAAAAGGAATATTTGTAGAAACTCCGTTTGTAACCGCACCGGCTTCCCAACCAAATACGATCTCACTCCCTTTATCATCAACCACCGGCGTTTTAATGTAGGCCGACAAATCGTTTGACGGGAATGCTTCCGTAGCTGCATATTCATTTTCTTCGCCGGTTGGCAACATTGGGTACGATGCGTTTTCGCTTACCAAAATAAGGTAAGGGTATTGCGCACGCATAATCGGCACATCAAAAGTTTCAATACTGCTATTCATTGTTGTGTTGAGCAATACAAACTCTAGTGTGGCTGTTCCGTCAGGAATATCTTTCTCAAAAGGAATTTCAATTGTTCCTGAATATTCACCATTTTCTTTCGTGCGAATTGTCGTTCTTTCCACCTCTTCTTCACCAAAATAAAGAATGGCAGTTAGTGTCGATAGCGAAATTTCGTCGCTAACCGAAACAGTAAACGGAAGCACATCGCCGAAATGTACATCGGAGAATTGGTTTTCAATTTCCATAACGGGATTTCCCGCCGGTTCGATTTCGCTGATATCGTCGGAGCACGACAAAACAGCCAAACCCAAAATGCTTAATATGAAATATTTTAAGTTCTTCATTGCGTTAGTTTTTATTTTTTCCATTGGTATGAAATAACTGATTTGGCAGGCACTTCGTAACTGAAGTGATTGGTGCCATCGTCGAGTGTTATCATTTTTGAAGCCGAATTGCTGTTTAATAATACCACAGCATAAGTTCCGTCGGTGTTTTCGAATGCCGAGTAGTAAAATCCGGCATCAGAAAAACCTGACGTACCGATACGCACTGCACCGGGCTTAACAACCGACGACAAATGGCCGATAATGTAATAGTGCGAATTACGCGTAATCGATGAATAGCTGGCTCTGTCGATATCCACCGCGCCATAGCAAGTCTGGCATCCGCCTTCGCGGTTAGGGCCCCTGTCGCTATCCAACATCAGGTTCCACACAATTACTCCTTTACACCAGTTATTTACGGTTCCCAGTGCCACTTCGCGCATGTCTTCGATTAAACGATTTTGCAGGTTACGGCCATCATTCCAGGTACCGATAGATGTTTCGGTGAAAATCAATTCTCTTTCGGGAGCTTTTTCGTGAATATCCAAAAGCTCTTCCTTGTTTCCTCCGTAGTTGTGATAAGCGGCACCGACCACGATATCTTCGTCAACTCCTGCGTCGTAAATTTTAACCGGATAATCATTCTGCGCGCCCATGTTATCGTAGTTGTAATTGTGGTCGAACAAATAAATTTTTGTGTTCAACGATGCAGCTTTAAAAGCCGGCACCAGGTTGTTTTTCACAAATTCAAGTTGTTCTTCCCAACCCATGTACAACGAAGCGGAGTTACCTCTGTTAAGCGGTTCATTTTGTGGGGTAACCGAGTAAATCTCGATTCCGTATTCCTTTAAAACCTGAATCCACTTTACAAAATACGTGGCATAATCGGCATAATACGCCGGATTTAACTGACCGCTCGTCCACGAGTTGAATGGTTGCAAATCGGTAAGATTATTCACCTTCATCCAGCGTGGGCTGGTCCATGGCGATCCCAAAATTTTAAGATCAGGATTAATGGCCTGAATTTCTTGTAAGATCGGAATCACGTAATCGATTTCTTCCGAAGTAAGGCCGAAGTTTTCAATTCCCTCGGTGTCGCAACAGGTGTATTCGCTAAGCGAAAAGTCGGAACAACCGATTGAAATACGAACATAACTGTAGCCCAT
>NZ_CAJXTC010000064.1 GCF_913060805.1 uncultured Draconibacterium sp.
TCTTCCTGGTTAGAGGATAACGAAATGGAAGAATTAATGGCCTCAGAAATAAGAGAAAATACAATTCTCGGATTTTTGGATGAATCATTCGATGAAGAAGGCTGGACACCAAGAACATATAATAACCACTTAAGATTTTTCAATACCTTGTTTTCGCGCATGTTAAAGCTAGAACGCAAGGAGAATAAAGAAGTTAGCTATCATCTCGAATTAGGCGATATCGAATTTAAAAAGGACAGGGCAGAAAAAAACCGCTATTATTCTCCAACCGTCGTCAATATGGTTAAACGAGAACTTGAACACTTACCTGAACTTTTCCGGTATGTAAATTGGATTTATTACAGCTGCATGCGAACCAGGGAAATCAGATTGCTCCAAATAAAACATATTGATCTGGAAGCCCGGCAAATTAAAGCAATAGGACCAACAGCAAAAACCGGTGACAGGCTTGTGCCCATATGTGATGAGCTTAAAGATTTAATTTTGTCAATGGGAATAATGAAACTCCCACAAGATTATTATGTTTTCGGAAGATCAGGAGTTCCATCAGCAAATAGGGTACACAAAGATTATTTTTCAGAACGATACAAACCAATTAAGGATAAATTGGGGCTCGATAATAAATATACCCTTTACGGGTGGAAGCACACACGTGTGGTAAACTTATTAATGGCCGGGTACACAGACCAGGAAGTAATGAGCTTGACCGGACACCGGGATTATAAAAGTTTCATGGCCTATAAACGTGAGCTGGTTGTAGATACTTCTGCGATGAAAGGTAAAACAATAGGTTTTTAATGGTATAATAATTGTTTGTAAAGTTGTAAACTAATGATTTAGATCCATGAGAATACTTTTAAAAATAATATTCATGCCCATCCTTGTATTTGCCTCTTACAGTTCATTGATGAATGGTTTTGTTTATAATAAAACTGATGATCTCATTGGAGGAGCTGCACTTGCTTTGCTATTTGTATTTTGGGTATATAGATCAGTATTTCCGAAAAGGAAGGACTATCATTAATAGTGGCTCTTTTTTGTATTGTACGCTGATAGTGAGTTATTTTTCATTAAATTAATTCTGTTGGCTGGCTTCCATTCTTCAGATCGAAAAATAAATATAATCAGTAATCTATATGTAAATTTCTTTGTCTTTTGTTTGACATATATTTTCTTTAGTTGCAAAAAATATGTGAACGTGGTGTTAGTCCTCTGCAATTAACACAACTCGTTACTGTTAGGCATTATTCAAAATAATTCACATTTTTAAACTATTTGAAAGACTTTCAACAAGTGGGCACATGCTGGATACACACTTAACGTTTGGCAAAATTAATTAAAGAGATAAATACACCATACTAATGAAAAAACTAGATCAGATGATTGAATTATCAAAATCTTTTGAATTGCTTAACGAAATTCGAGATATGGATAATGGGCTAATAACATCAAAAGAATTTACATCAGGCTACAAAATCCATTTAGAGCCTAACAAAAGAGGAATTAAGTTCACATTATTTCATGACTCTTTGATTTTCGAACATGATAAATTGGAATTTAGGAATTTAGAAATAATTCAAAACGACTTAAATATAAAAATACCGTATCTGTTTCTCTCTGAAAAAACAGGAGGTCAAGTAAGTGGAAAAATTCCAGCATTTGAATATGGAGACTTTGATAAAATTAATTCCACATATCATCGGCTGGCATTACCCTTAAATCAGCAATTGGACTTTATGTTCTCAGTCGAAAATGTTCTACTTGATTATTACTATGAATCAGGTATTCATACAAGAGAAGCAACTGAGATTAAGATTGAAAACCATATATTTCATTTTTTTGTAGCAAAGAATAAAATCAAAGAAATACCAAATAGAGATTATTTAGTTCTGGAAAGCAAAACACCAATGTCATACTCAGAGTTTTCTGAATTTTGCTTTTCAATATTAGTTTCATTTGGCTTTGTCTCAGGTGATTTTATCAATGATGATGGATATTTCTTTCAATATGAAAATAGCTGCATGACAGAAGTTGTTGGCATAGCATATAGACAATTAAGAGGCTCAATTAAATGTCAATACGTGCCAATTTATTCAAATCCTATGGGGTATATTCATGACAGTAAAAAAGCAGATTTATATAGAGACAAGGTTAGAACATTGAATTTGGCAGAATTTTCAAAACTATGCCAATATTGTTATTCAAATGACGATATAAAATCAATTTTATTATTATTAATTGAGGTTCAGACGCAAACACTTGTATCAGGGCCTGGAATTTTATCAATCGCATTAGAAACATTAGCTAACGTAATTTATGAAGAGAATGAATCTACATTAGCACCGGTAAAAAGTAAAAGTACATCAAAGAAACTACGAAAGGAACTTCTAAAGACAGTTGATAATTTTAATAGTGAAATTGAAGAGGAAGGAATAAAAATATTAAAATCCAGAATTGACCAAATTAATCAAAGAACGAACCGTGAAAAATTATTAATCCCATTCAATATTCTAGAAATTCCTATATTCCCTGTAGACGTTGAAGCTATTGAACAAAGAAATGCTTTTTTACACGGGAGAACACCAATGGCTCAAGAAGTAGAGCCTAAATCAATTAATGAAGCAGATAAGTTTAGATATTATCTCTACTTAAAACTTTATGTTTTAGTTTCTTCTGTAGTTATGAAATATATAGGTTTCGATAATTTGGTAGTGAATTATCCCAAAATATATGAAAATAGTACTGGGATTAAATTAGATGAAGAGTATTATAGACAAATATAAAAACAACCTTGCCCGCCTACCAAATGGAGTTATTTAAAATAAAGAAAACAAATGTTGACAATCGGAGATATACAAAGAAAAATAGAGATTCAATTGTTTGATTTAAACAAAACTGATTCTCTAAATCTTAAATGCATCGAACGTGAGGCTTCTTTAAAAAACAAAATAAACAGAACATTTCGCTGTCTTCTCGATAATATTGACCGTCCGGGATTTGAAGGAGAACTAAACCATTGGCAAAAAGCGAAAACGGAGAGAAACATTCAAAATTTAATGGTTTATATTGAAAAACTTTGCTCACTATTAGATGAAGAAAAAATTAAACTGTTTTGTGAGAATCACGATTCAATAATTCCGGTTCAATATGAAACTGACGAATTTATATTACTTGTAAACTCCTTTTATACGAGTGTTCTCCTGGATATCGTTTGGGCGTCAGATATTTCAATATCAGATTTGTTAAACATAACAAAAGGCAAGATCGACCACAAAAACCTTGAGAGAAAATTACCCGATAAAATCCGACAAATAAAAAAAGAAATAATCCCGTTTCTAAAAAAACAAAAGCGATATGAAGATTATGTTATTTCGATAAAACAATCAATCGATTCTTACAAACATAAAATTTACAAAGGTGCAAGCCTTCTTGTTTTGGTTGCAATTGAAGGCTTAGTTAGAAGATTAGGCGAAGAATTAATTGTTAAACAAAACCTTGACAACTCCTATTTAGATAGTGAGTTCAATTCTCTTGACCTTTTTCTAAGAAAAATCCCATGGAAAAATGACATTGAAATAGAGCAAAGTGAATTAATGTTTTTAACTGGAGACTATATTTTTAAACAAGAAAGAAATGGCGAATCAATTCAATTAATCAATTTAAAAACTCGGCTTGATTTTTTGAGAAGAACATTTAAAAAAGAACGTGATATCGTTTTACATGGGAATATGGTTGGACTCGGAGAAATCTGGGATTTATATAGAAACTATTCGGCATTATATGAAGTTTATTTGACAATTAAATATTACGATGAAAAGTAAAACCCGAACAGCTAATCGACCAATACGTTTTTACATTTCTAAAAAGTGCCATTGTTAATTGTTCGAGGCGTTACACCTTATGGAATAAAACATAACGTTTCACACAACACCTGTTAGGCATTATTCAAAATAATTTGCACTTTTGCACTATTTGATAAGCTTTCAGCAAGTGAGCACATGTTCACTCTGAACACACAAGGTATATTTAATAAGGGTACATGTGGTTTTCGGGGCATTGTAACCCGCTCCGAAATTTGTTTTACCGCGATAGCTAAAAAAGTCCGCAATCTCTTACTAACCGTACCACCAATCTTTGTAGGTAATTTTGAAAACGCCACGCGAATATGATGAAAGATAAATCAATCGAACAACATTTGGATGGATTTCATGATATACTTACGTCTCAACATATTGGCGTTAAAGAATATCGATTTGATGATCTAGTAAATAAATTCCGTTTATTAGTTCAACATATTTCAAAAGACTATGACACTTACAGGAGTTATATTCCTTCCCTATTATCAATTTTAGAGAAGAATGACAGTACTTCTATAGCAATACTTGGAGAATCATTTTTTGATTTTTTTGATAATTTGAATAGCATACCGACTTTTAAGAAAGTGGATAAATCAATTATTAATGCAGATTATACTCCCGATATTATTGATGTATTATTTAAAGCAATTGGCAATACTGAAAGTAAAGATAATCGAATAAGAATTTCCGATTTCTCATTAAATAAAGAAGGTCTTTCTAATTCTTCCAAGCTTAAGATAATCTCCTCAATTGTTGACTTTATTGAGGAAAAATCAAAATTACTAACTTGGGATGAAGAATTAATACAACTTACACTAACGCAACTGGCTGTTATTCGAGATTTATTAAATGACCAAGGCGATAATTATTGGTTCTATTTCTTATTGGGAAGCGTGTTTGACAGATTAAGTAGTTCTGAATATTATCAACAATCCAGAGATTTAGCAGAGGAGATCTTAATTGCAGCATACAAAGACGAAGTTCCGCATTTGGGTTATTTAATCCTGTTTAGATGTTATTCTAATACTTCTTCTTCAATTGCAGCTTTAATGTATGCAAACTTTTGCCTTTTTACATCTCTTACGCACGCCCATAATCTGCATAATAAATTCATCAAGGAAATTATTTGGCAAGCGATGAAATTTTTCAGAAATATTTCATTATTCAAATTAGCTCAGAGGATTTATATTTCAATACCGGACAACCTTGATTGGGATGCATACGAAAAAAGGTCAATTGAACATACTTATTTATTAACTCTGTTAAAAGAAACGGATGATAGCCTACCATCTAAATTTTTAGATTTTTTAAATAGAGAAAGAGAAACAATTCTCAAAAGCGGAATTAAAGATGCATTACCATTACTTATTTCTTTATACAATATTAGAAGAATATATCCAGAGGCAGATTTTTCATCAACTGGTCTTGGATTTTATGAAAACATCTTTGAAATGATTGTTCCTGCCGAAACAGTTGAAAGACATAAAGTAATTATTGAAGGAGAATCAAAGAAAAGTAAAGTTCTACTGAGAGAATCCTTAGTTAAACTTAATGAAACAAGAAATAGGACTGATATAGTAAACGATAATGAAATTGCAATCAGTATTGCAAATCGAATGATTGAGAGTTCAGTTCAAGAAGAAGATTTTAGTGCATTACTCTTAGCAATGCTTGTCAAAGCAGATTATAGTATTATTTTTTTAGAGAAAAAGGGTCTGGAGCTTGCTCCGATGCATATACCGCATACTGATATTGAAACCTTCGAGAAAATTTATGGTTCAGAATCACATGTAATTAAAAATTTATCTTCCATAGATAACGTTTCAATAATCTGGCTAATAACCTCAGAGAAAAAATTATTTCAACTTAATTTATTCAAACAAGTTTTTAGCTGCCACCGTAATAACAATTGGAGTTTTGAAACATTTCAAGACTTACGAAGGTCTGACTTCTTTTCTAAATTTCAATTTAATGACACCATAAAAACAAAGTCAGGAGAAGTAAGAATTGTTCTTCCAGAAGAACATCTGGAAGAATCTGAAGAACAAAAGAAAAAAATAAATTTTGCAATACTTGAAACAGATGAGTCCATTAAGCCAATATTGTTCGTACTAGATATTGAAATAGCAGGATTTCCTCACAATCTATTTATTGATTCAAAAGGTGAGTTTATCTATATTGAACGCCCCATTTGTAATATACTATCAACTGAGTGGTATTTAAAATTTGCAAATAAATCTTACTTGGAGAAAAACTATTCGAAATCAATCTGGATACCTACAGAAGGAGGTGATTTCACTATAAATCAATTATTCGGTAGTATAGAAGATGTTTTATCTGAATTCAATTTTAACATTGAAAATTCAATGAAACTTAAAAAGCCAATAACGTCAGATTTAAATATTGTTACAGCTCATGGTTCTAATGACATTGCTCTAAAACAAGTATTTTATCCAGACGGAGTGCCTAGACTAAATTTAGATTCATATTTGGGTATTGGAAAGGTTTTAATATTCTTCGTGTGCCATTCAGGTTCAACAAAATCAACACCTTTTAAAAATAGTATATCAACTATAATAAAAGAATACATTACAAAAGGATATCTTTCCGTAATTGCACCATTTTGGTCTTTACATATAAATATCCCTCCTATTTGGTTATCCGAATTTTTGCAGTCAATTGATAATGGAAATGATATAAGCAAATCTGTACATAACGCGAACATGGCAGTGTCTCAAAAATTTCCAACATTAAGTGCTTGGGCATGTATGCATTTATATGGAGACCCACATTTAAAACTTAAAGAATGAAAAAACTACCTACAATCGAGCAGGTAGCCAATAGGCTGTAAAGCCTACCAGAGAATCTCTCACGCACACACAAAGCTATTTTTGTTAAATTGTGCGCTGTTTAAAAATAAGATTTGAATAATTACAAGTAATGAACAAACAACAACTAGCCGCCAAGATTTGGGAGTCAGCAAATCAGATGCGATCTAAAATAGAAGCCAACGAGTACAAAGATTACATACTCGGATTTATTTTTTACAAATACCTCTCCGACAAAGAGGTGCAATTCCTGAAAAAGAACGACTTCACAGATGCAGACATTAAGGAATTGACCGAGGAAGATGTTGAAACAACAGACTTTATAAAAACCAACATAGGTTACTTTATTGAATACAAAAATCTTTTCTCAACATGGATTACCAAAGGCAGCGATTTTGGGGTTTCCGATGTGCACGATGCACTTTCTGCTTTTAGTCGTTTGATTAACCCAACGCATAAAAAACTGTTCGATAAAGTATTCCTAACCTTGGAGACCGGACTAAGCAAACTAGGCGAAAATGCCGGAGCACAAACAAAATCGATCAGCAAACTCATTCAGCTAATTAAAGCCATTCCGATGGATGGCCGACAAGATTACGATGTACTTGGTTTTATTTATGAATACCTGATTGAAAAATTTGCCGCCAATGCCGGTAAAAAAGCCGGGGAGTTTTACACGCCGCACGAAGTTTCGCTTCTTATGTCCGACATTGTTGCCGACCATCTTAAAGCCAAAAAAGAGATTCAAATTTATGATCCAACAAGTGGTTCGGGATCTTTGCTGATCAATATTGGTAAGAGCGTTGCAAAGCATATCGACAATAACGACAACATCAAATACTATGCACAGGAGTTAAAGGAAAATACCTACAACCTTACTCGTATGAATTTGGTTATGCGCGGCTTAAAGCCCGACAACATTGTAACCCGCAACGGAGACACCTTAGAAGAAGACTGGCCGTTTTTTGATGAAAACGATCCTGTAAATTCTTACAACCCTTTGTATGTCGATGCTGTGGTTTCAAATCCGCCTTATTCGCAAAAATGGGATTCCGAAAATAAAGATGCAGATCCGCGCTACGCTCGCTTTGGACTGGCACCAACAGCAAAAGCCGATTACGCTTTTTTGTTGCACGACTTGTACCACCTGAAGCCCGATGGCATTATGACCATTGTACTGCCGCACGGTGTTTTGTTCCGTGGTGGAGAGGAAGGAACAATCCGCAAAAACCTGATCGAACAAAATCACATCGATGCCATTATTGGCCTGCCGCCCAGTATTTTCTTTGGCACAGGTATCCCAACCATTGTGATGGTATTGAAGCAACGCCGCGACCATACCGACACTTTAATTATCGATGCTTCTAAAGGTTTCAAAAAGGAAGGCAAAAACAATAAACTCAGGGCTTCCGATATTAAACGCATTGCCGACACGGTTATTAGCCGCGAGTCAATCGATAAGTTTTCAAAAAAAGTAAGCCGCGACGAAATCCGTAAAAACGATTACAACCTGAACATTCCGCGTTATGTCGATTCTTCGGAAAAGCCTGAAAGTTGGGACATCTATTCATCCATGTTTGGCGGAATTCCCGAAAAAGAGTTGGACGAACTAAACGACTTTTGGGAAGCATTCCCGGGTTTGCGCGAGGTGCTGTTTACAAAATCATCTGATGCTTATGCCAAATTGAACAACATCGATTTAACAGATACCATTGAACAACATGAATCGGTAAAAGTATTTTCCAACAATTTTAAAACGGCATTTAAAAGCTTTACCGCTTACCTGAAAATGGAGTTGCTTGACCAAATGGAAACGGTAAACACCTCGCAAGAGGAAACCACTATTTGTAACGATATTTTTAAACGCCTGGAAACTATTCCACTCATCGATAAATATGAAGCCTACCAATATTTAAACGACAGTTGGGTGAAAATTACGGTTGACCTGGAGATGATTCAAACCGAGGGTTTCGATACAACCAAACAGGTTGATCCCAACATGGTAACCAAAAAGAAAAAGGGCAAAGATGTAGAAGTGCAGGACGGCTATGTGGGGCATGTGCTACCGTTTGAATTGGTACAGGAAACCTACCTTGCCGATGAACTAACACGTATTCGCGACAAAGAAAACCGACTTGCTGAAATTGCCTCCGAAATAACCGGGCTTTTCGATTCGCTTAACGAGGAAGACAAAGAGCAGGATACCGTAAACGAAGCCAAGGATGGCTTTGTTAATGCCGAAGTGACCAAAGAAGCCAAACAATTGAAGAAACTAGGCAAAGCGTATAATGAAGACGATTACGAACAAAAAATAATACTAACCGCCGATTTGTTGGCCGAAGAGCGCGCCCTTAAAGCACAGCTTAAAACCGAAACCGCAGCCTTACACCTGCAAACCAAAGAAACAATTGAAAACCTTAGCAACGACCAGGTTTATCAACTATTGGAATTAAAATGGATTACCCCTTTGGTTTCATCAATCAACACGTTGCCGGGCAATATGCTAAACCAACTGGAAAGCAAAGTACAAGAATTGGCCAACAAATACGCCACCACTTACAAAGAGGTAACCGAAAAAATTCACGAAACAGAAAGCAGCCTTTCTGCTTTAATCGATGAACTAACCGGGAACGAATACGACCTAAAAGGACTCAAAGAATTTCAATCACTCCTAAAAAATGTTGACGATGAATAAACTGAAACCGGAAATACGTTTTAAGGGGTTTGAAAAACATTGGGTAAAAAGTAAATATGAGGAAACTTTTACTCATTTATCAAACAATACTCTTTCAAGAGCAAATTTGAATTATAATTCTGGATTTGGAAAAAATATACACTATGGAGACATTCTTGTCAAATTTGGAGAGTTGATAGATGTTGAAAATGAAATACTACCATTTATTGATAGTGAGGACATTGTTACCAAATACAAAAAATCAAGCCTTAATAATGGCGATATTATTATCGCAGATGCAGCAGAAGATGAAACCGTCGGAAAATGCTCAGAAATAACAAACATTGGAAATGAAAAGGTTATTTCTGGCCTGCACACAATCCCCGCGAGACCGATAAAAACATTTGCATCTAAGTATCTTGGCTATTACATGAATTCCTCTGCTTACCATAATCAATTGTTAAGGCTAATGCAAGGAACCAAAGTATTGTCTATCTCAAAATCGGCTTTAAAAGATACTTCAATTGTATACCCTGAAATACAGGAAGAACAAACCCAAATTGGCAACTTCTTTCAAAACCTCGACACCCTAATTGCCCAACACCAAAAGAAATACGACAAGCTGCTTATCCTTAAAAAAGCCATGCTCGAAAAAATGTTCCCAAAACCCGGTAAAGCCATTCCTGAAATTCGGTTTAAAGGGTTTGGTGGAGATTGGGAGAAAAAAGAGTTGGGAGATATTGGAAGTGTTGCCATGAATAAAAGAATTTTCAAAAATCAGACTTCTGAGAATGGCGAAATACCTTTTTTCAAAATTGGAACATTTGGAGGCGTTCCTGATGCATTCATTTCAAGAAAACTATTTGAAGAATTTAAAGACAAATATCCTTACCCAAAAAAAGGGGATATACTTATTTCTGCTTCTGGCAGTATTGGTAGGACGATTGAATATAGTGGGAAAGATGAATACTTTCAAGACTCAAACATCGTTTGGCTTCAACATAATGGTAAAATAGAAAACTCCTTCTTGAAATATTTTTATTCTGTAGTGAAATGGAGTGGATTAGAAGGAAGTACAATTCAACGTTTATACAACAAAAATATTCTTGATACTTTAATTTACGTTCCTACTCTTGATGAACAACAAAAAATTGGAGATTATTTCCAAAACCTCGATAAGCTAATTAGCAATCATCAAACCCAACTGGTAAAACTCAAAAATATCAAAAAAGCCTGTTTGGAAAAAATGTTTGTATAGCCAGTAAAACATCCCAAAAAGAAAACAACAATGACCTATACACGTGAAGCCGATTTCGAAAAAGCACTAATTGAAGTATTAACCACCAAAGGATGGGAAAACGAGGTGCTTAAAAACCCCACCGAAGAAGACTTGCTCAATAACTGGGCAACTATTCTTTTCGATAATAACCGGGGCATCGACCGCCTAAACGATCAAGCACTCACCAATGGCGAGATGCAGCAAATTATCGAACAAATTATCGAGTTGCGCACTCCCTTAAAGTTAAACAGCTTCATCAACGGTAAATCGGTTTCCATTGTTCGCGATAATCCTGCCGATAAGCTTCACTACGAAAAAGAAATCAGTCTTAAAATATACGACCGTCACGAAATTGCTGCAGGGCAAAGCCGGTACCAAATAGTACAGCAACCACAATTTAAAAGCAAATCGAAACTACTGAACAACCGCCGTGGCGATGTTATGCTGCTTATTAACGGCATGCCTGTAATTCACATCGAGCTTAAGCGAAGTGGTGTATCGGTAAGCCAGGCTTGCAATCAAATCGAAAAATACACGCACGAAGGCATATTTACAGGTTTGTTTTCTTTGGTGCAAATTTTTGTGGCCATGGAACCTAGCGAAACCCTTTATTTTGCAAATCCCGGTATCGATGGCAAATTCAATAAAGACTACTTTTTTCATTGGGCCGATTTTAACAACGAACCCATTAACCATTGGGAAAAAATTGCAGCTTCGTTGCTCTCCATCCCTATGGCACATCAGTTAATCGGTTTTTACACCGTAGCCGATAACAGCGACGGTATTTTGAAAGTAATGCGCAGTTATCAATACTACGCTTCCAATGCCATTTCCGACCGCGTGGCAAAAGCAAAATGGGGCGAAAACAACCAATTGGGTGGCTTTATATGGCATACAACGGGTTCAGGAAAAACAATGACCAGCTTTAAATCGGCTCAGCTCATTGCAGGTTCTAAAGATGCCGACAAGGTTATTTTCCTGATGGACAGAATTGAGTTGGGCACACAATCGCTAAAAGAATACCGCAGCTTTGCCGATGCTAACCAGGAAGTGCAGGCCACAGAAGATACCCACATACTTATTACAAAACTAAAAAGTACCAACCCGGCCAATACGCTCATTGTTACCTCCATTCAAAAAATGAGCAGGATAAAAGACGAAGAAGGCGGTTTAAATGCGCATGATATAAATACAATGAACTCCAAACGCATTGTTTTTATACTCGACGAATGTCACCGTTCAACCTTTGGCGAAAATATGCTGCCAACCATCAAAAGCACTTTTCCGGCGGCCATGTTTTTTGGTTTTACAGGCACACCCATTCAAGATGAGAACCAACGGAGCATGAACACAACGGCAACTATTTTTGGTAACGAACTGCACCGTTACAGCATCGCCGATGGCATCCGCGATAAAAACGTGCTGGGCTTCGACCCCTACAAGGTTTTAACCTATCGTGATCGCGATATCCGTAAAGCGGTTGCACTTGAAAAAGCCCGGGCAACAGACGAAACAGAAGCATTGTCGGATCCCGAAAAGATAGATGTGTTTAACCGATACATGAAACAGGTTAAAATGGCGGGGTTTATTGGCAATGATGGAAACTATGTTCGGGGTATCGAAGATTTTTTGCCAAACTCACAATACGAGCGAATCGAACATCAGGAGCAGGTGGTAGAAGACATAAAAGAAAATTGGATTACGCTTAGTCAAAACAATAAGTTTCATGCCTTGTTTGCAACCAGTAGCATTCCCGAAGCCATTGAGTATTACCGTTTAATTAAATCCACAATTCCAACGCTGAAAATTACTGCGCTGTTCGATCCTAATATTGATAACATGAACGGGGCAATATTTAAGGAGGAGGGGCTGGTCGAAATAATTCAGGATTATAATGCAAGATACGGGCAGGATTTTTCCATAGTAACGCATGCAAAATTCAAAAAAGACATTGCCGCACGTTTGGCACACAAAGAACCCTATTTGCGAATTGAGCGCACTCCGGAGAAACAAATCGATCTGCTTATCGTTGTTGACCAAATGTTAACTGGTTATGATTCAAAATGGATCAATACCCTGTACATGGACAAACTGCTCCGTTACGAAAACATCATTCAAGCTTTTTCTCGTACCAATCGGCTGTTTGGACCCGATAAGCCATTTGGCACCATTCGCTACTATCGCAAGCCGCACACCATGGAGCAAAACATTATAAAAGCGGTTAATCTTTATTCGGGAAACAGGCCACTCAATCTTTTTGTAGAGTTGTTGGACTTTAACCTGAATATGATGAATGCCATTTTCATGGACATATCGCAGTTGTTTGAATTGGCAGGTATTCAGAACTTTGAAAAACTGCCAACTGATTTATCCGAACGGGGCAGATTTGCAAGACTGTTTAAAAACTTAAACAATCATTTGGAAGCCGCAAAAATTCAAGGCTTTAAATGGAAGCAACTGAAATATGTGTTCACCAAGGAAAAAGGAAAACCAAAAACTATTATTGACCTGGCTTTCGACGAAAACACCTACTTAATATTGGCACTTCGTTATAAAGAACTATTTGGAGGTACAGGTGGTGGTGGTGGCGATGTGCCTTTTGAAATTGATGGCTATCTGACAGAAATCGATACCGATAAAATCGATGCTGATTATATGAATACACGCTTCGAGAAATTCTTAAAAGCTCTCAATCAGGAAGGTTTTAGTGAAGAACAGAAACAACAAACCCTTGATGAGTTGCATAAATCATTTGCAAGCTTAACCCAGGAAGAACAGAAATACGCCAATTTGTTTTTACACGACGTACAAAACGGAAACGCTATACTGGAGAATGGCAAAACGTTCCGCGATTATGTATCGGAATACCAGTTTAACGCCAAAAACGACCAGATTCATAAAATGGCAGAGGTATTTGGTTTAGATGAAACCAAGCTTCGCAACCTAATGAATGCCGGGGTAAGCGCAAATAACATAAACGAGTTTGCCCGGTTCGATGCATTAATTGAATCGGTAAATAAAGAGAAAGCAAAAGCTTATTTCGAAACATTGGAAAAAAAGAAACTTCCACAATTCAAAGCAAACATCAAAACCCACAAAATCCTACAAGATTTTATTTTGAATGGAGGGTTTGAATTATAACGCATGATTAATATGAAAAAGATAGTTCAAGCTGATTTTCCATATCGATACACTCTTCAAATTAATCTGAATTTCGTATTACACCCTCTTGTTGAGTAATTTTTCATTAAATCAATTCTGTTTGGCTGGCTTCCATTCTTCAGATCGAGAAATAAGTATAATCAGTACTTTCTGTAAATTTCTTTGTCTTTTGTTTGACATTTTTTTTTGGTTGCAAAAAATATTTGAATCATTCGGTGGTATTGAGAATCGTTAAAGAAGATCCGCATGGTGTTTTGTGCACAAAATACTAATCACAATTGTCCCATTTAGTG
>NZ_CAJXTC010000065.1 GCF_913060805.1 uncultured Draconibacterium sp.
GTCCCCGTTTCAATGCCGGTTTGCGTCAACACCCGGTTCAGATTAGGCATTGCATGCCATCTGAACCTTAATTGTTATGCATAGTTTTTTATTCTATTGTCAAATCCCTCGATTTTGGATATTTAACTGAATATTTTAAATCAAATTCTTTTTTCTCCATAGGCTTTAACGTAAACTCCCATTTAACTTCTCCACTTTCTTTGTTTAGCTTACCGCCTGAAACATTTTGAATATTTACTTCAATTTCTTCGAGTTTTGATACAGGAGCTTGGTCAAGTACAACCATATTAATCTCTTGACTTTTATTGTTTTTAATAGTTGTTTTCCATGATTTTGATTCTTCTTTCTTTGACCCAATAAATTGTCTGGTTTCAAAATCTTTTTCTTTTTCTCGGTTAACAATGACATTTTTGTCTTTACCCAACGAAAGTTGCAAAGTGTCTGATGCGAACCGAACATCTAAAAGTGATTTTCCAACAAATGTTCCTTCGAAAAAGATATTGGCTTCACCCTCCAATAAATTATATTTTTCCCAGTCAGTTATATTTGCAATTAAGTAAGCTTCTTTTTCAATTTTAGGTATTGAATAATATTGGAAAAATGCAGGTACTTGATACACTACCATGTCAACCGAATAGTTTTTATTGTCTGAATTGATTGAATACGGAGTTGAAATTTCAAAGTTTATATATGTTTGATTTTCCGTTTTTTCAAACGGAATTGCAATACTTTCAGAAATTCTACTTTTTAAAGTAGAATTACCTCTTATCATGAGTCCTGCTGTTTTCCCTTGGAGAGCGTCATCTCTTTCTTCATCCTTTTGAACACCATAGCCAATCACTACAACTTCGTCCAATCCCGCTACATCTTCAACCATTTTTACATTAATTACTGAGCTTGTAATTGGCATTGTTTGACTTTCGCAACCTACAAACGAAAAGTTTAGATAATCCGCATTATTCGGAAGAGTAATTGAATAATTTCCGTTCATATCTGTTACTGCTCCAATAGTAGTTTTTGGCACCATTACCGTTACACCAATTAATGGTTGGTTTTCTTCATCCACAACCTGACCACTAACTGAGTTTATCGATTTATTGTAAACCGGCGGCAAACTATAATAGTCGAGATAATAAGTTTGAAGTTCTGGAGCAACTCCCGATGAATTCGGATTTGAAGAAGAAAAACTAAGTTTTACATTTTTCCAATCAACTTTTGTGTCTTGCCGTAAATTTGCTTTATAAATAATTTCTACCGGGTCATTTATTGTTTTGGCACGAATATCATATGTTGGATACCAACCTGCATTGTCAACAATGTATGATAATTCGAAAGACGGGTTTGTTTTAATTTTACTTTGAACTTTTACTAAGATTTCTCCCGAAGCAAATTCTTTCTTGCTTGTTAATGTATTTAATTGGTTTTGAAGTTCGTTTTTTTGTTTTCTTAAATTCTTTAAAGTTTTATTTCTTTCTATTTCTTTGAGTTTTAATGCAGTCAGTTTAGAACTGTAAAATTCAGATGCTTCTTTGAGTGTCGAAATATTTAATTCATTGTTTTTCCCGCTGATAATCCGATTGTCATTTAAAAAAGTCAGTTCATCTTTTAAAATCGAGAGGTAGGTTTCTTCTAATTTTATTTGACCGTTTAGGTCTTCAAGTTTTTCTTCAATTTTTTTTACTTCTTCAGATTTTTCTAGTTTATCAATAAAGTTTTGCTGATGATTTACTGCCAAAACAGTCACATCTCCACTTGCTTTAACCTGAACACTTTTTGCGTCAATAAAAGGGGACAGGTTTATAAATTTTAAAATTGTAATTCCAGAGTTAAGTTCAACCGTTTTTTGTCTTGTAACTTGTGCTTTGTCAATGAAAACAGTTACTTCATTAACTTCTGTTTTGATTTCTTTTTCTACAATTTCTTGTGCAAGTAAATTGCTGAAAATTAGACTTAGTAGTAAAATATTTATAGCTTTCATAATGTTGATTTTCTAATAAGATGCAAGACTTTAGTTAATTCCATAAATGTCTTCATTAAAATTATGCATAACGGTTACCTGTATGTGGCGTAGCCGATTGCGGGCTACTTTCCTGTCAAACCGAGATGAAGCAGATGCGGGAAATGAGCTTACAATTACCCATAAAAACCGGCTATGACATATACAGATTGTTAGGCGCTGAACTTTTTCTTCCCTGTCAAAACAAGACTGCCAGATAGTTTAGAAAACACAAAACTATCTGACAGTCATTTTAAATTATTTCAATTTGTTGTTTTAAAATTAATGGGTAGGGGTCTGCAATGCTTTTAGAACATTTGAAAGTGAATAATTTGCCGGTGCTCCACGTGGTGGAAATTTTTCAAACGAAGCTGCCATTTTACCGGCATAAACGCTTACAGGAACCAACATAAATTGTTTATCCTGAATCCACATGGCGTAGGTGGTACTTTCTTTCTGAGCTCTTTCAAATGGGTCACGACGCAAATTTTCTATTCTTGGTACTCGTAATTCAACAAACGGGTCTCTCCATAAATCCCATGTTCCGGGTTGTGCCCGTTGCTCGGCAAACGTAAATTTCCAATCGTTGTAACGAAGTGCCAGCAACGACATATCGTCGCCAAAGTACATAAAATCCTGTCGCGGACTTTTTTCGGTTTTTCCACTTAAATAAGGTATCAAGTTATAACCGTCTAAATGTACTTTGTAATCCACACCACCAATGGTCTTTCCTTCCATAAGTTCTTCCACAATATTCCCGTCACCACTGGCCGCCGCATACAATGTTGGAAACCAATCGTGATGTGCTACAATTCCATTTAATTCAGTTCCCGGCTTAATCACACCCGGCCAGCGCATTACGCAAGGCACACGGAATGCGCCTTCCCAATTTGTTCCTTTCTCGGAGCGATAAGGTGCCATTCCTCCATCAGGCCAGTTCATGGTCATAGGGCCATTGTCGCTTGTCCACACGATTATTGTATTATCTGCAATTCCCAATTCGTCTACTAAATCAAGAATTTGTCCAACGTAATAGTCGAGTTCTTTCATACCGTCGGCATACAAATCCTGTCCTGTTTTTCCTTCCCATTTATCGGCCAAAATAGTAGGAAAGTGCATACGGCTTGTATTGTACCAACAGAAAAATGGTTTATTGTCTTTTACATTTCTTCGGATAAAGTCTAATGTTTTGTCGGTAAACTCTTCATCGAGTAACTTGATTCTTTCTTCTGTCAATGGACCAGTGTCTTTAACCGTTTGTTTTCCAACTTTCCCAAAACGTGGGTCTGATGATGTATCATCTTTTGTTGAAGCATAACTCTCGATAACACCACGAGGGCCATATTTTTCTACAAACTCTTTATCGTTAATTGGGTAGTCTTTATCGAACATCTCAGTAAACGTATTCAAATGGTATAAATGGCCATAAAATTCGTCGAATCCATGAACTGTTGGTAAAAATTCGTTACGGTCTCCAAGATGGTTTTTACCGAATTGACCAGTTGCGTAGCCAAGCGGTTTTAGCATTTCTGCCAAGGTAACATCTTTGCTGTTTAATCCCTGGGGTGAACCTACCAACCCAACTTTCGGAAGTCCAACCCGAACAGCATATTGTCCTGTAATAAAAGCGGCACGTCCTGCGGTGCAGGATTGTTCTCCATAATAGTCGGTAAAAGTAACTCCCTCTTCCCCAATTCGGTCGATATTAGGTGTACGGTAGCCCATAACACCTTTGCTGTACAAGCTAACATTAGTTTCACCAACATCATCTGAGAACATAACGATAATGTTCGGTTTTTTTGATTGCGACTGTGCCAGACAAGTATAAGTTGCCAGTAGCAAAAATGGAACTAAGAAATTTAATTTCATAAGACTAATTTTTTTAGTGAATAATTTTAAATAAGGCAATTTACGATTTTTCTGGATGATTTTAGTTTTGCGCCTAACGGTCACTTGTAAGTTGTCGTTGCGGATTTCGAAGAGCGTTCCTGTCCGAAGGACACGGAACTGCGAAACGAGAATCCAGCGAACGACACACCACAAACCCCGCAATGCAATTTACAATTTGTTAGCAAACGTTTTTTATCTTTATTTTGGGAATGCCCATCCTTTCTTTAATCCTTCTATTCCAACTGAGTCAATTATGTTTTTAGAAATTGAGTATTCCTTTGCAAGTTCAATTTCATATTGACTTTTTAATTTTTTCATTAAATCTGAATTTTTATTAATATCATCCATTGTAATTCCAGCTTTGTTAAGTGGATATTTTTTATCAGCTTCAAGTTGAGCTTTATCTTCCAGACGAATTATTTTGTCCCATACTTCTAGTCGCTGATTTTGGGTTAATCCCCATTTTTCTTCTTCCACTTCATTCAATGAATTTAGTTGAGTTTCACTGATACTAATTTTAGGAATGGTTTCATCATAACTCTTAGAAATCATTCCAACCCATTGTCCCATGCCGGATTCTGCTTTTTCTTTTGTGGTAAATGCGTAAATAAAAATATTAGTTGGATTTTTATGATATTGAAATCCTGTCCTTTTTTTGGTTTTATCATACAAATAATTCAAGAGGTCTCTAATTTTTTGTTCATTCAAATTCTCAGTGTTTACTAATACTTCTAATGTAATTTGAGTTTTTATTGGAGCGTCGTAAACATCTTCGTTATGAATTGTGTGTTCAACGATAGTTACGGGAGTTTCCACAGTTTTTTTTGAAGAATTTCCAGTACAATTAATCAAGATAATTGATAGAAATAAAAATGCGAAATTTAAATTTTTCATAGTTATAAAATTTAAGGTCATTAGTATTAATTTCTTTCGGTTTAAAATGTTTGCTAACTTACTTATCTGTTCATATTTTTCAACTCTACCCACCGTATATTGCTGGATATGTTCATGTTTTATGATTTTACAGTTCAAAGTCACTAAGCGGGTTTTTTATGTTTTTTAAACTTTTCATGCTTACGTGGGTGTATATTTCCGTTGTACGCGACGATTTGTGCCCCAAAAGCTCCTGTATATAACGTAAATCGGTGCCTGACTCCAGTAAATGGGTTGCAATGCTGTGCCGCAAACAATGCAAAGTAAAATTATGATTATTCTTCACATTGGTCATGTATTTATCAAAAATATTTTGCAAACTGGTTGTCGAGTAAGGATATCCCTTTAAATTCCCCTCTATTAACCACGTTTGAGGCTCGGTAATACGAATGTAATTCTGCATCATCCGGGCCAATTTTTGGGGCAATGGCAATACCCGATCCTTTTTCCCCTTTCCATTAAATATGGTAACCGATGCGCGCTGAAAATCAATGGCTGAAAGCCTTAAATTTAGCAACTCGCTTCTTCTTAGTCCTAACCCATAAATGGTTGCTAAGGCCAGTTTGTGTTTTGGGTTAGCTATGCGCGTAAGCATTTCCTGTACCAACTCCAACGGAATTACTTTTGGCAGTGGTCTGCTTCGGCGGGGGCGTTCAAGCGCATCAACGTTTAACGATTTGGTGGTTAAAAACTCGAAAAATTGTTTTAGGGCGCTTACCGTTTGGTTTTGAAATGTATTGCTTAAACCGTTTTTAATTATAAAATCCGAATTAAACCGTGTAACATCTTCTTTTGTAATTTCTTCCGGTGTACGGCTGGCATAATACCCAAAAAATATTTCTAACTGGTGAACGTAAGTTTTTATTGTGTTTGTTGCGTATCGGCGTTGTTCCATCCATTTCTTAAAATGCCCTAATTGTTCTTTTACACTCGTCGATAACCGAACCTTAACGGCATTAAGATTATAGCTGCGTTTTGTCTGGGCTGGTTCTTGTTGTGGAGGCTTATTCTTGTTTGGCTTTAAAGCCGAATAATCGAGCCATATTTTTCCTCTGAGTTGTTGAAAGAGGTGGTTTAAATCAAAATTTTCCCTTGCAATATACCAGCATCCATGAGTTCTGCTCCAACGCACTGGTAGTGTATTTTTTACCAGCTCACTAATTTCCCGGTTAAACGCAAACCGTACAAAAACAACCTGCTGTTGGCGGTGTTCTCCGTATTCGAGCTTTATTTGCGGGCGCGTATTCAAAAGGTGGTAGTTTTAGTGCATTAAATGTAACGATTATTTTGCAATGTTAATGGCTTTAGTTTGTTATTTATTGATTGTTGCGTCTTGTAAATTGTCTTTTCTTGAATTTTGCAACTTACTGAATGAATGCTCCTTGCATGTGAGATTGAAGGATAGAAGTTTCGAATAGTATAATAAAGACAATCTGATATTCAATTTTGATGGATTGGCGCTATGTGGTTGGTAAATTTCATTAGTTTTTTGTTAAAAATTAACTATACCGTTTACAATATCATACTTTTATGCCAAACTTCTACTAACAAATTACTGAAGTCTTACATACAACTTTTCCCCTTAGAAGATCTGGATAGATGAACGGAATTACAGCAGAATCGTTAAGTAACCAACCAAGTATACTGTGCCTGGAACGATAAAAACATCTTCCATTGTCAGCGTCAATTTAAGTGGATAATTTTACCGTCTCAATCCGCCTTATACGTTATTTTCAGAACACTATCTTACCCAATAAATATGCAGACTGCGATTCAAACAATTCGTATTTACCAAATGACTGCGCAACTTAAATCTTCGCGCTGGATCAAACTCACAGAGCAGGTTGAAAATCTCAAAAGACAGTTTATTTAATGTCGTGACCTAAGCGAAACGAAAGAAACAAACAGGCTTAAAAAAGATCAATTTGGAATTTGTGGCTGTCCGGTATTTCGATATGGCTGTCCGGTATTTCGATAAACGGCATTTTCGGTGTCCACTATTTCGATAAAGACGATTTTCTTTGTCCGGCATTCCGATAACCCATTATTTGGGTGTCCGCTATTTCGATGGATTTCTATTTGGGTGTTCGCTATTTCGATGAAATAGTCTTTCGGTGTCCGCTATTTCGATAGATTAAGGTTCGGTGTCCACTATTTCGATGCCACACAAGAACTATATCGCTAATAATGAAAGCCTTATCTTTTTTGGGTGTCTGCTATTCCGATGATATATATATAATATATCTTCATATTAGGGAAAAGCCAAGTTTTCGAGTAAAATTTCAGTTTATTTATAGACAATAACAACTAAAAGAAAAAGATTACACTTCAATTTTCGTCCAATGATCTTATTTTTTTCCCAATCCACGCCTATCTTCATTCTTTTGGGGGTGGATTTCAAATTTTAACGATTCTATTTCTTTTTTTAGCTGTTCAATTTCTTGCTGCTGAAGTTTGATGAGCTTATCATTGCTTTCCAGCAGTTTGTCCATCAAACTTTTTTCGGTACCACTGAATTGCTCTTTGGGCCGTTCAGGCTCCTTGAGCATTTCACCCTTACCCGTGAGAAGCCATTCGGTGTTATAGTGGGGATAATTTTCAACTATCTCTATGAGCCATTTTGCTTGAATATCCGTATTTTTCTTTACAGCCCTGCTCAAAACGCCCTTGCTTGCACCTATTTTTTGTTCTAAATAAGTTAAGCTTATCTTCTCGTTTTCAACTAGTTCTTGTAATCGCTTTAAAAGACTCATAATAGAAAGATGATAATTATCTTCTTTGACTCTTGCATAGAAGATAATTTTCTTCTATGTTTGTATTGTTCATTTATGATTCTTCAAATATGCATAATTTAAGTGATAATACTTTCAAAAAGGCTTCCCAAGATGAATTAATATTTATCTGCCACAATATGCCACGAGGCATGGTTTCAATGATTCAGGCACGAACCGGTGCCACTCGCTCCGAAGTTTTATATCAATTGAGAAGTGGTGCAAAAGTTCAAAAAACCGATATCATACGAGCAGCAAGAGAAATCCTTTTCGTTGTTACCGGCTTAAGTTACGAAAAAGAGAAGCAACGCCAATGACCCCTGAGTTGGACATAGAACTATTGACCCGTAATATCGCCAACCTGGTTAAGGATGAAGTACGAAAGCAAACTTCTCCAAAAACCAAACGGGAAGAACCTGAGGCGAGGACAAAACTGAGAAGGGTAATAAGGACTATGATGAACGCAAAATTTGAAACGCTATGTGAAAAATATGCGGATGAACTAAAGTTTATCCAGGACCGGGATCCGGAATGGGTGCCGGACAATAACTTCTTCGATCTTTGAAATGATATAGTTCTGTGCGCGTCCCCGATTAATGGTACAACAAGGGGGAGAAAAACATGGCGCGAAATTACCGGGTTGCAGACGCCGGGAGGCTGTAATAAGCTGAATTGACAAACACCAATAGTGGTTAAGGTCAACCAATTATCAAATGATATTCTGCCGTGACCATTTATCCAGTGGTAGCGGATTCATTATATATGGCATCTGGGTAAGCCCCCATTCCGGTCGTGCGGAGGATGCTCCCAATTTTAATAGTCATACTTATGAATGACATTTTCACTCAATATGGTAGGCTTGATCGGGCCATTGCAGATAACCTTTCTGATATACGGAGCAGTTTTGATGATGATGCGACCTTGGTACTTGATTTTATCATCTTTATTTCCCGGCAAATAAAAACGGATCTATTTGGCTATACCCGTTTCACATTAAAAGATTTCTGTAAAGTTACCGGAAGAAGAAGACAAGAGCTAGCAATGAGGCATTCACGTTTCTCAAATAAAAATGCTCCGGTTATTGAAGGGTTCTCGTTTGAAACGGTTTTTGATTATGTCCTGTTACGCATGATGAGTCATAATCTTATTTTCAGTAGTGTGTATAAAGATACGAATGGAGATAGCATCGTGCATTTGGAATCGATTAGACTCCTGAGTGATGTAAAGATTACTATCGCCAAATCCAAGTCACATGCAAAAATTTATGACGTAAAAATAAGTCACGAACTATTAAATGGCTTCATTCGTCGCTATTATTCGATTGACATTGATGCTTACCGGCTTGCAGGATTGACAAAAGGAAAAGAACGACGTCAGGCCTTAGTTGTATATCTGTCTATTTTAAGACATACGCTAAGGTCTAAAGGCTTGTGCGAAACAACTGTTTCAGTTGATGCAATGGCCAATCGTGCCGGAATTTATGGCAAAACAACTTTCCATAAAAAGGAGGCTTTGCAAAACAGTCTTAATCATTTGAGAGATAAAGCAAAATTTCCATTCTTCTATTCATTCGTAGAATCCGGGAATACAAAATACAATGTCAAATTACATTTCCAGGAAGATAATTCAGGAAAACACCTTAGTAAGGAGCATGTGTTCTTTTTTGCACTTATAACTGAATTGAAAGCATTCTTTGAGTACACAAGGAAAAGCCACGATATTGATTCTTTTCAAAACTGGTTAAACTCCGAAGCAAACAAAGAATTGAAAGTCGCGGAACTAAAAAAAACGTACCTAAAGGTATTTGCTCAAGACATCTCCGACGACCAGGCATTCAATATTCTAAAAAACGGATTCTAGTTTATCCTCAGGGAATTCAAAATAAACTTGCTATGAATACTACCCAAATAAAGGACTCAATTCTGATATCAAATTATCTAAGAAGTGAAGGATTTAAGCCTGTACGACAATCCGGGAATGAGTTATTCTATCGCTCCCCAATAAGAGAGGATAACGACCCCTCGTTTACCGTGAATGATTCAAGAGGTGTTTGGTTCGATCATGGTTCCGGCAAGGGCGGGAGTATAATCGACCTGGTAATGGAAATGAAAAGATCCAATCTTAGGGAGGCCATTCAGCACCTGAACGTATATTCCCAAAAGACACCATTCCCAATTAATCAGGTAGAAAATAATTCGATCAGAAAAACACCTCAAAAGAAACACGAGATAGCAAGTGTAAAGCCCTTGGGAAACAACTTTGCCCTTACCTCCTATTTGCAAGCGCGTGGAGTTTTTACTGAAGCTGTAAAAAGCGGAATCGTATCCGAGGTCTATTACGACTATATTGACGACTCAGGAGCCAGTAAACGCTATTTCGGCGTTGGATGGAGCAATGATGTCGGAGGCTACGATGTTCGCTCAAAATACGGTAAAATTTGTATTGGTCAAAAAGACCTTCTCACTATTGGCAATGGTGAGCGAATGAATGCCTTTGAAGGCGCAATGGATTTTCTTTCTGCATTAAAGGAGAAAGAAGTCTCGTTGAAAGACACTAATATTATTTTAAACTCGACCTCGTTGACAAAAAAAGCAATAGACGCTGTTTATTTTAATTCGAAAAAATATTCAGATATTAACCTCTATTTCGATAACGATAAAAGCGGCAATAAAGCGACTATAGACTTCCAAATTGCTTATCCTTTATCGAAAGACAAGCGATATTTGTTTTCCGGTTTTTCTGATTACAATGAGAAAATCATATCAGAATTACCCACTCAAAAAAAAAGCCTGACTAGGTAACATGTTACAATGTTTCAATGTTATTTTGTTACTTTGTTATGTTGCTACGTTGTTATATTTATTCGAAATGAGAATTTTATACCGAACAAAAGAGGAAGCCAATGAGGAGCAGAAAAATAATTTTCTGGCCTTATCACCAGCAGAACGTTTCTATTCTTTCCTGTCGCTGAGCGAAAAAATCATGCAGTTCCCGGGAAAGAAAGTGAATAAGATCGATGAGAATTTTATTATCAATATAGGTGAACATGGAAAACATCTGGAAAGAAAACATTGATACTTTTCTAAAATTAGCAAACAAGCATAAAGTACGGATGTTGCTGGTAGGCGGAGGAGCAGTTAATTTTTATGGTTTTCAAAGACATTCGGCAGATGTAGATTTTTGGATTGATACCCAAAAGGACAACCTTAACAGGCTACTGGAAGTTTTTAATGAAATGGGATATCAAATAACCGATTTCCCCGAAAGCGTAAAAGAGCAAAAACAGAACATTTCCGTAAAATTTTCCCCTGCCGACCTGGATTTGGAACTCATTACAAAGTTTTCTGTAAATAAAAGTTTTGACCAGGCTTACAAAGACAGTACTGTCGTAACAATCGAAGGTTCCAAATTAATGAAATGGAATGTGCTCTCAGTGGATGATTTGATTACAAGCAAGATCAAATCCGGCCGCACCAAAGATCTACTTGACATTGAAGAGCTAAAAAAAATAATGGAGAATCCTCAAAAATGAGGAAGAACACTTTAACCGAATCAAAGACCACAAAGTTACTTTGTTGTATTGTTACCCCTCTATCATACTATTTTGTTACCAGGTTATAATGTTACAATGTTATATTGCTACTCTTTTTGATATAGTTACTGTCATCACTTATTACCCTGTTACATCGATACCATCATAACAGCGCCCCAATATTCTTTTCTTTTTAGTTGCACGCCCAATTTCTCCCCGATGCACTGGAGGCTTCATGCACCGGCTTACGTTTTTTAAGGTGCAAGTAGTGTTTTTAGTCCCCTAAAAACCTTCTTGCCCAAATAAAATTTGGGACTAAAATGATTTCGCAACTCAATCATCTAAACAGCCAATAATGAATTATATTAAAAATATGGGCGGTCGCCCAAAAATCCCGAATTCAGAAAAACGTTCTAATCGAATAAGGGTTTGGTGTACGGATAATCAAAAAAATAAAATCAAAAAGATTGCTGATAGTTACGGATTATCTATCTCGGATTACATTCTAAAAAAGAGTTTTGATGAAAATGTCTCTTTCAACCATGTTGAGTTTTTAAAAGAAATACACCATCTGGGAACAGAACTTTCCAGGCAAGGCAACAACATCAACCAGTTGGCGAAATACACGAACACATTAACCATCGAAAAAAAACTAACTCCTGAAGTTGCAACCAGACTTGAAGAAGTTCTTTTGGAACATATAAAAAAACAAGAGGAAGTGAGGGTTGCATTTAGAACACTAATTCGGGAAATGGCCAAATAGCAGAAACCAATAAAACACTGACAATGAAAAGACCAAACCTGCAATACAATTACTATTTCCCTTTTTATACCCAGGATATACAGGGTAAAAAATCAAATCTAAATTTTAAAGACACCTACATGCATCTATCAGATAAAAAGGCAATTTGTTTATCAATAAGATGTATGAAAAAGAATATCGAGAAGATTCACTTAAGATTTATTGACTCTCCTTCTGCTCTTTATAAATACAAGAATGAGTACAACAAAATAACCTATACTGATTTTGCAGAAACGGTAAATGTGTTTTACTCTGCGTTTAGTAAGGCTATTAAAAAATTAGCAGACGAACCGGCTTACCGAAAGGACCTTATATTTTCAACTCTGCTCAAATTTAATCCCCAACTGGAAGTTGAAATTGACTGGAAGGAAATAACGGTCAATTTCAGGGAAACTGATTATAAGATTGAACACGGAAAAATTGTCCGGTTAAAAGAAAGTCCCTTTGCTCATTCAACCGATGAAGTTTCGAAAAAGTGGGAAGCAATAGGAAAAGCTTTTGATGAAAATACGAACTATCGGATTGTTGGAAATGATGTATTTGAAGAGCGGTTAAATAATTGTTGGGAAAGTTTTCGGCAATTCTTCGAAGCTCCTAAATTCATCAGAAAACATGAGTATGTCCCTAAATAAATTCAGCTATGCTATCAGACTATCTAATCCTTCAAAAGGAGGTAATAAAATCGGCAGCAAAAGGCAATACTTATGCAAAAGCTGCTGTAAAAGAACATTTACGCAGGTGGATGGAAGCACACGGTAAAGACCATGCCCGAATCGAAGCTCAACATATCATTATTCATTCCATTTCATTTCTGAAAAGAGAAGAGATCGTTAGGTACGAAAAAGAGCTTTTAGATTTTATTGAGGTTTATATAATAACCGGCACTACCCAAAATGGAGAAACTTGAATTTATACAACGAACTTATGAATAATACAAATATGTACCCTTTTGTATATAAATACCGACGGAACTTATCAAGAACAATCTCCATTTATATTATGGTTATTCTTTTTGCATTTATAATTACCATTTTTTCAAAAAATCTACTTCCTGTAAATGATGGTACAAAAATGATCATCTCTATTGCCTTCATTGCAATTGGAATTATTGCAATAATAGGGGCAGTTAGAGTTTGTTATATTTTTACAAATGATGAAATAAAAGATATAAATTATGATTTTTCAGATACAGGTTCTATTAAATGTAATCCGGCAATACTAAGAATTATTGCTAGCAATGTTTCTGAAAATAGAGAAACTATTGTTTGGCGATGTTATTTGTACTTGAATATTGAGGTTAATAAAGATTCCTTTGAAAGACACCTTAATGATTTGATATTTACTTTTTGCGAAAAAGTTAATGAGTTACAAGGAGAAGAAATACAGGTATGGCAATTCGAATGTAACTCTGTATTATTTTTTACACTTTTCTCTGAGTTAAAAAATAACTATGATGACTATTTCTCCAATCCTGAACCTAAAACTCTCGTTCATGACCTTGCGGATATTTATCATTAATGAAAAACAACATTATTGAGAAATCATTTCATACAACACATTCCAATCTTCACATTCTTTCTCCCAAACCTTTCAGTATAAGAATTTAATATGCGAGTTAAAATATTGTCTAAAACCGGTTCGTTTGGCGGTGTGCGCTACAATACAAACAAAATGGATCGGCAGACCGGTAAGCTAATGAGCATCCAGAATTTTGGAATACTACAGGAGGCTGCCCACAACCTGAAACCGGAAGAAGTCAAGAACTACTTGAAAAGCTGGTCGGCATCAAACACCAGGGTAAAAGATCCACAACTGCATGTTATGATTTCATGCAAGGGAAGGGAAAATACAAAAGAAGAACTTACCAAAATTGCCGAAAACTGGCTGGAAAGAATGGGGTATGGCCAGAATCCTTTTATAATTGTAGCTCATTCAGATACCAACAACAACCATGTGCATATCGTTTCAT
>NZ_CAJXTC010000066.1 GCF_913060805.1 uncultured Draconibacterium sp.
GAGAGCTTTATAGAAAAAGTTTGGATAATAATTTAGTTTGGATAACAAAGTTTATCCAAAATTTAGGATAAGCTTGTCCACTCTACAGGTCATCGTAAACGGTTAAATCGTCACGAAAGGTTTTCTAACCTGAATTTTGCAAGTAAAGATTACTCACAAGAGGAATTGGTTGCAGAAATGGGGGCTGCTTACCTCTGTGGAATTTGCGGCATCGAAAACGCTACAATTGATAACAGTGCTGCTTACATCCAAGGTTGGTTGAAGAAGCTAAAAAGCGATAAGAAGTTTATCGTTCTGGCTTCTGGACTAGCTCAAAAAGCTGTTGATTATATTCTGGATCATCAGGATTCGAATCAGATTCTTAAACCAACGCCAGTTTCGCGAAAAAAACAGAAACAGCCGGAAAAAACAATGTCCATTGCGATGTAGGCAACGGACATTGAAATGTTAATCCTCAAATTACTTTTTTCTTCTCACTAAGCTTTGTTTGAAGCATATCCATATCTTCTGAGATTTTCTGATCAAGAACTTTTGCATAAATCTGCGTCGTTTTTAACGAGCTGTGTCCAAGAATCTTGGAAACAGTTTCAATGGGAACACCATTAGCCAATGTAACAGAAGTCGCAAAAGTATGCCTGGCAATGTGCATTGTAATGTCCTTATTGATTCCACAGATGTCGCCAAGTTCCTTGAGATAACCGTTCATCTTTTGGTTAGATAAAACCGGAAGTAATTTTCCGCTATTTTCGTTCGTAGGGTACTCTGAATATTTATCCAATAACTGCTTTGCTTTGGGGAGCAGTGGAATCCGGCACCGAGTATCGGTCTTTGTTCTGTCGATAATAATCCAGTCCTTTTTGTCGATACCTTTATGCAGGTGATTCTTGTTTAATTTATGAATATCAGAATAGGAGAGACCTGTATAACATGCAAAAACGAAAATGTCGCGTACAATAGCTAATCTTTTAATCTGGATCTTTTTTTGTTCCAGGCGATCAAGTTCGTCTGACGTAAGAATTTCCCGATGAGTTGGAGCTAAGCCAACCTTGTATTTTTTATATGGATTTATCGAAATATGCTCCATTGAAATAGCCAGGTTGAGGACTCTTCTTAAATGTTTATGGTAGTTCCATGCCGTATTCTGATGTACTTTGTATTTTTGTTTAAGGTAAACATCAAAGGCATCAAGAAATCCAAATTTGATCGTCTGTACAGGATAATCGTTTTTCTTGTAACGATCCTTAATAAAAGTTGCCAATCTTTTTCTCGATGATTTATAATGTTTGTAGGTTTCTTTCGAATAACCACCGGTTTTGGCAAGCATACTTTCCAGGTAATAATCAAATACCTCCAGAACACCTGTCTTGTTATCTACCTCTAATAGGTAGTCCTTTATTGTACTTACAGAGAACTCTTCTCCTGATGATCTCAATTGATTGTAATAATCCTGAATCTCGGTTTTTAACTTGTCAAGTCTTTCATTGACAGTATACGCATTCGGCGCACGGTCTTTAACTCTTCCTTTTGCGTCACTCCAATGTTTGGGTTGAATAAACAATCCGGTGGAAAGATCTACTCTTTTTGATTTAACCGTGAATCTGACATAGATGGGCAGTTGACCATCATCATTTAACCTCGATTTTCGAGGATAAAAATGGATAATAACTCTCATAATTACCTCCTTTTAAATTGTTAATAAATGATTCCGGTTGATGCTTAAAACTACTGAATATTGAGCAAAATGAAAACAGTAAAAAGCACCAAAAAGAACCAAATAAAATGTTAAAAATCAAATAATTATAGAGTTTCGAGGGACCATGGATTTGTGAAATTTGCTATGGTCCCTCTGTGGTCCCTCCAAATAAGGCTATATATGGCCTCTTTTGGTATTTTACTAAAAAAGAAAAGCGCTTAAAATCAATGATTTAATCGCTTTTGCTAATTTTTAATATCTAAAATGGTGCCCAGTAAAGGACTCGAACCTTCACGTCCAATAGGACACTAGTCCCTGAAACTAGCGCGTCTACCAATTCCGCCAACTGGGCAAATCTGTTAAGAACATTCCAAAATCTGTGGTGTTTAATCCGTTTCGATTTTGGACGTGCAAATATATAAAAAATCCGCCTTCTTGTTTCTTTAAAAAGGCGGATTTAGCGGAAAACAATTATTTCTTACAACATTTTTATTTGGTTTTCTGCTGTAATCTTTTCGCAGTACTTACATTTTAAAGCAACCGGACTTGTGTTAATTACTTTAAACGAAGTAGTTATCTTTTCGTGGTTGGTAATACACTTCGGATTAAAGCATTTTACAATTCCTGTAATTTTTTCCGGTATCTCAACAATTTTCTTTTCGGCCACCTCGTAATCTCTGATGATATTGAGTTTGGCGTGTGGTGCAATCAATGCAATTTTGTTGATTTCGTCGTTTTCAAAAAACTTATCCGAAACTTTTATAATGGCTTTTGCTCCCAGCTTTCCACTCTCGAGATTAGTTCCGAAAGTGATTTGGTTTTTGATCTTATCAAGTCCTAAAATTGCAATTACCTCAAATAAACTTTTTGCCGGAATGTGGTCGATCACTGTTCCGTCTTTAATGGCACTAACTTTTAACTTTAGTTTCTTCTTTGCGTCATTTTTTTCCATGGCAGTATTATTTAAGGTTCATTACGTGTGAGATAATCGCTTCGCGGGTGAACATACCGTTCAGTGCCTGATCGAAATAATATGCTTTTTCGCTGCTATCAACATCAGTGGCAATTTCGTTTACGCGTGGAAGCGGATGCAACACCCGAACATTTGGTTTGGTATTTTCCAGCATCGCTTTGTTTAAAATGTAAACATCTTTCACTTTTTCGTATTCCATCGGGTCCGAAAAACGTTCCTTCTGAACGCGGGTCATGTAAATAATATCGGCTTCCGAAATGATATCGGTAAACTCTTCGTGCTCAAAATAACGAATGCCTCGTTCTTCCAAATGATGTTTATATGCGCGTGGCATTTGCAGACTTTCGGGTGCAATGAAGTTAAAAATAGGATTCTCGAATTCAGACATGGCCTGGAGCAACGAATGAACCGTTCTGCCAAATTTCAGGTCGCCAACCATAAACAGGTTAATGTTGTCGAGCGTTCCCTGTGTTTTTAAAATAGAATACATGTCGAGCAGGGTTTGTGTTGGATGCTGGTTGGCACCGTCGCCTGCATTAATAATCGGCACACTCGACACTTCTGCTGCATAACGTGCTGCACCTTCAAGCGGATGGCGCATAACAATCAGGTCGGCGTAGTTGCTTACCATTCTGATGGTGTCGTGCAGTGTTTCTCCTTTAGTTGCACTCGAGCTGTCAGGATCGGCAAAACCAACAATTCGTCCCCCCAAACGATTAATGGCTGTTTCGAAACTTAAGCGTGTGCGTGTTGATGGCTCAAAAAAAAGGGAGGCAACAACTTTCCCTTTCAAAAGTTCCTGGTTCGGATTTGCTTCAAAATCCGCGGCCAGTTCCATAATTCTCAGATATTCTTCTTTCGAGAAATCTGTGATTGATATTAAATCCTTCTTCATTGCCTTAAATATTGAATTTGATAATGTGATTGACTAAAAAAACGAAGACCAACATTTCGGAAAATAAAATGTTGGTCTTCGTTAATTGGTAAAAAAGTAGAACCTTTTTTATAGAAAAAAACGATTGCTTTTAAAAATCGTCTGACGCTACTTTGGGAAAAAGAAATCTTCTCAAAGCGTTTGTAAGTGCCTCGCTCAAGAAAATTAAAGTGGAATATCACGCGTAGCATCATGGTTCAAAAATACAGTGTTAGTTAACGTTTGTCAAAAATAGTGTGCCGTACTTATCAGCATTTTATTAACACACGGTAATGCTAATCCAGCCGTTTTATCTCTATCCCGTAGATTTCGTTAAACGACCCGAAAGCTCTTTCATCCTCCGATTTACGGGCTTTAAATATCAGCCGGCAGCTTTCCTGAAAATCGGTTGTAACAATATCGTAGTTATCCTGTTTTAGTTTATTCATAACGGTATTCAGCATGGCATATTCAAATTTTAGTTCATACTGAATTTCAATAAGTTTTGATAAAATATCGGCATTGTTCAGCGCTTCAACAGTGGCTTCCCGGTAGGCATTAATTAAGCCACTTACACCAAGCAATGTGCCTCCGAAATAACGAACTACTACTACCAGAATATTGGTTACCTCGTAGCTTTGTAATTGCCCTAAAATGGGTTTCCCTGCTGTTGATGAAGGTTCGCCGTCGTCGTTGGCACGGGTGCGAATTTCTTCGGTGCCCAGTCGCCAGGCATAACAATGATGGCGCGCACTGTGGTGTTCTTTTTTTAATGCGGCCACCAAATCCTTTACTTCTTCTTCATCTTTTAAAGGGTAGGCGTACGAGTAAAATTTGCTGCCTTTGTCTTTAAAATAGCCGGTACTTGGTGTTTCTATGGTTTTATATTGATCGTCCATTATAACATGAAATATAAACTGATGAGTGCCAAAACAACACCCGCAAAGTTAATTTTATTCAGGCGTTCTTTAAAAAGTAAAGTGCCTAAAATGGTTGTTAATGCTACTATTGCCATATGATTTAGCGCGAAAACCAGCGAACTTTCCAGTCCTGATTTGTTCAACGCTTTTATTATAAAATACAGTGAACCAAAATTTACCACTCCCAAAAGTATCCCGAGTATTAGTGTTGCCGGGTTTAAACGCTGCCGGTATGTTTTGGTGATTACTGATACAACGATGCCGCAAATAAAAGCAACTGCAAACACCAAAATAGTGTACAGCGAGGTTTCGTTGTCGGAAATTTTTACAGCCTGAACGTATTTCACTATCGAATCAATCAAACCACTTCCGAAAAAGATAGCAAGTGGCAATCCAATATAAATGAGGTTGACTTTAGCTTTGTCTTTTTTGTAGACCGTTAATCCAACTGCAATTACAGCGGTAACAATTCCAATTTCTTTTATTGTTGAAAGATGCTCGTTAAAATAGATCAGCGAGAAAGTTACCGGAAAAACCAGCGATAATTTATTGGCCAGTGTAGTTACTGTAATTCCTGCTTTTTGTGAACTGTAACCAATCAAGTAAAACATGGCAATAAAAAGGATCCCAAGGATTACAGCAAAAGGCATCCAGTGGGGAAGTGCCAGCGGATTTTTACCATCGGCAAATGGATGAAACAAAAGAATGCCCAGTAAACTGGCCGCCAGATAATTTATCGTTATCAGCGATTGAAGTTTACAATTGTAATTTTTTGCAACTCTGAAAATCACATAGATCATTGACGATGAAAGGATGCACAGGATCAGGTATATCATACGGGCAAAAAAAAGGCAGGCTTAAAAGCCTGCCAGTATTACATTTTTAATTTCTTTTCTATGTCCTCGACAAACTGTCGGAAATTCTTGTCGGTATCCTTCAGATTGTTTACGGTTTTGCAAGCGTGGAGAACCGTGGCGTGGTCTTTACTACCAATTTGTGCCCCGATACTTGCCAGCGAGTATTTCGTTAAACTTTTCGAGAAATACATGGCGATTTGCCGTGCCTGAACGATTTCGCGTTTCCTGGTTTTGGTTTGCAGTGCATCAACCGGCATGCTGAAATAATCGCAAACTACTTTTGAGATGTACTCGATAGAAAGCTCGCGTTTTGAGTTTTTAACCAGTTTGTTGATCAACTTGGCTGCCAGCTCCAGCGTAATTTCGCGTTTGTTCAACATCGATTGTGCCAACAATGAAACAAGTGCACCTTCCAGCTCGCGAACATTATTTGTTACGTGCGAAGCAATGTATTCCAACACTTCTTCCGAAAGGGTAATGCCGTCTTTATATATTTTCCGACGCAGAATTTCCATGCGGGTTTCAAAGTCGGGTGTTTGCAAATCAGCAGTCAGTCCCCACTTAAAACGCGACAGTAAGCGCTGTTCCATTCCTTTCAACTCAATAGGCGGCTTGTCTGATGTTAAAATCAGCTGTTTACCCATTTGGTGCAAGTGGTTGAAAATGTGGAAGAATGTTTCCTGTGTTTTTTCTTTTCCGGCAAATTCATGCACATCGTCAAGAATCAACACATCAACCATTTGGTAGAAATGTAAAAAGTCGTTGCGGTTATTATTACGCGTTGCCTCGGTAAATTGCGTCTGAAATTTGTTTGCGTTTACATACAATACCACTTTATCTGGGAAATTTTCTTTTACTGCAATACCAATTGCTTGCGACAAGTGCGTTTTTCCCAAACCAGAGTTACCGTAAATCATTAAGGGGTTAAAAGCTGTTCCTCCCGGATTTTGTGCAACGGCAAAACCTGCACTGCGCGCCAGTCGGTTACAATCGCCTTCAACAAAATTTTCGAAAGTATTGTCCGGTTTTAATTGCGGGTCGATCTGTAATTTCTGGATCCCCGGAATTATAAATGGATTCTTAATTGTTGCTTTTTCCTCTGCTTTTAATGGCACAGTAAGTGGTTTATTTTGAATTTTGTTATTGTTATTCGTAGGATAACTAACAGTATACGGTTCATTACTGTTTTTATTGCTTAAAACAACGTTATATTCAAGTTTGGCTCCGTTGCCCAAAACCATACGAAGTGTCTTGCGAAGAATGTCGATAAACTGTTCTTCAAGGTACTCGTAAAAGAAGGCACTTGGTACCTGAATTGTTAATACTTTGTTTTCCAATTTAACCGGTTCGATCGGTTCGAACCAGGTCTTAAAGCTGCTGCTAGGAACGTTATCTTTTATAACGTTGAGGCATTTCTCCCATGCAGATCTGTATTCGTTGTTCATTTACAATTGCTGGATAATGAGGTTCTACAAAAAAATTTCCCTAGTGGTATTCCGACAGCAAAAGTTGCGAAAAAAAAGTTAAAAAAAAAATCATAATTCTATTGGAAAAATAACATTTGTCATAGTTCGTTATAAGTCAGGCATTTAAAATTTTAAATTTCTGAAAGATTTATAAGTGCCTGAAATACAGTTGTTTATTTTTAAGTGGTTGAACAGTAACCATATAGCTGGTGGGGTCTGGTGGGGTCGATTTTTTTAGCAAATTGCTATCAACAATTGGCAGTTAATTACCGTATTTGCTTCAAAGCCTTTTTAAGCTTGATAAGTTGGCCATTTTTGAAGGCTACGATGCTTGATTCCGGAAATTCAAATCGTAAATTTTGATAGATTTCCTCTATCTCGCTGTACTTGCTCGTAGCGCCGGTTAAATAGTTATAAACATTCCCTGTGGTGTATTCTTCCACATCGTCTATTTCATCAAAAATTTCGGCATCGGTACCCAATTGTGTTTTGGTTGAAAGCAAGTGAACTTTAAAAACGATGTCTTTCGATGAAGCATCGTCTTTGGTATTAATATATACTTCCTTGCCAAAATCGAATGCAGAAACCTGAAGGTAACGTTTTGGATTTTGCTGAATATCGCCAATCAGGAATCCCATATTCTCCGAAAGGGTATTTATCGACTGGTATAATTCATCGTCGTTAAGTAACAAACCGGCTGAATTATCATCGCTGTTCAGTTTTTCCAGTATATTTTCAATTTCTGCCGAGGCATTGGCGAGGTTGTTTAAAACAGGTGTAACCGAAACATTGGCCAGTGTATCTGAAAAACTATTCAGGTTTTGAATGGTGGCCTCAAATTCGGCAGCATTATTTTTAAAGGTGGCAGTTAAATCTTCAATATTCGATACAATGTTTTTTACATTACCTTTCTCCGAAGCCATTATTTCCTGAAGATCGGCAGTGGTGGCTTCAATATTTTCAACAGTCTGACTTATTTTCGCAAAACTGCTTGTGAGGTTTTCGCGTGCATCTTCGTTAAAAATAATGGTAAGTACGGTAATGGCCGAATCAACAGTGCTCAGCAATTCTTCAGCTTTATTTTTTAGCGGAAGCACCTGCATGCTCACCTGATCTTTCAACCCGGCTTCGAGCGATCCTTTAATGGTATCGTTCGATTGGTACATTTCATTTTCGCCACTGTAAATAATCTCAATCGATCGCGTTCCCATAATATCGCTACTAATAATACGTGCGGTAGATTTTACAGGAATTTTAAATGAAGAGTTGACAGAAAAGGTAACAATCAGCCGTCCGGTGTTGTCGGGTGCAAATTTTACTTCGGTTACCTGCCCAATTTTGAAACCGTTAAGCGTTACATCGTTCGATTTTACCAAGCCGTCAACGCGGTCGTAATACACATGATAATAGTCGTTTTGCTTAAATATATCGTTGCCTTTCAGGAAACTTAAACCCCAGATAAGTGCGGCTAATGAAAAGACGATTAAAATTCCAAGTTTCGTGTATTTTGCATTCTTCATGGCGGAAAAATAAGATTTTAATGTAAAAGTAGCCAATTCCAAAGGGATTAATCAATCCTCTGTTAGCTTTTTTACAGAAATTAACTTATCAACCTGATTTATTTTAAAGTCGAAATCAGGTTATTATTTTTGAAAGCAACTACAAAGGCGTTGGGGTATTTCGGGCTTATTCTGCGTTGTTCCAACTCGGCTTCTTTTATCGATTGAAATTTTCCCGAAAAGTAACGGTTGAGGTTTTGCCCTTCTACCAGAAAAATATTTTGTTCGCCCTTAAAATTGGCAGGCGTAGCTTCCAGTTTTCGTGTTAATGCCATTATTTGCACCGAATAAAATACTTCATCAGTCTTTTGCTGCGGTGCCGGACTTCCTGCTTGCGCTAACGGTAGTTGCGATAAAGCTGAACTTTTATTCTGCGATGTATTGATTTCCGGTACAGTTTCGTTTTCGGTTACCAAATGAAAGCTGCTGCGCTGCTCAATATCTGATTTGTATTCGCGAAAAGCTCGGAAAATGGAATAGGCGAGTCGTGTTCTTCCGGCTTCGCTGGTGAGGTATTGCCGCTCGCCGGTGTTACTTATAAAACCTGTTTCGATTAAAACACTTGGCATAGTTGTTTCGCGTAATACCAGGAAACCGGCCATTTTTACGCTGCGGTCGAGCCGTTTGGCATAATCGCGGAATTCATTTTGAATACTCGACGCCAGCATAACACTCTGTCCCTGGAATTCTTCCTGCATGGTTTCAAACATGATGTACGACTCGGGAAGATTCGGATCAAAACCTTCGTAAGTGGTGTTGTAATCGTCCTCTAAAAGAATTACGGCATTTTCCTTTTTGGCCACTTCCAGGTTGTCGTCGTTGCGGTGCAGCCCCAGCACAAAAGTTTCGGTTCCCTGCACACTTCGGGCGCCAACAGCATTTACATGGATAGATATAAAAAGGTCGGCCTCGTTTTTATTGGCAATTTCGGCCCGCTTATATAATGGTATAAAAACATCGGTGGTGCGTGTGTAAACCACTTTTACATCGGGGTAATTATCTTTTATTGTTGTTCCGAGTTTTAAGGCAATATCGAGTACAATGTTTTTTTCAACGGCATTGCCAAACGATGCGCCAAGGTCACGGCCGCCATGTCCCGGGTCGATAACCACAACGGCAATGCCTTCTTTTTGGTTTTCAGCCGAAAATGGATTTGCGGCAAAAGATTGCACTGTAAAACAAACGCTACAAATGAACAGAAGTAATTTTAAACCTTGTTGTGCCATGTAAATATCTGATCTGTATTCAACTATATAAACACATAAATGCGGAGAATTAGTATTTGTTCGATACCATTTTATTTATTTGCTTTGCCCCGCTTACGGCTTGTAAACGTAAAAATAGAAATATTAGCATTATTTTACATTTTATAGCACTTTAGTATACGCCATATTTATATTTTTGTGCAGCCGAAGTACATTTGAAACGCAGAAAACATTTTGTATAAATTAATCATCACATATTTATTCCTGGTAGCTCCTTTTTTGATTTTAGCTCAGGAACCAACCATAAGTGTGGCTCCGCAGCAACAGGTTCCCGACTCAATTTTGTCGGAATATTATAGCTTGCAGGATACCTCCATACTTGATACCGCAATACTTGAAAGTACCGGTATTGATACAATGGGAATGGTAAAAGAAGAAAAACCCGTAATTGATGCGCCTATTGACTATACGGCTGCCGACTCGATGATTGTATCTCTCGACGGGCAAAAGGTGTATTTATATAACCAGGCAAAAGTTACTTACCAAAATATTGAACTGGAGGCGTATTATATTGAGCTGGACTTGGAAACCAAGGAGATTTATGCCGAAGGAGTTTTGGACTCGGTGGGAGAGATGACACAAAAACCACTGTTCCGACAAGGTTCCGAAGAATACGAATCGGAAACGATGCGTTACAATTTCGAAACGGAAAAGGCTTTTATTACCAAAGTTGTTTCGGCACAAGGCGAAGGTTTTATTCACAGCGACCGTACCAAAAAGATTGGCGAAGAGGTATTTATTACCAAGGATGCCAAATATACTACCTGCGATGCCGATCATCCGCACTTTTATTTGCACCTTACAAAAGCCAAAGTTGTATCGAACCAAAAGATCATTACCGGTCCGGCCTACATGGTTTTAGAAGATTTTCCGATATACTTCCCGATTCTTCCGTTTGGATATTTCCCTAATTCGCCGACTTACTCGTCGGGTATTTTAATTCCGAAATACGGTGAGGAGCAAAACCGTGGATTCTTTCTGCGCGACGGAGGTTATTACTGGGCGGCAAGCGAATATTTCGATTTGGCTGTTCAGGGTGATATTTATTCGCGTGGTTCGTGGGGTACACGCATAAAAACGAATTATAAGAAACGCTATAAGTTTGGTGGTAATTTTGGTTTTGAATATGCCAAAAACAAATACGGCGAACAGGGGCTGGATAATTACTCGGTGGGAACGCAATACAAAATTTTGTGGTCGCACTCGCAGGATTCGAAAGCCAATCCGAATCAAACATTCTCGGCCAGTGTAAACATTTCGTCGAGCGGTTACGATAAGCAGAATGCCTACAACATGAACGACTATTTGACGACCACAAAATCGTCGAGTATTTCGTATGCACGAAATTTTGAGAATACGCCATTTAACTTGTCGATGAACCTGCGTCATTCGCAAAACACCAAGGACAGTACCATGTCGTTGTCGTTGCCCGAAATGACCTTTAATATGGCAAAGATCTATCCGTTCAGAAAAAAGAACCGTAGCGGAAGTGTTAAGTTCTACGAGAAATTTGGTATTAACTATACTGCAAACTTTAAAAACTCGATTAACGCCAAGGAAAGCGAAATACTTCACAGTTCGTTTGCTACCGACTGGAAAAACGGTATTCGCCACAATTTGCCGATTTCGTTCCCGAGTTTTAGTTTGTTTAATCACATTAATTTCAGCCCCGGTATTAGTTACAACGAAAAGTGGTACTTCAAAAAATTCAACTATAACTATGAAGAAGGGGGCGAGTACACCGGAAATCCTTCATCAATTCCCGACAATGTTCGGATTGATACCATTACCGGTTTAAACCGCGTTTACGATTATGCCTACAGTTTAAGTGCTTCGGCCAATATTTACGGTATGTATATTCCTCGAAATCCGAATTCGAAAATTAAAGGTATTCGTCACAAAATGACGCCTTCGGTTTCGTTTAGTTACCGCCCCGATTTTGGTAAGGAACATTATGGATACTGGCAGGAAGTGCAGATTGATGATGAAGGAAATACACGTTATTTCGATACTAATTTAGGTGGTATTTATGGTGGTTCTCCGGGTATGGGGGAGTCGGGAGCTATTTCATTCTCGGTGAACAACAACCTGGAGATGAAAAAACTTGATGTGCGCGATTCGACAAAAACCGATGAAGAACAGCAATACAAGAAGGTGAAAATTATTGATAACCTGAGTATTTCTTCGTCTTACGACCTGATTCGCGACTCGCTTAATTTGTCGCCATTTAACATCCGGGCACGTACAACTGTTGCCGGTGTTAGCATTAATATGGGAACCACGCTCGATCCGTATATGGTTGATGAAAATTACCGCAAGATTCATAAATATGTATGGAACGAACGTAGCGGGATCAAAAAGCTGGGACGTGTAACCCGCGCCAACCTTTCGTTTGGAATGAATTTTAACTCGAAGGACAAGAAAAAAGACAATAACAATGAAGGCGGCAACCAGGAAGGAGCACAAGGACCACCGGAAGAAACTTTGCCTGCAATTTTTGATGACTATGCCGATTTTAGTATCCCATGGGATTTTGGATTCGACTACAGTTTAAACTATACCGGAGCAACTAGTGCCAATCCTAACGGCCGGGTAACACAAACTTTAGGTTTACGCGGAAATATTAGTATTACCGACAAATGGCAAATGAGTGCTATGACCAACTTCGATATTCAGGAACAAGAGTTTGCATTAACTTCTTTCCGCCTGAACCGCGACCTGCACTGCTGGAACATGTCGTTTAACTTTGTGCCTTTTGGCTACCGTAAAAGTTACAGCTTTACCATTAGCGCCTCGTCGTCGATGTTGCAGGATCTGAAGATCCAGAAACAGCAAAGTCACTACGATAACTTTAATTTCTAATTCGATAAAGAGGACGAAATGTCCTTTTGATATTGAATGCTAAATTCATTTTAAAGGTTCGTTTTGACCTGCCTTTAATCTTGAAAATTGGGTGATATTCTTGTATCTTCACAAGAAAAATTTGCATTATGAAAAAGATAATCTCAACTGAAAAAGCACCAGCTGCAATTGGTCCATACAGTCAGGCTGTTGAAGTAAACGGAACACTTTATATTTCAGGACAGGTACCACTCGATCCGGCAACAATGAAAGTTGTTGAAGGTGGAATTACAGAGCAAACCGAGCAGGTAATGAAAAATATTGGCGAGATTTTAGCCGAGGCCGGTTATTCATTCTCCGATGTGGTAAAATCGACTTGCCTGTTAAGCGATATGGCGAATTTTAAAGCCATGAACGAAGTTTACGGAAAATATTACAGCGAGATTCCACCTGCAAGAGCTGCATTTGCTGTAAAAGAGTTGCCACTGGGTGTTATGGTCGAAATTGAAACTATTGCCGTAAAATAAGCTTAAGAATGAGTAACGCGATTCGCCTCGAATTAATGGAGGAGAAAGACTTGTGTCTGATAAAAGACATATACAATTATTACATTGCTAATTCTACGGCTACTTTTCATACCGGTTCGGTAACTGAAGATGATTTAAAAGGAATTTTACCCATTGGCGATAACCGATTCCGGTCGTTTCTGATTTACTTTAATAATGAAGTAGCGGGATATTGCTATTTGGGGCGCTATAAACCCCGTGCCGCTTACGATCGAACTGCCGAAGTAACCATTTACCTTCAACCGGAATATTTCGGGAAAGGAATTGGCCGCGATGTTTTGCTGCAGATGGAGCAAAAAGCACTGGAGGTTGGCATTGTTGTGCTAATGGGAATTATTACCGCCGAAAACGAAGCCAGCGTAAAACTGTTCGAACGAATGGGCTACGAAAAATGCGGGCACTTTAAACAGGTAGGAGAGAAGTTCGGTAGAATACTGGATGTTGTGGCCTATCAGAAATTACTTGATCAGTAAAATAATAGTCCACGAATTTCTCGAACTTCACTAATAAAAAGGATGTCATCTTTTGAAAAGATGACATCCTTTTTTTTTCAGACCCCCTATAATCCCCCAAAGGGGGATATTTCCTCTCAGTCAGCTGACGGAAGGTTAGGAGGGGTTAATAGACCATGTCTTCAATAGACACTTTGTAACAAAATAAAAAGGGTTTCCATATGGAAACCCTTTTACCGTTTTTAGTATTGTGTATGCAAAAATATGCTTATTCCGCAACAACTTCAAATTCAATCTCA
>NZ_CAJXTC010000067.1 GCF_913060805.1 uncultured Draconibacterium sp.
GATGGCACGCCAAGTTCAAACTACAAAATGGACATCTACAAACCTGGTGTAAACTGTGACTGGACTCAGGAATTTGCCCGCCAGGCTTTGCGCTGGGAAAGACGCTTAGAGTTTGCAATGGAAGGTATTCGCTTTTTTGATTTGGTACGTTGGGGAATAGCCGGAGATTATATCAACAATTATTTTGCTGAAGAAAAAACCAAACGAGAATACTTGAAAGATGGTCAGTTTACGGAAGGGAAGCATGAGTATTTTGCTATTCCTCAAAATCAAATTGATTTTAGTAAAGGTTTGTATAAGCAAAATCACGGTTGGTAACAGTTAAACATTTAAAAGAAATTGAAATGAAGAAATATTTGATTTATATAATACTGATAACCTTTTCGGCCGGATTATTTTCTTCCTGCGAAGAGGATTACACAAGCTCGCTGAACCTGGATGCCGATGTTAAAATACAGAGTTTCTCGGTTGCGGGGACTGAAGGCGAAATCGATGAAGCAAACAAAACCGTTACGGTAACCATCGAAAGCGGGAGCAATATTGATCTTAGCAATATAAGCCCGGAGATTGTACTTCCAGCAGGAGCTGTCATTACTCCTGCTATTACATCAAGCATGGATTTCACCAATCCTGTTGAGTTTACGATTGTAAACGGCGATATTTACTGCCAATACACCGTAACTGTTTCTGAGAAATTCTACTTTGCCTTTTTGGGCGAGCCTGCCAATGTATCTGCTATGACGATTTTAGATGACCAAAAAGCTGCAGAATGGTTTTTAAAGAAATATCCTTCTGCTGAATATGTAAGTTTTAGTCAGGTTGCCGATGGCACAGTAGATTTGAGCAAATACAATGCCGTTTGGTATCATTCAGACCAGGGTACACGCCCTTGCTGGCCTGATGCTCAAATGTTATACGGAGTTGCCGATAATTCTGCAATAGTATCCAAGCTGAAAACGTATTATGAAAATGGAGGTAACATCCTGTTAACCAATTTTGCCGGTTCGCTGGTTGATGAACTGGGAATTGTTAGCGAAGCAAAATATGCTCCAAACAATGCTTTTGGCGATATCGAGGCAAATCCTGATTCTTATAACTGGGGCGATTGGGATTTGAGGTGGTACGGTAATCCAGAAAACCCCATAGCTCAGGGATTAAACTATAAAAGTGATGACCCAACAAAATTTATAATGTTGCCTAACGGAGTTGCACGCCGTAACCGTACCAACCAGTATAACGTGGATGACTGGACGGATTACGCAGTTGGTGGCTCAACCATTGAGGAACGGGTTGCATACTTCGAAACCGTTAACAACTGTGAAGTATTGGTGTCCAACTGGAACGGCATGGAGATTAACCTTGTTTTATGGGATAAACATGATGGTAAAGGTGCCGCTATCTTTATTGGTTCAGGAACTTATGACTGGTATGCTGAGAATGATGTTGAAAACACAGCGGGTAACCGCGAGAAGCTGACATCGAATTGCATTGCATATCTATTGGCAAAATCGAAAGAATAATTCATAAAAGGAAGGAAGCCATTTCAGGCTTCCTTCTTATAACAGCTTTGGGAGATTAAATAATTAAACAAATTATTATGAAGAATATATTTGTGACCCTATTAATTGGTGTGTTGTTCAGCTTTTCGCTTATTGTTAAAGCTCAGGACTATAGTGAGCAGTACCGGCCACAATTCCATTTTTCTCCCAAAAGTGGCTGGATTGGTGACCCGGACGGAACCATAAAATTCGACAGTCTGTACCATCTTTTTTGGTGGGGACACGCCGTTTCCGAAGATTTGGTGTACTGGAAAGAATATCCCTGGCCCATGCAGGGAGGAAACTCGTCTTTCGATTACTACACAGGTTCGGTAGTTGTAGATACTGCAAACACTGCCGGGTTTGGAACCGGAGATGACACGGTTGCCGTGGCGATTTATACCATGCACAATAGAACAACAAATATTGAAACGCAGGGAATCTCATCGAGTACTTCGCCCGATTTTAAATACTTCAATTATTACAACGATAACCCGGTAATTCCTTCCACTTCAACCGATTTCAGGGACCCCTCTGTATTTTGGGATACGCAACTCAACCGTTGGGCAATGGCTATTACACGTCCGGGTGAACATCGTATTGAAATTTATAGCTCTCCTGATTTGAAAAACTGGACTAAACAATCGTCTTTCGGGCCACTTGGTGCACGAACAGGCGCCTGGGAAGTTCCCGACCTTTTTCAACTCCCATTAGATGGTAATCCTGAAAATAAGAAGTGGGTTATGATTTGTGGGATGGGTCCTAATCGTGGGCAATACTGGGTAGGCGATTTTGATGGAAGTACTTTCACTCCTGACGGTACAACCCTGACTTATTTGAAAAATGGCACCGGTATCAACGGTGAACTATTTACTGATTTTGAAGATTCTGATTACGGAACATGGACTACAGAAGGAACTGCTTTTGGCACGGGCCCGGCAAATGGATCCCTGTCCGGCCAAATGGATGTATCAGGTTATTTGGGCGACTACCTGGTGAATTCTTTTAATGGTGGCGATGCCGCAACCGGGAAACTGGCATCTCCGGAGTTTACGGTTTCCAAGAATTTTATCAACTTTTTAATATCTGGCGGAAACCACAATAATTTAACCTGTATTAACCTACTTGTAAACGGAGAAGTTGTAAGAACGGCTACCGGTGACAATTCGGAACAGCTAAAATGGTTTGGCTGGGATATAAGTGAATACATCGGACAAACTGCTGTATTACAAATTATCGACAATTTCTCAGGTAGTTGGGGACACATTAATATCGACCACATTATGTTCTCGGATATTCTTACCGACCATAGATACGAACATGCCTACTGGATTGATTACGGCCCCGATTTTTATGCTGTAAGAACTTATCGGAATTACGATGCAGATGACGACCGTACCGTTTGGCTTGGTTGGATGAATAACTGGGATTATGCCAATAGCATTCCGACCTCCTGGGGAGGAAGTACAGCTGAGTCGCTGCCCCGCGAAATACAGCTGGTTAGCACTCTTCAAGGTTATAAAATCACTCAAAAGCCAATTGAGGAATTGAAGAAGTTAAGAAAGGAAGAAGTAGTACTAACGAACAAAACAGTAGAAGGAACAACTGTATTAACAGAGTTTAAACCTCTGAAAAATACTTATGAGTTTGAAGCAGTTTACGAAGTAAACCCGGGAAGCGATCAGAAAGTCGGCTTTAATCTTTGTGTGTCGGATGCCAATAAAATGGTATTGGGTTACGACGCTAAAACCTCGAATGTTTTTATCGACCGTACACAAAGCGGATATGTAAGCTTTAACAGCAAATTTCCGCGGGTTATAAATGCTCCTGTGCAGTTAAAAGAAAACAAAATCAGTTTTCATGTTTTTGTTGACCAACTGTCGCTTGAAGTTTTTGTGAATGATGGAGATGTTGTATTAACTTCATTGATGTTTCCTAATCCTTATTTTCAAAAAGGCATCGAATTATTCTCGATAAATGAATCATCAGTACTTCAATCATTTAATGGTTGGGAGCTCAACTCAATTTGGGAAGAGGAGCTGGGCACAGGAATACTGGACAGAAGAGAAAACATAAAATCGATTGATGTATATCCTAACCCGGCCAACCACAAAATACACTTTACGCTGAATGCTGGAACCAGTAAAACCGCCACAGCAAAAGTTATAAACCTACTGGGACAAACCCTGAAAGAAAAAATAATATTTCCCGGTATTTCCTCGTCCGAAATCGATATAAGCGATTTAAAAACGGGACACTACATTCTTTATGTTTTGAATGACAACCAAATATCAACTCAACAATTTATAAAAGTAAATTAATAATGATGAAGACATTTTATAAGCTTCTGGTGGTAGTTTTTATCTTAAGTGCCTGCGAGCCGTCGGCAAACAACCAACAAGAAAAATACAATGAACAATACCGTTCCAAGGTTCATTTCTCGCCTGAAACAGGGTGGGCTAATGACCCGAATGGGATGGTGTATTACGATGGTGAATACCACCTGTTTTTTCAGCATAACCCGGATACTACAATCTGGGGGCCAATGCACTGGGGGCATGCGGTAAGCAAAGACCTCATTCACTGGGAACAGCTCCCAATAGCATTGTACCCCGACAGTTTAGGATGGATATTCTCGGGAAGTGCTGTAATTGACTGGGAAAATACATCGGGTTTGGGAGAAAACGGCGTTCCGCCAATGGTGGCTATTTTTACCTATCACAATCGGGAGTTGGAAAATACCGGAACTGATAAATTTCAGTCTCAGGGAATTGCATATAGCCTTGACAAAGGGCGTAGCTGGACGAAATATGAAAACAACCCGGTTTTACCTAATCCCGGAATTCGTGATTTTCGTGACCCAAAAGTGATGTGGCACCCCGAAAGTGAGAAATGGATAATGACCCTTGCCGTGCTCGACCATATCAATTTCTATTCTTCGCCTAATTTAATCGACTGGACCCTGGAAAGCGAATTCGGAGAAGGAATTGGAGCACATGGCGGCGTTTGGGAATGCCCTGATTTGTTTCCTTTGCAAGTGGAAGGAACAGACGAAATTAAGTGGGTATTACTGGTAAGTATCAATCCGGGAGGGCCAAATGGAGGTTCGGCGACACAATATTTTGTTGGCGAATTTGACGGGCATGTATTTGAACCACACGGAGAAAGGACTAAATGGTTGGACTATGGTAAGGATAATTATGCAGGTGTAACATGGTCGGATATTCCGGATGAGGATGGCAGAAGAATTTTAATTGGCTGGATGAATAACTGGCAATATGCAAATGAGATTCCGACATCGGGCTGGAGGGGGGCATTTACCCTCCCGAGAACCCTGGAATTGACAGAAATCTATAACGACTATCTACTTGTTTCGTCGCCGGTAAAAGAATTTGAAAAACTAAAATCAGGTTCAAAAAAGATCTCCGGTTCTACAGTTTCAGGAATGCAGGAGATTAATATGAAACCACAGTTCCCGATGGAAATAAACTTGAACTTTAATACTGAAAACAATACAGCAATGAATTTTGGTGAGCGTTTCGGGATTATTTTATCAAATGAAAAAAATGAATCGCTAAAAATTGGCTACGACAACCTAAATAAACTTTTTTTTATTGATCGGAGTAATGGAGGATGGGATAGTCCGAACCAGGAATTTGCAGGTATTCATTATGCACCGTATATAGTCAATTCCTCTTCACTTAGTTTCAAAATTATAATAGATAATTCTTCGGTTGAATTATTTGCAGTTGACGGTTTGGTGGTCATGACCGAACAATTTTTCTCTACCAAAGAATTTACATCAATAAGCCTGTTCTCGGAAAAAGGAGAGGTAGAATTACTCGATGGTGAAATTAGTAAATTAGCAGAAATATGGTAAAATGGATGGGGATCCGATTTACGTGGTTTAGTTTAATTAATATCAAAAAGGCCTGATGGTTTCCATCGGGCTTTTTGTCTATTTTTTCTTGGTCTAATTTTGTTAATTTTAAATGTTATTAGCTTGAAAATTATGTGTCGTTTCATTTTGGTGATATCATTTGTATTGTTTTGTCTCTGTTCGCAGGCAAAAGAGAAATTCATTGTAGGTTTTTCGCAATGTTCGGCCGGAGATTGGCGATTAAATATGGAAGCGGAAATGGATAGGGAGCTCATGTTTCATGATGATATTGAACTTATCAAACGACAGGCAGAAGACAGTACACTTTTACAGGTTCAACAAATTGAAGAGTTATTAAAGAAGGATGTTGATTTGATGATAATTGCACCCAATGAGATTGGGGCACTTCAACCTGTTATCGAGAAAATTTATGATTCGGGCATTCCTGTTATTCTTATTGATAGAAAAATAAATTCACAGAAATATACTGCTTATATTGGGGGTAATAATTTTGGAATCGGGAATATTGCTGGTGTCTATCTTGCAGATAAATTGAAAAAACAAGGGCAAGTTGTAGAATTATTAGGAATGCTCAGTACTTCTCCAGCTTTAGAGCGAATGAATGGTTTTAGTAGTGCTCTCAGTATATACCCCAATATTGAAAATGTCTATAAAATACATGCTAAGTGGAACAATGAATTGGTTCATGATAGCCTCAGTATTATTTTGAAAAAGTTCCCTTCTGTAAAAGCAATTTTCGCACACACTGATTTTATGGCAGAGGCTGCATCAAATGTAATCAGAGAGCAATTTCCAAACCGTGATGTTCTGATTGTTGGTGTTGACGGGCTGCCCACTGCAGGGGGAGGAATTGAACTGGTTGAGAAAGGTGTTATTTCTGCAACCTTAATTTATCCAACTGGCGGTAAGGAGGCTATTAGGATTGCGGCAAGCATATTGCATAATCAATCCTTTCAGAAAAATAATTTGTTACCAACTACTCTTATTGACCATTCAAATGTGGACATAACTAAGATGCAATTTCAGAAGATCAACACTTTACAGGAGGACATAACAAAATCGAAAAATATGCTGGAGATACTTAATGTGAGGTATCAGGAACAGCAGATTTTATTGTTCGTTAGTTTAGTGTTGTTGACTCTTGTTGGAATTTTCTTAGCTATGTATTTATGGTCGTTCAAACGTCTTAAAATTTCGAGCCGAAATCTCGAAGAACAAAAAGAAGCCATTTCAAACCAAAACATTGAATTAAAACAGTTATCAGATAAGCTGGAAAAAGTCACACAAGAGCGGTTAAGATTTTACACCAATATCTCGCATGAATTTAGGACCCCCTTAACTTTGATTTCAGGTCCAATTGACAATTTATCAAAGAGTACAAACTTAACTGGAGAGCAAATGGAATTACTTCAAATTGCTCAAAAAAATGTAGCCATTCTATTAAAACTTATCGAACAAATCATAGATTTCAGAAAGTATGAATTGGGTAAACACGATTTTTCTCCCGTTTCAGCTGATTTGAAAAAACACTTTGAAGATTGGAACGGACTATTCGCCGAAGTTGCAAATCATAAGCAAATTGAATTCAGGATGCAAGCTACTTCGGGAGACGACTTCGTTATTGATTTTGATGTGGAAAAAATGGAACGGATTTATACCAACTTATTATCCAATGCATTCAAATTTGCACCGGAAAAGGGCATTATTCAAATTTTGATGAGTCGGAAACTTGTTGAAGGGAAAAACTCTGTAGAGGTGCAGGTAATGAATTCCGGTAAATCGATTCCTGAAAATAAGATAAAAGAGATATTCGACCGTTTTTATCAAGCGGGCTCAAAAACAGGTGGCTCAGGTCTCGGCTTGGCACTTGTGAAGGGGTACATCGATATACATGGAGGGAAGATTGAGGTTACTAATCGTAATGGTTTTGTTTGCTTTACTTTTTCGATTCCTGCAAAACAGGAAGATAAAAACATAAAAATTGAAGTGGAAGAGTCTGATGAAAAAATAGTTGACAGGAAGGATATTCAAGATGTAATTTCTTCCGTAATCGGGAGTGAAGATTTGTATATTTTTGATGATGAGTTTGACAAGGAGAAAACAACAATTTTACTGGTTGATGATCATCCCGGAATACGTTCTTATCTGAAATCTCTCCTGAAAGAAAATTATTGTGTGCTTGAAGCCCGTGACGGTATCGAAGGAATAAGAAAGGCAGTGAAATATGTTCCCGATCTGATTATCTCTGATGTGATGATGCCAGGAATTGATGGCGTTGAAATGTGTAGCCATCTAAAAAAAGAATTGTCAACCAGTCATATCCCCATTATTTTGCTTACGGCAAATGCGCAGGATGAAAAACGAATTTTGGGTTTTGAAAGTGGTGCAGATGACTATTTGTCAAAACCGGTAAATGTTGACATATTAAAAGTTCGCCTTCGTAATTTAATTGAAGGTAGAAAGCGATTGAAAGTTGCATTTGGTGAACCTCACAACCACACTAAAAAATTAGTTCCAGATAACTTAATTGAAAAATATTTTATTGAGAATTTCGAAGATAAAATTGAAAAAAATATTGAAAACACAGAACTTAGTGTTGACTTTCTAAGTAACGAACTGGGAATTTCTCGAATTCAGTTATACCGGAAAGTTAAAGCGTTAACCAACTATTCACCTATTGAATTCATTACAATATATCGCTTAAAAAAAGCTGTTCATTTAATGAAAATGACAGATACTAATCTGGCACAAATAGCATATCAGGTTGGTTTTTCAGCTCCATCTTATTTTTCTAAAAGTTTTAAAAAGTATTACCATAAAAGTCCTTCTGAATTTTTGAAAGAAATGAGGAAATAGTAAACTAAAATTGTAGTGATCATATATTTAAAAAAGAGTTATTAAACATGCTGATTTTTTACATTTAAATCATGCAGTAATAATCACTGTTAAATAATGATCTTTAATGGCGGTAATCTATTAAAAACGATCCAGGCAGAAATTGAATCAATATCTAAGAAACACGGCTTGATAATTACGTATGTGTTCATTCATGAGGATGAGGTGCCGGCGGTGGTTCGGGAGATGATTGCAGCAGGAATGATGCCGGAAGGTGGCCAGACTGAAAAGATTATAATTAATGTTTGAATCATGAAATGCTAGTTATGTGAAGCGTTTAAAACTATAATAAGGCATTCTGGTATTCTTGAGTATTTTTGAATCATTGAGAACGGAAATGATACCGATGTGGCGTAGAAAAATAGATGATTTATTTTGTGTCATATTTGTACCATTAGCTTGTAAAGTATTCGTAGTCAGATGTGGTTATTTTTGAAGAAGTAAAATAATTTGATCAAAAAAAATTGATAGTATGACTTAAAGTTCTGCTATCAATTGAACTACAAAATATTTGAGGAGCCTCTTCCAATCTTGGGAGGGGCTTTTATTTTAATCCATAATTTTATTCAGTACATTCTGGATATTTTGGATGTTGGTTTTTGAAATTCCGCATTCTTTGGCAATGGACGGCCAATGGTTAATTGCATCTTGAACTTCTTCGATAATTACATCGGCTTTTTTTAATCCAAAATGATCAGCCAACTTCAAAAGTTCCTTTCGTCCTGGATTCCGACTCTCTCCAGCTATCATGGTGCTGTGAAATCCGTAGGCCGAATTCGAAAATGTCAGGTCGTAAGCCGGGGCAAATTGCCATTCTCCTTTTGCGTTCATCAGGAAAGAGAAATTTTTGCTATGATCGTCGCGATTGTGAGAGTAAACATTGAATGCGGCTAACCTGAAAACTTTTTTATAGGCATTTACATGTTTTTC
>NZ_CAJXTC010000068.1 GCF_913060805.1 uncultured Draconibacterium sp.
AGCTGAATCACCTCAGGAATCTCCTTTTAAAATTGTTTCAAATGATAACTACTATTTCGTAGGTGAGTTACTCAAAGTGTTCCGGTAAAATATTGTTCGAATTTATATTAACAATTATAAATAAACACAAACACTATGAAAACAAAGCTATTCTTCGCCGCCGTTTTAATCTTGTTTCTATTTAATGCTTGCACTGAAGATGAAACTAGTGATGTCAGATACAATGAAATGTACCTGGCCGCTTTAATGGATTCTGGTCAGGACAACTATGAGGACAGCTACCGCGAAAACTACAATGATTATGAAGAAAATCCTTTTATAAAAGTTAGTGATCAACCGGTTTCTACATTCTCGGTTGATGCCGATGGTGGCTCGTATGCGAATATGAGACGTTTTTTATACTTGGGACAAACGCCACCTAAAGCTTCGGTACGAATTGAAGAATACCTCAATTACTTTACTTTCGATTACGCTGGGCCGACAAATGGTGAAAATGTATCGTTAAATTCTGAAATAGCAAGTTGCCCCTGGAATACAGATCATTATCTTATGCGTTTGGGAATGAAGGGAAAAACCATCCCTGAAAATGAACTGCCAAATTCGAACTATGTGTTTCTAATCGATGTTTCCGGATCGATGAATTCGCCGGAGAAACTAGGTATTCTTAAGTCGGGATTTAAAACCATGACAGATAACCTAAAGGACCAGGATAAAATTGCAATTGTTACCTATGCCGGAGAGGCAGGAGTATTGCTCCCTTCGACATACGGTGATGAAAAGGATAAAATTAAAGAAGCAATAAATAAACTTGGTGCCGGTGGTTCTACTGCAGGTGCAGCCGGAATATTAACGGCTTACGATATTGCAGAAGAAAACTTTATTCAGGATGGCAACAACCGGGTGATTTTAGGTTCTGACGGAGATTTTAATGTTGGTCCGTCGTCAACCGATGAGTTGGTTGAATTGATCGAAGAAAAACGCGAATCGGGAATTTATTTAACAGTACTGGGTGTTGGAAGTGGAAACCTGAACGACCACATGATGGAGCAAATTGCCAATAAGGGAAATGGTAATTACGAATACATCGACAATGCCAACCAGATACAAAAGGTATTTACACATGAATTTGGTAAATTTTTCACGGTCGCAAAAGATTCAAAAATACAGTTGACATTTAATGAAAACAGGGTTGACTCGTACCGCCTCATTGGTTACGAGAACCGAAGTTTGGAAAATGAAGATTTTGAAAACGATTCAACCGATGCAGGAGAGATTGGTTCGTCGCAAACCATTACAGCGCTTTACGAACTTGTACTTACAGATGGAACGACGAATGAAAAATTCGCACAATTCGATTTTAGGTATAAAAAGCCAAACGCAAGCGAAAGCCAATTGATAAAGCACGAAGTAAACGGCACAACACTGGATATCGCCGCATCATCAGAGAACATGAAATTTGCTGCAGCGGTTGGTGGATTAGGACTAATAATGAAACAATCAGAATACAAAGGAACCGCTTCGAAAGAATTAGTTCTTGACCTTCTCGAAAATTCGGTTTCTTTTGATCCGTTCGGATATCGACACGAGTTCGTTGAGTTGGTTTCCGACTGGCACGAATAGTATTTCAGAGTTCTATGACCTCAAGAAAGGACAAGAATAGAAAATCACTTCCGAATTAAGTTCCTTTTCTACTAGAGGAAAATGAGAATCTTAAATATAAAAGTGAATAATATAATGAAGCCGGGACAAATTGTTCCGGCTTCAATTTTGTTTACTTTTTAACTGACCATCCCGTTTTCAAACCGAAAACGAACCAGCCCAAATACAGTGCCCCAACCGCAAAAATGGTATCGCCAATGGCACGTAGCCAACGTATTGTTTCCAATGTTGGACTTTCTAAAAATTCGGCTGAACGTGCATACCACAAACCGTGCTTTACACTGGCAACCGTTTGCGCCAAACCTACAGGCAACACACTCAATACCACCATTAGCAAAAGCCCTATATTCATCATCCAGAATGCGTTGCGTATCGATTTTTCTTTCCAGACTGCATTTAAATCCATATCGCGCAAAACAAAAAGCATCAGTCCGATTCCCAACATACCATAAACGCCAAATAACGCCGTGTGACCGTGAACCGGGGTTGTATTTAATCCCTGCATGTAGTACAGTGCAATTGGTGGATTAATTAAGAATCCGAAGATTCCGGCACCAAGGAAATTCCAGAATGCCACCGAAACAAAAAAGTATATCGGCCATTTGTAAGCAGCAACCCATTCTTTGGCGCGGCTCATTCGTATGTTATGATAGGCTTCAAAACCCATTAATACCAGTGGAACTACTTCCAATGCACTAAATGTAGCTCCCAATGCAAGAACAGCTGTTGGTGTTCCTGTAAAATACAAGTGGTGGAAGGTACCGATTATACCTCCGGATAAGAAAATGATGGTAGAGAACAGCACACTTGATGTTGCAATTTTTGTCTGAATCAACTGCATTCGCACAAAAAGAAAGGCTATTGCAACGGTAGCAAACACTTCAAAAAATCCTTCAACCCAAAGGTGAACAACCCACCAACGCCAGTATTCGGCAATCGCCAGGTGAGTTTGGCGTCCCCACATTAAACCGGCAGCATAAAAAGCTGCAATCGCAATCGATGAAATCAGGAACATGGTAAGTAAATGCCTGTTTTCATTCTTTGCCTGTAATGCCGGCCAGATTGCGCGACCCATTAAAAGCAGCCACAATACCAGACCGATAAGAAGGAAAATCTGCCAGAACCGGCCCAAGTCAACATACTCGTAGCCCTGGTGTCCAAACCAGAAATTTTCAACAAGTCCCAGCTTTTGCATTACGCCCATCCATTGGCCGGCTAAAGAGCCAACAACAATAATCAGTAATGCGATAAACAAAAAGTTTACACCAAAGCGCTGAAACTTTGGTTCCTTACCTGAAATTGCCGGTGCTATAAATAGTCCGGTAGCGAGCCACGATGTTGCAATCCAGAAAATAGCCAGTTGTATGTGCCACGTTCTGGAAATAGAATAGGGGAGGAAGTCGGCCAGTGGCAAGCCATAGAAGCCCAATCCTTCCACACCATAATGCGCTGTTACAACGCCCATAAATATTTGTACTAAAATAAGTGCTGTTACCACCCAAAAATACTTTAAAGTGGCTTTCATCGATGGAGTCAGTTTGGTTCCCGATAAAGGATTCACTTTCGGTATATCTGGATTAGCTTCTTCTTCGCGGTTGGTAGCATAATACCAGCCGAGTAGTCCAATACCAAACAGCAAAATAATTACACTGAATCCTGTCCACAAAAGCAACGATCCGGTTGGCTCATTACCAACCAGTTTTTCAGGTGGCCAGTTATTGGTGTAGGTAATATCTTTTCCGGGGCGTTCGGTAACCGTGGCCCAGCTGGCCCAAAAGAAAAACGCATTCATTTTATCCATTCGGACTTTGTCTTTTATCGAGTTGGCCGGAATGGCATATGCTTCGCGTAACTCAGCCAGTTCGGGATCGTTCATAAATAAACCTGAATAATGGACACTGTTACTTTTAATGGCTTCGGCACGAACTTTTGAAACTATGAGACTTTGCGAAGCTTTGTCGTATGTGTTTTTCCGCAGTTCGTTTTGAAGGCGTTTTTGAAGAAGCGCCTGTTTTTCGTCCTGCAGGTCATCATACGATTGCGAAAATTCGGCCAACGACCAGGTATCTAAAATGAAGAGTGCTTCTTTGTGCAACCAGTCAGCTGTCCAGTCAGGGGCTTTGTAGGCTCCATGTCCCCATATGGTTCCAACTTCCTGTCCACCCATCGATTGCCAAACATTCTGGCCATCTTTTATATCAGCAGAAGTAAATAATACGGAGCCATCCGGTGTTATTACTTTTTCAGGAATGGGAGGAGCTTGTCGGTAAATTTCCCGGCCAAAATAACCAAGTATTCCAAACGAAATGACCATTACGAGGATAAAACCGATCCAGAGTTTTTTTGAATTCATAAATACTGATTTTAAAGTTTAGTACCACAAATGTATAATAAAATTATAAAAGGACCCCGTTGTCCTTTTATAATATGTTTCTATCTTTGTCAAAAAAATAATAGCTATGGAAATCAGAAAAAATTCAACAGTAGGCGAGATCGTAAAAGAAAATTATAAAACCGCTCAGGTATTTGACCGTAACCACATCGATTTTTGTTGTGGAGGTGGTATAAGTCTGGAAAAAGCCTGTGAAAAAGCAAATGTAGACATCGCTACTTTGTTACCGGAGTTGGAAATTGTAGTGCAGGCAAACGATCCGGATTCAGAATATATCGATTCGATGGAACTGAATGAACTGTGTGATTATATTGAAAAAAGGCATCATTCATACGTCAACGATAATATCCCATTTCTGCAGGAGAAACTAAATAAGCTTTGTAATGTACATGGTGAAAATCACCCGGAGCTTTATAAAGTTCGCGAATTGTTTGAAACGGCAGCCGGGAACCTCACTGCGCACATGAAAAAGGAAGAGTTAGTGTTGTTCCCATATATTCGTAGATTAGTAAAATCTAAAAACGGAGAAAATACGGGGTTATCCGAATTCGGAGGAATAGATGCACCCATTCAGACTATGTTAGATGAACACCAGGCTGAAGGCGAGCGCTTTTTTGAAATTGCAGCATTAACATCTAATTATACCTGTCCGCCCGATGCATGTAATACTTATCGTATTACTTATCAAACATTAAACGATTTTGAGCAGGATTTACACCGACATATTCATTTGGAAAACAATATTTTATTTTTGAAAGCATTAGCTTTGGAAAAAGAAATTATTTCAAAAAACTAAAAATATGTTGGCTAAAAGTACTGAATATGCAATACGGGCACTGGTTTTTGTTCAGCTCCGAAACTGGGAGGGAAAACGACCGGGTGTTGTTGAGATTGCAAAAGAAATAGAGGCTCCTCCTGCGTTTTCTGCAAAGATCTTGCAAACGCTTACCCGACACCGGTTACTTGATTCGGCAAAAGGTCGGGGCGGTGGATTCTTTTTTAACAACGAACAGAATGAACTGACGCTGTACCAAGTGATTCATGTAATGGAAGGTGATGCCTGTTTCCATCGTTGTGGTTTCGGATTAAAATCATGTAACAATGATAATCCATGCCCGTTACATGAACAATATAAGGAAGTACGCGATAAGTTTTTTGAAATTGTTCAGGAAGAAACCATACAGGCATTATCCGAAAAAATCAGAAAAGGAGAAGCCGTTCTAAACCGAGGAATTGGATAGTAATGCCTGTTTTGAATTTATTATGGTGACTTTGTTAAAAGAATGTTTGAGTGACGATTAAAAGAGTTTGGCGAGATGACAGCATAAACACTTGTATTGCCTGTAAAATGTGTAATCTTTTTGCCCCGCGCGTATTTAAAGTTTTCGATAAAATGATTGTGGTGCCGGGGCTTGATTACACTTTTTACGAACTAGAAATTAAAGATGCAGCAGAGAATTGCCCTGTACAAATTATAAAATTTGAGGAATAACATCTGTTAATGGATAACTGATATGTCGGAATTCACAAAAACGAATGAGAAAAGGCAGGCTAAATTAAAAGAAGTTTCAAAACTGATTCTTGAGACAGGTAATGCACATTCCTTTGTTATCGCCAATAAAGATTTTATACCAACGGTTATTCCCGCTGATTTTATTGCGTTGTTCGATATTTTAGTAAAAGAAGGCATTTCTGTTGAAGATCTGAAAAAGCTTGCCAGTAAGCTTTTGAATATATTTCATATTCCCATTGAAACTTACCCAAGAATAGAACCTGATACCAATTCCTTTTTAGGTGTTTTGGAGAAGAATAACCGTGAAATGGTGCGGAGTTTAGATGAAATAAGACCGGTGTTTAAAGCCTTCGTAAAAGACCCGGCGAACAATGTGTTGCAAACGAATTTGCTCAACAAATTCAGACAGCTGGAGGTTTTTGTAAAACACTATACCATTAAAGAAAATGTACTCTTCCCGGCCATTGAAAAAGCATGGCCCGATTACCGTTGTTTGCAGATTATGTGGTCTATTCACGATGATATTCGATCCAATATAAAGTTTGTGATCGGTCAATTGGAAAGTGGTTCCATCGAAATTAAGACTTTTAATCGTTGCGTCGGCGATATCTTCTTTAATATGATGGCCATCAAATTCCGAGAGGAACGTATCTTGTTTCCTGTAATTCTTTCAACAATCGGTAAAGAAGAATTACAAGCCATGAATCGATTGGGTCTTGAAATTGGCTTTCCATATATTCAACCCCGAAGTATAATCCAGGAGGAACAAGAAAGTAACTCCAATGGATTTATAAATCTTGGAACAGGAATTTTGAATGCCGAACAAATTAAACTGATTTTTAATCATCTGCCGGTTGATATTACCTATGTTGATGAACACGATAAGGTTCAGTATTTTTCTACTCCGCCAAAACGAATTTTCCCGCGAACGGTTGCGATCATCGGGCGCGAGGTTAAAAATTGCCATCCTCCTGAAAGCGTGCATGTGGTAGAAAAAATTGTGGAATCGTTTAAATCAGGCGAAAAAGACCAAGCCTCTTTCTGGATAAAAATGAAAGGAGACTTTATTCTTATTCAATATTTTGCGGTAAGAGATCAATCGGGTAATTATAAAGGAGTGATTGAAGTGTCGCAGGAAATTTCGGAGATCAAAGCCCTGGAAGGCGAAAAACGGTTACTCGACTGGTAGCATAATTCCTAAAAGTCGTTTGTCCCAAACGTGTAATTTTGCCCCCGGAATGGCTGATTTCTGTCAGATTAGAGACGTGGGAAAACGTTCTTTAGTTGTGCTGACTAATGACCAGATAGTTTGAGATAAGAAGTATTTCTTTCTTAAGAAAAATGCCGGTTTGTAACATTTGGTACAAAATTTCGGTATGATTCAAAAGATATTTACTTCATAAAAGTTTGATCGACTATCGCTATGCTAAAACAACTACTTCCGCCGAAAAAATGGCAATTACCTGTAATATTCACTTTAAGTATTTTAGTAGGTCTGGTATTATTTCTGCTTTATGTTTCAAAAGCACATTCATACCTTTCTGATAATCCTGCAACCTGTACCAATTGTCACATAATGGCACCACAGTATGCCACGTGGCAGCA
>NZ_CAJXTC010000069.1 GCF_913060805.1 uncultured Draconibacterium sp.
CGGGCAAACTTCCTTTGTGGAAAATTGGTGTGCAAAACTAATTATTTAACCCGAATCAGCAAAATATTAATTCAAAAATTGCTTTTTACGGTCGATGTATTTTACCACTTTTCCGTATATAATTAACGAAATCGCTGAAACAGAAGCAATTCCTACAAAATAAAACCAGATATAATGTGCATTTACCGAGGCGGCTTCCCACTCGGCATGTGTATCAAACAGTAGTGGATCGGGACAATATTTGGTAAGTAACCAGCCCGAAAGGCCAAAACCAAGAATAGAAGACAGGAACGAATGCAAATGGCTAAATCCAAGATACAAGCCCTCTTCACCTTTTGGTGCCTGTAGCGAGAAATACTCCAGGTAGCGCGGCGAAATAAACGTTTCGGCCAGCCCCTGGAAAACAATACCCACAATCATCATAAAAGCAACTGGGTGAAGTCCTAAAATAGGTTCGCTGCCCATTAAATGCCCAGAGGCCATACACAGTGCCGAAACAGGCATTATAAACATCCCCACAGTCATGGAGAACAGCGAAGTTTTATTGCGCATCATTTGTGTTACAAAACCAACAGTAAGGAAAACCACCAGTGGATTTACATTGGCAAACCACGAAATGGCACTGCCTTCTCCCGCTAATCGTAATACGTATTTTGGCATGGTTGCATACAACTGGTGCTGCACCATCCAAAAGCCGGTGATAATGATGATAAGTATTATTAAACGTGCATTGCCAAGCACTTTTACCAATGCATCGAAAATCTGTGAGAAACTTTTCGACTCTTCGTGTGAGCGGCTTGCTTTGTAAAAAAGGGCCACCAAAATTACAGCCAAAAGTGTTATTCCTCCGGCAAAGTAATTCAATGTAACCAATCCTTCGTTACCCATGGCATCACGCAATGGTTTTACAATGGTTTTGCCCGAGAAAGCACCAATATTTACCATCATATAAAAAATAGAGTAGCCCTGTGCACGCGTTTCTTTGGTTGTTTCGCGGGCTACGGTTCCGGTAATACACGATTTTATGAACGATCCTCCAATCATAATTACGATCATAATCGGAACGATAATCCATTTCAAATTACTCTCGCGAAGTCCGTTAAATTGGGTGGTTTTGGTGTATTCTACCAGTCCCGACGATTCGAGCATAGTTGGCAGTACACCCATCGAAAAATAACCAATGGAAAGTAATGAAAAAGCGATCAGCAATGATTTTTTAAAGCCTATTTTATCGGCTACTGCACCGGCAAATGTTGGTAAAAAATACAGTCCTGCCGAAAACGATCCGGCCAACATTGCTGCCTGAAAATCGTTAAATCCTAAAATTCGCGACAAATAAAGTGTGATAACGATAAACACTCCATAATATGCAGCGCGCTCTAATAACTCGACTGCGTTAGCTACCCAGAAAGCCTTCGGGAAACTTACTTTTTGTTTCTTTTTCATTCTAGTTATATGATAATTAAGGTCAACAAAAATAGCAGCTTAATCGAAAGCACAAAATGACATAAATTTCTTAAACATAATTTCAATCTTTTGCAAAGTATTTCTTTTTCATACCTTAGCAACTACCGTTAGAACTAATTGTACATGAACTCATTCGAAGAAAATAAACTATTCGAAAATATTCAGCAGGGCGATGAGATAGCTTTTGAAAGGCTGTTTAAATTGTACTACGCATACTTGTGTAACTTCGCTATCAAAATAATTGACAACGATGTGGCTGCGGAGGAAATCGTACAGGATTTTTTTGTGAAATTCTGGGAACGCCGGGCCGACCTTTCTGTGGAGTCGTCGCTAAAAAACTACCTCTTTCGCTCGGTAAAAAACCTTTGCCTGAACCATATCAAACATAATAATATAAAATTTCAGCATGCTCAAAAAGTGATTGCCGAATCGGAGACAAACAGTTTTAACAACGATTATATTGAAGTTGACCTGGCTGCCGACATTGCCAAAAGCATTGAAGAGCTGCCTGAAAAACGCCGTGAAATATTCAGATTGAGCCGCGAAGAAGGATTAAAATACCGCGAAATTGCTGAAAAATTAAATATTTCAATAAAAACGGTTGAGGCGCAAATGAGCCTCGCAATCAAATCATTACGAGACAAATTAAAAAAATATAACACCTTTATCTTCTACTTTTTTGTTAGCAGGGCAAAAAATAGTTAGGGGTAAATTACTTGTGTATTGTCATTTAAACGAGATGGGAAAAATGGAGAACATAGAAAATTTTGATTGGGAACTGGTTACCAAATATTTGAATAACGAAACCAGTTTGCAAGAAAATGAAGAGGTGGAGACCTGGATCAATCAATCTGATAAGAACCGGGAAGAGTTTGAGCAGTATAAAAACATGCTCAACAAAGTAGATTCCTACTACCAGGCAAAAAAATTCGATAACGAAACGGCCTGGAAAAATGTTCATACACAATTACGCCCTGCTAAAGTTCGATCTATTCAGCTACAAAAAACAAGGAAGGAGGTTATTGCACAATTTTACAAATATGCTGCAATAGTTGTTATCGCACTTTTATTGGGTTCAGTTGCATATTACCTTGGTTTCCGCAACCCGGACAAGGCTTATTACAGCGAAACGATCTCGGCCAAAGATCAGGTGCTGAACGAATATGTTTTACCCGATGGTTCGGTGGTTACTTTAAACAACGACTCGAAACTGCTGTTTCCGAAAAAGTTTAAAGGCGACACCCGCGAAGTTACCATCATTGGCGAAGCATTTTTCGATGTTCAGCGTAATCCCGAAAAACCGTTTGTAATAAATGCCGGCAATGCACAGGTTAAAGTTTTAGGTACCTCTTTTAACGTTAGTGCATACCCGGACGCAGAAACTGTTGAGGTTATTGTTGAAACAGGTAAAGTTCAGGTAATCAGTAAAAACGAAAATCCTGAACTGGAAAGCCGCGAGGTATTTTTGTCTCCCGGCGAAAAAGGAACGCTGCACATATCAAACCGCGAACTGATGAAAACAGTGAACAGCGATCCGAATTTCCTGGCCTGGAAAACACACGACCTCATTTTCAACACTGTTCCGTTACACGAAGTGGTGGATTGTCTTGAAAAAGCTTACCACATTGATATCGACGTGATGGAACCGGAGCTAAACGACCTCTTATACGAAGGTCATTTCGATCAGAAACCGGTTGATTTCGTTTTAAATGTAATTCGGCTCACATTTGATCTGGATTTATCGGTTGAAGGCAAACATTACACTTTAACGAGCCGTACAAACAAACAGTAAAGCTTTAAAGTCATGAAACCAATAAAATGGAATAAAATAAAACTTATCGTCCTGATGGCCTTGCTGGCTTTGTTAGTGGTACCTAACACCAGTTTTGCCCAGGAGACAAAGAGCCAGGCGCTCGATCAAAACATTAGTATTTATGCTGAAGACGAGCCACTTTCGGATGTTATTGAGAAGATCTGTAAATACCTGGACATCGACTACTCGTACAACGCCGACATTGTTGCCGACAAAAAAATCAGTTTAAACGTATCAAATAAGCCTATAAAATATGTGCTCGATAAACTGATGAAAGATTTCTACCTGCTTTTTGAAATTGAAGACAATCTGCTGGTAGTGCGCGATTACGTTCCTATCGACGAGAGTATGGAATACGAAAATGCTACGCAACAATTTGCCAGTACCAACCGTGGTTTTCTGTTCGATAATCCACATTCGAAACAGATCACGATCAACTTTAAATCGGCAAGTAACTTAATTATCATTCCGGTGAATATTAACGATTCGGATACCTTGAATTTTATTCTCGACACCGGCGTTCGTTACCCGATAATTACTGAACTTCCGTTTATTAACAAGCTGAATTTGAACTACATGATGCCGGTTAAAGTAAAAGGACTTGGCGAAGGAGAATCGTTAACAGCTTATCGTTCGGGAAACAACGTTATGCACATCGACGGATTAACAGCGCGTAACCAGGAAGTGCAAATGATCATCGACGAAAACTTTCAGATTTCGCACATGCTCGGAATTCCGGTTCACGGATTGATCGGCTTTAACTTGTTTAAAGATTACATTGTAAAAGTTGATTACCTGAATGAAAAACTGACATTGTACAAACCTGAATATTTCAAGTACCGCGACCGCCGAAAAGACATTATTATGCCTTTGCATTTTGATGGAAATAAACCCTTTGTGCGCACCACAATTGTTACCGACGACATGAAAGAAGTTCCGGTGAAATTGTTGGTCGACACCGGTGCCAGCGATGCATTGTGGTTGTCTGAAAATTCAGACGAACGTATCAATCTGCCACAGCAACATGTTGAAACATTTTTGGGCCGTGGTTTAAATGGCGACCTGTACGGAACAAAAGGACGTATTGATGCCATTTGGGTTGGGCCGCTGCTATTGACAAAACCAATTGTAGCCTTTCCGAATTCGAAACACATCGACAGCCTGATTTCGGTAAACGGCAGAAACGGAACCATTGGCGCAGAAATTTTAAGGCGTTTTTATGTGACGATCGATTACCGGAATAACCGATTAACATTGCGCCCGAATCATAAAATTAAGGAAGACTTTAATTACAATATGAGTGGAATGGAGGTTACCAATCCGATGCCCGGATTACCCATTTTCACCATTGCCGATATCCGCGAAAATTCGCCCGCACACATTGCCGGGCTGCAGGAAAACGACCAGATTATTCGTATAAACAGCAGTAATCACCAGTCGTTGGAGTTGAATGATATTAACCTGTTGCTTCAAAGCCGCGAAGACAAAAAAATTAAACTCACTGTATTACGAGACGGAGAAGAATTTAAAACTTCCTTTTATCTGAAAAAGATGTTTTAATGAAGCCGGTAAAACAGCTGATCATATTATCTACCATCCTGTTGTTATCTTTTGCTACAAAAGGCCAGCAACAGGATGGCTCTATTTTCGAGCGCCGCATTAGCATTTTTCAAACCGATCAGTCGCTCGATTTTGTTTTAGAACAGATCAGCTGGCAGGCTAATGTATTTTTTTCGTACGATGCCACCATTTTCAATCCCGCACAAAAAGTAAGTATTTCGGCGCAGGATAAGTCGCTGTACACCATTCTGAATACTTTGCTCGATACCACTCAATATCGTTTTAGCGAATTGCAAAACCAGGTTATTATTACCCGAAAATCGGACATTAGCGAGTTCACAACTAAACAGGATTCGGTGCCGGTAAAGTACTTTTTCCTGTCGGGTAAATTAATTGAAAGCCGAAAAGGAAGGCCAGTTGAATTTGCATCGGTTTCTGTTTTAGATAAACCAATTGGTACCATCAGCAATACCGATGGCGAGTTTCTGCTGAAAGTTCATCCTTCGTTTATCCGCGATTCCATCGTAATTTCGTGCATGGGGTACGAGCAAAAACAATTGCCGGCCAACCAGTTGCTCGACGAAGATCTTTTTATCCTCGAACCCGCTTCAATTAAAATTAAGGAGATAAAAGTTACGGCAATCACGCCCGAAAAACTACTGAAAAATATGCGGGCGAACTATGAAAAAAATTACACACCATCAACCAAACTCATGACCGCCTTTTATCGCGAAACTGTTAAACAGGATAAAAATTATATAAGTGTTTCAGAGGCGGTAATGGAAGTGTTAAAAGCACCTTATATCGGAACTTCTCGTGGCGATTTGGTTCGCTTGTTAAAAGGGCGAAAAAGCCGCGATGTACAATCTTTTAAATGGCTGAATTTTAAACTGATGGGGGGGCCGTTTACCATTACCGAGCTGGATGCCGTAAAAACCGTTGAAACCTTTATCAATCCGGAATACGAGCACGTGTATGATTATCAGATCAGCGATGTAATCTGGTACGAAAATCAACCGGTTTATGTGGTAAAATTTCAACCTCAATCCGGCGAATTTTATCCGCCTTTTGAAGGCGAAATGTATGTTCATCGTGAAACATTTGCGCTCGTTCATGCCAATTACCATTTAAATAAAGCGGGGTTAAAACAGGCCGAGGAGATCATGATTAAAAAGAAACCACGCAAAGTTAAAGCGCGGCCAACCTACGTGCACTACCAGGTAAATTACCGGCAATACCAGGGAAAATGGCATCTGGCTTCGGCAAAAGCATCGGTTAAATTTAAAGTGCGAAGCAAACGAGACCGCATAAACTCCGAATTTCACAGTGTTTCCGATTTGCTGATCACCAATATTCAGCCCACCGATTTAAAACGTTTCAACAAAGACGAACGCTTTAGCCGCAACGACATTTTTGTGGAGGTTTTGGGTGCCTACGACGAAAAATTCTGGGAAAACTACAACATCATTAAACCCAACGAAAGCCTGCGAAATGCTTTTAAAGAATCGCTGTTTCATTGATTTCTGCCACTATTCCAAGGTTTTTGCGTAATTTTGTAACTTATAATCAGTAACAATGGAACAATACAGCACAAGACAGAATAAAATCTCGAGGCTCATTCAACGCGAAATGGCCGAAATCCTATTAAAAGTAAACAAAGAACGTTTTCCGGGTAAATTGCTTAGCGTTACCGGAGTGCGCATTACAAAAGATCTATCCATTGCGCGCATTCACCTCAGTATTTTTCCCTCGGAATTTGCCAACGATATTTTGGAAGAAATCAAACTTTCAAGCAAACAGCTACGTGGCGAACTGGGCCGGAAAACCGGAAAAAGCCTGCGTGTAATTCCTGATCTGGAATTCTATATTGACGACAGCCTGGATTATATCGACAATATTGATAGCCTGCTGAAAAAATAGTTTCCGAAACTTTTCGTTCTCAAACAAAACACCGGCGTTTGAACTTACCATTTTTCATAGCAAAACGTTATCTGTTCTCGAAA
>NZ_CAJXTC010000070.1 GCF_913060805.1 uncultured Draconibacterium sp.
CTGGCCTGTTTACGCTCCAGGTCGGTTTGTACTTTTTTCAAAGCATCCTCATAACCTTTCGAGTACTCGTTCTCGCGCTGCTGCATTTGCTTTCCCTTTTTTTCAATAGCTTTCACACCCCGATATAGCATATAAGACAAGCCGCCATCGAGAACCATTGAAAGGATCAGTAAATTTTTATCAGAGCGTATTAAATCCTTTGAAGCAGGGGACGCCTGAACAGATGTTCCGTCAGGCATCGTAACCTTTTTTCCTTCCTTATACCGGCGTTTCTGCTCTTCGGTTAACGGCATTCCGTTTATTTCCTCAATTTGTTTTACATACTCCTGCGGCAAGCTAACAAAGCTTTTTGTTTCATGATCGTATTCGTAAATAACAGAACGTTCCTTTTTTTTCGACTGCTCAATTGGTTTTATACTCCAACCCAAGCGTTCGGCTTCTATCCAGTTGCCCTTTTTATCCTGGGTTTTAACCAGTTCTTTCCCGGTAACAGATAGTTGCACCTGGTCACCGATTTCATGTCTGGAGCTTTCAAGGGCACTTTTCAAGCCTATTCCCCAGACAAATTTCTTTTCGCCATTTTGCTTTTCAAGCTCAATATAGTAGCTCTCTTTATTGCCTTCATCAAATTCAAAAGGAGCCTCACCATGCGACACAATCTTACCGTAGGCCGCAGTAGTTTTGGAATAAACACCTCCTTTAGCAAATGCCTGATTTTCTTCCGGCGATAAATCCGGGTGTTGTTTCAAATCCTTATAAATTGGATGGATAAACAAACCTGCAGAACCATCCGGTTTTCTTCTCAATGACAGTTTTGCATCAAGAGAAACCTTATTGTCATTTTCAATTTTGACGTTGTTGAGCTGAACGAATTGGGTAATATTTCCCGAAAGTAAATGTTCCAGCTGAGTACTATCCAATTTTAAGTTCTTTCCATCGTGCAAACCAAGGGCTTGCATATCATCTACCGGTATTTCTTCTCGTTTAAATTTTGTCATAACATTAACGTTTAAGTGGTTTATTTGAAATCGATTTATTGATTTGCTCAAGCTTGGCATCCATCAGGGAATTATAAAGCAAATCGGAAGGGGAAAGCGTTGTCAGTCTTCCGGTTTTTGTATTGGTAACCTGTACTTTCCGGTTGGGTAAGAGCCCCGTAATTTCAAAGCTTTTACCTTCAAGTTCAATCTTGTCATTCATCATAAACGAATGACAGTTTTTCTTTTCCAGCATATTCAAGATGTTTATAATATTTTGTAAGCGTTGCAAGAAATTGGAGTGGGTTAACAGGCTTTCCGGCCTTTGTAACCTCAAAATGCAGATGCTCTCCCGTACTAAGTCCGCTGCTTCCTGTTATTCCAATTGCTTGTCCCGGTTCAACCCATTCGGCCTTGTGAACAAAGGTCTGAGACAGGTGGGCATATAAGCACTCATACTGCTTACCCAAAAAGATGTTAATACGCTTTCCGTAACCGGGCGACTCTGTTTTTTGAGTAATGATACCTGCAAGAATAGCAAACACCGTATCATTACGCGCCCGGAAGTCGATACCGGAATGAAACATTTGAGATTTCAGAATTGGATGAAACCGGTATCCAAATCCGGAAGTAACAGCCAGGTGACGTAATGGAGGAGAAAACAGCACAGACCCGCGAGTATCATTCGTGGCAGCATAGACACCCAATGTATCAGAAACCGATTGTAAAAGCGGAATAGTATCGGCCCCGATCTTTGGTATTTCAGTTTTAGAATCAACCACCTGAATTGTTTTAAACTGCCGTTCTTTCGATACAGAGTTAAAATTCTGAGGCTTTACAATAAATGGGCAACAAAGGGAAAAAGACAAAAACAGGAGAAGTTTCATGAGGTATACATTAAGTCGTTAACTACCATTTCAACCTCTTTGTTAATCTTCTCGTAATTCCGAAGCAGGAACTTGTCTTTATCACCTTTAAAATGGTAGTAAACCGGCATTTCAGGATAGTTTTCTTCTTCGGTTTTTATGGCTTTCATATCCAGGTTGATTTTGCAGTTAATTGCAGAAGGGACATAACCTTTTCCCAAATCTGTTTTGTCGTCTGCATCTCGTGCAATCATGCCAATCATGTGCCCTGTTTTCAGAGAAGCAATTTTCCCTGCAGGGATAAGTGCATCCAGCCGCTCGGTCATACCGATTGTTGCCCTGGCATGATCGACATTCAGGCTATTACCGGTTTGTTTTATTTTACCGACCATTCTTTCCAACCATTCCAATGTCCCTTTATCCCGGACAGAACCGGAAAGAACATTTCCGATTACTGATGTAATTGTTTCGGCTGTTTCCCGGCCATATTGTTGTTTAAACTGGGGAAGTTCCTGTAATCCCAGGAGAACTGCGACTTTATTGCTTCGTGCCGTGGCAATCAGGTTCTCAATCCGATGAATAAAGAGCGTTGGAACTTCATCAGCAATGATTGAGGTAGGCAGATTTCCTTTATCATTTATCAGACGGGTAATCCGATTAATGACAAGTGCATAAAGCGCCGAATTAATACTTTGTGTTGATGGATTGTTCGCCAGAATTAGAATAGAAGGGTTCGACGGATCAGATATTTTCAGGTTAAAATCATTTTTTGAAAATACCCAGAATGATTCTTTTGTGGCCAGGCGTGAAAGAAAGATTTTTAACGTACCAATCTGACCTTCCAGCTGATCGAATGCCTTTTTATTAAAGGCACTCATAAATGGAGACAGCAGACTGGTCAATTCGGGATTCGTGAGGAGAACCGTAAAGATCTCTTCATACGAATGGTTAAGAAACGCCATGATGTGTGGTAAACTGGAGTACTTTCCATCGTTATGCTTCGCCCAAAAGTAAACACTACAAGCAAGAAAGTTGACACCGGATTGAGTAAAAAACTGATCAGCCCCACCGGTCTTATCCCCTTTCTTCAGTGCTTCAATTAATGCTTCTGATATTTCCTGGGCAGCAGCTAAGGTTTGAACATATTGTGGAGCCAACGGATTTATCCGGCAGCTTCTGGAAATATCATCAATGTTGATAACATGAAACTGGTAATTCTTTAGTCTTCCTTTTCTCTTTTGTAAGAGGTAATTGTAATAGGCAATTTTCCCAAGATCAGGGTATTTGAAATCATAAAGGCACATGGTAAAACCTTTTCGTATAAATTCCCGGATTGCAGGATTAATAACGCCAAAGCTTTTCCCTGAACCAGGTGTGCCAATTACAAAAGTCCCTCTAAAAGGATTGATATTTATAAATCCCTTATGCACTTTCCCCTTGAAATAAAATACCATTGGGATATTTAAAGAGGTTGGGGTTTCCAGTTTGGTCTTATCCTGCATAAAAGATTCTCCTTCGATGTTCCACTTATCCTTTCCCAGGCCTGATTTGACCATTTTAGAAACATTGTCAACAGCCGTATTGGTAATAATTGCACCAAAAAAAGAAAGGAAAATATAAGCGGCACCATACCAGTTTGTATGAGGAAAGACTTGCTTAAGGCTTAAATCCCCGGCTTTGGGCAATAAAAAAGGACTGGTAAAAATTAATACCAGTCCTAAAGCCAGCGGAATAAAGATCTGAGTTTTGGGATTCAGTTCAATATTCTTTTTGGCTTTTGTCCCTATCCCCACAAGTAGAATTACGATCACCGTCAGCAGCTTGGTATAAATTGGGTTATCGAAAAGAGGTATCATCTTAAGCCTTTCGAACAAAAGCATCAGTTGGTGCCAGATTGATTCAGTAAATAGCACGTTAAGGATTACATCTAACACCACAATACTATACAGAGCCATTTGCATAAAGCTGTATAGCTTTTGCAGTTCACGACTTTCTTCCATAACTCATCTTAAAGTGAAATCCGAAACCCAAATTCAGCAGACACACGCCAATGATTGCGCGCCCAGAAGTAGTAGCCGCTGGTATTCGAAATGATTAAATCGAAACCAGGTGCAAGGGATTGTAAAAACTCGATCCCTCCAAGGGCTGAAAGTATAAAATCAGAGTTGTCTGTCCCGATGTGTGAACCAAGTCTGAACTTAAAAGTTGTATTCCGGCTTCTTGCCAGTACTGGCTTATAGAACATTCCAACTAACAGATTGTCATAAGATTTCTGATCTGCCTTGTAGTAGGAAAAGGATAGCTCTGCAGAGTTATGATACTTCGTATTTAAATCAACCCCAACGGTACCAGTCCAGGCACTTTCGTACAAGGGACCTGCTTTCAACATTAAATAAGTGCATCCTTCCTGTGACCTTGCATTACTGAAAGCTGTGATGAATAAGATAAGAATGAATACTGTTTTTTTCATGGTCTGTACTTTGAGGATTTTACAAGGTATCGGCGTGAAGTAAATCACGGTAATCAATATTTAACTCAATCGTTCTGCCGGAAATTTGCTTCTCATCAAGCTTAATGGTGAAAACTTTGTTTCCCGGGAAAGTAAACTTTTGAAAAACAAAGACATTTCTGTAACGCTTTCTGAAATAGCTGTTGTTATACAGTGAAAAGACTGGCCGGACTTCCAGATCCTGTACATTCGTTGCTTTGGTAATGCGTTTATCGCGGATGGTGAAACGAAACTGATCAACATCGTATTTAATCCGTGTACGGTTTCGAAATGAAACATCGATAAAAACGTAGTCCCCAACGGCATAAATATTATTTAAAGTCGCTTTCATTCCTAAAGCTTTACTCATCACATTATTAAATGCCGGTCTTCTGCCAATAACAATATCTCGTGAGATTTCTCTCATATCCCGGAATGTCATTGTTATCTCCGGGAATTCCAGTGGGCTCATATGTTTGGGAAGAATATCAATGCGGGTTGTGGTGGATGGAGAAAGATCATCCGGGACATATTTCAGGTTGAACTGTGCAATAAACGATTGTCCGATAATCGTAACTACCGTTTCATCAACCTGACTTGCAATTGAATCAGAAAGCACTTTAACGCGGAGCACATTGTCAACCGGAATATCCCCAACAATAGCATCAGTAGAGATGTCAGCAAATTGAATGGGTTCCGGCGAAATAAAATGAACAGAAATCCCGGTAGTTATTGAAATAACCGGTAAATTTTCTTTGGGTATATCTGTAGCATTGACAATGAAGCAGATGAAGAAAAGTGAAATTGAAAAATATAGTGTTTTCATTATTTGTATTGGTTATTTAGTTCTTGACTATCGATTAGAAAAATATGGGTGGAATTTTTAATTTTTGCCTTGTTCTTACGAATAGCTTTGGCAATAGCCTGGGAAGTAGATTGAAACATACTGCCGACACCGGACATAAGAAGATCGTTGGCACCATCACCTGTTGAAACATTTACTCCTTGTAATGTCTGAGTTCCCAGATCTTTAGTAAAATCCCTGAATGCAGACTCTGGTACATACAGACCTTTTAATCCGTCAATGTCGTATACATCGAGGTTAATTTGATATATATTACCGTTAAGCATTACTGTACTGATATTTAATGAAACCCGTTGAGCGGAGAAACCATTTATGAGAGCATATAAGCAAGTCCCTTTTTCTATTAGTTGATCAGAAACTGTAATATCTTCCAATAAACGAATCCGTATCCGAGAACCGGCATAACCGGTTATATCTTCATCAATTATCGCCTTAATGAACGATTTATCCTTTGTCGGCTTTAGCGTGTTAAATTCACTGCTCACATTGTTTGCAGCTTCCACTTGAGACTTTTTTTCCAAAAACTCCAACCGTTGTTTATCGAGAGCCTCCTGTATTGCAATTCGTTTTTGTTCTTCTATAAATTCCGGATTGCTGGCATTCTGGAAACTGTCAATTAACGCCATTTGCTGACGCATTGTTTCCATTGGGTCTTTTTCTGGTGGAGGGATTGGAGCGTCATCTGGACTGGGATTGATATTCTGCTGATTGGCAGAATTGATCAAATCCAAAAGTGCCTGATCTGATTCACTAAGCGGTTCCGGTTTATAATGATTTTCGGGACCTATTTCGATATCTGGTGTGTAGAGCTGGCTTTTTAATACTGCTTCCAGGCTGTCGAGTCGTCTTTTTTCCTGAATGGAATATAGGTCTTCAAATGTATCAGCTTCCTGCTTTTCGTATGAAAGGCTTTGGATGGCCGTATAGCCTTCAGCATTCCTGTAATTTTCGCGGTATGTAGTTAGTTTATCCTTTAAGTTTGATTCCACAACCTGTTGTGAGGGATCAGATAAGCGCCCCTGTAGCCCTTCGGCGACAACAACTTTTTCTTTCTTTGTATTAAGCCCAAGCGAATTATAGACGTAAAACATCAGAAAGATGAATGGGAAAACAAATAGCGGATAGATGTATTTCTTTTGATTAAATTTTACCTTCATAGTTACTCATTATTTAAGTCTTTGTACAATATTTCCAGCTCCTCAAATATCTTCTCTATTTGAATGCTATCGGCCAGGCTGAGCTTTTCTTTACTAAGCAGAGAATCTATTTGGGATTCGAGCTTCTTACACTTTTGGTAATGGTCATAGTGAATGGTTCCTTGTGAAAAATCATCTCTAATCACCGAAAAACCATCTTTCAGTTCCTGTGTAAAACCATTAACTCCCTGTTTGCGATTATTGGTTATTTGGAGCACACTGACAGATGTAGAAATCACAATACAAAGAACCAGGATCATTGACATTACATAAAATGCCTTTTTCGGGTGTTTCTCCCAGTATTCCAGTTTAAAAATTGTTTTTAGCTTCATTTTTTAAGTCTTTATTTTCTATTGTTTTCCACCGCTCAATCAATACGCCATGAGGATTATTCTGACTGCGCGGAACATCCTTTAAATATCCTTCTGTTA
>NZ_CAJXTC010000071.1 GCF_913060805.1 uncultured Draconibacterium sp.
TTCAATCACTTAATTAATTATTTAAAATTTTGCCTTATGAACAAAGCTCAATTACTTGATGCGATGGCCGAAAAAGCAGGCCTTAGTAAAGCTGATGCTAAAAAAGCTCTTGATGCATTTGTAGGTGCTACTACTGATGCACTTAAAGCTGGAGACCGTGTTGCTCTTATTGGATTCGGTTCTTTCTCTGTTTCAGAACGTGGTGCCAGAACTGGTAGAAATCCTCAAACAGGAAAAGAAATTACTATTCCAGCTAAAAAAGTTGTTAAATTTAAAGCTGGTGCTGAATTAGCAGATGCTGTATCGTAACTTATACGAGTAGGTAAAAAAAACTGATTAAAGGGAAGCCAAATGCTTCCCTTTTTTATTTAACGCTATCAAACTTGAACGAAAATGGATAATAAACTTCTAGAATACCTTGCCGGCTATCTTACACCACAACGCCGCGAGCTTTTTGAAAAAGTATTAAATAAACGCACCAGGCACCTTACGGTTGTTTTGGAAGATATTTACCAGAAACAAAATGCAAGCGCAGTTTTGCGCACCTGCGATTGTTTTGGGATTCAGGATGTACATATTATCGAAGACCGCAACGAATTTCAGGTGAACCGCGAAATTGCCATGGGAGCCTCAAAATGGTTGTCGCTACATAAATATAATAGTAAAGAACATAATGCTCTCGACACCATTCGGACGCTAAAAAAACAAGGCTACCGCATTGTTGCTACCACTCCACACAACAACGATCTGGAATTACAGGATTTTGATATTACCAAAGGAAAAACGGCTTTGGTTTTTGGCTCGGAACTACCCGGAATAACGGAAACCATTATGGAGGAAGCCGATGAATTTCTGAAAATACCGATGTATGGTTTTACCGAAAGTTTTAATATCTCGGTTTCGGCTGCAATTATTTTGCACCATCTAACCATGAAAATGAGAGACAGCAAAGATCTGGACTGGCAATTAAGCACTGAAGAAAAAGACCAGCTTAAAATGGAATGGATTCGAAAAACCATTAAACGAAGCGAGCTGATTGAAAAACGTTTTTGGGAAGAAAACAGTAAAAAATAAAACGCTGGTTCTGAAATTTACAATTTTTACCCTTTCCTGCCATTGGACAAATGAAAGCCGGCTATAAATAACGAATTTCGATTAACGATTTTTGAATGACGATTTCGAATTAAACACAGAAAAATTAAGACAGACTTCTGCAATCAACATTCGCTAATCATCATTCTACATTCATAATTCAATAAAGCTACACTGCCCTTTTTGATTTTTCCCAATTTACTGACTGGCGACCTTTCACATACCGAACGATACCCAGAATAGAGGCATAATTGATCATTACAAAATAATACGGTACAAAAAGCGCTTTCAGTCGCACCTTCCTGTTTTCGAAATACCAGCCAAACGCCGCAGCGATGTAGCACAGAACCTGCAGATACAATACAAGCGCATAAAAATTACCCGCACTCCAATTATTGGCATATACTACCAACAGCAGATTTATAATAAATAAAAGAAACAAAGCCGGCGGAGCAAATGCCCAACGCAAAACTTTGTGCGAAAAATACTGCCAACTCAACAGGCCGTTTTTGAATGGATTGAGCAATCCTTTCAATCGCATAATAGTTTGAATTCCTCCGGCAGCAATTCGTACTTTACGTTTCAATTCCTCTTTTACATTCAACGACGCCGTTTCCTCTGCATAAGCATTTGGTGCATATGCAATTTTATATCCCCGTTGAGCAATGCGCAATGAGATAATAAAATCGTCGAGCAAAGTATCGGTTTCCACCTCCTCGAAAAGTTCGGTTCGTATGGCAAACAATTCGCCAACCGCACCAACTGCCGAATTCAATTCCCAGTCTTTACGCTTAATCCACGATTCCATTTTCCAGTACAGCCCTTCACCGGCACCGGCAGCTGCTTCTTCATCTTTCTGCACAATGCGCTTCTCCCCTGCTACACATCCAACTTCCGGATTACTAAAACAATTTACGATCTCGCGAATGGATTGTTTTCCCAGAACCGTGTTCGAGTCGGAAAAGATCACAACCGGTGCTTTTACAAATTTCATCCCCCGGTTCATGGCATGCATTTTCCCGCGTCGTTCCGGCTGATGATAAACTTCCAGCTCTTCTATTTGCTTTAACAATTCCAGGCTCCCGTCATCTGACCCGTCGGTAACCCACACATATTGAATTTTTTCTTTTGGATAATCCAGCGAAAAAGCATTTTTGACTTTCTGATTGATGTAGTCCTTCTCGTTAAAAGCCGTTACAAACAAACACACTTCGGGCTCGTAACCCTTGTTTTCAAGTGCAACTTCACGGATGCCAAACATCTTTTTCAGGCCCACAAAAAACCACAATACAAGCGCATACCCGGCATAAGTATAAAACAGTATGAATAAAAATACCCAGAATAAAACGCTTAAGATCATTTAGTGTATTGTTTGTATAATCCGATTAGCTTTTTCGATATCGCTAAATTATCAAAATTCTGCTGGATAAAAAGGGTTGCGTTCTTTCCTATGCGCTCAAAATTATCTCGATCTTCGAGTAAGCCGGAAACAGCCTCAACAAAGCCGGATGCATCGTTAGCCAGCAAAACATTTTCGCCATCGGTAACATCAATTCCTTCGGCACCAATCGATGTTGACACGATACTTTTTCCCAGCGCCATTCCTTCAATAATTTTTATACGCATGCCACTGCCCGAAAACAGCGGTACAATCATAATTGCTTTCGAATTCATAAACTGATAGGCATCGGCAACTTCTCCTTCGAAAACGACACCTTCAACATTTAATTTGTCGATTAACCACTGCGTTGCATTTCTACCGGCTACGTGAAAACGCAGATCGGGATATTTGCGGTGAATCTGCGACCAACAATTTTCAAGAAACCATAAAATCCCTTCCTGGTTGGGTGCCCATTCTAAGGAGCCCATATGAAAGAGCGATGGAAATTCAAGATTAGTTTTCTCAGGAACCACGGTCGTCGAATCGATGCCAGTTTGAGAAACTTGTTTGTCTTTTACATTTCCCAGTGAATCGAGAATCTCGCCATCGCGCGCAGTAATCGGAACCAAAATATCGTAGGTATTCAACAATTCAGTTTCGAAACGTTTAATTCTTTTTGAAAGATTTTTCAGATAGATCTTCTTTAAACCTTGGGATAGTTTTGCTGCCCTCTCCCAAATCTCGAACTCCACATTATGCGCACGATAAACCACCGTTGCATTGGAATATTTTCGTATTAAAGGAATATACGGACAAACATAAAGTCCTTCCAACTGAATAATGTCAAACTCATTTTTTGATAAAAGGTCTTTTAGTGCCTCACTAAAGTTCTCATCGATAAAACGAACGGCATTGTATGGTTTTCGCGAGAAGAGGAGATTTGCCAAAGCGGCAAACGCACTTATTTTAGCCGGAACATCAACCAGCTTAAATGTTGCCAATTGTTTTATTTCATCGGGAATTTCATCCGGCTGAACATGATGTTTTAAGGTATTCATCGCCAGCACGGTCACCTTATTTCCCAGCTGCGCAAATCCTTTTGTTAAATTCATACAGGCTATGGCCCCACCATCCTTGGTTGGAAAAGGAACCTTATTTGTTACCTGCAATATGTTCATTCGGGTTTAATCGTTTGATTTCTTTTTCTTGAAAAACCGTCCAAGTCCCAGGCGGGCAAAAAACTTGGTGTAAGCTTCGGCCGTCATGATAGCTGAATCGGTTGCAGCCTTATACGTTAACCAGACGCCAATCGGCAGAAAAATATACGACGAAAACCACATTCCGTTAAACATATCCCAAACGTCTTCGCGGGCAGTTTTTTCGCCACTCATAGAAACAATGTAATACAGAATAAACAGGAATATCGACACTACCACCGGCATCCCCAATCCTCCTTTTCGGATAATTGCTCCTAGCGGCGCCCCAATAAAAAAGAAGATAAGCACGGCTACCGAAAGTGTAAATTTCCGGTGGCGTTCCATCCGGTATTTATTCAGCGTTTTCTTTTTATTATAAAGCTGACTCTGAAACATGTTCACCTGTTGCATATTGCTTCGGGCTCTGTCGAGTGCACTTTTTGCAATATCAGCCTGTACCCATTTATCGAGGCCGGAATAATAAGCGTCAAAATCAAATATCGAATCCGCTTTTATTTCCTCAGTGTCGCGTTTCAACGAATCGGCTTTCGCTGTGAGATTATACATTTTCCGCGAAATGGTCGGATTTATATTAAGCTGCATCATATAATTGCGCACACGGTCGTAATAATCATCCGTTAAACTGTCATCGGCAGTCTCCAACTGATCGATGGTAAGCATGCGGTACTGATTTTTAAAAATACTTTCGTCGCGGCGGTTAAATTCGAAATTGCGAACTTTCACCCTAATCGTTTGCGATTCAAAACGATTGCGCTGATACGGATACGTTTCTTTTTTACCACGGTCTTGCGCTTCCGACTCCTGATAATTTACTCCGCTATACAGATTCAGCACCATATACTTTTTGTCCTCCGTAATACGTAAAAAACCTGAGTCGGCAACCGTAACACTTTCGTTGGGTTTATTTTTGGTATGGTCGTAAATCAGCAAGTCGTACAACATTTTTGTATCGTTATCACGCTTGCCAACTTTAATGCTGTACCCATCCATTTCGTTGGTAAAAACGCCTTCCTGCAACACCAGTTCGGGCCGTTGCTTTTTAACACTATATAAAAGCGTCGAGAATTTCAGGTTCGTTTTCGGAAGAATATTATTGGAAAAATAGAATGCGATTCCGGTAATAAGTATCGCAATAACAATTAATGGGCGCATGATTCTGAAAAGCGAAATTCCGGAAGCTTTCATGGCCACCAATTCGTAGTTTTCGCCGAGTGCCCCAAAAGTCATGATAGAGGCCAGCAGCATGGCCAGCGGAAAAGCCAGCGGAAGCAAAGCAAACGATGCATAAAACATCATTTCGCCCAGCACTTTAAAATCGAGCCCTTTTCCAACCAGGTCGTCTACATACTTCCACAAGAACTGCATAAGCAGCACGAAGACCACAATAAAAAAGGTCATAAAAAATGGCCCTAAAAAAGATTTTATAACAAACAGGTGTAGACGTTTCATGTACTTTCTTTCATTCTGGAAACGCTTACAAAACTAAGTTATTTTAGGAATTAGTAAAGTAAAAAAGGTTAAGAAACGTTATCAACGCCGGAACACAGCTGTTAATAATTTGAAAAAGCGAATTATGAACCTAGTACATGTTTTAAATCGGCCACCTGCGAATCCCAAAGACCACGGGTTTCGTCTACCTCGTCTTCTTCGGCAAAGTCGGTTATCAGAAGCGAAACATCGCCGGTAAGTTCATCGCGCGTTATCCTAAATTCGAAATACGATTCATCTTCCTCATCAATCCAGTTAAAACGTACCAAACGGTTTTCTTTGTGCAGGGTCATTTCAGCAGTTTGCTCCGATCCGTCCCAAATAAAAGTGTAACGTTTTCCACGAACACGAACATCGTCGGCAAACCACTCAGTTAACCCGGAAGCAGTGCTCAATCTGTTATAAAGAACCTTGGGAGAACAATTAATTAAGTATTCCAGGTTGATTTTTACTTTACTAGTCATAAGTTTGATTTTCGGCAATATAATTAATAAGAATGTAACTTACAACTAGTTAAAATCGGCTGAAGAAACTTATTTTGAAAAATTACAAAAATGGTTAGTGGGAATAAAAATAAATACTATATTTGCACCGCATTTTTGAAAAACAAATGGCGAGGTAGCTCAGCTGGTTAGAGCGCATGATTCATAATCATGAGGTCGGCGGTTCAAGCCCGCCTCTCGCTACTGAAAATCAAGAGGTTATAAGCACAAAACTTATAACCTCTTTTTATTTACACACAATTTGCACACAAATATATATACTCTTTAAACTTTTTACCTACACCGAAACACCCTACATAATACACTGCAAATAAACCATTTAAGTGATTTATCAATAAAATTTTCAATTTTAAAAATAATTCTCCATCATAATTTCAATTTCCATTGATCCTATTAATTGTGTTTGTAAAAGGAATTGAAAACGTATAGTCGTGTGAAGGCAAAGGCAAGGGTAGCCTGGCATGAAATAAAATGGAATGTCAAGCTACTCTTTCGTGTGGTGCCGAAGTTGGTGAATGTAATAAGTGATCCCGAAAGAATTTCGGGTCAAACGTGTGGAATGAACCTACTGCAGGCACATGGTTTTACATGGAAAATGTGCAAAAATGGAATTGTCCTTTGACACTTAAATAACCAGAGCACTAGTAACTTCCAATACCGATTGATTTTAATGATTTTTGTTTTTCCCTGAGAGTTGACAACATGTAAATTCCTAGTGAGAAGCACCAAGAATAGAAATCACATATTCAATTTTGCGATCCAATCTAGTGTCCCACTCTCTTACTATTTTAGATCTTGGTTCCCCTGTAATTTTGCGTAACAATAATATTAAATGTTCTATCTAGCGTTTCTGACTTAGACAAAAACATTATGAATATACTTCGCAATACAATAACATAAGTTGTTTATTCTAATTCTTCACAAACAACCATGTTTCGTGATGGTCATCCATCAAATCACAAATACAATTAAAAAATTCTTCTTCTAGCTTATTTATTGTTTATCACTAATTCTTTCTACCGAAAGAACTGAAATTATTACAGACAAAAAAAGAATCGCAGCAATTGTAATCAACGA
>NZ_CAJXTC010000072.1 GCF_913060805.1 uncultured Draconibacterium sp.
TGAAGTACTGAAACGATATCCGAAAAACACAACCGACTATTCCAAAATAATCTACCCAAACCATAAGGATTTTAACCAATTCCTCACTGCGAGCAAAATCAAAGATTACAACAAATATTAATCATTTTAAAATTTACAATTATGACTAAAAAATTAGAAGAACGAATCAACGAATTCAGCGACGAAAGATTTATGGATCACATTGCAAAAATCTCAGAAATGGGAATGGAGTCGGACAAATCGCAAAGCGCGTGCGATGCCATTTATTTTCTTACCGACCTGCAGAAATTGGTAAACGAAATTAAAAACGCAGAAACAATTTAATTATGGAAACAACAGAATTTACACCTCAATTAGTTGGAGTAGACTACGAAGCTATTGAGAAAGAAAATAGCGACCTTGACTTTTTGGTTAGCCGGTTGAACAGTGTAAAATTAGCCTGGGAGAAATATTTTAATGAGCGCTTCTCAATTCCCATTGTTGAATTAATATTTTCAACCAAGCCCAACCTTATTACACGAATGATCCAGGAGCGTTGGCTTAAACTCGACGCCAAACTATCGGAGCTGGCCAAGAACAACAGGATAAAAATTGATAAGCTCATTGAAATTACCGACTTCCCGGATTTTGAAGATCTTAAAGAGGAAATTGTTTCTCTCCGTCAGGACACAGACCGAAGGTATAATGGCAAATTACCATACTTAGCCGAAATTTTCGGCAGCACCAAATTTCAGGTACCGGAAGATCTTAAAAACAAAATATCTGAAAAGCATACCTATTACACGAAAAATAATATGGAGAACCTGGTACTCGAAAAAATACAATCGCTGTGTGCGAGTATCAACTTTTTTAATAATTGCGGGGCCAACATAAGAGCCCGAGATCTGCCACTCAATTTGGAACGAAATCTTACAACAGTACGTGGTGAGCTAAAAAATAAGGAATTAAAATTCAATGGAGCCGGCGAACCTAACTGGTACACGCCAAAAGTTATTCCGTATTGTAGAATGTTCGAAATCGAGAATCATCTTCTTGCTCAAGTTAATGCAAATCTTGAGCTTTTAAGAAGTAAAAAAGCAGCTCAATAGCTGCTTTGGTAGTTACCTGGTTCAACAGTTAATGTTATTATTTACTATTAAACTCATTCCAAATTTACCAAAAATAAAAGTATGAACGATTTCAACGCAAAAAACTTTCAACCGGTCGGCAATAAAGACATCACCGAGCTGAAAAAAAGAACCGTGCAAGATCTACAGCGACTTAAACTTAATTTCGAAATAATGATTGCCGGTTGCGAAAAATACATTAATTACAACGAGACTGGTGGTCAATTTTTTAAAGATGAAAAATTCAACACTGCCACCGTTGAAATAGAAAAATGGAAGCTTGGGTATTGTCAATCCCACCTGCAGCTGGTTGTTAACGAAATTATTTCAAGGAATAAAAACTCACCAGAGACATCGTTAAATTGATTCAAAAATACATTTTTTGTTGTTAGGTTAATTCCGTTTCATTTCTAAGCCGGGTCAATTACGACCCGGTTTTTTTATGCTCCATTTTCTGGAAGCCTTATCTGTCCTTCGCCGACCGCGCAACACATGATAACTTCAACATAAAAAATGAACCGGAAGGATAAAGAATTTAATAGCTCAGTAAATTTTCGAATTTCAGAAAAGGAAAAACAGGACCTGGAAAATCTCTGCCAGGTATTCAATATCTCAAAGTCAGAATTTCTACGAAATCAGATAAACAAAATCAATACAACAATTAAAGAGACACCCAGAATGAAAAACTTAAACAAAGAAAAAGAGACAGAAAAGGCGATGGAAGAACTAAGCGGAGAAAAACAAACGATATTCTCAACCAACGAAGAAGGTGAAACGCCCGCAGCAACCACTGAAGGAATAGTCGATCAATTGAAAAAACGCAATAATTAATAAAATGCGAAAACTTGACCGTTTATATGACAAGGCGAAACAACTCCGGGAAATAAAGGAAGAACTACCTAGCCTGTTTGCTTTTTCCGAGATTCCTTTGAGTGATATCTGCAAGGAAGCGAACATATCACTTACACACTATTATCGACTAATACGAGGTGAAAGAGAACTAACATCTAAGCACATCATAAAACTTATTCGTGCTCTAATACTCCAGTTGGGCAGGAAAGATATTATTTCCATTCGCAAACAACTACCTTATCATTTAAAACTGGATGGTGATATTGTTATTTGGTTCGACTTCACAAAAAAAGAACTCAAAAAAATTTCCGAGCATATTGGATTGGATCCGGACTACCTAAAAAGAACTTTTTATGGTGGTAAAGAACTACCTCCAGAAAGAAAAGTTGAAGCACTCCAAGGGATTATAGATATTCTTAATTATCGGAAAACAAAATTATAAGGCAACAAAAATAGAAGCAAGGAGGAATTAATATGAATCTTTCAATTGATCAGTGGGCCAAAATTACCATAAAACAATGGCAACAACGAATTCAACACAACAAGATTGGATCTTCCGGAAAGCTAGCCGAAAGTCTTTATCATCATGTTAACCGTGAGGCAAACGGCGACAAATCGTATGTTCTATTTGCTTTCGAGTATTACGGGAAAATGGTTGAATGGGGAGTTGGAAAGGGTGTAACCATTGCAAATAGAGACCACATTCAAACCACCAGAGAAAAGAAACCCTGGTTCAATGATGTATTTTTTGCGCGGCTCGATATCCTGAAAAAGGAAATGACAAAAACCATGAGCCGCGATGCCATACGCTTCGTAAAAAATAACCTGGAGAAATACAACCTTGATGGGAGCAAGATATCACCAGGCCGATCTCATTCGAAAAAATCTACATCATCATCAACCGGTGATGGTTATTCAGTAGCAGATTATAAACGAGTCCGATTTAAATAAAACAATATGGCTTACAACGAGAAAGCAAATGTAACAGTCACCCTGAATAATGAACAAGCCCGGAAAGAACTGCAGGAACTGCAGGGCGAATACAAACGCTTGTACAACCTCCGCAAAAAAGCAGAACAGACTGGTGATGTTTCAGGATGGAAGAAGATCGACCAGGAAATGAAAAAGAATGTCAAAACTCAGAGACAACTTGAAAAAAACTATGTGTCTATCGAAAACACACTCAATAATCTAAACGGTGCAAGCCTGAAAGATCTGGAAAAAGCTCAACGAACCCTTACCGTTCAACAAAAAACTATGACAAGAGGAACCAAGGAATGGAAAAAAGAACTTGGTAACTTAAATAAGATTGAAGCTGAGATACGGAAAGTAAAAACCGAAATGGGCCGCATACAAAGCCCGATGCAAAAAATGAAAAATGGGCTAAAGAATTTATTTGCATCGTTAGGAGCATTCACGGGAATTACTGCAGTAGTATCGATTATTAGAAATGCGGCCAGAGTAACAGCTGAATTCAGTAAAGCACAATCGAACCTGGCTTCAGTTTTGGGAACAACAAAAGATAATATTCGTGATTTATCGCAGGACGCTATAAAATACGGAAGCCTCACCAAGTTTACAGCAACACAGGTTAGCGAATTGCAAACCGAATTTGCAAAACTCGGATTGACCTCGGAACAAATAAAAGCGTCGACCAAAGCAGCTCTTGATTTGGCTGCAGCAACAAATGCAGAATTAGGCCCTGCAGCTAAAGTAACCGGCGTGGCTTTAAAAGCTTTTGGACTATCTGCCAGTTATGCCAACGAGGTAGCAGCTACACTTGCTGTTTCAACATCAAAATCGGCAATAAGTTTTGAAGATTTTGAAACAATACTATCAACTGTTGGGCCGGTTGCTAAATCATTTGGTTTTACCATTGAAGACACACTCGCATTAACCGGCAAGCTCAAAGATGCCGGATTTGATGCAAGCTCAGCAGCAACGGCCACCAGAAATATATTATTGAATTTGGCCGACTCAAACGGTAAACTTGCTCAAGCTCTTGGAAGGCCAATCAAAACTCTTGATGATCTGGTTCCTGCTCTGGCCGATTTACAATCAAAAGGAATCGATCTAAATGAGACGCTTCAGCTAACAGATAAAAGAAGTGTATCGGCTTTCAATACATTCCTTTCTGCTAAGGATAGCACAATTGAATTGCGAGATGGAATTAGCGACGTTACGGACGAACTACAAAACATGGTTGACACCCAGCTTGATAATTTAGCGGGAGATGTAACAAAATTAAATTCGGCATGGCAGGGTTTTGTATTGTCCATTGAAAACGGAGACGGTGTAATTTCAAGATTTGCCAGAGGCACACTTCAATTTTTTACCGACTCATTAATTAAGCTATCAAATATCGATCTGATTTTTAAACGTGCAAGTAAATTTTCGGAAGATGAAGTATCAAGAGCATACGACGCAATGATGAACCTTTCAGGCAGAAAGTACCAAAAATTTCAGGAACTGGTTCAAAAAGAAAACGAATTAACCCTGGAGCAAACCTTGTTAAGGCGAGCTGCTATGATTGAAGAAATTAAAGACACCGGTCAGTCACAGAAAGAAGCTGAAAAACTTTGGGACGAATTCTACAAACGTCGTTACCAACAAGACAAGGAAGCTCGCGAATTAAAACGTGCAGAGGAAAAAGCCCAGGCAGAGAAAGAAGCCAATGAGGCATTGCTTGCGGAAAAGAAAAAACAGGAAACAGAAGAACAGCAATTGAAAAAGAGGCTGGCAATTGCAAAATTAATTGAGGCAGACATTGCCACACAAAAGGAAAAAATTAAGAAATATTTTGCTGAAGCGGGCGAAGGAGCCATTGAAGCTTTTTTTGCTGCTATTGAAAAAACTCAGGCGAGTAAAACTATTGACTTCTCAATAGTTCCAGAATCTGAAGAAGAAGAAACAAAGGATCCTGCACTGGATTATGCCGTTCAGCAATATCAACAAACTCTTGAGTTTAAAAAGAGTTTGCTTGATGCGCAGTATGCCAATGGCATTATTGCAGAACAGGAATACCAGGATAAACTTAACGAGCTAAACCGGCAGGGTGAGAAATCGCGCTACGATAAAAAGATGGAATATGCTGAAAAAGCTCAGCAGCTTTCAACACTAGGCGCAAACTTCATTTCGTCGTTAATGGAATTAGAACTGGCAAATGCTGGCGACAATGAAGAAAAGAAGGCGGCTATCAGAAAGAAATATGCCACCATGCAGTTCCTCACTACATCTTCGCAAATTATTGTTGACACCGCCGCAGCTGTTATGAAAGCTTATGCACAACTGGGGCCAATCGGCGGACCTATTGCTGCAGCAATTATCGGAGCAACAGGTCTCGTTCAGTTAGGAATAGCCAATGCAGAACGAAAGAAGATTCAAAAATATGAGTTTGGAAAATATCCTGGCTTACAATATACGGGGCGGCCAAAGACCGGAACATATGGGAACCAACCTCACCTGGGCATATTTAATGAAGTTCCTGGTCAACCTGAGATGGTTATTGACGGATTAACGCTCAGAAAACTAAACATGGATTTCCCGGAAATAATTGCTTCAATACATGCAGTTAGAGATGGCCGGCAACCTCAAATGTACGGCGGAGGCAAATACCTTGATGACAATGGGATTAACAATACTGCAAGCAGTTCAGATGCTCAAAACTCAGATATTAAAACATTACAAGACTCAGTAGTCATGCTACATCACACGGTAGAAATACTAAGCAAAAAGAAATACTACATCGCAATAGATATGGTGCAAAAAAAATTGCAGCGATGGGAAAAAATTGAAGCAACAAAAGGAATGTAAACAATAAGAAAATGCTAGAATTTTATTTAAACAATAAACGTTTTCTTTTAAACTCCGATACTTCTGTTCGAATTCTCTGGAGTAATCCCGCTTGTAAGTTCGAAAAGATTGACGGTAATGCAGGCATAGGAATCAGCATCCCAGTAAATGATCAAAATAAAGCCCTTCTCAGAAATCCGGGCAGATTCGAAAAGGTTGGCACAAAAAACACCCGTGAATTTAAAGGTTTTGAAATTCGATTTGGAGGGGTTCTGCTTTTGGGTGGCACTTTGATTGTAAACTCTGCAGATGACGAAAGCTATGAGTGTTGGCTCAGGGGAATTGTTGGCGATATCGGAGAAGAACATCGCGAGAAATACATTTATGACATTGAAGCATTTTGGCAGGAAATTACATGGGAAAATAAAAGCGATTACGATCCTATTAACGATGATTATTGCTGTCCAACAATATTTAATCCTGAGTTTTTTTCAGAAAAAGGAAGAACGATCCCAATAACTTATACTGTTCCAAATCCAGATTACTATCCGGGAAGTCTCATTCATGAAGCAAATTTACATGCAAACGAATCAACCGAGGCATTTTCTAACGCTTTTCGAAATACATCTGACTATCTGGTCAACAGTAGAAATCCAGACGGAAGTATTAAAAACCTAACCAGCTCAATGTCTGCAAAAACATCTGAAAATCTTGAAATAACGGTTGTTTCTCCAATGTTGTTTTTGAATAATGTATTACGACAATTGTTTAATGATGTTCGCATTCATATTGATGAAAATGCAATTGCAAACGATGTTGATTTGAAAACACTTCTCCTTTATAAC
>NZ_CAJXTC010000073.1 GCF_913060805.1 uncultured Draconibacterium sp.
GTTATAAAGGAGAAGTGTTTTCAAATCAACATCGTTTGCAATTGCATTTTCATCAATATGAATGCGAACATCATTAAGCAACTGTCGTAAAACATTATTCAAAAACAACATTGGAGAAACAACCGTTATTTCTAGGTTTTCAGATGTTTTTGCAGCCATTGAGCTGGTTAGGTTTTTAATACTTCCGTCTGGATTTCTGCTGTTGACCAGGTAATCAGATGTATTCCGAAAAGCGTTAGAAAAGGCCTCGGTTGAATCGTTTTCATGCAAATATTCTTCATGAATGAGACTTCCCGGATAGTAATCTGGATTTGGAACCGTATAAGTTATTGGGATAGTTCTTCCTTTTTCTGAAAAAAACTCAGGATTGAATATTGTGGGACAGCAATAATCATCGTTAATAGGATCGTAATCGCTTTTATTTTCCCATGTAATTTCCTGCCCAAATGCTTCTATATCATAAATGTATTTCTCGCGATGTTCTTCTCCGATATCGCCAACAATTCCCCTGAGCCAACACTCATAGCTTTCGTCATCTGCAGAGTTCACAATCAAAGTGCCACCCAAAAGCAGAACCCCTCCAAATCGAATTTCAAAACCTTTAAATTCACGGGTGATTTTTGTGCCAACCTTTTCAAATCTGGCCGGATTTCTGAGAAGGGCTTTGTTTTGATCATTCACCGGGATGCTGATCCCTATTCCTGCATTGCCATCAATTTTGTCGAACTTGCAAGCAGGATTGCTCCAGAGAATTCTGATAGATGTATCAGAACTTAGAAGAAACGGTTTGCTATTTAAATAGAATTCTAACATTATTTAGTGGTTTACATTCCTTTTTTGGTTTCAATTTCTTCCCATTTCTGCAAACTTTTCTGCACCATATCTATTGCGATATAATGTTTCTTCTTGCTTAGTATTTCTACCGTGTGATGCAGCTTGACTACTGAGTCTTGTAACGTTTTAATATCTGGGTTTTGAGCATCTGAACTGCTTGCAGTATTGTTAATCCCATTGTCATCAAGGTATTTGCCTCCTGCATACATTTGCGGTTGGCGGCCATCCCTAACTGCATGTATTGAAGCAATTATTTCCGGGAAATTCATGTTTAGTTTTTTGAGCGTTAATCCGTCAATTACCATTTCGGGCTGGCCGGGAACTTCATTAAATATGCCCAGGTGTGGTTGGTTCCCATAAGTACCAGTTTGAAGTCTACCTATTAAGTCGGGATATTTTCCTAATGCATATTCTTTTGTCCCTTTCGCCGATTTAGTCGCACTTTTAATGGTTCCAATTAATCCCACAACCTGACCGACAAAGCCAGCAATTAAAGGAATGTTTGCAGGGAATGGGGCACTGGCTGCTGTTTTGGCGGTACCTTTTGAAATATTGATAATTGTTTCAGCTATAGCGTATGCCTGTTTCGCTAATAATGCGGCTTTCCCGATTCTGCTTTCTTCCCCAAATACGCCAATTATGGTATCGAGTGTTGATAAATAAGCGGCTTTCTTTTGTGCTTGAATTTGTGCCTCAACAGCAGCTCTGTCTTCTGCAGCTTTTTGTTCGTTATCCAGTGCATGTTGTCTGAGTTTGCTTTGTTCCAGAACTGTTTCAGTAACTGATTCCTCGATCTCAATTCTCGGATCTTTAGAATCCATCTCTTCCATAGATTCAGAATTCCGCTGAAAAGTTGGCGAAGTGCTATCTTCTTGATTATTATTTGAATCCGGGATTACACTTGTAACAGGAGTTGGCGTAGTGGTGATGTCACCTCTTACTTCTATTTTTCCATTAATTGTATCTTCATAAGCGCTCTTCCAGGTAGAAGCCACTTTTTGAGCATTTGCAACAACCGCCGCTTTTGTGTTTTCGCTGTATTCTTCAAAAGCAGTTTTTATACCTTTTACATCGAATGTTAATACTGCCTTTATTAGTTTCCCTCCAAGTTTAAGGTTTTCCCAAAGCCCCTGTATGGCAGTTTTTACAATATTAAAACCAGTAACCCAACTGGCTAACATGTATTGAAAGCCCGCACGAACAGGAAGACTACTATTGTACAATTCAATAAACCAATCGCGTACATTTTTTATACCTGAAGATAGACCTACTATTCCATCAGCCAATAAATCCGTTGCAGTTGCTTTGATCGCAGTGAATGTACCGGTGCCGGTTCCCATTAGTTCTCCCCAGGCTTGTTTTAATTTTGTATTTGCCTCAAGTAGTCGTTCCTGGGCAAGGGCATTTTCACCGGCTCCCGCTTTCAGGTTTTCAAGGCTGAGTTCTGCCTGTCCTAACATAGTGATGTATTCCAGCCCGGCATCTTCACCGGCTCCCCTAAAAATATCGGCAATGGCAGTTCCAACTTCTGTGCTTTGTGGTGGCAGTTCTGCCAATCGATTGCTGATCATTTGAATTGCATCAAAAGCAGAAATGGATCCATCTCGGAGTTTAGCCTGTAGTTCATTCGAGCTTATTCCTATATTGTCGATGGCCGCTTTGGTTGCCGGTGTCATTTCGCGGAGGCTGATTGTTGCCTCTTTAATGCTGTCTATACCCTTGTCGGAATAGATACCCGTTTTAACCTGTTGGCTTATCAGCGCAATGGATTCATCTGCAGATAAACCTGCTGCTTTAAATTGCGGTCCATATTCTTTTAGAATATCCAGGAATTCATCAGAGCTGTCAGCTCCAGTAATAAATCCATCGTTTATCTTATCAAGGGCTTCTTCTGCAGAAATACCCATTGTTTTTGCGAAGTTGTTTGTTGAGATAAGAACCTCGCTAAAATCTTTATTGAATGTGCCCGCGGTGGCTTGAACCGAGGCGGTAAAATCTGCAAGTGGTTTTCCGCTTAAACCAGTCAGGCGCTCTGCTTCGCGTCGGGCTTTGGCGGTTTCCTGGTACATGTTAAATAATGCCTTTGCTCCTTTAATGGCTCCGGCAATAATTGCGGTCCATCCAAAAGCAGGGAGTAATCCTTTTGCAAATCCCAAAAGTTTTTTTGTGGGGCTTTGTATTTGCCCCATTCCGGTTTTTACCTTTCGTAGTTCGGTATTAACCTTGTTGAGGTTGCTCATTTCTGTTTTCCATTCTTTCGAGTCGCGTTTGAGGGTTTTTAGCCGTGCTATGAGTGTTCTTTTGGCTTGTTCCAGATCCTTGAGGTTTGCACCGTTTAAATTTCTCAAGGTATTCTCAATAGAGGTATAGTTTTTTTTGAGCTGGTTTTGTGTTTTGAGGTTCTTTTTCATTTCCGTGTCAATCTTTTTCCAACCTCCTACATCCCCAGCTTGTTCTGCTTTTTTCTTAAGGTTGTACAAGCGTTTGTATTCGCCCTGCAGTTCCTGCAGTTCTTTCCGGGCTTGTTCATTATTCAGGGTGACTGTTACATTTGCTTTTTCGTTGTAAGCCATAATCTTTTATTTAAAGCGAACTCTTTTATAATCGGCTACTGAATAACCTTCGCCGGTTGATGATGATGTGGATTTCTTCGAATGAGACCTTCCTGGTGAAATTTTGCTTCCGTCGATGTTGTATTTTTCGAGGTTGGTTTTTACGAATAGTAAGGCGTCGCGACTCATTGATTTTACCATTTCATTTTTTATAATATCGAGTCGTTTAAAAAACACATCAGAGAACCAGGGCTTCTTTTCTCTGGTGGTTTGAGTGTGGCCTCTATTTGCAATGGTTACACCCTTTCCAACTCCCCATTCAACCATTTTTCCGTAATACTCGAAAGCAAATAGAACATACGATTTGTCGCCGTTTGCCTCACGGTTAACATGGTGGTAAAAACTTTGAGCCAACTTTCCAGAATCTCCAATTTTGTAATTTTGAAGTCGTTCTTGCCATAGTTTTATGGTAATTTTGGCCCACTGATCAATTGAAAGATTCATATTAATTCCTCCTTGCTTCACTTTTAGTTGCCCGATAATTCTGAATTTCAATAATTGCCCTCAAGATATCTTTTGCCCGATTCGGTAAGAGGCGTTTTTTTCCTGCAAGAATATCCCATAAGTGGCTTGTACTTATTCCTGCTCTTTTTGCAATTTCTTCACGCGGAGCGTTGGAAAGGTTGAAAAGTACAACCAACTCCTCGCGGAGCTCGATGTAATATTGCGATTGCTTAAAAATTGACTCATGACCTTTCATGCTAAGATTTTTTGGCATTGAGTAATTGATCGACTATTCCTTCAGTAGTTGCTGCAGGTGTTTCGCCTTCTTCGTTGGTGGAGAATAGCGTTTGTTTTTCTCCGCTTAGTTCTTCCATTGCCTTTTCTGTCTCTTTTTCTTTGTTTAAGTTTTTCATTCTGGGTGTCTCTTTAATTACTGAATTGATTTTGTTTATCTGATTTCGTAGAAATTCGGATGGTGTTACGCCTAATATCTCGCACAAATTGGCCAGATCTTGTTTTTCTCGATTGCTAAGTCGAAATCCAACAGAAGTATTTAGTTCCTTCTTTTTTCGATTCATTTTTTTTGATTAAATCTATCGTGTTCAACCTCTTTGTCAAAGGACATATCAGGCTTCCAGAAAATTAGGCACAAAAAAACCGGGTCGTAATTGACCCGGCTTAGAAATGAAACGGAATTAACCTAACAACAAAAAATGTATTTTTGAATCAATTTAACGATGTCTCTGGTGAGTTTTTATTCCTTGAACTAATTTCGTTAATAACCAGCTGCAGGTGAGATTGGCAATATCTGAGTTTCCATTTTTCTATTTCGACGGTGGCAGTATTAAATTTTTCGTCTTTAAAAAATTGACCACCATTCTCGTTGTAGTTAATGTATTTCTCGCAACCGGCAATCATTATCTCGAAATTAAGCTTGAGTCGTTTGAGATCTTGCACGGTTCTTTTTTTTAGCTCGGTGATGTCTTTATTACCAACCGGTTGAAATTTTTTTTCGTTGAAATCATTCATACTTTTATTTTTTGTAAATTAGCTGTGACAGATTATTTTTTAATAACAAACTGTTGTACCAAGTAACTATAGCTCCGCCAAAGGGCGGAGCTTTTTACTTTAGTCGTTTTTATCGAAATTAATATTGGCAATTACTGTGTTTACTATTGCCTTTTCTCTTATAAACATTCTCGAACTCGGTACGATACGTGGAACACGCCAATCCGGATTGCCGGAAGACCCACCTTTTAATTCTTTATTTTTCATTTCTACATGAATTGTGGTGGTGGTTTCATTTAATAAATCTGGTAGATCGTCTGAAACTATGTTTGCTCCGTATTTGTTTAGAAAATTGATATTCGCACAGAGCGATTGAATTTTTTCCAGAATCAGATTTTCAACTTCATTCTCTGTGTAATGGGTGTATTTATCACGAATTTCCTCTTTTACATGGTCCGGTATGCAAATTTTGTTATCGTTGAATAGATCTGCCAGGTATGGAATATTGTCAGAGTATAGTTTTTTCGATTCTTCACGGAATAAGTCAAGTTGATCTTTTAGTGTGTCGAAGTTTGGGAAAGGGTATGGATTTGTGCCTTTGATGTAGTAATCGAAATCAAAGCCGCCTTTTTTAATCTGTTTTCGGGTTATTGGATTATTCATCAGAAAATGTTTTTGAATCAGTTCTGAAAGGTATTTGTGAGTTGTGTAATCTCGTTTTGCTTTTAAGATTAAATTTAAATGAGTTAACGAAAATGTTTCCTTAAAATAGGATTCCCATTCTTCTTTCACATAGATCATTCGGCTAACGATTTTCTCTAATTTTTCAATTTCCTGATCAACTGAATCGTTGCTAATTCCAATAAATACGGGTGTAAATTCTTTTGTTTTCATAATTAATTTGTTTCTAATTTTTCAATTTTAGCTTTCAGGTCTTTTAGATCATCCTGCAACATAGTAAGATCCAGAAGTGGTTTAAGAACTCTTTCGTCGTTCGGTTCCAGCTTATCAGCTGCGGCAATTATAAGCAAGCGTTTAGCTTCTTCTATTTCACTTACTTTTCTTTCGAGTTGTTCCGGTCGGCGAAGCTCAGAACAAAAGAGAACATGTTTTTCGTCGAATAGTACTTTCTTTTCCATGATTGTAAATTTTTAAATGATTAATATTTGTTGTAATCTTTGATTCTGCTCTCAGTGAGGAATAGGTTAAAATCCTTATGGTTTGGGTAGATTATTTTGGAATAGTCGGTTGTGTTTTTCGGATATCGTTTCAGTACTTCA
>NZ_CAJXTC010000074.1 GCF_913060805.1 uncultured Draconibacterium sp.
ATTCGGCATAATAATATATTCACCCAGGATTAAATTCATGTCGGGGCGCATATCAAATGTTTTTAACCATTCGGTTTGGACAATTTCCCCAATTTCCGATAATTGCATTTCCCCGTTCACAACCTTGCCAAAATAATGTTCGCGGCCCTGCGCGCAAATGGTAACAAAATAGGCCGCGTTGCGGCTATAATCCCAATTTTGCAATCGGGCCGACGGTATGCGGTATTTATTTCTGAATTTGTCGGGCATGGTTATTTTTTATCAAATTGGTTCGCGATGGAATCGCGCAGCAGCGAGACACTACCTTTCTTTTACAAGGTATTTGAATGCGCTAAATGAAAGAATGATAAATTGAATAATTAGAATAAGATAAATCATCGCAAAAACGCTTTCTTCAAGGGAACCTTCTTCTGTTTCTGTAAAATAATTAGCATTTATTATACCTGAATATAAAAAGAATAAGAACCATAGGATCGTGGTTTTTTTCTGATTAAAGAATCGCAAAAATTTATATTTAAAAAGCTCACGCTTCATTTTGTGCTTTTTCAACTCCTTTAGTATCCTTGCATGAAACGTATATTCTATTATACCAAGATTCTCGGGGTAGATGTAAATACACGGAACATTGTTTTTCCCATACACCCTCATTTTTTCTTTATAGCGTTCTCTGTCGTCTTTGGTGTTGTTCCACAATCCTTGAAACTCGACATACATTTTTAGGCGAGGTAAATAAAAATCGGCAACCCGGTATTCGTGGTCGTCGTTTCTCAAGCCACGTATTACTTTTTCTGCTTGATTTTTAATCCCATTTTCTCGGAAAAAACTTTTAAGGAATAACTCTCCTTCCGATGGTTGGTTTGAATGCATTAGTGATTATTTAATAATTTATATTTGATCAAAGTACGAATTACAGAGTCCCACAGGGGTATTTTTAGGCAATTCATCTGCCGTTTTTACATATGGTTATTCTGTCCGAATAAAGAAATGTATTACTTGTCCGAAATTAAATACATTCAAAACAACCTGACCGATCAGAACTAATGAATAGGTTAGTACAAAACACAAAAAAAATTGAGATAGTATATTCATTATTTCTGCAAATATATTTCCGATTACAATGGAACTACACAAATTGATTACTGTGGAGACTATTATACCAAAAACAAGAGATGTTGTTTGTAATAGAAGACTAAATGCAAAGACACTGCTCATTTTCTGATAAAAACTATATTTCTCACCCTCTTCGATATTTGGTTCGGTCATCTCCTTAAGGATATTTGTAGAGTTCAGACTTATGAGAATTATATATGCCCCTAGGTTAAATCCCAGTACACTTGGTATAATTGACGTTGCTTGTTGAGCAAGAAATTTTAATATATCAAACTTAGGTATTTGTAATAAGCTCGCAAATATTATTGACAACGTAGACACACATATTGCAGTCCAGAAATATTGACTTTTAAAAATTGGCTTATTGCTCCAATAAATTTTTAGAAGTGTTTTTAAATTACCGTTGTGAGTTTCTTTTAATAGCTTATCTGTTGCATTCATTTTACTCTTCGTTTCTAAAAAGTAGCATTATTCTATTTACAATAGCAGTTCTAAAACTTTCATAATCTGATTGAATTTTAATTCTTTTGGCTTTATCTTTTGTTGTAACAGTTTTTCGTTCGCCATCAGAAGTCGTTATTTCTGCTGAATTAATATTGCCATTCCCTTTGGCTAATTCAATTCCGCCTTCCAGTATCTCCTCTCCCTCAATGTTCATATAATCATTATGGTCTGCTTCTGCCTTAACATTTACTTTACCAATCTGACTCCTTTTCAATCTCCTATCGAATAAAGATGCCGCAGCCCCAAGGGTATCGTCATTAGTGTAGGAAATAGAGTAATCTAACTTATGTACCTTCTTCGCGGTAAGCAACTCACTAATCGCTGTTTCCTCTTTTTGAATTTCAACCGCAATTTTATCTCCATACTGTATAACCTGTGAGGCATTGGATATTAAAAACCTGCGAACCTGACTTGCCGTGATTTTATTTCCTAATTGAACACATAATCTATGGGCAGAGGGAATAAAAACATAATCTGTGTAATCTGGATTATATAGCTTTGATGTATCATATTCTTCCTCTTCTGTTGTCGAACTTTCAATGTCTAAAGAACGCCCATTCTTATTGTCAAAATAAATACCCTTACCTAGTCGACCGTAGATATATTCAATACCTGTTTCTGTTTTCTTCTGGTAAGCAGAATACATTATTAGATGTTGGTTTTCACTAACTGCACTGTGGCATTTAAGTTCAACTAATTTAAGTATAATTGCTTTGTAAGCTTCTAACTTCTCTGCATCACTTTTTTTAGTTTGAAGTTTAAGATTAACTACTTCAAATTCAAAAATCGGATTGGTTTCTAACATGATTATTAATTATTTTAATTTAAGATTTTTTTACTTATTCCCCTTCGCACGGTTGTGTGTCTTACACAACATCTGGCAGTTTTTAGCATCGGTTGCACCTCCTTTACTCCATGCCGTTACATGGTCGGCATCCATTTCGTTTAGCTTCCAGATTTTTTGTTTGTTGGCATCGTGGCCTAATGCACAAAGAGGACAATTGGATACTCTTTTCTTTTCAGCATCGGAGGTTTGTTTTTTATAGCTTACTTTTTTTATTGGTTCGCTAAATACCCGTACGTTAAGCAATTTGGTATCGACCGAACCGCCAAGTATGTATTCGAAAATCCCCTTCCGGTTTGTTACATACGAATCGCTGATAAGCTCCTGCACTTCGTCCGAAACTTTTTTCGGATCATATGCTTTTTTATGATATGTTTCGTATAACCGTCCCCATTCCAAACCACACATCTCTTTTTCTACATCGATAAATACTCCGCTTACCCAATCGATAACACTACTGAAATAGGTTTTTAGTTCGTTTATGTTTTTGTCGTATCGGTGTTGGCTCATGTACGGAATAATCTTCCCTTTACTCACCCAATCGAGTGCACGTTCCAGAAACTCCTGACGATTGGCACTACCTTTTATATAGGCCCCCCATTTTTGTATGTTAGCGTTTTGTGTATTACTAAACTCTTCTTTAGCCAGGGTAACAAAAGGCCCTGAGAAAATGGCATTGTTAACTTCCTGATCGTTAAGCGGAACACCGGCAATATTTATGGTACGAAACCATTCTTTTATTTCGCTTTCTTCGCCCTCGCATTCGTAAATCAATAAGGGTGTTTCCTTTATAAGCTTTTGCTTATTGGAGGCAATACCATCAAAGTATTGCTCCATACCGTTTTCGTCTTTTACGGCAAATTTGTTGGTAACGTAGCGGCCAAAACTGGTAATACGTTGTTGCCCGTCGAGTACCTCAAATTTATCGTCGGCTACTTTTACAAAATAAATAAGTCCCAGCGGGTAGCCTTTAAGGATAGATTCAATTACGGCTACATCCTTTTTACCATCGGCATAAATGTAATTGCGCTGGTACTCGGGCTGTATGGTAAGTGTACCGCTTAGTCCAAACAGGCCTTTGCCCTCCAGCTCGTTGTAAATAAAACCCTCGCAAATGGCTGCAACGGTAATGTCGGTTCTTAGGGTTGTTTTCATGTAGTTCTTTTTTTATGTCGTATAAAAATCCTATCATATGTTCTTCTACCATTAACAATCGAACAACCACCTCGGTCATCAGAATGAGGAACATATCCCATCTGTTGAAGAGCCTCTCTTGGTGCTGATGCTCTTGTGTTTCCACTTGCCTGCCAAATTATTTCAAACTGCTCAGGAGAATATTTATCAAGGAAACTGATTGGTACTCCCATTACTCCATCATAATCACTTGGAATAGCATTGGAGAATGGCACCTCTATAGCATCGTAATTATCGTAAGTGTCATACGAATTCTTTCCTTTCATCTTTTTATTAAACCGAAGATTATCGGCCATTGACATTAATTGCATAGGCTCATGTCTTCGTCCGTGATCAAGATTCGAAAACCATCTAACACCTTTTATTCTTAAAAACTTTCGTCCTGATTCATCAATTCTCCATCCCGCAGCATTTATTGGATATGAATCTGGCACTTGAAATTCGCGGTCTCCACTACTGATACTTGGCCCAAGCCACAGTCTATTTCCTTGAATTAATGGAAAAACAATTTTGTATTTTATGGCATTCATATTTCCAATAATTACAAACTGTTTGTTGGCCTCAACTATCCATGCCAAAAATTCGCGGAACAAGGAGAAAGGCGGATTGGTGATAATGATATCAGCTTCATCGCGTAGTTTTTTTATCTCGTCGCTTTTAAAGTCGCCATCGCCATCGAGGTAATGCCATTCCAGGTCGTCGACATCTATTTTACCGTCGCCGCTGCGGTCGTGGTCGAGTGTAAATATCTTGCCATTCTTTTTGGTTTTATATTCGTCGTACTGCGGATCGTTTACCTCGAACAGGCTTGGCTGGTAGCCGCTTTTGTATTTTTTGCTGTTGGCGGCATAGCTGGTACTAATTAGCTTCTTCAGGCCAAAGCGTTCGAAGTTCTGTGCAAAAAACTTGGTAAAGTTGCTCCATTCGGGGTCGTCGCAGGGCAGTAATATAGTTTTGCCTCGAAAAACATCGGGGTTGTATTCGATGTAGGCATTAATTTCTTTTTCAATATCGTGGTATTGGGTATAAAACTCATCGTTTTTAGCCCGTTTTGCTTCAGCGAGGTTTTTGTTTGCCATCTACTATTTTGGTTGTTTGCTAATTTGGTGTTTTTTACGAATGCCCAATGTAGCAAAAAATGGGGAAATATTTTTATTGTTAATGAGATGTTTGGGGGCTAAAGCCCGGCATTATAAGTAAGATAACTAACCCCGGCATTAATGCCGGGGTTAAGCGGAGGCCCCTCAGAACCAGGCTTTAGCCCCAGTGCCCCGCCACACGCGGCTTTCAGCTAATTGCCCAAAATGCAAACACCCTTAACTATCTGATTTTAAAGCTCCCACAGGTGACAGAAGTTGGTTTCAAACGCGTTTTTTTACGCCCCCAGCTAACAGAAAGTGGTTTCAAACGCATTTTTTTTCGTCTCCAGCAGCTGGGGAAGCTTTCAAACGTGTTTTTTTCCGTCCTCAGCTGCTGGGGAAGCTTTCAAACGCATTTTTTTTCGTCCTCAGGTAACAGAAGTGGGTTCCGAACGCGTTTTTTTGCGCCGCCAGGTGACGGAAGTGGGTTTCAAACGCATTTCCGCACGCCGCCAGACAAACGAAATGGGTACAAAACGTATTTTTCCTTGTGCTCAGCACACAGCTGGTGGTACCAAAGGCATTTTGCACAGGTATTGGTCACCTGTGCAACTAAACCGTTGTGTTTTGGTGTATCATCGCACCGGCAACAACGCAACAAAACAGATTTTGAAACACTTAGCAGCGCACATTTTAAACAAAAGTTTGTTGTAAAACATGCTATCAGCTCTTGACTTGGCTTAACATATCGTTTAATTTTATTCAACAATTAATACCAAAAGCATACAAAATCCACAAATTCAACAACATATTTAAAAATCAACAAACATTTCAAAACAACTCACCAATTCATTATGAAAATTTTAAGAGTGGTTTTTAGTCGTTTCC
>NZ_CAJXTC010000075.1 GCF_913060805.1 uncultured Draconibacterium sp.
GTAATAAAAAAAGAAAAAGAGTACCTACAAAATTACATTAATCCCTTGTCTGTTTCATAAGAATAGAGAGGGACGATAATGTCGAAGACGTTATCAGGGAGAGTCATCAAAGTACCAGTTATCAATAGTATAACTGTTGATTCACTCAATAAAAAAGAAAATGCCATCCGGATTGAACAAGCAATCGGATGGCATTTTTTATTTTGGAAATTCCACTAAAAGTTTCCCTAATAATTCGATTCTTTAATTTCGAAATAAGACTGTGGATGCTGACAAGCCGGGCATAATTTCGGAGCGGCGGTTCCTTCGTGAATAAAACCACAGTTACGGCATTTCCACACCACTTTATCGCCACGTTTAAACACTTTACCTTCTTCAAGATTTGTATACAAGGTGCGGTAACGGTTTTCATGCGCTTCTTCAACACGGGCAATCAGTTTAAAAGCCATTGCAATTTCTCTGAAACCTTCTTCTTCTGCAACCTTTGCAAATTCAGGATAAAGCTCTGTCCACTCTTCGTTTTCACCTTCAGCTGATGCTTTCAGGTTTTCCATAGTAGTACCGATTTTTCCGGCTGGGTAAGTGGCTGTAATTTCAACCATATTGCCATCCTCTAAAAATTTAAAGAAACGCTTAGCATGCTCTTTTTCGTTCATTGCTGTTTCTTCAAAAATGGCGGCTATTTGTTCCAATCCTTCTTTTTTGGCTTGTTTTGCAAAATAATCATAACGCATACGTGCCTGAGACTCACCGGCAAATGCTTTTAATAAATTCTGTTCGGTTTTTGTACCTGCTAACTTTGTCATTTTTCTCTCGATTTTTTAGTTTTTCTGTTCGGAAGTTTAAAGATAACGATTTCGACATTTGTAAACTATACAAAAAGATAGTTTTGAATTAGTCTGAATAAACGGCTTTCATCATTGTCATAAACGAGAAAATTACGATCTTTGCTAACTCTTAAAATGATATTTATGAGCATGGAAGAAATTCAACAGGAGATAATTGAAGAGTTTTCGATGTACGAAGACTGGATGGACAAATATGCATACCTGATTGAATTGGGGAACGATTTGGAAGACCTCGACGCCAAAGATAAAAACGACCAAAACATTATTAAAGGATGTCAGTCGCGTGTGTGGTTGGTTGCCGACATGAAAGATGGTAAGATCTACTTCCGCGGCGAGAGCGATGCTGTAATCGTAAAAGGTTTGGTGGCCTTGTTGCTACGTGTTGTTTCGGGCCGTACACCAAAAGAACTGCTTGAAACAGAGCTACATTTTATCGACGATCTGGGACTGAAACAACACCTGTCGCCTACCCGTTCAAATGGTCTGCTTGCCATGGTAAAACAAATTCGTTTATACGCTGTTGCTTATAGCAAGATTGCAGGATAAGGAGGGAACGAAATGGATAAAAGAATAGATCTGATAATAAATAACCTGAAAGAGGTTTACGACCCGGAGATTCCGGTTAACGTATACGACCTGGGACTGATTTACAACGTAGATATTGACGAAAACAACCAGGCCAATATTTTAATGACACTTACTGCGCCGGGCTGTCCGGTGGTTGATGTGTTGGTTGACGATATTACTCAAGCCGCCCAATCGGTTGATGGTGTAGAAAAAGTTGATGTAGAATTAACTTTCGAACCGCCATGGGATAAATCGATGATGAGCGAAGAAGCCCGCCTCGAACTGGGATTCTTTTAATCGCTTACTCAATTCATCACCTGGTTTCAGCGGATCATTTGAATATTTACAATCAACTTTATTTTGGTATTTTCGTTCCTCATGAATCAGTTACCTTTTGAGTCAAACGTTGTTATACTTTGTGATGGATCTTTTCCGAAACACCACATTCCGTTGTCTGTATTAGAAAATGCCGAACAGATTATTTGTTGCGACGGTGCAGCCGATAAGTTGATAGAATATGGCATGGAGCCAACATTTATTGTTGGCGACCTCGATTCTGTTTCGGAACAAACAAAGACAGACTTTGCCGATCGCATTGTTTTAAACACTGACCAGGAAACAAACGACCAGACCAAAGCCGTTGAGTTTGTAATAAATAGCGGTGCTAAAAATGTAATTATTCTAGGTGCCACCGGTAAAAGAGAAGATCATACCATTGGCAACATTTCCTTACTTTTAGATTATGCCGAAAAACTGGAGGTGATCTCAATCAGTAACTCCGGTATTTTCCGACCGGTTCTTCAGTCTCAGACAATTCCTTCTTTCAAGGGACAACAGGTTTCCATTTTCTCGTTGGGCATTCCTGCTGCAATTACTTCAAAAGATTTAAAATACCCTTTAAAAAATACCATTCTAAACTCCTGGTGGATGGGCACTTTAAACGAATGCCTTGGGGAATCATTTTCGCTTGAATTTGAAAAAGGGAAGCTGATCGTTTTTCAAAAATTTGCATAAAAAAAGGTGCCCGTAAGCACCTTTCATTTTTATTATTTCTCAGGAATTATTCAATCTTCATCGGCTTGTCCACTTTAGCCTTTAACAATGCAATATCCAGCACATCCATAATTGTATTTACAAAGTGGAATTTCAATCCTTTTATGTAAGCCTCTTTAATGTCCTCCAAGTTTTTCTTGTTTTGCTCCGAGAGAATGATCTCAGTAATTCCGGCACGTTTAGCGGCAAGAATTTTCTCTTTTATACCTCCAACCGGAAGTACTTTACCACGCAAGGTAATTTCTCCTGTCATTGCCAGATTTTTCTTCACTTTGCGCTGTGTAAATGCCGATGCCAGCGATGTTACCATGGTCACCCCTGCCGAAGGGCCATCTTTTGGAATAGCGCCTTCAGGAACGTGAACGTGTACATTCCATTTTTCGAATACTTCAGGATTCAGCTCCAGCTCATCAGCATGCGATTTCAGGTATTCGTGGGCCAGCATTGCCGACTCTTTCATTACGTCGCCCAGGTTTCCGGTAAGCGTTAAAGCACCTTTTCCTTTGCTAAGGCTGGTTTCCACAAACAGAATTTCGCCACCAACAGCCGTCCAGGCCAAACCCGTTACCACTCCTGCAAATTCGTTGCCCTGGTATTTTTCTTTTGAATATTCGGTTACTCCTAAATATTCGCGCACATCAGCTTTAGTCAACTTTTTATTGTACGATTCCTCAAAAGCAATCTTCTTGGCAACCCGACGAATCAGCTTTGCCAGCTTTTTATCCAGTTCACGCACACCACTTTCGCGGGTGTAACCATCGATAATCAACTCGATAATATCTTTTGGGAAAGTGATATCCGATTTCTTCAAACCGTGATTTTCCAATTGTTTTGGAATCAGATGACGTTTTGCAATCTCAATTTTTTCCTCTACAAGGTAACCACTTACCTCGATCAATTCCAAACGGTCGCGTAACGGCGGTGCAATTGTGCTCAGCGAGTTGGCTGTAGCCACAAACATCACTTTCGACAAGTCGTAGTCGTGCTCAATATAATTATCGTGGAATTCGCTGTTTTGCTCTGGGTCAAGTACTTCAAGCAATGCAGAAGCGGGGTCGCCATGAAAATGTTTCGACACTTTATCGATCTCATCCAGGATAAACACCGGATTCGATGATTTTGACTTCTTAATATTTTGAATGATACGCCCCGGCATTGCGCCAATGTAGGTTTTACGGTGTCCGCGAATCTCCGACTCGTCGTGTAAACCACCCAAACTCATTCGTGCATATTTGCGGCCAAGAGCACGTGCTACCGATTTCCCCAACGATGTTTTCCCAACTCCCGGAGGGCCATACAAACAAAGGATCGGCGCTTTCATATCGTTTTTCAATTTCAACACGGCCAGGTGCTCCAACATACGTTCTTTCACTTTCTCCAGTCCGTAGTGGTCTTCGTCCAACACTTTGCTGGCGTGTTTCAGGTCGAAATTATCTTCGGTATATTCATTCCACGGCAAGTCGAGTAAAGTCTGGCAAAAAGTGAACTGCACCGAGTATTCTCCGGCAGCCGGGTTCAAACGTCCCAGTTTTTCCACCTCACGATGGAAAAATTCATCCACATCTTTATTCCACTTTTTCTCTTTCGCCTTTTCTTTTAAAGCATTAATTTCCTGCTCTACCGGATTTCCGCCCAGCTCATCCTGAATGGTTTTCATTTGCTGGTTCAACATAAACTCGCGCTGTTGCTTGTCCATGTCGGTTTTCACCTTTTTCTGGATATCCTGTTTCAACTCCAGCATCTGAACTTCTTTCACCAAAAAACTAATGGCTTGCACACCACGGTCTTTCAGGCTTTCAATTTCCAGCAGCTTTTGTTTGTCGTCCACGTTAATGTCGGTGTTAGAGCAAATAAAGTTGATCAGGAAAGTAGAATTCTCGATATTTTTAACGGCGAAAGTGGCTTCGGGCGGCACATTGGCCGAGAACTGAGCAACCTTAATCGAAAGGTCTTTCAGCGAGCCAACAATGGCGTTAAACTCATTATCATCTTTCGAAGTAATATCAGTCAGCGGTTCAACCGAGGCCTTAAAATAGGGTTCTTCGCTAACCATTTCGTTAATTCTAAAACGGCGTTTCCCTTGAATGATAACAGAAGTCGATCCGTCGGGCATTTCCAGCACCTTCATAATTTCGGCCACCGTACCAATTTCGTACAAATCGCCTGCTTCGGGTTTGTCAACCGTGTAATCTTTTTGCGCAACTGTTCCCAGCAATTTGCTTCCCTGGTTAACATCGCGAATGAGCTTTAACGATCGCTCGCGGCCAACGGTAATTGGCAAAACCACACCCGGAAACAAAACGGTGTTACGCAGCGGCAAAATCGGAAGAACCGACGGCACTTCCACATTCTTTAAATCCTTGTCATCGCCATCGGCAATAATTGGAAGAAAGTCTGATTCGTTATCCATCATTCCCGATCCGAACATTGTTTGAAAAGCTGTATTTTTATATTTACCCATCTTTCTATTTTATTATAATGACATTCTGTCGTTAAAAAGACAGAACAGGCAAAACATTGCCGGTTTTATGTACAGCGTACAATAACGCAATTGCCATGCCATTTAAACAGACTGTTTACATTGGCGGATTGTTCACCGGAATTCGGGAAATAACCCGACAAAATTGCACGAATTTGTGTTGGGGAGCGACATTTCTGAAGTTATTGGAAATAAAAAAAGCATTCATCAAAACGACGAATGCTTTCCTTTATATCGGTAAGAAATATTATTTCTTTCTGTTTTCCATGTGTTTACCGTAACGGCTCATGAATTTATCTACACGACCTGCAGTATCCACAAGTTTTGTTTTACCAGTGTAAAACGGGTGCGAAGTGTTAGAAATCTCCAGTTTGTAAACCGGGTATTCAACACCGTCGATAGTCTCAGTCTCTTTTGTATCAACAGTAGAGCGGGTAATAAAAGTATGTCCGTTCGA
>NZ_CAJXTC010000076.1 GCF_913060805.1 uncultured Draconibacterium sp.
GATGCGGGTTACTTAACACGTCGTTTGGTAGACGTTGCCCAGGATGTTATCATCTCGGAAGACGACTGTGGAACATTGCGTGGTTTGGTAGCCAGTGATGTTAAAAATAACGAAGAGGTTGTTGCATCATTATTCGAAAGAATTATTGGTCGTACAACAGTTCACGATATTTACCACCCATTAAATGGTGAATTGATCATCAAATCGGGTGACGAAATTACTGAGGAGATTGCTAAAGTAATCGAAGACTCGCCAATTGAAACCGTTGAAATTCGTTCGGTATTAACCTGTGAATCGAAAGTTGGTGTATGTGCCAAGTGTTACGGACGTAACCTGGCTACCGGCAAGAAAGTTCAGAAAGGTGAAGCTACCGGTGTTATTGCAGCACAGTCGATCGGTGAGCCGGGTACACAGCTTACACTTCGTACCTTCCACGTTGGGGGTATCGCGGGTAACATCTCAGCACAATCAACAGTTGAATCGAGATACGATGGATACTGCGAGATTGAAGAGCTTCGTTCGGTATCGTACAAAGATGACGAAGGAAACGATGTTGAGGTTGTAGTAAGTCGTTTGGCCGAATTAAAGATTATTGATAAAAACACAAATATTCCGCTTTCTACCCACCCACTTCCATACGGTTGTAAACTGTATGTGAAAAACGGTCAGGAAATCCGTAAAGGAGCAATGATTTGTGATTGGGACCCATTTAACGGTGTAATTATTACCGAATTCGATGGTAAGGTAGAGTTTGAGAATCTGATCGAGGGTATTACTTTCCGTCAGGAATCGGATGAGCAAACAGGTTATAGCGAGCGTGTAATTATCGAAACAAAAGATAAGACCAAAAACCCAACATTGAAGATTATGGACGATGCCGGTGAAATGATCCGCTCGTACAACCTTCCCGTTGGAGGTCACATCTCTGTTGATAACGGACAAGAGGTTAAAGCAGGTAAGATTTTGGTTAAGATTCCTCGTGCTGCTGGTAAAGCGGGCGATATCACAGGGGGTCTGCCACGTGTTACCGAATTATTCGAGGCACGTAACCCATCTAACCCAGCCGTTGTTTCTGAGGTAGACGGTGAAGTTTCATTAGGTAAGATCAAACGTGGTAACCGCGAGATCATTGTTACCGCTAAAAACGGCGATGTGAAGAAATATCTTGTACCGCTGTCGAAACAGATCCTTGTTCAGGAGAACGACTACATCAGAGCAGGTATACCTTTATCTGACGGAGCAACAACTCCTTCTGATATTCTTGCAATTAAAGGGCCTACTGCTGTTCAGGAATACATTTTGAACGAAGTTCAGGACGTGTACCGCATGCAGGGTGTAAAAATTAACGATAAACACTTTGAGATTATCATCCGTCAGATGATGCGTAAAGTTGAGATCGTTGATCCGGGTGATACCCGTTTCCTTGAAAAGCAAATTGTAGACAAAAACGAATTCATGTCTGAAAACGACTGGATCTACAACAAAAAAGTTGTAGTTGATCCGGGAGATGCTGAAGGCCTAAAAGCCGGACAGATTGTTTCTTCGCGTCGTTTGAGAGATGAGAATTCGCAACTCAGAAGAAAAGATAAAAAACTGGTAGAGTCGAGGGACGCAATTCCTGCAACATCAAGCCAGATTCTTCAGGGTATTACAAAAGCAGCGTTGCAAACACGCAGCTGGTTGTCTGCAGCATCGTTCCAGGAAACAACAAAAGTTCTTAACGAAGCCGCTATCAACGGTAAGATGGATTACCTTGACGGACTGAAAGAGAACGTAATTTGTGGTCACCTGATACCGGCAGGTACCGGATTGAAAGAATACAAAAACCTTGTTGTTGGTTCTAAATCAGAGTACGACAGGTTAGTAGACATGAGACATTCGGATAATAGCTAAAAAGGATTACTATGGAAGATAAAAAGCACAAATCGCAACAGATAAACATTGAATTGAACGAGGAAGTAGCTCAGGGAACGTATTCGAACCTTGCCGTTATTACTCACTCAACTTCTGAATTTGTAGTTGATTTTGTACGAATTATGCCAGGTATTCCAAAAGCGAATGTAAAGTCCAGAATTATTCTTACACCGGAACATGCCAAACGTTTATTAATGGCTTTGCAAGACAATGTGGCTAAATTTGAAGCTCAGCACGGCCCGATTAAAAACGTGAAACCAGGTTCGGATCCGAATTTACCACCAATGAATTTTGGTGGCCCTACAGCTCAAGCTTAATAGTTTAACAAGCATAATATTAAAAGAGGAATCATTAGTGGTTCCTCTTTTTTTTGCGCAAGATTTTTGCATTATGGCAGTTCTTTTTAGTTCATATATTTTAATGAGCTGTTTTAATTTTCGTCCGGAACAATCATTAGCGTTGAACAGCTTTCTTCGCCGGACGATTTGCGTGATATCCCTTTACCCGGGGCGACGTAATTCAAAGAATTACTTTACCCCGGGTTAAAATATAACGCACTTTCAGCGCTTGTTATTAAAGCCCCAAAGGGGCGAAGGCAATAGCCCGGTGCGAATGACGGTAGTCAAGAAGCGCCGGAAAAGTTACGATTAAAATAAGTTATAGGGGCAAGGCCCCGGTACTTTACAGCATCGTACGTGAGGGCGAGGAAATTAAACGGAGCAAGAGTTTTGAAGCTCTTCAGAATATCAAAATAAGGATTGCCAGCGCATAAAAAAACCGGCCCGTAATAAACGAACCGGTTTTCTGAATTAATTTGGTTAGATTTGGTTTGAAATCCGCGGATGAAGGTAGTAAAATTATCTAAACACAGCAATCTGTAAATGGGTCAATTAGTTCTAAAAGTTGCATTTTAATCTGGACGAAAGTCCGAAACCCTAAATTTGTCCTGAACTTTTCAAATTCGTAAACCAGGATTAATCTTTTTAGTTGCATTATTAGCAGCATTCAATTACGCTTTAACAAAAACAAAGCTTACTCCTTTTACCATGAAAAATGCAGGCAAATACGCTTGAAAACAGCCTAAATCCTCCAATTTTTAATTAAAATGGTTTTAAATTAATTACTGCTTTTCCTGCTCAGAATTTTAGAATATTAAAGGCGATTGTTTTAAAGCATTGTCAGTATTGCGTTTGGACGGCCGCTTGCGTGCTGTATGCCTTGACTGCTGTGCTTTTTAACAAACATTAAAGGTCTCCGAGTCCTAATCTCTTTGGTTAGTTTTACACCGATTTTTATATTTGTTAGCTTTCAATTTCCAGGAGTAGCTATATTGCCTCCGGTAATAGATCGAAAAAATAAAGAAATTATATATCAATCAACAAAAATCTTATTGAATGAAGGCTTATAACATTATTGTTTTGGCGAAGCAGGTTCCCGACACAAGAAATGTGGGGAAAGATGCTATGAAGGCTGACGGGACGATAAACAGGGCTGTGCTTCCTGCCATCTTTAATCCCGAGGATTTAAACGCCCTCGAGCAAGCACTACGCATTAAAGATCAATTTCCTAAATCGAAAATCAATATTTTAACCATGGGGCCGGGTAGGGCTGCCGACATTATTCGCGAAGGTTTATACCGAGGTGCCGACGGTGGTATTTTGCTTACCGACCGTGCTTTTGCCGGTTCGGATACTTTGGCAACTTCGTATGCCATTGGACAGGCGCTGAAAAAAATGGGTAAAATTGATATGATCATTGCCGGTCGTCAGGCGATTGACGGTGATACTGCCCAGGTTGGTCCTCAGGTGGCCGAAAAACTAGGTATGTTGCAAATAACATACGTTGAAGAGGTGGTAGAAGCAACCGATAAATCGGTTACCGTAAAACGCCGTTTAGAGAATGGTGTGGAAACTGTAAAATGTCCGTTGCCTCTGGTAATAACTGTAAACGGATCGGCTCCGGATTGCCGCGCACGCAACGCCAAACGAATTATGAAATTCAAAAAGGCAAGAACAGTAACTGAACTTCAGAAAGAGAACGAAGATTACACAGCTTTATACAACGAACATCCCGACCTGATGATTCAGGAATGGACCGTTAACGATATTGAAACTGACGCTTCGCAGCTTGGTCTTACCGGCTCGCCAACCAAAGTGAAAACGGTGGAGAATGTGGTTCTTCAGGCAAAAGATTCGAAAGTAATTTCGGCTGCCGACGAAGAGATTGAAGCCATGATGGTTGAATTAATTAAGAGTCACACAATTGGCTAAGGCCATTACATGAATAGTTAAAAATTTGAAGAAATGAGCAACGTATTTGTTTATTGCGAAATAGAAGATGGCCAGGTAGCTGATGTTAGTCAGGAATTACTAACCAAAGGACGTGCGCTGGCAAACGAATTAAAATGTAAACTGGAAGCCATTGCCATTGGGGACAAACTCGATAAAATTGGCGATCAGATAATTCCTTACGGTGTTGATACACTTTACATCGCCGATGATAAGCGTTTGTATCCATACCAGACTTTGCCACACACATCGATTGTGGTGAACCTGTTTAAAGAACAGAAGCCTCAGATCGCTTTGATGGGCGCTTCGTCGATCGGTCGCGATTTAGGACCACGCGTTTCGTCAGCATTGCACAGTGGTTTAACTGCCGACTGTACCAGCCTTGTAATTGGCGATCATTACGATAAAAAACAGGACAAGAAATACGAAAACCTTCTTTACCAGATTCGTCCGGCATTTGGAGGAAACATCATTGCAACCATTATCAACCCCGATTGCCGCCCGCAAATGGCAACCGTGCGCGAGGGAGTGATGAAAAAGGAAATTCTTGATCCGAAATACAAAGGAAAAGTTGTAAAACTTGATGTGGCTAAATATGTAAGCAACGAGGATTTTGTTGTTGAGATTATCGAGCGCCACATGGAACAAAGCAAGGTGAATGTTAAAGGTGCACCTATTGTTGTTGCCGGTGGTTACGGTGTAGGTTCAAAAGAGAACTTCCAGCTGTTATACGATTTGGCAGAAGTTCTGGGTGGCGAAGTTGGTGCTTCGCGTGCTGCAGTCGACTCTGGTTTGGCAGGTCACGAGCGTCAGATTGGGCAAACAGGTATTACCGTTCGTCCGAAACTGTACATTGCCTGCGGTATCTCGGGGCAAATTCAGCACCGTGCCGGAATGGAAGAGTCTGCACAGATCATCGCGATCAATACCGACCCTGAAGCTCCGATCAATTCCATAGCCGACTATGTAATTACCGGAGATGTGGCAGAGATCATTCCTAAAATGATCAAGTATTATAAAAAGAACAGCAAGTAGTCACGATTTAAAATTGTAAAAAATGGCAAATTATTATACAGATAACAGCGAGTTAAAATTTCACCTGAATCACCCTTTAATGAAAGAGATCGTT
>NZ_CAJXTC010000077.1 GCF_913060805.1 uncultured Draconibacterium sp.
CATTTCCTTGATGAGGAAAACCAGCTGCTTTTCAGAAAATATAAAAACGAAGGCTACGATAATAACGAGATTTCGCCGCTGATTGAGCAAAACCTCGATATTCAGAATATTTTAGAACGTGCCTCAAAAGACTGGGATGGTGGTTATGCCATGGCCGGTTTGGTTGGGCACGGCGATGCTTTTGTGGTTCGCGATCCGTGGGGAATTCGTCCGGCACATTATTATGCCGACGATGAAATTGTGGTGGTGGCTTCAGAGCGCCCTGTAATTCAAACGGTGATGAACCTGGGAGAAGGCGATGTGCAGGAAATTGGTCCCGGTGAAGGATTGATTATTAAAAAGAACGGAAAGGTTTCGAGAGAAATGATTCGTGTGCCGCACAAAAGGAAGTCGTGTTCGTTCGAGCGCATTTATTTTTCGCGTGGTAGCGACAAGGCGATTTACCAGGAAAGAAAACAGCTGGGACGTTTGTTGACTCCTATTGTTTTGGAAGCTGTTGATTACGATTACGAAAACACCGTGTTCTCGTACATCCCGAATACCGCAGAAACCGCATTTTATGGTTTGGTTGATGGCGTTCGTAATCATTTGGTAGATTGGAAAATCGATCAGATTCAGCAAAAAAATGGCTCTTTGACCGATAAAGATATCAAGCGAATTTTGTCGTTTGAACCACGGGTTGAAAAGATTGCCATTAAAGACGTTAAGCTGCGAACTTTTATTGCCGACGATGCCAGTCGTGATGATTTGGTAGCGCACGTTTACGATGTTACTTACGGCGTTATTCAGAAAGATAAAGATACGCTGGTAATTATCGACGACTCGATTGTACGTGGTACAACCTTGAAAAAGAGTATCCTGAAAATACTTGACCGGTTGAAACCGAAAAAGATTATCGTTGTTTCGTCGGCACCGCAAATTCGTTACCCCGATTGTTACGGAATCGACATGGCGCGTTTGGATAAATTTATTGCCTTCAACGCGGCTATCGAATTGCTGAAAGATCATGGTAAAGAGTCGCTGATTCAGCAGGTTTACAAAAAATGTAAAGAGCAGGAGAATTTGCCAAAAGAAGAAATGGTAAACTACGTTCGCGAAATTTATCAGCCATTTACCGCTGAAGAGGTTTCTGCAAAAATTGCTGAATTGCTTAAGCCGGAAGATTGTAACGCGGAAGTTGAGATTGTGTATCAGTCAATCGAAAACCTGCACAAAGCTTGTCCGAATGATTTGGGCGACTGGTACTTTACCGGTAATTACCCAACTCCTGGAGGAAACCGTGTGGTTAACGGATCGTTCATCAACTACATTGAAGGAAAAGACGCCAGAGCTTACTAGCTCAGGTAAAAGCATAAAGAAAATGGCCCGGTACTAAAAGTATCGGGCCATTTTTATTTTGGAGAGGTAGGTTTTATTCAACCGTTGGCCATTCATCGTCTTCCTTACCTTTAATGTAGGTTTCAATGTGGCGGTCAACTTTTACCTCGTAAATATCTTTGATCGTTAAAATAATTCCGGTTTCAAGTACGTTTCCAAACACCTCGTTTTTAATGGTTCCAAACGTTTTCATCGATGGTGAAAGGTTCATGTATGCATTTACCAGCGGCGGAATGTTTTCGCCGTAATTTCTAACGTTTTGTACCAGAATTTTGTAGTCGTCTTTGTATTCCGGACCAACAAAAAGTTTTTTCATGGCATCCATGTCGATGTTAAATTCAACAGGATCTAGCGGGTATACAAGGTTTTCCTTGTCGCGGAAATATTTTTTAAAGAAATACTGGATCAGGTTCCGGGCTTCGTCGTGGAAATGCTCGTACATCGTAATTTTTCCAAAGAAATATTTTATCTCCGGATGGTCAACGGTAAGTGCTCCCAGTCCGTCCCAAAGGTTGTCGAGTGCAAAAAGCGCTTTCGCACCGGCTTTACTCGATTGGTAAGCCGGTTGCACAAACGAACGACCCAGCTCCAGCGTATAGGGTAGGTAGTTCTCTTCAAATTCTTTCGAAAAGTGAAATACCCGCGAAGTGGCCAGTTTTATATTGCCTTCGTCGTCGCGTGGCGCATCGGCACACAATACATAGCGGTAACCACCAAGGATTTCTTTCGCATCCGGATCCCAAACAATCAATTGTTTGTAAGGATTTTTTGCGGTGTCGTAGGCGTCAATATCGGTTTCTTTACCGGTGCCGCCTCCGGCATCGCGGAAAGTGATTTCGCGTAAACGACCCAGCTCATGCATAATGGCAGGTGAGTCGTGTGCGGTTACAATATATATTTCGTTACCACCTTTGTTGGTTTTGCGAAGTAATTTTTCAGGCGTTAGCTCAGCGTAAATTTCTTCTCTTGCTATAGGTGCTATTATGTCCTTCATTTGAATCTTTTTATCTGTCTGTGTCCCCAAACTCCCGAAACATGTGTCTCAATGACAATACGCTAATTCCAATTACTTGTTTCGAGTTCCCTTTCTTTTTGAAAATTGGAATACAAAATTAAAAAAATCATGTGAATGCGGTTCGATAATACAGTTTAATTTACTGAACCAGAACTTTCTTTTAGTTTATAAACTTTTTGTTTTACCCATTCGGCCCATTCCTGGTGCGTTTTTGTGTTGTCAAAAGTGGTATACGGAATAGGTTCTCCAAAATAAAGATGTACGTCGGTATTCTGGTGTTTCATCGTTTCGTCGGGTAGAAAAAACATTTCGAGGTTCCATTTTATTCTGAAAAACTTCCGGAATTTAGCCGTGCGGTAAAACCGGTTCGAATTATGGCCACTGATAAAAACAGGAATAACATCGCGTTTGTGTTTTATCGATTTAGTGATAAAGTGTTTCTTCCACTCCAGATCCATAATCTCACCATTGATTTTTCGAGACGCCAGGCCTGATGGAAAAATTAGAATCTGATCATCTGAGTTATAACATTCCGAAAGCTTTTTCGCAGCCTCGCGTGCGTGACCGCCATGTTTATTTACTGGCACAAAAACCGGACTTAACTGCGGAATATTGAGTAAGATATCGTTGGCTAAAAACTTGAATGGTCCCAAACGTGCTTCTACATTTTTCATCAGTAGCATGCCGTCGAAACCGCCCAGCGGATGGTTGCTGGCAAAAATGTAGCGCCCCGACTCCGGAATGTTTTCGCTGTTGTGTACGAATTCGCGAACGTTGAATTCCTCAACTACCTGGTCAACAAATTCAATTCCTTCGAGGTGACCGTATTTTTCAAGAAAAGTGTTTACCTCGTCGAGATGCAAAATGTTGTTCAGATAGCGATATACAAATCCCGGGATGAACTTTGCCAGTCCCGGACTTTTGGCGGCAAATACCTCCCTGATCCGAATTGGCTTGTAGCTTTTTGTGCTATTCTCTGTCGTCATTGCTGGTTTATTTGCATCGGCAATTAACTAAAAATTGCTTAATCTGAAAAATGCGACGATTCTGATATTACATTTCGTCATTCTCTGCTTTCTCTTTTTCCATATCGGATTTTCTGAAGGTGAAGTATTCGTAGATAAAATAAATCCTGCTAAAAATGAGTTATTAACGATGTGTTGGTTGAGTTTTGTGGTTTGTAAAATGCTGTTAATCAATAGTGGAATTTGGGTTTTTAACAGAATTGAACAGGTTTTAAACATTTTGTGATCCGGTTATTAACAGAAAGTAAGAAATGCAAGGTGGAATGAAATGGAATAATATGGCATAGAATGGAATAAAATTGTATTTTTACACTTGATAAAAAGACTTTTAGGAATTTATGGCATTTTTCGCAGGAACATATCAGGCAACCATCGACGACAAAGGGCGGGTGGTTCTTCCGTCGGCTTTTAAGAAGGCGATGGGCGATGGTATTCCTGATCAGGT
>NZ_CAJXTC010000078.1 GCF_913060805.1 uncultured Draconibacterium sp.
GATATGGAAAAACTGAACGAAGACAAGCAGGATTTCCTGAAAACCATAGTGCCAAAATGGATGAAGGAAGCCGAAGAGCGTGAGAAAACATACGACGCTGTTGTTCAGTTGCAGGAGTAATAAAAGCTAAATTCGAAATCATGAATAATTCCAGAATTATCTTTTTGGTAATAGTGATTATGTGCGTTTCTTTTGCAGCAAAAGCACAGTTTTCGCTATCGGGGGAATACCGGCCGCGAACCGAATTGAGCAGGGGTTACAAGTCGCTCGCCATTGAAGATCAAAAAGCATCGTTGATTACCTCGCAACGTACGCGCTTAAACGCCATGTTTAAAAATGAGTATATTATTACCAGCCTGGTTTTACAAGACGTCAGGCAGTGGGGGAGTCAGCCGCAATTAGTGGGTAACGAAGATTATGCGCTTTCGGTTCATCAGGCATGGGCCGAGGTGCTATTTACGCCTCAGTTTTCGTTAAAAGCAGGCCGGCAGGAAGTGGTTTACGACGATCATCGTATTTTTGGAAACGTTGGCTGGGCACAGCAAGCACGCTCGCACGATATGGCCATTTTTAAATACGAAGATGAAATTAAACTACATTTTGGTGTTGCACATAACGAAAACAGCGATATTACCGATAATATTTACAGTGGGCCTGATGCTTATAAAGACCTTCAGTTTCTGTGGTTTCATAATGACTGGGAGAATAGTGGTTTGAGTTTACTTCTGCTGAACAACGGAGTTCCTTATATGGAGGGCGAGGATCAGAAAAACCGTTACAGTCAAACTATAGGTGGAAGATATACCACTGCATTTGAAGACCTGCATCTTGCCGGTAACTTTTATTTGCAAACCGGAAAACATGTTTCAGGAGATAAAATAAGTGCTTCTAACTTATTGCTTGAAGCAGCCTATAAAAACTTTGTTGTAGGATACGAGCGTCTCTCTGGGACTGATTATAACGAGACCGAAAAATTTAAATCGTTTACACCTCTTTATGGAACCAACCATAAATTCAATGGTTTTATGGATTATTTCTATGTGGGCAGTCACATCGGTTCGGTGGGATTAAACGATTTATATTTGAAATATAAGTACACAAAAGATAAATTTGTTTTTGATGCACACCTGCATTACTTTAGTGCAGCAGCCGAAGTGGCTCCTGACGCATCTGGCTATTTAGGTACCGAACTTGATCTTTCCGGAAAATGGATCGTAAATCCATTCACCTCAATTACGCTTGGATATTCAACGATGTTTGCCGGCGATTCAATGGAAATTTTGAAAGGCGGCGATAGTTCAGTAGGGCAGCATTGGGCTTATCTCATGTTGTCTGTTACACCGTCGTTTATAAAATGAGTGAAAGCTAAATTCTGGTATTGAATCTGGAATGTTTCTGTTTATTGTTCTATTCGTTTCAATGATTTAAATAGCTCAACTTTAAATCAATTTGAAACTTTCTGTCCTGTGGAACTTTTAGCCAGTGCAGTGCTGGTTCTAGTGCGGAAAATACCTGGTATTTTGAAGAATGTTTATAGCTTCGAACATACTGTACAGCTTTATTGAGCAGTGATTCGGATGCCAGGATGGCAAATTTATTCAAACCGGTATCATCAATATTATCAAATACAAAGTGGCTAAGATCCTCAATCTCTGCAAAGTTCAACCCTGTATTTGCTTTTCTAATATCAATTAAGATGGAATATTCCTTTCGAAAAAATGGATTGCTTTTTAAATCAGTAATTACTCTTTCAACACTTTGCTGATCTAGTAAATTATGGTGGGAAACAATTATTAATCCTAAACTTTCAATGATATGTAGATTTTCACTTGAAGACAACATTATTTCTTAATTGGTAATATAGGGATTAAAGTAAGCGATTTTTTGTAAAGAATTACTGTCGTCAGGAATAATGAGAGAATATTGCCTTACGTCCTGTCAAAGTTCATTAGTCGTCCGGAAAAGTCAAACACAAGTCAATTCCTATATCTTTCAGTCCCTACTTAACATTTACAGGTGTAATTGTGTACTCCATATCTTCCAGTAGTCTAATTAATCCACATTCAAACATTAAGTGGCTTAATCCAACGGCAATAAAACAATTATTTTCTTGCAAATGATCTCTTATTGCACTCACCCATTCATTGTTTCTGGCGGTTAAAACTAACTCATTCGTGCAGGGGTGATCGAGCTTGTAATCAAAATCCATAGTTTTGTACCAGTCAATTTCAGCGCAACCACTAGTGTTTTCTGTCTTTATGTTTTCTATAATCCTCGAAAGCCGTTTTTTATGTACCTTTCTCGGCATTCCTTCCACATCTTTATTTAGAAGTTCTATCTGTTCTTCTGTTGTTTCGAGGCCAATTAGCTTCAGGTTTAATAGCTCCGCTTTTGAGCCGATAAAATTGTCTAACGACTGCTGTGTACCTTTGGTATTCTTGGATAAGCAGACCTGTTCTTTATAGTATCTGTTCAAAAAGGCATACATTTCGGGAGGTGTCATTTTGTTAAAATCAGTTGGACTTGAAGAAAATATACTTTTTATATAGGCTAAGTCACTTTTGTTTAGGAACTTATTCCATCGGGTTACATTGTTTCGTTTATTAATGATGTCTTCTGCTAAATGCCCCGGGATATTCAAATTTTCTTTAATGAGCAGATCGCAATTTGCCAGGCACTCACTTGCATTTAACAAAGAATCGAAGAAAGGTTGCCCAAAAGCATGATGTGTGCCAAATAAATACGAAATGTTGTTGTTGTGTGAGGACGTGATTTTGAATAATACAGTACCGGTTATGTTTTTTTGTTGTGCAAAAAGCTGTTGAAGTGAGAAAATTGAAATTAATCCGAGTAGTTTTAATGCTTTTAATAATGCTACCATATCAAACTTTTATCGTTTTTATCGTGTCGTTATTCTCATCGAATAAAACTGACTTAGAGAGCCCCTCTTCCTTTCAATTTATAAGTAAACGTATTAACGAAAAGTTACAGGATAATAGGAGAAACTTTATCGAATAAATTCAAACTTGGTTCTTAAAGTTTTTAATAATGAACTGAAGTCGTTTGTCATCCCTTAAATCCTGTCAAAGTTAATTCGCCACATGGAAAAGTCAAGGGCGGCTGAAATTGCCCATTTTTTTGCCAGCCGTCCTTCGGAGCTGTTCAGTTTTTATTTCGCACACTCCATAAAAACTGACATAGCCCCTTGACTAGAATCCATCCGGCTAAATGGCATGCGCCAAAATTTAATGGCGTGCCAGT
>NZ_CAJXTC010000079.1 GCF_913060805.1 uncultured Draconibacterium sp.
AAAGACAAACTTTCATTGCCGTAGTTCTTCATCGTAAAGCTTATCTGTTTTCTCAAGCACAAATCTATGGTTTGAGTCGACCGCTATTTTTTTAAGGGACAGGAAAGTGGATTAATGAGAGTTAACAAAATATTCAAAATACTATATAGCAAGCACTTGAACCTTTTGATATACAAAATAAAAGTGGACCAATTGGAAAGATGAGTGAACGAATAAGGGGCAGTTATGGGAAGTAAAACCGAACAAAATTGATTTCGTTCTTTAAAACATTAACACCAAACATGGCTAAAAACAGATCGCTAACAATTATCGAATTTGTATAATCATATCTTCGAAATCGTTACGGGATTTGGCACGGTTTTTTGTTTTTGCCCGGTAATTATAAATGGTATTTACCGAGTATCGCAAAAAGTCGGCAATCTGCGAGCTGTTATTAATTCCCAATCGGATCAATGCCAGAATTCGCAATTCGGTATTTAGTAGCTCTTCTTCGTTTAACTCAAACTTTTCTTCAACCAGCAACAGCTCGTTAACCTTATCTACAAAGTGAGGGAAAATGCGTAAAAAGGCTTTATCGAAATTACGGTAAAGTTCTTCCGTTTCATCATCCATCATTTCCTGCGAACGTGTAACAGCATGCAGCTCGGCAACCTGCCCGTTGGTAATTTTTTTGTTTACCAATCGGCGGAAGCCATCCATTTTATCAATGTAAGTGGAGCAGAGTTTTATAAAATGTGCGATATAAACTTCCTTGATGTGGTTGGATTCTGAGAGATCTAAATTTACGATTTGTAGCTGATCATTTACTTTTTGCAGTTCTGAGTTCAGACTTTTCAAACTCGAATTGGCCTTTTGCAAATACTTACGCGTTTCCGACAAACGCCTCATCTGGCTGTAAATATATACAAGCGCCACCGTTAGCAAAAGTCCCAGAATACTGGATAACAAAAGGTAATTTTGCAATTGCCGATTTTTCTTTTCAACGGTTGCCTGGTAGGTCCGGTCAATTAACGACAATATTCCGGCACTTTGTAAACTGCGCAAACGTGCGTTGTAAAACACCGTTTCGCTCCACGAAAAGCGAATGTAATTGTAGGCACGTTCCATATCGTTTTCCTGAAACAATATTTCGGCCAGCATCCACAACGAAGCGTGGTCTTTTGTTGCCGACAATATATCAGACAGGGCAGACTGAGCGAGGTAATATTTTACACCATCGGTATCTTTCGTTTTCCGGTAGGTTAGCGAACGGTTATAGCTGGCAATGGCAAACTCGCGGGTACCCATCGAACTGTTGGCCAAAATAGTATCATTAACCCGAAGCGCTTCTTCAATCTTTCCGGCATTTCGCAAACTTTCCTCTTTCAATTCATAATACAAATCATCGGTTGTGGAAAGCACGGTGTACAACGAATCATGGTAATGATTCGATATTTGCCAGTATCGCTCCGCACCTTTTTTATCCTGCGTGTAAAAAGCTAACTCGGAGTACACATGTCGGTAAGTATTGTAATATTCTTTCAGTAGATCATCCGGAACTTTCTCCCTTTCGATTGATGAAACTAAATCGACAGCCTCCAAATACATCCCGGTAGACGCCATTAAATAGGCCAGGCTAAGCTCGCTTTCGTACAAAAGAGCCGTGTTATTCAGGTATTTGGCAACATCAATATTTCGGTTTTTGTAGCCAATCGCCGAATCGCAAATATAAGGTCGGTATTCGTTATACAATTCCGCGTTCAGCTTATACTCCTCAATGGTGTTTGGCGAAATTGTACGCAACTGATTTTTCAGTGCCTGAATCCGGTCTTCTTTTTGCTGCTGATAAATTCTGTGATTTTCAATTGCTGCATCCAACTGATTCATAAGCGAATCAAGGTTCGATTGCCCAAAAACAACTCCGGGCAAAAACAATATCAGGCAAATGAAAAATTTGATGAATTTCATAAATGAGTTATCTGCTTTCTAAACATCTGCAAAGTAAACATTTTTCACCTCATTCTCTATATCGTTCTCATTCTTAATCCCCATGTAATTCTTAAATATCTCAAGATAACAAGATGATAAAAATAGATTCTGAATTACCAGAAAGGGCTGTCGAAAGAAACGATTCGTAAACTATCCGAGAATTTTTAGATTACACAGGAAGCTTTTAACCGGCCTTATAAACTAAAAAACGAAATTAACAGGCAATTTCGTGATGCCAGCTTAATGAATACAAAAAAGGATTTGGGGGCTTCATTAGCCATATAATCAGAAATTCATTGAAAGTGAAGCCGATTTACTTTTCATCTTTTTAGGAGCATTAAGAACCGGTTTAGGATTCGAATCCTGATGATCCAGAATATAATCAACAGCTTTTTGGGCCAAACCGGAAGCCATTACTATAAACTTTTTATCGCTTTTTAACTTCTTCAACCAACCTTGGATATAGGCAGCGCTGTTATCGATTGTAGAATTCTCAATACCGCAAATACCGCAAAGGTATGCAGCTCCCATCTCTGCAACAAGTTCTTCTTGCGAGTAATCTTTACTTGCAAAATTCAGGTTCGAAAACCTTTCGTGACGGTTTAACCGTTTACGATGACCAGTTGAGTGAACAAGCTTATCCTAAATTTTGGATAAACTTTGTTATCCAAACTAAATTATTATCCAAACTTTTTCTATAAAGCTCTC